>FNBQ01000010.1:0-33373 GCA_900102385.1 Bacteroidales bacterium KHT7 | reverse complement strand
GACGTACCTTGGACGTACCTTGGACGTACCTTGGACGTACCTTGGACGTACCTTGGACGTACCTTGGACGTACCTTGGACGTACGAACAATTTCTGACGAAATTGTTCGTTATAAATCTCTAATTATCAATCGATTCAGTTTTTTCAACTTTCTCTAAGTTTGCAGATGATTGCGGCGCAGCCGCACAAGAAAGCAAATTGGTCGAGAAAAACAATAGCAATTCAAGACAGTTTCTTACCTTTGTCGTTGTAAGGAAGAATCGGTCTGTCGAAGAGGTAAACCTGTCAACTTTCTCTAATTGTCAATTTTCAATACAAAATAAAAAGCCGTTTTATGCGTTATGTGTATATGCTAAACAGACTAAGATACAGCATTCTGCTGCTGACAATAATATTCACTCATTTTACCGATGCCGCCGCACAAGGCACATCAAAGCACAAGGCTAAGATTACGGGCATCGTTACCGACGAAAACCACGACCCTATCGAACTGGCTACCGTGCGCATTGAAAAGCCCGTGCTCATAGGCACTACGACCGACTTGCGCGGGCATTACTCCATCTCGGTAGACACACAAGACAGCGTTACAGTTATCTTCTCGATGATTGGCTACCGCACCAAGAAGAAAACGCTGCGCAGACCAAAGGGAATAATCGCGCTCAACGTTACGATGCTGCCGTCGGACGTGGAACTTGAGGGCGTAACCGTAAGCGAGGTGCGCCGGCAGACTACGCAGACGCAGAAACTCGACATAAAAGACCGGAAACTGATGCCCGACGCCTCGGGAGGAAGCGTAGAATCGTACATCGCAACGCAAGCCGGAGTATCATCGAACAACGAACTGAGTTCGCAGTACAACGTGCGCGGCGGAAGCTTCGACGAGAACAGCGTCTACATCAACGGCATCGAGGTTTACCGACCGATGCTCATCAGCTCGGGACAGCAGGAGGGTTTGAGCATCATCAACCCCGACATGGTTAGCGACATCGGCTTCTCATCGGGCGGATTCGAGGCTAAATATGGCGATAAAATGTCGTCGGTGCTCGATATAACTTACAAGAAAGTAAAGAAATTCGAGGGAAGCGCAAATCTAAGTATGCTTGGCGGAGGCATCTATGCCGGATTCGGAAACAAGCATTTCAGCATGACGCAAAGCGTGAGATACAAGACTAACTGCTATCTCTTGGGAACGCTCGACACAAAGGGCGAATACAACCCTAACTTCGTTGACTATCAGAATTATACAAGTTGGTCGCCAAACAAACGATGGACCATCGACTTCATCGGGAACTACTCGCGAAACAGCTATCAGTTTAAGCCGTCGGACAGAACGACAACCTTTGGAACGCTCGACGACATAAAGGAATTCAAGGTTTATTTCGACGGTCAGGAGAAGGACTTGTTCAGAACCTACTTCATGACGGCGAGCATCACGCGCAAGTTTACCGAACATACCTTCATATCTCTGCAAGGAGCGGCATACAACAGCAAGGAGCAGGAAACATACGACATCCAAGGCGAGTACTGGCTCAACAACGAGGGTATGGACGAGAGCATAGGCGTTGGAACATATAAGGAGCACGCGCGCAACTATCTTACAACAAACGTGAAGAGCGTAACGCTCAACGGTCAGGCAAGAAAGAAGGCGCACGAGATAAGATGGGGCGCGCTACTTAAACACGAGGTTGTCGACGAGAAGATGAAGGAATGGGAGATGCGCGACTCGGCAGGCTATTCTCTGCCCCACTCCGACAGCCAGCTGCGACTGATTTACAACCTTAGCAGCAACAACGAACTAAGCTCTAACAGATACGAACTTTATGCACAGGACACTTGGCGAATGAACAACGACAAAGGTATGTTCACCATCAACTACGGACTGCGCTACGCTTACTGGGACTTCAACAGAGAGAGTATCGTAAGTCCGCGACTATCAGTCGGTTTCATTCCAAAGAAGAACGAGAATTTCACCTTCCGCTTTGCCACCGGACTGTACTATCAGGCTCCTTTCTACAAGGAACTTAAAGACACCACGATGACGGCAAACGGCAACGCCACAGTAACGCTAAACTCCGAGATAAAGAGCCAGCGAAGCATTCATTTCGTTCTGGCTGGCGACTACAAATTCAGAATGGCAAACCGACCGTTCAAGTTCACAACCGAGATTTATTACAAGATTCTGAGCAATCTCAACCCATACAATGTTGATAATCTGAAGATTACTTACTACGGAAAGAATCTGAGCAAAGGCTATGCCACAGGTATCGACATGAAGCTGTTTGGCGAGTTTGTTCCGGGAAGTGACTCGTGGCTCACGCTGTCGATAATGAAGACCGAAGAGACGCTTTTCGGCAAGAAGATTCCTCGTCCAACCGACCAGCGCATGAATCTGTCGCTCTACTTCACCGACTATTTTCCGGGCACGGACAAGTGGAAGATGAGTCTGAAACTGAGCTATGCCGGCGGTCTGCCGTTCGGTCCGCCACACACCGGACGCGAGACGCAGTTCTTCCGCACGCCAGCCTACAGGCGCGCCGACATTGGCATGAGCTACCGTCTGCTCAACAACGAGGAGCACGACATACGCACCGGCGTTGCATCAAAACTGCGCAACGCATGGATTGGCATAGATGCCTTCAACCTCTTGAATATCAACAACGTAAACTCATATTTCTGGCTGACGGATGTAACTAACAACCAGTATGCCGTGCCAAACTATCTAACTGGCAGACAGATAAATGTAAGACTTCTGCTTGAGTTCTGACAAAAAAACAAAGACTATGTGGAAAGAAACTAAGGTCGTTAAGAACGTAGGATATGATAATTTCGATGCCAGATTTGGAGCATACGCAACAATTCAGGCTGATGGAAAGTCTATGTTTTATATTGGAGACAAAGAGATTCCAATATGCGAGGCTATTTGTGTTTGCAGTTATGATGATAAGGTTGTTGTTCAAACAGAGTCTGAAGATGGCAATAGCTATTATGACATTAGATTGTATAGCAAGGATGGTGAATTATTGAATGTTGTAAAGGATACATTTTGTATACGCAGAGAACCCAATATTCGCTACAATAATGTTTTTACATTTAGGAGCGATGACAATATACGTTATGCCAATCTTGTAGACATTGAAATTGGTAATAAGATATTCGAAAAGGATTATAGGGATGAACGGGAAGTCTTCAACAATATGGTGTTTTGGACTCGTGGAAATGCCATTATTCGATACGATTGGGACGGCAACATTCTGTGGCAACGCGACTACCAGTCAGATTTTAATGTGAAAATTGAGTTAGGGGACATCGAAGGTGTCTGTGGTGGTAAACTTTGGGTAAAATCGAAGCATGACTGGCATGAGATTCTCCTTGCCATAGATGTCAATACGGGAGATGTGATAAAGGCATTCTCTGATTCCAAGGAAGATACTAATTTGCCACATTGCAACTATGGAAGTATTAAAAGTGTATATCTTAATAGTGAAAACAATCATATTCTGGTTGTTGTAAAGGATAGAGAAGGTGAAAATTTTATGAATTTTGTGGATGCAAAAAATCTCGAAGTCTTAGAAAAGACAGACTACGCAATAAATTATGATTATGATAATGGAAAAGAATATATTATGGGAATCTCTGGATTTTATGGAGATTTTCTTACTCTGAGATTAGAATGCTTGGAAGACGGAAATACGTCAGGTTTTGCTGTATATAACTACAAAAAGAAAGAGGTCGTTTTTGCACATAGGTTATTTTCTATAAAAGAATCCAAAAAAGGTTGGGCAATAAGTAATTTTGGAATTCCATTTTTTAACAATGGGCGCATTTTCGTTCATGATTTTGCAGACAGACTTCACATCTTCGAGGATGTAAAAGAGTAGCAACTCCTTGGGGGGAGCCGAATTGCAGTTTGGGGCACTCCTTCAGAGTGCTTGCCGTTGATGGTGCTTATACCGCAGGTCGTTCCAACCTACAGTTACTGAGCGGAGACGCTTTCAGCGTCTGTGGTGGGTGTTATCTCCGTCGGTAAACCAACTCAAGCATCTCTTGCCCGAGATGAAAAAGGAATATGAGGTTTGCTGCTAATCCTTCGGGATGCCTTCGGGTTTCGTTCGTGATTTTCATAGTTAAGCCTAAATTTCCACGCTCAACCTTTGTTCACTTGCGTCCCTTCAGCACAAGCGAACAGAATTCTATCGGCATATTCGGCTTAACAAAAGGATAGACTTCACATTTTTTTAACACAAAATAATGGAGTTTTGGTAAAAAAATGTATTTTTGTGGCAAGTCTGTTCATTTCTTAACACCTAACAGAAGTTCAGACAACAGAAAACAGATAGTTTTCACTTGATAATCATAAAAATCTAAAAATGACAAGTATGAAAAAAAGCTTAGTATTATTGACTGGCGCGTTGCTGTTCTCATCGTTGGCGACAGCGCAAAACACTCTGCCGCTGGTGTTTGGCAAGGAGAATACCGGCAAGGCAATAAAAAAAATCAGTATCTCTCCGGCACAACTGAGTTACAACAACGAGGCGCTCCCCGATCCATTTGTGTATCAAGACGGTACATACAACGCCGACTACAAAGGTTGGGAACGCCACCGCAACGAAACCGCCCGAATGGTGCAGGATTACGAAATAGGACCTATCCCCTCTTTCAAAAAAGTTACTGCCACCTACAACGCCGCCGAAACCACCATTAATATAAAGGTGGATACCAAAGGCGGAAGTTTGGAGTTTTCGTCAAAAATAATCATCCCCGAAGGCAACGGACCTTTCCCCGTAATTATCGGAATGAATATGCCCTCAGGCAGCATTCGTCCCGAATTTGTAAAGGGTTGCATACTTGTTCCGTTTAAGCACGACCAAATTATCAAAAGCAGTCATCAGGCTGTAAGAGACAGTGCCGCAGCATTTTACAAACTATTCCCTAACTATAAGAACACCAGCGGAAACTATTCGGGATGGACTTGGGGAATAAGCCGCCTAATCGACGCGCTCTACCAAGTAAAAGACCAAATCAACGCCGATGTAAACCACATTGCAGTAACGGGTTGCTCCTACGCTGGCAAAATGGCTATGTTTGCCGGAGCGTTCGACGAGCGCATTGCCCTCACCATTATTCAAGAATCGGGTGGCGGCGGCATCAACTCGTGGCGTGCAAGCGACTATCACACAGCCACTACCGAGGTAAATGTGGAACGTGTGGAAAACACCAACTACTCTTGGTTCGCCCCCTCGTTTAAGGATAATTTCAACGGAAAACTCAACCGTTTGCCCTACGACCACCATCAGATAATTTCGATGATAGCCCCCCGCGCCGTTTTGGTGCTCGGCAACTCTGATTATCCCTGGCTCTGCGACTATTCAGGATACGTTTCCACAGCAGCCGCCTCCAAAGTTTGGGACAAATTTGGAATCTCCGACCGTTTTGGCTACGTGTTTGAAGGCGGACATCCTCACTGTATGGCGTGCGACTCCGAAAACGACGCCGTTCAGCGCTTTGTAGAAAAATTCCTCTTCAACAAACCCTCCGACACCAACATCCGTAAAGCCGACGAATTTAAAGACACCGATATGAACAGGTGGATTGGAGGATGGAAATAAAACCATCATTCGGCTCTCTTGGTTTTAAGAAAGCCGAATGATTGTTCTTTCATATCAGAAAATCTACAGATAATATTTTCTGTTGAGTTTACCATTATAAGTGCGCTGAATCTTTTCTTCGCGAGAGTAGAACATCGGCACTTTGTAGGCTTCGAGTTTCGATTTCAGGAACGAAGCAAGAGCCTTCAGATCTATTTCGCAACCGTCTGGAGCAACGTATAGAAGTTTCGTGACCGTACCGAGTACCGGATGCTGCGCCGCGATGCAAATGCAGTCGGCAATACCGTCGAAAGCCATAGCCGCGTCCTCAACCTCGGAAGGCGAAACCTTGAATCCGCCGACGTTTATGATGTCGTCGGCACGACCGGTAAGATGCAGCCTGCCACACTCGTCAATGCGTCCGCAGTCGGCTGTGTAGATTACGCCGTTGCGCATCACGCGCACCGTCATCTCGCTGTCGCCAATATAGCCGCTCATAAGCGTGTCGCCAGAACAAGCCACCGAGCCTTCGTCGGTAATAAAGAATTTTGAATGTTTCATCGCTTTTCCAAGGCAGCCAGCCACGCACACATCCGAGTTGTAGTTGTGCGTTGCGATGATGCCCGTCTCGGTAGACGCGTATGTGTTGTAAAGGCGCGAATTTGGCAGAAGAGCGCAGAGTTTTTCCATATCTGCCTGAGAGATTGGAGCCGCACCAGTCTCGACAAAATCAATCTTGTGCGCAATGGCTGAAAGTTGCCGCGAAGAGAACTGAACCAACATTCGGATGCTTGCAGGAACGAGAAACGTTGCCATCTTTTCCGACGGATAGTCGAACGCCTTGAAAAAAACGTTCATATCCTTCATTCCGTCGATAATATAGAGAGTTCCGCCTACGAGCAAGGTTGGATAAATCTTAGACAGACTACCGATGTGGTTGAGCGGACCGTTGACAACGAACGTAACATCGTGTGCAAAGCCCTGTGCATCAATCAGATTCTCGGCATTGGCTATGATTGTGCGATGGCTAATCATCACGCCCTTAGACATGCCTGTAGTACCTGTGGTAAAAAGCACATCGGCAATCTCGTCAGAAAAATTCTCGGCGGCTACAATCTGCGTTATCTGTTCAAGACGCGCCTCGGGAATGTCTTTCTCAACAGGCACAGCAACGCATCCGGCTTTGTGAATGGCAAAATATCGCACTATGAAATCGGCGTTCTGCGTGTTCTTAACCACAATGCCAGAGCCTTTCGCATAACCGTCGGACCGCATTATCGCCGCCGACTCGGCATCAATCTTGCCAAGCAAATCGGCATAAGAAAGGTGCTCGCCGTTGTAGACGGTAGCCGTTTTGTCGGGATATTGTGCCGCGTTCTGCGCAATAAGGTCAATCAGACGAATCATTTTTCCTTCAGTTTTTCCTCGACCATCTTGACGATGCTGTCGATGTTTCGAAGATTTTTAGGAGTTGCATCGGTTGATTCGAGATGAATTCCGAACTCTTCGGAAAGCACCATCAAAATGGTTGTAACGCCGAGCGAATCTAACTCGCTGAACAAAAAATCAGAATCCAAATCGACTATCGGCAAAGCGTCAGTCAATAATTTAACAATCTTTTCTTTCATATATTTTCTTCGTTATTTTTTCAAATTTATAACCAAGGCAGAATCATCTGCCAAACACGATTCCACAACTTCGACGTTCGGTGCAACCTCGCCGATGCAGTTCTGCGCAACCGTGCGTTTGTCGGCATCAGCCTCAACGGCAACCACCTGAACATCAGGATGAACGAGAGTGAAAAGCAATGCCGCCTCACCATATCCAACGCCGTCAATCACCACCTTTGCGGCAGAAACAGGAACATCTACGATGGCAGAATAGTTTCCGTTGCGCCTAAGATTCCTATTTACCGTGCGCATTATATCAACACCGCGATACATGTACAAATCTTTTACAAGACCGACGAAATAAGACGAATTCTCTATATTTCGGCAAAGTTCATCGTATCGGGCTGAAATCGTTTCGAGAACCGAAGAATCTGAATACGAAACCTTCTTCTCGACCGAAATTGTGACAGTTCCGCCATTTATTACGAGGCTCTCGTCTGATATTATCTTGTCCGAGCCATGAATCACAACTGGCAGAATATCAGCCTTCAGAGCCTTTGCAACTTCGCAAGCCGAGGCTTCGTCTGTTAGCAGAGCGACCGAGCAACCAGCACCGAGCAAGACATCAACGTTGTCGCACGAGCATCCGCACAGCCAAAGGAAGATTTTTTGCCAGACTGATTCCGGCGTCTGCGACTTCAGAATTATGTTGCGGTTTAGCGCAACGATGAGCATGGCATCGAGCATTGAACGGTGATTGAAGACCACTACAGATGATTTTCTGAATGCATCATTCTCGGCTTTCATCTGCTTGATTCTCAATCCAAATAAAAGTCTGAGATTGAATCGGTGAAGCATCGAAATTCCGCTGTTTCTGAGCGACATTCGCATCGGGCGAAGCATGGCAATAAACGGCATTTCGACAACAAAAAGAATGCCAAGGAGAAGCGTGCGGCACGCGCTGGCAAGCGAAACAGGACGCTTTGGCGCGGTTACTATGCCGAACAGCAACGGCGGCAGAAGATATGCCATGAAAACCACACAGAACATTCCGATGATGGTGACGATGGCGAGCGAGAAAAGTGCCGGATGCTTTGCCACAACAAGCGTTCCGATGCCCACAAACATTATCAGAGCCGACTGAATAATGCTGCTCTTGTACGATGCCAGAATCGGCTTTCGGTAGGCGTATTCGCTCTGGCAGCCTTCGGTCATGAATATGGTGTAGTCATCGCCTTGTCCGAAGATGAAGGTGGCGAGAATTATGTTTACGATGTTGAATTTGATGCCGAAAATGGCCATTATGCCGAGAATCCAAACCCAACTGACCGCCATTGGCAAAAACGACAGAATGGCGAGTTCAATCCGTCCGAACGAGAACCAGAGGAAGAAGAAAACGATGAGCGAACAAGCCCAGCCGATGTAGTTGAAATTGTCGGAAAGACTGTCGGAAATCGCGCTGTTCATGCTCTGCACGTCGAAACTGTGCGAGAACAGAGCCTCAACCTCGCCCACCCTACTTTCATCAACTTTCAGAATATCGACAACGGCACACTTCGACGTTTCTTTGTCGAAACTTAGATTTCCGCTGAAAACCTGCTGAGTGAGGGGCGCAAAATATTCGAAAGGCTTGGCAGAAAGCGAGGTTGTATCGGCAACAAGCATCTGAAATTCGCTGAAGGCATCTGCGCTGAATCCGGCTTTTGCCGATTCTTCGGAAAGAACGCGCCCGAAGACATCGCGATGCTCGCCAACAAAACGTTTCCAGCGTTCTAAACGACGATTCTGCTCACTTTCCGAAGCGATGAACTGGCGCACTCCGGCATGGCTTGCAACCGTTCCGGCTGAGACGAGGCTGTCGATTGCCGACTGCTTCTTCTGACTCTCGGCAAGCGCGCCGTCGAAGGTCGAATCGGACGAAACCACATAGACTATCTGCACGTTCGTAGCAGAATCGCCCGACAGAATCTGCTGGAAATAAGCCATTTCCGAGCGTTGCTCGTCGGTCATATAGTTGATGTTCGCCATGTTCGAATCGAACTCAGCACCAAAACTGAACCATCCGAATACGAGCGTAAGAATAACCACAAGGCGGACGATGCCTCTGTATTCTTCGGGGCAGAATCGGGCAAGGAGGTCGAGCATCTTCGTCTCGCTACCAGCAGTCTTAATCTTCACGAAGTGAGGCAGATACACCACCACAAAAAGGATAGTTCCGACAAGAAGGAAGGACGCAAAAAGTCCGAGGTCGCGCAAGGCTGTAGACTGCAACGGCACGAGTGCCATGAACGCTCCGACGGTGGTGATGTTGCCAATTACAAGCGGAACGAAAATCTCTTTCATCGCGCTGCGAACATTCCTTTCGTGCCCAGAATGAACAATGAGATGCAACGGATAATTGACTGCTATTCCGAGAATTACGCTCGAAATACCAATAACAATAATCGATGCACTATCGTTTAGCAAGGCAATCGCGCCAAGGGCGAAAAGCCAGCCCCATCCAACGGAAAGCAGAATGAGCACGATGTTGCGAACCGAACGTAACGAATAGAGCAACAGCCACATTATCAGCACCGAAGTAAGAGCCACGGCAATGAGGCTGTCGTTTTTTATCTGCGAAGCGTTTCCGACGGCAATCTCGGGACCGCCAACAACGGTTGCATCGGTCTCGGGGAAAGCCTTCCGGGTGTCATCTACCGACTGCTTCAGAAGTTCGGTAAGACGCGCGTTCATATCAGTCTCGCTGTTGCCGAAAGGCGATGTGAGCATAACGATGGCACGGCTCATGTCGGGCGTAAAGATGTAGCCATCGTGCATCTCGAACTTCATGTTGCCTGATGCTCCGTGAAGGCACGAAACCACCGGTGCGAAAAGTCCAAGGGGGTCTTTTGACATGTTTTCAGACAGCAAATCGCCCGTCGGGAACAAGAGCATCTCGCGGTCGGCTGCCATTCTCTGGCGCACAAAATCAGGCTGTGCCAGAAGGCTGTCCATGCGGCTGTAATCGGCATCCGTAAGAAAATACGGAATGTTGCCGTAGACAAATTCAGATGTTTCGGCAAGTTTGTCGAGGTCGAATTTCGTTGTCAGGTCGGAGCACCAGCCAAGCGTGTCGCGCTCTCTTACACGCTCCTCAAAATAGTCAATCTGACTGGTGGTGCTGTCGGCATCCGCCGTGTTGCGGAAGACGACGAACAGGCGGTTTGCGCCCGATATGTTCTGATACACGGCAAGCGACTCTCTGTCCGACGTGCCTACGGGAAGAAAATCGCTTATATCTTCCTTGTACGAAAGGCGGACGACAGAAGCCACGAGCACCACCGTAAAGAGTGCCAGCGATGCAAAGAGCATCGGCTTGTGCTTGCTGAAATAATCGTATATCCGTAGAATCATTTTCGATACAAATTCTTACTGTCAACCGGGTTTGCATAGATGCCGAGGAAGATGCGGCGCATCTCGTCCATGTCGTTGCCATCGGCATACTGCGACAAGCATTCGAGATGGCGCACGAAGGCTTCTTTCTGAGCCGCGTCGTACTTATCGGCATATTCGTCGGCAGAATTAAGCATATCGTGGGCAATAAAATTGTTTTCTGAAAGATGATAAGCCGCACAAATACGACTGTCTATCAGTTCAGCCACACGTTTGTTGAACTCCTTCGGGGCGCACGCTGATGCCACGGCATTAAGTTCGTCGGCCGTGAGGGGCTTGCAGAACTCGATGTGCACGCGCCCTTTTGGCTGTACGATGCCCGTGATGATGCTGTTCAAATCCTCGCCCGGTTTCTTGGTGTAAGGACCTTTCTGGCGGAGATAGAGTTCGAGAGCCTTCAGATAGTCGCACGTCTCCCACTCGTACGAGATGGCTATCGGCGCAATGTTCAGTTCGGCAAGCGACTCGGCAGGATTCGTTCCTCGGCCGCTCATGCCAAACATCTTTATTATGCCTTGGTCGGTGCGGTCTATGCCGTCCTTTGTACGACCGTTGCGCTGCGCAATCCATACCGACTGCTTCTTTGCCGTGAGAACCGTGCGGATATAGTCGGACAGATGCGCCGATGACTTGTAAAACTCCTTGATGTTTGCGCTCGGTCTTTCAACGCGGAACATCTTATTCGATTTGCCTATGTCGATGACCAGCTGTCCCTGCATCAGATTTGCGCCGAAGGTTATCTCGCAAGTATCCAAGCCATTGTCCGTCAGCACATTCTGAAGGAGCGACGCATCAAGCATTATGTCGCGATGGTTGGAGATATAGAGATAATTCTTGTCCTTGCTTATATTTTCTATTCCTCCGAACGAGAAATCGGTTGTGCTGCGCTTCAGAATCTGCTTGTTTGCCCAATACATAACGCCAAGCTGAAAGTCGCGTACGGTTTTGTAGCCGGCAACCTCGGCACGCACCTCCTCGACATCTCTGTCGGGAAAGACGAAGCCGGCGAGCATTCCGAACGATTCGCTCTGCGCTATCCGCTGCATCGCCGCCGGAATCTCCTCCTCAGAATAAGGGCGTATGTCGTCAAAATCCATCATATTTATCTTGTCAATAACGTGATTCAGTCCGAGGATAACCTCGCTCGTAGTTATCGCCGTAAGCGGAACTCCGCAGAAGCCATGCAAGTTGCAGTTCTGCCCCGTGAGCAGAAGGTTCTTTATCTTAGTCACAACCGGGACCTGCGAAAGCACTATATTTCGGCAATCCTTCGAGAATCCGCACATTCCGCCTTCCTTTGCGCCGAAATAGTCGCGAATGGTGAGCGGCGAGGCGGTATTTATCTTGTCGATACAATTTCTGAAATCGGGATATATTTCCTCAATCTGGCAGATGAGTTTCTCCTTACATTCCTCCTTCCACGCCTCGTAGCCGGCGCCGCGCCTGCCAACCGTCGTGTCCTCCCATCGGCTTACATAATGCCACGGCATCGGGGCGGTGATGATTACCTTCGTTGCAAACTCGCCCTGATTTTGGTTTGGAGGAGTCATGAAGAGGAATCCGCGAGGCCAGCCGTTGTCGTCGTTGCCGAAGTTCCATATTTCGGCATACTTGCTCATGTAGTAAGCCGTGTGGTTGAAGTAGCGGAACGTGCCGGGCTTAAGCTTTATGTTGAGCGTGAAAGCCGAATACGAGTTCGGGATGCTTTCGAGACGCGTTCGGTATGCCTTCGGAAGAGCCTTCTCATCGTCGAGCAATTTTATCAACGCGCACGGATGAATGTCTGAGATGTAATAGTCTGCCTCAAGTTCGAGTCCATTCTGCGTACGAATCTTCGAAACCATTCCACCGGCGGTGAGAATCGTCTTTACGCCGTCGGAAGTTATGATTGTTCCGCCATTATCGGTAATGACCTTGGCGAGAGCATCGGCAAAATGATGCGAGCCCCCCTCGAACCTGCTCGGACCTTTTATGTAGAGCACCGATATTATGGCGTGTACGAATGCCGGAGTGCTGTCGTACCTGCCCGAATACATCGGATTCATGTAAGCCACCACGCTTCGCAGTTTCTCGTCGCTGATGTACTTGGCAATGAAATCGGATGCCGAGAGCATGAACTCCTCGGAGTGCATTTTCATTTGCAGCGTCCTTCGTCTGAGTCTGAACAAATCGAGTTCGTCGGTTATGCGGAACATGGCATCGACATACCGTTTCAGATTGTCGCGCTGATGCGGAAAATATCGCGACAGCGTATCAACATACTCCTCGCGTCCGCAGGCTATATCGTAATATTTCTTGTCTTCCGAAAAATAGAGGCGGTCAATGCAGTTGCGGTCAACATCCTTTATTCTGATGCTGTCGGCAATGCCCAGATAGCGGCAAATCTTCCTGATGCTTCCGTCGTTCCCCATTCCGGCAATGACGTGCATTCCGGTGTCGAACACCTCGCCAAAGCGCACGAAACTCTGCAAGCCGCCGCCGACAGTCTGGTTCTTCTCGACGACGGTTACTTCAAGTCCCTCCTTGGCAAGGATTGCTCCGGTAAACAATCCGCCCAGTCCTGCGCCTATTATGACTACCTTCTTACCCATCTCTACCTGCATTTTGATTGCTGAATCTGACCGTAAATAGTCTGAGCCGGAATGAGTTCGGAACATGCGATAATCGTTCCGACAAGAACGCCCAACATTCCGTGAGAATTTACGTTCTGTCCTGCCAGAAGCAAGTTAGGGATTCTGGTCCTGTAAGGCACCCTGCCGGCAACGCCCAACGAAATGTCCTTGGCTATGCCGTACATCGAGCCCTGTTCGGTGCCTGTATAATCGACATACGTCAGCGGCGTTGATGTGTAGAAACTATCAACCGAGTCCTTAAAGCCGGGAAAATGGCGTTCAATATCGTTTATCAGCCTCTCGGCACGCTCTTTCTTGAAACGCTCGTAATCATCGCCGCGGCGACCTATTTTCGTGCCATGCCACTTGGCAACCTCGTCATAGTTCATGTACGAGATTATGATTCCGCTCTCAGCCCAAACAGGATTTTCCTTGTGGCACATGTGCATGTAGAGGAAGCCCTTTGGCCATTGCTCGTCGGTATATTGCTCGCAGTTCCACGGAGTGTTGCCACGATATGCGTAGAAGTTCGAGTTCATGTACGGAACGGTGTTCTTCTTGAACTTGAGATATACCGAGAATCCGCCGTTTGTCTGCGGCATGCTGTTTATGCGCTTGCAGAATGCCGGACGAAGTATGTTTGTGCCGGCAAGAAGCTCGAGCGTACGCATAGGGTGAATAGTGCTAACAACGATATCGGCATTGATGAAGCCCTTGTCAGTATCCACTCCAACAGCCTGACGCTCATCGCAGACGATGCGGTGAACCTTACAGCGCGTAATCACCTGTCCGCCCATGCGCCCGATGTTTGCCACGAGCGAGTGGGCAATATGGTCGCTTCCGCCAACAATGCGGAACGCGCTCTGATTGTAGAAATCGGCAATGTGCGCATGCTGTGCAAACGGCGTTTTGTCGAGTTGCGCCGAGTAGAGCGGCAACGCTCCCACGATGACATTCTTCAGCATATCGTCGCCAAAGATTTGGTCGAGTTCGTCGTTTATGCTTTTAAGCTGATATTCAGCATGAATGGCATCGTCGCGATGGCTCGACGTGAGCGAGTGCAGCGCCGACGAACTGGCAATCAGCTTTACAATATCGTAATATTTTCTGATGTTATCCTTCTCCTTCGGGAAGTACGATGCCATTGTCTCGATAAAAGGCTCTCTGCCGTTGGCAAAACTGAAATTCTGCCCGGCGAGCGACACGATGTCGTAGCCATTTTCATCGAGTTGCGAAAGTTTTACATCATCGAGCAATCCAAGATAGTTCATCAAAGAGTGCATTGTCTGCCCCGGCAGAGCCGAGCCGATGAAGTGCATGCCCGTCTCGAACTTTGCTCCCTTGCGCTCAAAGCATTGGAGGCATCCGCCCGGCTGAGTGCCCTGTTCAACCACAGTCACGTCGAAGCCGTTCTTCTGCAAAATCGTGCCGCACGAGAGTCCGCCAAGACCGCTGCCTATAATTACAACTCTTTTTCTATCAAACATTTTGCTCTATCTTGTTACACATTTCGGTGTATCTGTCTTTGTAATATTTTCTGAAAGCCGAAGCCGTTTCCTTCAGCGTTCCCATGCCGTTCAGTTCGTCAATCGAGCGGCGTTTGTCAATCTCAAGCCTTATGATGCCCTTGTTCAGATGGCGTCCTTTCTTCGGAAGAACCTTTCCTGCGCCGTAGAGCACCAGCGGAACAACGTCTACGCCGAGCGACTTTGCCAAATAGAACGCTCCCTGATGAAAGCGACCTATACGACAGTCGGGCGAGCGAGTGCCTTCGGGATAGACGGCGATGCTGTAGCCTCTGTCTACCAACGATTTGAGATTACCCATTATATTGTCGAGCCCTGCCGAAACAGGATAGAACTCGGCCTTGTGAATTATGTAGCCATAGAACGGATTGTTCCAAACCCAGTCCTTTGTAAGCACAATCATCTTCGGAGTTACGGCAAGCAGCATCATGAGGTCGAGGTGCGACTGATGGTTGCAAATCACAACCGCCGGCTTCTCGAACGTCTCACCGCTGTTGTTGCCGATAGAAATCTTCACGCCCGGAATCTTGTGGTAGAAGACGATGAACCTAAGCATGAAGTTAAGAAGTTTGTGCAGGCGTAGTTTCTTCTCATCGGTTTCCTTGCCGATTTTCAGATAAAGCATCGTGAACGGAGTTACAACCACAAGACTGAAGAACGAGAAGAAAAGCAGCGAGTAGACCGTCCGCAAAATCATCAGAACAAATCGCAGAACGCGCAGCGGAAGTCCGTAAATCACGGCAAGACCGCACAGAATCGTGTTCAGAATGAAGATGCGCGTAAAGTCAATTCCGGGACGGAAGTGCGAAACCCTCTCCTCGCGCGGCGGATAGAACACGTTTACAGGCGTGCTCACAAGTTTTACGCCGTGCCAAGCGGCAAAGACCATCAGTTCGAGTTCGGCCTCGTAGCGCGACGTGAGAAGCCACAGTCCGTGCAGTTTCCTAAGCGGATAGAGGCGGTATCCCGTCTGCGTGTCCTTCAGGTTATATCCTGTCTGAACCCAGAACCAGAAGTTGCTGAACTTGTTGGCAAACTTGCTGCCGCCGCTGCGTTCCATCTTCTCCAGATTCTGGCGTTCGCCAACAATCAGCGCGCCGGGATTCTCCTGATTAGCCTTCAGCATCAGCGAAATATCCTCGGGAAAATGCTGTCCGTCGGAATCGAGCGTAATGGCGTAGGCAAATCCCAGTTCCTTTGCCTTTCTGAAACCGGCTTTCAGAGCCGCGCCCTTGCCTTTGTTTCTTCTAAGCGTAACGACATGAAGACTCTCGTATATGTCTGAAAGTTGCTGAAGGGCATTGGCGGTATTGTCGGTACAGCCGTCATCAACCACAATGACATCGGCACATTGCAACAAGGCGCGCTCCACGATATCCTCAACCGTAGAGCCGTTGTTGTACGTCGGAATAACCACGCAGATGCCTCTGTCGCGCAGAGTCTGCCGTTGTTCCTTCAGTTGCGAACTGTTCACGCCGTCTTGCATATAAGCGATATTTTTGCAAATGTTTTCTCACCCGAGGCAACAGTAACCTTTGCCTCAACCACGCCGTCAGCCTCTTTCACGCCCTGAATTGAGTAGCCCACCTCCGGAGTCTCGTCGGGCGATATAACGCTGAGGAACTTGACGTTCTTTATTGTCTGTATGTTCAGTTTCTTTTCTAATTGGTACGACAGCAATTCTACTGCCATCTGTATTATGCACACTCCCGGCGTAACTGGCATTTCGGGAAAGTGAGCCTTGTAAATTGCGTGTCCGGCATTAAGCGAAACGGTGTAGTTTGCGCTTTCGCCAGCCGTCTCAACGCTTTTTATCGTAAAAAAGTTATTCAGAAGTTCCATTATCCGTGTCGTTTAAAATTGTAAAGCTATACTTCACGCCAACGCGGCTGTTTGTATATTCTCCGTCGCCGTCTTTCTGCAAGACGGACATAAGTTGCGCCAAATCGCGCTTTATCATCTTTTTTATGTACCAGCGGTTCATCTTCCCGATGATGCTGACGATTTTCAGTTTGCCTGTGGCGATGTTGTAGGTGTACGATATCGCCGGCACGCCGAACTCGTTGAAAACGCAGCAGTTAACCGCTCCGCCATCGTTAAGCATCATACATATTCCGCTGATATAGACTTTCCTGAAGTCGATTTGAACGTTATACCGCGCCCGTTCGCCGTCTGCCTGTGGAAAATGCCGCGCGTTCTGCGCCATCAGTCCGACGGAGATGCAGAAAGCGGCCAAAAGAACCGACAGTCTTTTTATCAGATGCCTCATAAGCCCCTATCGCACATTAAAATGCGCGTCTGATACAGGTTTGTTCTGTTTCACGTTCTTCATCTCGATGAGCGTGTAGTCGCCGTTCTTCTCGCACATGCGCACCTTGCTAATCATCTGCTGGCTGCGGCTGAAAGTAAGGACAATCGTCGTCCACATCTGCTTCATCTCCTTCTTCTGCGGAACGAGCGTAACCGTCCATTCCGTTGGCGATTCCTTTACCGACGCCTTGAATGTCTTGCCGTCGCCGAGGCTCTTGCCCACAACCGTGTTCATTATCAGTCGGGCGATCTCCCTGAACATCTTGTTCTGGTTTATGTCGATGACATCGTTGCGGCCGTTCTTCTTCAGAACCACCTTGTTGTCATTCAAGATGAAGGTGTACTTGTATGGCGATGTATACTCCCAATGCAGTTTGTCGGGCTGCTTGTAATACATCTTTCCGTTTGCCACCATCTTGTCGTTGAGCATTTTAAGGTGCTTTGTCTGCACAAAGTCGCACTCCATCGACTTTAGTCCGGCACTCGCCTTGTTTATCGTCTGAATTATCTGCTGCTCGTTCTTGGTCTGCGCCATCGCGGCGGCAGGCAGAAAGGCAATCAGCAGAAAATACAATATCTTTCTCATTAATCAAATCTTACTTTGCTATTAAAAAACATCCCAGCACGATGAACGCCACGCCCATCCACTTAACCCAGTCGACAGTTTCGTGAAAGAAGATAATGGCTGCCACCATGCCCAGAACGTAGCTGAGCGAAATCATCGGATACGCCATGCTGAACGGATAGTGCTTTACGATGTGAAGCCACAGCAGACTCCCGGCAGCATAGCACGCTCCGCAGAGGGCAAACTGCCAGTTTAGGAGCACCGACCTGAAGAACGCCATGTTCCAGCCGAATGGCTCCATGCGCTGCAACGCTATCTTCAGGAACACCTGACCGCTGACGAGCAGCACGCATTGCACTATTGCTTTGACAATCAACGAATTTAGCATCCTTAGTCTTTTGCACGCAGCAGAACGCTTCGCGAGTAGAGGTCAACCAGTTCAGGCTGTCCCAAACGGCGGCAGAAGCCGTTGAACGTAGGCGTAGACTCGTCGTGCATTCCTACGAGCACCGTGCGAGCCTTACCCAAGGCGATGAGTCGCTTGGCATCCTGCATTGCCATCTCGTACGAGCGGCTTCCGTGCGAATATGTTATGTTGTATCCGTGACACTTTATGCGAATGGCTATTGCTGCGCCCATGGTGTTGTGCGTGCTCTGCATGAAGAGTGTCGGCTTTAGAAGTTCCTCGCCGTTATTAACCATGTCTTCGAGAAACATCTCGCTATCCTCCAACATTCCGTAGGCGGTGGCTGTGATGATGGCATCGGGACACTCCACTCCGCCCTTCTGCAAGGCACGGAGCGACGTGAGCGTGGCAGCCTTCATCAGTCTTCCCATGCGGCGCGATTCCATTGGCGAAACGAACTGGCGCAAATCGGCAAGTTCGGCGGCATCGGTAACCACGTCTTCGGCAATTATTTCAGCCTCTGGCTTTACAGGATTAGGCTCTACATCGGTCGGACGGCGGCTCAAGATGAGCGACGAGTCGTTTCCGCCAAAGCCGAACGAGTTGCACAGAACCTTGTTGAGCGTTACGCCGCTCTCGCCTGCCGACGGAGTGATTCCGCCCGGCATCTGATTCTTCCAGCCGAGGTTTGCCGGAATGAATCCGTGAGTCATAGACAGAAGGCAGATGACCGTTTCTATCGCGCCCGAAGCTGACGTTGTGTGTCCGGTAAACGACTTGGTGCTTGATATTGGCGGCATCTTGTCGCCAAATATGCGTTTAAGAGCCGTGCTCTCGCTGTTGTCGTTGTTAGGGGTGCCCGTTCCGTGGGCGTTTATATAGTCGATGTCCGACGGTTTGAGCGATGCCATTGAAAGAGCATCGGAAACAGCCAAGAACGCACCTTCGCCGTTTTCCGACGAGGCTGTCTGATGAAAGGCGTCGCACCTGTTTCCGTATCCGGCAATGTAGGCAATTGCATCGGGCGCATCTCTCTGCATCACGATGAACGCCGCACCCTCGCCAAGATTGAGTCCGGCGCGCGTTTCGTCGAACGGACGGCATTGCTTCTCGTCGAGAATCATCAGCGACTTGAATCCGTTGAGGTGGAAAGCCGAAAGAGCCTCCGTTCCGCCGGCGATGACGATATCAGCCTCGTTGTTGCGAAGCATCTCAGCACCAACGATTATGGCGTTTACCGACGATGAGCAGGCGGTTGAGACGGTATATCCCTCAGCCCCGTCAAGATGAGCGTAGTCAATGATATCGTCGGTACAGCTTCCGCAGTCGTGCTTTGCTGCCAGATAAAGATACTCGTCGTTCTCCTTCATGCTGGCATAGTAGCGTTCAGTTGCGTCCATGCCTCCAACGGTTGTGCCCGTAACGAGCCTTACCCGCTTTCCGGCTAAACCGACGTTGGCATCTGCCACAGCCTGACGCGCAGCCACAGCTCCCATCAGCGTTGTACGGCTCACGACCTTGTCTTGGTCAATGCCGAGCATTTCTTTCATCTGGCTGTCGGAGAGTTTAACCTCGCCCACCGGCAGTTCTTTGTGAGCCGACCGAAGATAGTGCAGAGGGGCAACGCCCGACTTACCGTCCATCAGCGAGCGGCACACGGCATGGGCATCGTTTCCGATGGCGCATACAATTCCAAAACCAGTTACAGAAATATTCATCCCCTGAAAGCGGTGTTATTTTTTGCGATTTTTGCTGACGTACTCGGCAATTGTTCTCACGCTCTTGAAGATTTCCTTGCCCTCGGCAGGACTTGCCAGTTTAATGCCGTACTCCTTTTCAAGAAGAACGATGAGTTCGAGCGCATCGATAGAATCGAGTCCAAGGCCTTCGCCAAACAAAGGTGCGTCGGTATCAAATTCTTCTACACTCATCTCGCCAAGATTCAACACGTCAATTATCTGCAATTTCAGTTGGTTTATTAAACTATCCATTTTCTACCCGTTTTACAGAGATATTAAAATTATTATACATACTTATCGGACTGATGCTTAATATTTTAGCCTCAAAAAAAGCGATAAATCAAGCCATCAGTCGCCGAATAAACTGCAATATTCGCAATTTTTCTTGAAATATGCAAGAAAAGGGTCGAAAACCTTGTCTTTCCGATGGGTATTCAGACAAATAAGTTTCCTCGGCGACAATCTGAATCTTGCTGCCAGTAGAATTTGTCTCAATCTCGTAATAGTTCAGGCTTATATTATCAATCCTGCCATTCCATTTGGCGTAGCACTCCTTTACACAAGCGTTTTCTCTACCTTCGGCAGAGGCATCATATATGCTTTCGAGCGCAACAATACCAAAGTTCATATTCAAATCAGCCCACCGCACATTGTCGAAACGGAGTTTGTTTTTCGCTCCGTCGTACCAAGAAATTAGGATTTCAATGCTGTCGTTTTCTCCGGGGCGGCTTCTGTCTATTTCGATTTTCTCGATAATAGAATCGTGCCACTCCAATTCGTTAAACTCGTTATTCGATATTTTTTTCATTTTTGTATTTCAAGGACTTCATTCCTGCAAAAATACGCATAAATTCGAATCATAACCGAAAATCAAAGCAATATTACTGGACTAATTAAAAAATCGGACTAAATTCATCTAAAAAAGATACAGTCGAAACAGATTTTTCGTAACTTTACAACCGCTTTTTCTAAACTTAGAAGCAAAAACTTAAAATAACGTTTAAACGAAGAAAAGAAGTTTCTTGCTTTTAGCCTTAACCGTGATTGTGTATAACTATATCACAGCATCATGCGGTTACATTCCCAAACGCTCCGACTATACATTCAGAACAGAAGTGCAGACAACAACAGAAGATGGAGAAGTTCGTTGGGACACGATAGTGATATACCTTACCGACAGTAAAAACAAGACCCAGATTTTTTACAGTCA
Source organism: Bacteroidales bacterium KHT7 (assembly GCA_900102385.1). Classification (GTDB taxonomy): domain Bacteria; phylum Bacteroidota; class Bacteroidia; order Bacteroidales; family Bacteroidaceae; genus Ga6A1. Next base: position 12,378 of record FNBQ01000010.1, on the reverse strand, counting down.
GGCGCAACCACTCGACACGATGTCTTGGTCTAAAGAAAACATTGGCACAATCGAAGAGGAAGACTGGAACTTCGACGGCATCCCCGACCTTCAGGTGTGCAGAGGTATGGCTAACGGATACGGCAATCTGACTTACGATGTATGGATTTGGAACGATAAGGCACACAAATATTACAATTCACAATTCAAAATTGACAATTCATAATTGTAGAAAAAGTGAACTTTTTTGTCTTTTGGTAAATACAAAATAGTGCCAAGGTATATGCAGGGTATATGTAAGCTATATGTAAGCTATATGCAGGGTATATGCAAGCTATATGTAGAGTATATGTTAGCTATATGTTGGCTATATGTTAGCTATATGTTGGCTATATGTTAGCTATATGTTGGCTATATGTTGGCTATATGTTAGCTATATGTTGGCTATATGTTAGCTATATGTTGGCTATATGTTGTGGAAGTTCTGTGAAAGTAGAAAATAGGAATTGAAGTAAGCCGATAGTAAGGGGATAGTAAGGGGATAGCAAGAAGGTAGCAAGAAGGTAGTAAGGTGGTAGCAAGAAGGTAGCAAGGGGGAAGGTTCGACGAAGAATTACAATTCATAATTCACAGTTGACAATAATTCAAAATCCATAATTGTAGAAAAAGTGGACTTTTTTGTCTTTTGGTAAATACAAAATAGCGGGAAGGTAGAAGGAAGATAGATTCAAGGTAGATTCAAGGTACGTCGAAGCAAGCCGGAAGGTTCGAGAACGATTCGGGGAAAGTCTCAACTGAGTCTGAACAAGGTTGGCGATGACAACATTGTCCCCTCAATGTGCGAAAATCAGGCTTTGGGTTCGAGATACAGGCTTACCAATCTCGCTTATAATTAGTAAAATGCCACATATCATTTACAACGTTAATGCACACAGTTTGCAATGTATGCACCAATTCATTGTTTAATTTATCATTTTTTGTTTATTCTTGTTATTTGAGTATATCAGCATTTATTTCGATATTTTTTAGTAATTTTGCCCTCAAACAAGAGAAAATCTATCATAGCAAAGTTAAATTGAATAAGAGTCATTCTCGCAGAACGTGACTTGAGCAATAAGTGGCTGTCCGACAAACTCGGTAAGGAGAATGCCACTATGTCCAAGTAGGTTACCAATACCATCCTACCCAGCCTTGAAGCCCTCATAGCAATAGCTAATGCGCCTGAAATGCCTGTGTAGGAGTTGGTAAGCCAGAATGAATTCAATCAAGAGAAATAACCGAATGATAACAATAGAAGAAATACAAGCACGCAAAGAATGCCAGACATTCGATTGTAAGAGCATTCAGATTGACCCAAAGGCGTTAGCAATACCCATTGTGGCTATGGCTAATGCTGATGGTGGCGTGCTTGCTATTGGTGTTTCTGACAAGACGCGAAGAGTCGAGGGCATTGATGGAAATGAAGAACGGCTGAATGAGTTGCTTCGTGTTCCTTTCGATTTCTGCAATCCATCTGTCAAGGTTAGGTGCGAGTATCTGCCATGTACGGATTATATTGGCAACGAGAATCGCATTCTTTTGATGCATATTCCTGCAAGTGGTCAACTTCACACCAATCAGGCGGACGAATGTTTCATGCGTGTTGGCGACAAAAGTAAGAAACTCAGCTTTGACGAGCGCATGCAACTTCTCTATGACAAAGGAGAACGTTATTACGAAGATAAGGACGTCTATGGTGCGACCATCAATGATATAGACATGAATCTTGTCAATGATTACATGAGTGTCATTGGTTATGGGAAGTCATGCATGGAGTTTCTTAGAGAGAACAATGATTTTGTTACAGAGGCAGATAGTCAGCAGAAGGTAAGTACAGCTTGCATCCTTCTTTTTGGCAAGAATCCACAGCGTTTCTTTCCTCGTGCCCGCACTCGTTTCATTCGCTATGAAGGAAAAGAGGAAAAGGTTGGTAGGGAAATGAACGTAGTCAAGGACGTGACATTCGAGGGTACTATCCTTCAACAGGTTCGAAGTACAATTGACTATCTGGAAACACAGGTTAGCGAACACTCATTTCTTGGTGAACATGGACAATTTGTTACTCGACGCAACTACTCTAAGTATGCCATACAAGAGATGGTAGTCAATAGTTGTTGCCATAGAGCCTATAATATCAAGGGAACAGAGATACAGATAAAAATGTTCGATGACCGTATAGTCTTCGAGACTCCTGGCGATTTGCCAGGATTGGTGCGACCAGACAATATACGTCACACCCATTTCTCTCGTAATCCGAAGATTGCCCAATACCTCAAGGCATACAAATATGTCAAGGAGTTTGGCGAGGGTATTGACCGTATCTGTAATGAATTGGAAACAAAAGGTTGTGCCATCCCATCATTCCATGTTGATGCATTCATTTTGAAGGCAACTTTGATGGCAGAATGGACATCCGAATATGAGTTCGACCGCCCAAGTACCGTCCAAGTACCGCCCAAGTACCGCCCAAGTACCGCCCAAGTAGAAAAGTTGCTTTCTGCTATGGGAAGTGAGTATGTTAGCGTACAAGATATTATGAGTTTATGCGGTATTGTCAGGCGTAAGACCATTCAAGACAGTTACATCACTCCAGCCCTTGTAGATGGTAGCATAGAAAGAAAATATTCCGACCAGCCTAATCACCCCAAACAGATGTACCGTCTTACGGAACAGGCAAAGGCATGGAAATTGAATAATATTGATTAATGCAATATGAGTATGATTGACAACAAAATAAAGGAAAGAACTCCACGTTTCAAGAAAGGCGATGCCTTTGTAGAAACGGCTCCGCATCCTCTTGTGTTCATGGAGATAAATGAGGTGCAAGAAAGCACTGAATGTATGGATTTCTGTATAGTCTCGTGGTACAACCTTAACGAAAAAGGTCTTCATGCTCAGCAACATTTCTTAATGGGTGCTCGAGATGGTAAGTTCAGCAATTTTGAACCGATTTCTCGCAACCTTCTCAAAGAAGCGAAAGGCTTGATGCGCCAATACGATGCAGCCGTAAAACAGTCAGCAGAGAAAAAAGAAACTAAATCGTTGTTAAATGAATATACTCGTAAGTTGACAGAGCTACTCCCCGATGCAGCAGAAAGACTGGCACTTGCACAGCAAGTTGAAAAGGAGATTGTCACAAACAAATGGCTCGACTGTGAAGAAGACAATTACTGGGTAGAAGATTCTGAACAAGGTAGCAAGTATATTACTCTTGTCAGTGTAGCCTCGGAGTCATACGATGATAAGAATGATAAAACCATTACCGAGCAAATCATCTACCTGCGTGATAACTGCCCATACGGTTGGGGCACACTTGTTAAAAGTGGTGCTAAGTATATGGTGATAGAAAAGCCAAAGAAGTAGAATCAAATAAACAGGGCGAATGCCTAAATAACAATATGGAAGTACAAATAAAAGACAACAAGATATATGCTCCTCTTAAAGATAAGTGGCTAGTCGTAAAGCCAGAAGAGGAAGTGCGCCAAAGGTACATATGCCGATTGGTGGATAGCTATGGCTATGACTTAAAGCAAATGGATCAGGAGTTGAAAGTAACGAACTCTCAACGAGGCCAAGGTGCTGCACGTGCAGATATTGTTATTTGTAAATCGGCTAAAGATAAAACAGACAGTAAAAGTGCCTTTATCGTAGTTGAATGAGAATAGCATGCAGTTAGGACAGGCTGAAGAATTAAGAAAGAATAACGAATAAAGAAGATATATATGAAAAGTAAGATAATTGGACAAGGTTATAACCTAGATGAGAATACATCAGCAGCAAAAGAACTTATAGAATTATTTGATTCTAGTAAATATGACAAGTTCACATGCCTTGTGGCTTTTGCAAGTTATGGAGGTATTACTGCATTAACACCTCACATCTTAATGGCAAAGGCAAATAATGTCAAAATAAAGATAATACTTGGTGTTGATCAGAAATGTACATCCAAGGAAGCTTTGGAAGAAGTGCTTTCCTGGGGTGTAGATTCTTACATCTACTATACTCTGAATACTAATATTTTCCATCCTAAAGTGTATCTTTTTGAGAACAGCGACTACTATACACTCATTGTAGGATCAAGCAATCTTACAGAAGGAGGTTTGGTGCGCAATGTTGAATGTTCGTTGTTGGTTCAGGATATGCAAGGCACATCTGTGCATAGTGCTTTCTATGCCTATTGGAAAGGCATTCTTGATTCTACAGAAGAGAATCTATACCCAATCACTCAGGAACTGATAGATCAATTGTATGAGGAGAATATAATTCCTAGTGACAGTGAGCGTGCGATGGCATCTGCCGAAAAACGTGCAGGTGTTTCGTCGGAAATCAAAAGGTCGTCAATGTTCAAGAGTTCTGGTATACAAAAGAATCCAGAAGGTTTTGAGCCTAAACGATTAAAACGAAAGATTAAAACGAAGAAGATTGCAGTTTTAGATGATGCAACTAAATCTACAGAAGTTATTGAGGCACCAGTGGAAATTGGAGAGGAAGTGTTGATTGCCGAAATTGGAGGAGGTCCAAGATGGAAACAGGTGAACTTTCCGATTGCCATTTTCGAAGATTTTTTTGGCGCAGAAAGAGGCAACAATGATTATTGGATAAGCATAATGAACATTGGGCAAGATGGTTCATTAGGTGATGTAGAAAAAAGGCAAGCAGTTTCAGTAAAGAGTCGTAACTACCGTTTTGAAATACATTGTGAAGAAACAAAAGGTGAGTATCCTGGCGATGATGTTCGTCCGATTGTAATTTTTGTCAAGTTAGATAGTAATGAGTTCCTATATCATGTTCTCCTTGCAAAACATGATGCCTACGAGAAAGTAAAAGAGTATCTATATCGTGAAACAAAGAATAATGCACGAGAACTGAAACGTGCAATAGTACACGTAGAGGCAATTCATGCACTTTACCCAGAATTAGTTATCTAATGAGCTACAATTTCAGGACCTTAAACTACCTTGGTAGTAAGTTGCGCTTGTTGGATTTCATCGAGGATAAAGTACTTGACGTAACGCCACAAGGTGCTGGAATCTGTGACTTATTCGCAGGTTCTGGTTGTGTATCTCGTAAGTTGTCGCGTCTGCACTCTGTTGTCTCTTGCGATATTCAAGGGTATTCAAAGGTAATATGCAATGCTTTACTCCACAAATTTGATGTGACGGATAAAACTATCGAAGGTTTCTTCAAGTCATTAGACAACGAATGCACCAATAAGTTGAGAGAGGCTTTTGCTCCCTTGATTGAATTAGAACAAGATGCCATCGATAGTAAGAATCTCGAAGTACTTACTTGCATCCTTGAACATGGGTCGCTAGAGGTATTCAACATTGAGCACAACCTTTCTTGTTTATCAGATCAATTAGTGGTTGTTTGCAAAAACCTCAAGAAAGACGGATTAGATGATGTACGTTCATTGATTAGTCGCTACTATGGTGGTGTCTATTTCTCCTACAAGCAAGCTGTTGAGATTGATATTATTCTAGAGACTATTCACAGATTAATATCAGAAGACAATCGCGATTTGTTCCTTGCTGCTCTTTTAAGTACAGCAAGTGATATTGTTGATACTGTAGGAAAGCATTTTGCTCAGCCAATAAAAGCTAGAGATTCCAAAGGTAACATTAAGATAACCGTTTACAACAAGGCTGTAAAAGACAAGACTATTGATGTAGTTGCTCTCTATCGTGAATGGTTGTTAAAATACAGGAATCTATCCAAGAGCGATTGTCAGCACATTACAATGCAAGGTGACTACGAACAATGTCTAAAGTCTCTTCCCGACAACGTAAGAACCGTTTATGCAGATCCTCCATACACACGCGATCATTATAGTCGCTACTATCACGTGCTGGAAACATTGACCCTTCGAGATACTCCTAAGATTTCAACGGTTACAATACATGGTTCAACCCATGTCAGCAATGGCATCTATCGAGAGGATCGACATCAGTCACCTTTCTGCATCAAAAGTAAGGCTCCAGAGGCATTCCGCAAGATGTTTGAACTTACGGCTTCAGCAGGAAGGAATCTGTTGCTTTCATACTCTCCATACGATGAAACGAAAAAAACACATCCACGTGTGGTGACAATGCAGCAACTTATTGCTCTTGCAGAGGAATACTATGATAATGTCGAGACGGTTTCCGCTGGTAGTTTCAAGCATAACAAGCTTAACTCAACAGAGCATTTTCTTGAAGCTTCCGATGAGGCAGAACTGTTGATAGTATGCACTAACAACGAATAATCCGTAAGATTAAATGCAGTTAAAAGACAACATAAAATTCTCAATTGACAATCAGATGTCTGTAGGTGGTGAGGATTGCAAGAACATCCTGATAAAGGGTGATAACAAAGCAATTCTCCCAGAATTGGTACCTGTGTACGGAGGCAAGATAAAGTGCATCTACATTGACCCTCCATACAATAACGGAGATTCCTATCACTACTACAATGACAATACAACTACGTCTGCTTGGCTCAAAGATATGCATAGTGTTTTGTCATGGCTTAGAATGCTGCTGAAAAAAGATGGTAGCATTTGGATTTCCATTGATGATAAGGAAATGGCTTATCTAAAAGTGGAAGCAGATAGAATTTTCGGACGCGAGAATTTTGCGAGCACTATAGTGTGGCAGCAAAGAAAGACTCGTGAGAATCGTGCAGTATTCTCATGCAATCATGAGTATGTGCTTGTTTATGCCAAAGACATCAAGGCGTTTAAGAAATCACGCAATCTTCTTCCTGTTGGTGAAGATTTTGTTGACAGCAAATACAAGAATCCAGATAATGACCCACGAGGTCCTTGGCAATCTGTATCAGCCAGTGTTCAAGCAGGACATGCTGTTGCGAGTCAGTTCTATACAATTATTTCTCCAGCAGGTGTAGAGTTCGACCCTCCCAAGGGACGTTGCTGGGCTTATAATCAAGAAAAGATGCTGCGAGAGATTGCAGAGCATAATATTTGGTTTGGCTTGGAAGGCAGAAATACTCCACGTATCAAAAAGTTCTTGGCTAATGCAAAAATAGGATTAACACCCGAAACTCTTTGGTCAGGTGACAACTATGGTACTACAGATAGCGCCAAGAAGCATTTGCTGTCGCTTTTCCCAGAAATGGAGAATGTGTTTGATACTCCAAAGCCAGAGGAATTGATAAAGCAGATTATAGAGATTGCCAGTAACGAGGGTGAGTACGTGCTTGATTGTTACATTGGCTCTGGCACTACGATGGCAACAGCTCATAAACTCAACCGTAACTACATCGGAATAGAGATTGGTGACCAGATGGCAGATTTAGTAGTCAGACGCATGAACCTCGTAATCAATGGCGAAAGTGGAGGTGTGTCTTCTGCTGTCAATTGGAATGGTGGTGGTCAATACGCTCTATACAATTTTGACAAGAATAAAGTGGAGGAACGTAAGATAGAAGATAAACCTACTTACTCCAGACAACCGGTTCAATATCATCAGTTGGATCTTTTTGACCTTTTCGAGCAATATGGCGAAGAGCCAATCACTCAGAACTGCATGGTTCGCGAGGACATTGAGATTGAATACGGCACTAAACATAATCATCGTCACTTGCCGATTGACCTCACTAAGAACCTCCTTATCTGTAACGTAAAGAAGGACAACTGGGAGCAGTACCTTGATGGCTCTGCCAAGATTTACTATACTGGCAAAAGATTTCCGACTTCGGTTGCACTCAACAAGCTCTACTATTTCATGCCGTACCTCTCAGGAAAAGGTATTCGCGATCTTTACTATATCAAGATTGCTCGACTTGGCTATCGCAAAGAAGGACAGGTAAATGAAGACAAGAATGACCTACGACTAGTTTTCGAAATTGAGCGTGTTGGCCAGTTATTTGATGACTACAAGAAGGTAAAACTCGAAATTTGGCGTACGTTTACAGATACTACGATGAAAAAGATTATTGAGCTTATTGAATAAATAAGACGATAAGTATATTATAGATAAGTCCAAAGATAAAATACATAGCATATGAAAGGCGACGCACAACCTCTGATAAAGTTCTTTGATGGATCAGACAAGCGATTCATTATTCCTCTTTACCAGCGTAACTACGACTGGAAAGAAGAGAACTGCGAACAGTTGTTTCAGGACTTGATGAAACTACACAACAGCGACCGCAGGAGTCACTTCTTTGGCAGCATTGTGTCAAGCATACAGTCTGGAACAGAAGACAGGTTCATCATTGATGGACAACAACGAATCACAACTGTTTCGTTGTTGCTCATTGCGATGGTAAATGCTAAGAAAGAAGGATTGATAGAAGCGACAGACGCTAAACTTGTAGAGAAAATCTTCAAGCGTTATTTGGTAGATGAATATCAAGAAGACGAGCGAAAGGTGAAGCTTAAACCTATCAAGAAAGATATGCAGGCTTTTGATGCTTTGCTGTATAAGCCCAAGGAGCAATATATCAAAGAATCGAATGTTACTCGTAACTACGACTTCTTTTATGATAAGATTATTCATTGCGGATTGACCATTGATGAACTATTTGAGACCATCAAGAAACTGGAAGTTATCAACATCCGTCTTGACGAAGATGATGATCCCCAGTTGATATTTGAGAGTCTGAACTCAACAGGTCTTGATCTGAGTGAAGCAGACAAAATTCGTAACTATCTATTGATGTCACTTGCACCAGTTGAGCAAGATGACTTGTATACTCGATATTGGAATCCTATTGAAGAGTTCACCAAGTATGATCCGTCTTCTTTTGTACGCGATTACCTGACCATGAAGCAAGGGAAGATAGGTCGTATCGATAAGATATACTTTATCTTTAAGGAGTATGCTGAAGATATAAGTGTTGACAGGGCTACGCTATTGGAAGATATGCATCACTATGCTGAGATTTATAGCCAAGTGGATAATGCAACGATTGGTACAGATAAACTCAACAGGAAGTTGAATCAGCTACGAACGCTGGATTCTACTATTGCTTATCCATTCTTTATGGCTTTCTTCGACTATGCATCAAAAGTGGGATTGGCGGAAGACGAGATTTATCGTGTACTTGATGTGATAGAAGCATATTGGGCACGCAGAATCATCTGTAATCTCCCATCAAATGCTTTGAATAAGGTGTTTGCAACGCTCCATAGAGATGTGTTGAATCATGTCAATAAAGCAGGTGATGATACTGCACCTTCGTATATAGATGTACTAACTTATGTCTTGTTGAAGAAGGGACGTTCTTCTGTCTTCCCATCTGATGAAGAGGTGCGTGGTGACTTTAAAACTCGTCAGGTTTATAAGATGCCAGCCAATGCCCGTATGTTTATCTTGGAACGTATGGAAAACCAAGACAATAATGAGCGGCATGATGTGGTGAAGGAGCTGACAGAGAAAAATATCACCATAGAACATATCATGCCCCAAACTCTATCGGATAAGTGGAAAACGGCTTTAGGCGAAGATTGGGAAAGAATTCATGAACAATATCTGCACACAATGGCAAATCTCACGCTCACAGGTTATAATTCTCAATATAGCAATCTCACGTTTATTGAGAAGAGAGACATGGAGAAGGGATTCAAGGATAGTGCATTTCGTCTTAATAACTCTGTAAAATCGTGCGAACAATGGACAGAAACAGAGTTGAAAGCACGTCAGAAAGAACTTCAGAATGTGTTTATGCGCCTCTGGCCTATGCCAACTACGACTTTTGAGCCGCTGAGACGTGAAGCAGAATCTGCATCGCTTGATGATGAAGACTATGAGTTCACAGGCAAGAAACTGCAAGCATATATCCTTCATGGAGTAAGATATACGGTTAACACTTGGAAAGAAATGCTTATTCAGGTTTGTGGGCACATCTTACTGGAGAAGCGCTCAACTATTGAATGGCTTTGTGCAAACGAAAAGTGCAGCTTCTCAGCGACTCCAGAAGAGTGTAGGCGCGAACTTGCACCAGGAATGTATGTATGGACAGACAACAGTACAGCCACAAAAATCAACATTCTACATGGAATGTTTGAGGTGTGTAATATCCCTGCATCAGAACTCGTTTTTGAATTCCGTTCTGATCAAGAGGGAGAAGACGAGGAGTAATCAATTTACATAAGTATGGCAGACACAAAAGAGAAATCTAACATTATCCCAGAACTCCAATCTCCTTTCGATCAGTTAAGAGAGATTGATGCTGATGGCAAGGAATGGTGGAACTCGCGCAAGTTGGCGAGAGTGATGGGCTATGGCAAGTACTGGAACTTCGAGCGTGTCATAGCCAAGGCACAGGCATGGACTTCGCAGAAGGGCTATCATCTTGGTGAGCATTTCGTGGAGATAACGGAGATGGCAGAACTGGGTAGTGGCGCAGTCAGAGAAGTGACGAGCATTCGCCTGTCTCGTGCTGCTTGTATGGCTGTGGCTATGAATGCCGACCAAAAGAAAGAGATGGTGAAGGCAGCACAGCAGTATTTCAGTGCGACCATGACTCCAGATGTTGCCATGAGAAGCATGGAATCTTCCATCCTGATGTATAAAAGCGGACGAGGAAAGGTGCAGGTTCAAGTAGTCTTCGATACCAATACATTTTGGCTTTCACAACAGAGAATGGCAGAGTTGTTTGGAGTGACAGTTCCTACCATAAATTATCATCTTGACCAAATAGAACAAAGTGGGGAGATCCATTTGTCCGATGCTATTAGAAAAATTCGAATACCTTCGGACAAATGGTCTGGTGAGGTGATGATGTATAACCTTGATGTCGTTATTGCCGTAGGCTATCGCGTGAATAGCAATGAGGCAACTCAGTTCCGTATCTGGGCTACACAAGTATTGAAAGAATACCTTACCAAGGGCTTTGTGTTGGATGACGAACGTCTGAAGGGAAAGAACGTATTCGGGGCAGATTACTTTGATGATTTGCTTGACCGCATCCGCGAGATACGCATCAGTGAACGACGTTATTACCAGAAGATTACTGATATATATAGCGAGTGTAGTTCCGACTATGACAAGGATTCTGAGGAGACACAAGTGTTCTTCAAGACTGTACAAAACATGATGCATTATGCGGTAACTAAACAAACTGCTGCAGAGATTATCTATGACCGTGCGGATGCTGAACGCCCTCACATGGGATTGACAACATGGAAGAATGCTCCAGACGGAAGAGTCGTGAAATCAGATGTTACTGTAGCCAAAAACTATCTCAGCGAGAAAGAAGTGGATTCGTTGAACAGATTGAGCAATGCCTTCATTGACATTGCGGAGCAACGTGCAGAAGACCATATTCTGATGACAATGGCAGACTGGTCTGCTCTCCTACAACGCTATATGGATTTAAACAACCGTCCATTACTTCCAGATGCAGGTCGTGTGACTCACGAACAAGCGTTTGAAAAGGCACTCACAGAATATGACAAGTTCCGTGTTATTCAAGACCGTGAAATTATGAGCGACTTTGACAAGCAGTTGAAACTGCTCTTTGGAGATAATAAGTAATTTGTTATATTGCTGTCCGGTAAAACTCAAAAGGCAATAAAAATCCTCCCCGAAGCCCAGTAAATATGTGCCTCGGGGTCTTTCTAAAAAAAAGCAACCCTTCGTCCTGCCGAATTTCCGAATTCGGCAGCATCATTATACCGCGAGTTTGCAACTCGCATTGTCGCTGTGCGACAAAAAGTTATTGTAAACTGATGTTTTTTCAGCGGTGGGAATTCTTGCGTCCCTTCGGTAGCAAGCGAACAAGTTCGAGCGGCAAATTCCCAATTTTTTTTCTCTGCCAAATTGCAAATTCGGCAGAACGGCAGGTGGGTAGCAAGCAACTATAGGTTGGACACGGAAATTCGGATTAACGACGGGACTTAACTATATTACCCCCACCCTACGCTATATAAATGCAACATTTTGATAACGGTCGTATTTTTTCCGCAGTACGTTCCAAGCAACGGTTGGTGAGCAGAGACACTTTCAGCGTTTATGATGAGTTCAGTATGAATCAAAAAAAGACCGTACTCTGGGAAGAAGCACGGTCTCCTGACTTCATCACTTTTTTGTGCCATTACATAGCGCAGATTGAAAATCAGGTAGTTACGTCTAAATAATGGGTGACTTTGGGTGACGCAAACAGGAAAATGCGTACCTTTGCGCCATGTTTATACGCAGGAAGAAAAACCGCTCAGGCTCTATAAGCGTGGTAGCCGTAAGTAAGGCTAATGGAAAGTTTCGTGAGATAAGGCATTTTGGAACGGCAAAGTCTGAGGACGAAGCGGATATCTTGTATTCGGAGGCTCAACGCTGGCTTCGTAATCATGACGGGCAGCAGGAAATAGACTTTGATGACAAGAGAGGACGCGAGATTGAGGAAACGGAACGCTTC
>FNBQ01000006.1 GCA_900102385.1 Bacteroidales bacterium KHT7 | reverse complement strand
CCTTGGCGGCTCGCCTCGTTCCCGAAAGCGAGTGCAAAGATACGGCCTTTTTCCGAACTGCCAAACTTTTCAGGAAGAAAAATTAAGAATTTTTAAATATTTTTCAAAAATCGGTATTTACACATAATATAATAGAAATTCACAATTCAGAATTGACAATTCATAATTGATAATTCACAATGATGAGTTGAAAGTTGAAAATTGAAAAATCAAATCAATTCAATTAATGGGCAATTCAGAATTTATAAATGCTGAGTTTTTCAAAGAACAATTATGATATGAAATATTCTTTTGGTAAATACAAAATAGTGGGTAGAAAGAAGGTAGCAAGAAGGTAGCAAGACAGAAGATAGATTCAAGGTAGATTCAAGATACGTCGAAGGAACGTGGTAGGTACGTCCTAGGAACGTCCAAGATACGGGGAAGCAATTCAAATGGTAGCCAAAGGATTCATAATTGCAATTCACAATTCATAATTGCTAAGGACTTATGGAGGACAATTATAATACGAATTATTCTTTTGGTAAATACAAAATAATGGCAAGGTATAGGGAAGCTATATGCAGGGTATATGTAAGCTATATGCAAGCTATATGTTAGCTATATGTTGGCTATATGTAAACTATATGCAGGAGATAGCCAGATTAGGTTATGGGAAGGTTGAAAGTTCAGAATTCAATTGACGGGAGGAATTGAAGTAAGCCGATAGCAAGGGGGTAGCAAGAGGATAGTAAGAGGCACGAAAAAGGTGCAAACAAAATAAAGTAACTCAATCTGAGAATAAAGGACAATTGTAATACGAATTATCTTTTGGAAAATATAAAATAGCGGCAAGATAGAGGCAAGGTATATCCGAGCAGGTCAAAACAAATCTTTATCAGTTAGACGATCTATTTCCCATAAATGCAGCCGAACAGGCAGAGTTAAAGAATAAAATGTTACTTTTGCTTTCGAAAGAACATAGGTTTAAAAAGAAAATGGACAAACTTTCTCCACAGCAGCGACATAAGAACATGGCTGCCATACGCAGCAAGGACACCAAGCCAGAGATGGTGGTGAGGCGTTTTCTGTGGAGTCACGGCTTCAGATACAGACTGAACCATCCGCGACTGCCGGGAAAGCCGGATATCGTGCTGCGGAAATACAGGGCGTGCATTTTCGTGAACGGATGCTTCTGGCACGGACACAACACGCACGAGGGCGAATCGGGATTGGAGAGCTCGGATTGCTGCAAGATTCCGAAAAGCAACACGGACTTTTGGGTTAAGAAGATAAAACGCAACATTCAGCGCGACGATGACGTAAAGCGAAAACTGTCAGACATGGGCTGGTACTCGATAACGATTTGGGAATGTCAGTTAAAACCGAAAATGCGCGAGCAGACGCTCAACTCGCTGTCGTACACGCTGAACTACATCTATTTCGGACATCAGAATGCACCCGACTACACTATCGAGGAGGAAGAATCGATGCTCGTTGCCGAAGACTTATCCGACGGCTATGGAATGGGCGAATAAAAAAGGCTGCACTCTCAACGGAATGCAGCCTTCTATTTTAATGTAAATCAGATTCTTACTTGTTGCAGTTTGGACACCAAGGCTTCAACTGCTGGAAGAAATCGTTGCCCTTGTCATCTACCAAGATGAATGCAGGGAAATCCTCTACTGTAATCTTCCAAATAGCCTCCATGCCGAGTTCTGGATACTCAACGCACTCGATGCTCTTGATGCTGCTCTGTGAAAGAACGGCAGCAACACCTCCGATAGTACCGAGATAGAATCCACCATGCTTCTTGCAGGCATCAGTAACCACCTGAGAACGGTTACCCTTAGCAATCATCACGAGAGATGCGCCGTTGTCCTGGAACTCGTCAACGTATGGGTCCATACGGTTGGCTGTTGTTGGGCCCATAGAGCCGCAAGGATAGCCCTCTGGAGTCTTGGCTGGTCCTGCATACAGAATTGGGTGGTTCTTGAAGTAATCAGGCATTGCCTCGCCTGCGTCAAGACGAGCCTTGAGCTTAGCGTGAGCAATATCACGCGCAACGATGATTGTACCCTTAAGGTTTACGCGTGTGCTGACTGGATATTTAGACAGTTCGGCACGAACGGCATCGATACCCTTGTCGAGGTCAATCTCAACGCCCTTTGCACCCTCACCCGGACGACGATATTCCTCTGGAATGAGTTCTGATGGGTTTGAATCCATCTTCTCGAGCCAGATACCATCCTTGTTTATCTTAGCCTTGATGTTACGGTCGGCAGAACAGCTTACGCCCATACCGATTGGACAAGATGCACCGTGGCGTGGCAGACGAACCACGCGGATATCGTGAGCAAGATGCTTACCGCCGAACTGTGCGCCAAGACCAATCTTGTGAGCCTCTTCGAGAAGTTTCTTCTCCAGCTCAACATCGCGGAATGCGCGACCAGTCTCGTCGCCTGTTGTAGGCAGATTGTCGTAATACTTTATTGAAGCGAGTTTTACGGTGAGAAGGTTCTTCTCTGCCGAAGTACCGCCGATTACAAATGCGATGTGATAAGGAGGACAAGCGGCTGTTCCGAGGCTCTTCATCTTCTCTACAAGGAATGGGATGAGAGTGCCTTCGTTCTGGATTGTAGCCTTTGTCATCGGGTAGAAATATGTCTTGTTGGCAGAACCGCCGCCCTTTGCAACCATCACGAAGCGGTATTCTGCGCCCTCGCAAGCCTCGATGTCAATCTGTGCAGGAAGGTTGCAGCGAGTGTTCACCTCATCGTACATGTTAAGCGGAGCGTTCTGCGAATAGCGCAGATTGTCCTGTGTGAAAGTGTTGAACACGCCGCGTGAGAGAGCCTCCTCGTCCTCGAAGCCTGTCCAAACCTGCTGTCCCTTCTCGGCGTGAATAATGGCAGTACCAGTATCCTGACAGAAAGGCAGAATGCCCTTGCATGCTGTCTCGGCATTGCGAAGGAACTGCAATGCAACGTATTTGTCGTTTTCTGATGCCTCTGGGTCATTAAGAATTGCGGCAACCTGAAGGTTGTGCTCGCGGCGCAGCATGAACTCCACATCGTGGAAAGCCTGCTGTGCAAGCAGCGTGAGAGCCTCTTTTGAGACCTTCAGAATCTCATGTCCTTCAAACTCGCCTACTGAAACGCCCTCCTTTGAGAGCAAACGGTACTCAGTATCGTCCTTGCCCAACTGGAACATAGGAGCGTACTTGAATTCTGGTATATTAGCCATATTTTTCGTTTGTTTATTAAATTGCTTTGCGCAAAGTTATAATTTAATTTTTTATTCCAACAAATAATAAGCCGTCATTTTATGCTTGCCAAAGTTGCTTCGAGGGCACTTGGCGGAATATCGCCCAAGGCAGCCTCCTTTTTGGCATCTTCCTTTATCAATTCAATCCATTTTGAGCGTGCCTCAAGAGCATCGTGCTTTGCCGTTTCGATTGTCTTTCCATCAACTTTAGCCACGTTGTAGAAACGCGCCATTGCCGATGCCATCCAACTGTCGGCAACGGCTTTACTTTCGTCTTTAGCCTGATTTACAAGATTTTTCATCTCCTGCGGATTCTTTGCAGTCTTAGCAATCGCCTCAACACATTCGGCTGGCAAGAACAATCCCTGAACATCAGCCCACTCAACAGAATCAGCCAAGGCACAGGCATCTTTCAGCCCATCGATATTCTGATACAAGCCGAAGCCCATCTTCAGCACACAGTCGTAATATTTTATGCCTTTCAGAATCGCGCTTCGCCTGATGTTCGTCTTGCCGTCGATGGCATACACATCACCCGTGCAAGCACTCTCCCACTCCTTCAGTTTGGCAGATGCTCGCATCACCTTCTGCAAGATGTAAGGATGAAGAAAATCGTACTCGATATGGTCGATGCCCTTGTTTCCGATGCGGCCGTCGCGTTTTTTCCACTTGTTTACGTCGCGATAAGTGCCGAGGGTTGCGGAGTTGATGCCCGGCACGAGCCAGAGTCTGTCGGCATCGGCAATGAGATACGAGAAGGCAAAATCTGCCAGCTGCGGATGGTTAGTAACCTTGCCCATAACCATTGTGAACGGCGGAATCTCGGCAGGCAAAAGGATATGCGCGCCCGATGCCGTCTTGGCTCCGCGGCGCATGAATCCGTAATGCACGGCACCGCTCTTGTAGGCATGATTGCTGTAATTTGTTCCCGAACCTGCGTTGTAGAACGAGTACATTCCGCCAATAAGCAGCGACGAGCGATGATGACTCACGCTGAATGGTCCGCAGAAAGCGGCACAAGCCTCGCCGTTACTCATGATGCTGTTAGCGAAGAACAGGGAGTTTGTTGCCGAGAAGTACGAAGAAATCTCGACCGCCTCGCCAACAAAGCAACTGTCTACGGTTGCGCCAGACTGAACAGAAGCCGAACGGCAGACGATGCTGTTCCGGCATATTACATTGTCGCCAATTTCTGCTCCGCCTGAAATCTCACAGCCCTCGATGCGAGTAGCATTTACAATTTTTGTTTCGTCGCCGATATTAGAGTTTTCTATCGTCTTTACGTTGATAATCACCGTATTGTTACCGATGCGCGCAAAATCATCGAGCGAGTGGCTACCATCTTCCTCGATGCCAGCCATATAATCTTGCATCTCATCGGAATGTCCGACCATTATGGCTGCTTCTTGAGCCGAGAGGCAAGGATGAAGCACCACGTTATCGTCGCCCGACTCGCACAGAACAGCAATCTTTCTGCCCCAAGCTGTCCGAGCCGACTTCTGCGAGCGGATGATGCCGACATTACGAATGTAGGCATTGTCGCCAACGGTCACGTTTTCGAGGCAGGCATTGAAGATGCCCGACTTTCGCACCGCACCGCCATCGGCCTCAACATCGGAATCGAAACAGCCCAGATTAACGCATCCGAAGAACTCGACATTGCGAATACGATTTTCTACCGCGTCAAACGAGTGGGACACCTTAACGTTGCTCCAGTCGTCGGCAACGCAGCCGTTATGCTCAAGTGCGGCAATTTCAGCCTCTGTTAGGTTTCTCATAACTATTCTTCGGATGTCAGTTCGTCGAGTTTCGGGTACAAGAAATCGTTGTACGGATATTTCTGCACATGAAGTTTGCGAACCTTATTGTAAATTATCTTTCTGAGTTCGTCGTAATTAGTCTTGTTCTTGGCCGAGATGAAAATGCAGTTTTCGTTAAGTTTTGCCATCCAAGTGTTCATCAGCTCGTCGAGCGGAATATTCTCCTTTGTGCGCGGAGTGAGGTCGTCCTCGTCCTTTGCCACATAAGTATAGGCATCGACTTTGTTGAAGATAATCATCGTTGGCTTCTCGGCACACTTCAGGTCGGCGAGAGTCTTTTCCACAACCTTTATCTGGTCTTCGAAATCGGGATGAGAGATGTCTACGACATGCAGCAGGAGGTCAGCCTCGCGCACCTCGTCGAGCGTACTCTTGAACGAATCGACCAAATCGGTCGGCAACTTGCGGATGAATCCGACAGTATCGCTCAGAAGGAACGGCAGATTCTCGACAACCACCTTTCGCACCGTTGTGTCGAGGGTTGCAAACAGTTTGTTCTCGGCAAAGACCTCGCTCTTGCTCAGCAGAGTCATGAGCGTGCTCTTGCCCACGTTGGTATATCCCACCAGAGCCACGCGCACCATGCGTCCGCGGTTGCTTCGCTGGGTTGTCTTCTGCTGGTCAATCTCAGCCAATCGGCTCTTCAGCAACGACATACGGTTAAGGATGATACGGCGGTCCATCTCGAGCTGAGTCTCACCCGGACCACGCAATCCTACCGAGCCTTTTCCGCCGCCCGAGCCAGAGCCACCGCCCTGACGCTCAAGGTGTGTCCACAGACGGGTTAGTCGCGGAAGCATATATTTGTACTGCGCCAGTTCGACCTGCGTCTTGGCGTTTGCTGTCTGGGCGCGCATTGCAAAGATGTCGAGGATTAGGGATGTGCGGTCGAGAATCTTGACTTGCAGCACCTGCTCGATGTTGCGAATCTGCTTTGCGCTAAGTTCATCATCGAAGATGACCATACCTATGGGCCGCTCGGCATCTTCCTCCATCTTAATGTAGTCGCGAATTTCCTCAAGCTTACCCTTGCCAAGATATGTAACGGCACTCGGGCCATCGCAACGCTGAGTGAAACGCTTTACAGTAACAGCGCCGGCAGTATCTGCCAGAAATTCAAGTTCGTCAAGATACTCCTTTGTTTTGCGTTCGTCCTGTTTTTGCGTTATAAGACCAACAAGAATTGCAGTTTCGGCCTGTGCCTCAGATATTACGAATTCCTTCATTTAGTAAAAAACATTTTATGTTTAAGCATTTATTCCGCAGCGGAATAGTAAGTTGCAAATATAACAACAAAAATTGAGAAAATATTCGTTTCGCACGGTTTTTAACGGCGGCGGCAGAACATTTGGCAGAGTGCCGCCTCTTTGTTTATAAATGCCGAATATCCTATTCACTTTTTAATATCGGCAAAAAGAGGGCGCGCGTTAAATAGTGTGCGTTCACTATTTCGGAATATTTTTTACAAATATTTACCGATTTTGCTATCTTTGTTTAGCAAAATTATATATTTTTGCAAAGGATTTTTTTAGACCGCGAAATATTTAATTAACAAAAATACATATATATTATGGCATTAATTGAAAGCATTATTGCTCGTGCGCAGTCAAACAAGCAGCGCATAGTACTTCCTGAGAGTTTGGAAGAGCGTACAATTACAGCTGCCGACAAGGCTCTTGCCGACAACTTGGCAGACATCATCCTTATCGGTGCAGAGGCTGAGATAAAGGCACTTGCAAGCAAACTTGGCTTGAAGAACATCGACAAGGCTACAATCATCGATCCAGCCACTTCTGAGAAGACTGAGGAGTATGCACAGCTTCTTTTCGAACTACGCAAGAAGAAAGGCATGACTATCGAAGAGGCTCGCAAGAAGGTTCTCGACCCTCTCTACTTCGGCTGCCTTATCATCAAGAGCGGTGATGCCGACGGTCAGATTTCAGGTGCATTGTCAACAACAGGCGACACTCTTCGTCCAGCACTTCAGATTATCAAGTGTGCTCCGGGCATCTCTTGCGTATCAGGTGCAATGCTTCTCATCACTAAGGCTAACGAGTATGGCGAGGAAGGCGTAGTTGTAATGGGCGACGTTGCCGTTACTCCAATGCCAGATGCAAACCAGCTTGCACAGATTGCCGTTTGTACAGCACAGACTGCAAAGAGCGTAGCAGGATTCGCAGACCCACGCGTTGCCATGCTTTCGTTCTCAACAAAGGGCTCTGCTAAGCACGAGGTTGTAGACAAGGTTGTAGAGGCTACTAAGCTTGCAAAGGAGCTTGACCCATCATTGAAGATTGACGGCGAGCTTCAGGCTGATGCTGCACTTGTTCCATCGGTTGGCCAGAAGAAGGCTCCGGGCTCTGAAATTGCAGGTAAGGCTAACGTACTTATCGCTCCATGCCTTGAGGTTGGTAACATCGGCTACAAGCTTGTTCAGCGTCTTGGCGGTGCAGATGCCATCGGCCCTATCCTTCAGGGTATCGCACGCCCAGTTAACGACCTTAGCCGCGGCTGCTCAGTAGACGATATCTACAAGATGGTAGCAATCACAGCATGTCAGGCAATGGATGCTAAGAACTAATTTTTTCAGAAATAAAAAACATTCTAAACAGATGAAGATTCTTGTATTGAACTGTGGTAGTTCATCAATCAAATACAAGTTGTTCGAAATGAACGACAAGTCGGTGCTTGCACAGGGCGGCATCGAGAAAATCGGCCTTGCAGGCTCTTTCCTGAAGATTACTCTGCCTAACGGCGAGAAGAAGGTTATCGAGGAGGACATCCCAGAGCACACAAAGGGCGTGCAGATGATTTTCGACGCTCTTACAAACGCTGAGTACGGCGCACTCAAGAGCCTTGAGGAACTCGACGCTGTTGGTCACCGTATGCTCCACGGCGGTGCTAAGATTACAAAGTCATCTATCCTTACTAAGGAGGTTCTCGACATCTTCGAGAGCTGCAACGACCTCGGCCCTCTTCACAACCCGGCAAACCTTAAGGGTGTAAACGCTGTTAAGGCTCTTCTTCCTAACATTCCACAGGTAGGTGTATTCGATACTGCATTCCACCAGACAATGCCAGACTACGCTTACATGTACCCACTTCCATACGAGTATTACGAGAAGTATGCCATCCGTCGCTACGGCTTCCACGGAACATCACACCGCTATGTTTCACAGCGTGTATGCGAGTTCCTTGGCATCAAGGCTGAAGGCTCTAAGATTATCACATGCCACGTTGGTAACGGCGGCTCTATCTCGGCTGTTGTTGATGGCAAGTGTATCGACACAACAATGGGTCTTACTCCACTCGAAGGCTTGATGATGGGTACTCGTTGCGGCGAGATTGACCCAGCCATCGTTCCATTCCTGATGAACCACGAGGGTCTGTCGGCAAGCGAGATGGACACAATTATGAACAAGAAGTCAGGTCTTCTCGGAATCTCTGGCGTGTCAAGCGATATGCGCGAGGTTACTGCTGCTGCCAAGGAAGGCAACAAGCGTGCTCAGTTGGCTCTTAACATGTACTACTACCGCATCAAGAAGTACATCGGCCAGTATGCTGCAGCAATGGGTGGCGTTGACGTGGTATTGTTCACCGGCGGTGTTGGCGAAAACCACACTATCTGCCGTGCCGAGGTATGTAAGGGCTTGGAGTTCATGGGCATCAAGCTTGATGCAGCAAAGAACGATTCTATCCACGGCGAGGAGGCTATCATCTCTGCTGCCGACTCAAAGGTTAAGGTTGTTGTAATCCCTACCGACGAGGAGTTGATGATTGCTATGGATACAGAGGCTCTTGCAAAGTAAGCATAGAAGCAAAAAAATCAATATAAAAAAGGATGGGCTGATGCTCATCCTTTTTTATAGATATATCGTAGCTATTACAAACTTACTATAAAACATCATGGTGATTAGTAACTACTACGAACATGAATCACAACAGGATTTACACTGTTACAACCATCATTTCTTTTGCCAATCTGTGCAGTCCATTAGAAATCTTCTCCGCCTGTTTAGGGCGCGGTTTACTGATACCTGACGCATAATGAGCTAATTGCTTTTGGTTGATTCCAGTAATAGTCTCTAATGATGAGAATGAGAAAATACCACGATAAAATTCAAGCAAAGACTGGACATTGAATTTATAGACTATTTCATATTCTCCATCAAAAACAGCGGGATATTCGTCACCGTCTTCTTTTGCACAGTCAATATAGAACTTGACACTATCTTCGACTTCTTTCTTGAACTGCTCAAAGTCGCCTGAGCATGCTACCACCCAACCTGGGAGCAGGTCGCAAGCGCAACTGTACCCATTCTCGGTACGTGCGGTGTCCATAATTACAGATGCCATAAACACTATTTTCTTTATCTTGCCATATTTCTTTCAAAAGGGCAGCACGAATCATCATGATTCTTGTTTGCCGCCCTGAAACCTCAATAATCGAATTCCGGAAGTGTTTTAAGTAGTGGGGAAGGAGTTCGTTAAAACTCCAACCCCGATTGCTCCTCAATGCTCTTCAGTAGATCACCGTACACGTCATCGTTGCCTGTGCCATTGATTGTCACCTTCCCCGGTTTTGTGGGATGAACGTATTGGGCGTGACTCCCTACCTGATGCTTGAGTGTCCATCCGTCGTCTCTCAACGCCTTCAGGATCTTCCTTGCTTTAATTACTTTCATAATTTAAAAGATCTCTTATTTTGGTTTTCTGCTACAAAGGTAGTAAATTTACTACGAATAAACAAATCTTTCAAGAATAAAATAACTATTTTACTACTCTAACAACATTAAGGAGGTAAAGTTCCAAGGTGTTGGAGGTCGCATTTGCTATTTCATTTTGTAAAATATGCCCCATTCAGTTCTTCACAGAACCAAACATCATCTATGTTCCGCATTATGCAGAATTTGTAATTTAACAGAATAGAATTTGGGATTATGCCATTCAACCTCGCCTTTTTTTCCTTTTTTTATTGTG
The DNA here is from genome assembly GCA_900102385.1 of Bacteroidales bacterium KHT7. Classification (GTDB taxonomy): domain Bacteria; phylum Bacteroidota; class Bacteroidia; order Bacteroidales; family Bacteroidaceae; genus Ga6A1. The sequence goes on along the minus strand of FNBQ01000006.1, from coordinate 132,450 downwards.
CAGAGACAACAAAATCAAAATCAGAGAAGTCGCAATACGTAATTCTCTGTAATTCACGTTGTGGCAAATTCCAGAACTCACTCCATGTCAATGGATTCGTATTAAAGTAACAAACATCGTTTTGTTTTTGGCCAAACTTCTGAATCTGACATGTAGCAGTTATTGGGGTAACATAGACAAAAACAGTCATTTGGTCTTTGGGACAAGTGTAATCTGTTATTATCTTCTGAACTAATCTGCGATTCTGCCTCAATTCTTTCAGAACTGGCTTTTTATAATCATCTTCATCTACAGGCCAAATGCCCAGACTTCGTTTATTCACCATAGAATCAAGCAATTCTGCCACTTGATATTCAGCAGCAAACAGAGGCTTCATTTTATCTTTAAACGAAGATAAATTATTGGAGCAAGAATCAAATGGGATAATCCATAGATAATTTCCGCCATCGCAAAAATTCCTATTTACCTTCCACTTCTTTTCAAAGGTAAATACCAAATAACGGCTCGTCTTTTGTGCATTTACTATTGATGCCGAAAATAGTAATAATGCATATAATATCAGTTTTTTCATGTTTATTAGCTTATGGCTTATGGAATAAATATCAAGCTCAATAATCCCCGTCATAATAAACGAATAATCGTTTAAACTTCCACGGTCTTAAACTTGTTTTTCAAATTATTGTTTCACCGTGGCAAATATACGAATATTCCCGGATAAAAAATTGCTTTTTCGTTTACTATTTTCTCGTCGCACTCACTCAGCCGTCCCGAACGCATCCCGAAGGAATCCCGAACAAAACCACATACGAAACGACGGAAACAGAAAGAGAATTTTCGCAACAAAGGCGATGGCGGCGTATTGATTTATCTGGCTATAACAGTTTGAAATATTTTTTGTAATTTTGCAGCCGATTATGCAAAGATATTTCATCTATTTAGGATACGACGGGGCTGCCTATCACGGATGGCAGATTCAGCCAAACGGAATAAGCGTGCAGGAAACGCTTATGAAGGCTCTGACAACCATTCTGCGCACCGACACTCAGGTCGTGGGAGCAGGACGAACCGACGCCGGAGTTCACGCCGCGCTGATGGTAGCACACTTCGACTGCGAGCAGAAACTCGACCTCAACTGGCTGAAAGACAAACTGAACCGTATCCTGCCGCCCGACATAACCATATACAGCGTAAGGGAGGTAAAGCCCGATGCGCACGCACGTTTCGACGCCACATCGCGCACCTACAAATATTACGTCACAACAAGCAAGGAACTGTTCAACCGCAACTATACGGCGCGTATCTTCGGCAAGACACCCGACTTTGACAAGATGAACAGCGTGGCTAAGATTCTGTTCGAGTACAACGACTTTACGAGCTTCAGCAAACTGCATACCGATGCCAAGACTAACATCTGTAAGATTATGCAGGCAGAATGGACTCCGCTCGACGACGGCAGATGGGTCTTTACAATCAAGGCTGACAGATTCTTGCGCAACATGGTGCGCGCCATCGTGGGCACTCTACTCGATGTGGGCGCAGGAAAGCTCGACGAGCAAGGATTCAGACGCATAGTCGAGGGCAAGGACCGTTGCATGGCTGGAAGCAGCGCACCCGGACACGCCCTGTTTCTGGTAGACATTGAATATCCCGAAGACATATTCGTAAATTAACATTTTCAATACAATGTGGTTATTATTTGCTTTTCTCTCGGCTGCTCTGCTGGGATTCTATGATGTGTTCAAGAAAAAATCGCTGAAGGATAACGCGGTGATACCCGTTCTGTTTCTGAACACGCTCTTTTCGAGCCTCGTATTTATACCTTTTATAATAGCATCTGCAAATGGAAGCATCTGCGACTGCTCCACCTTCTATGTTCAGACCGACGGCGGATGGGACGTTCACAAATACATTCTGCTAAAATCGTTCATCGTTCTGGCTTCGTGGATTTTCGGCTACTTCGGAATGAAACACCTGCCGCTTACTATCGTAGGCCCTATAAACGCCACGCGCCCTGTGATGGTGCTCGTGGGCGCGCTGCTGGTATTTGGCGAGAGGCTGAACATATACCAATGGATTGGCGTGGCTCTCGCCGTGGTATCGTTCTTCATGCTTAGCCGAAGCGGAAAGAAGGAAGGCATCGACTTCAAGCACGACAAATGGATTCTGTTCGTGGTGCTGGCAAGCGTCCTCGGAGCAATAAGCGGTCTGTACGACAAGTATCTGATGGCTGCACCACAAAACGGTGGTGTGGGACTGAACAAGATGGCGGTACAGAGTTACTACAACATCTACCAGTTCTTCATGATGGGAGCGATGATGCTGTTGCTGTGGTATCCTAAGCGCAAGAGCACTACCCCATTCCACTGGGACTGGTGCATCATCCTCATCTCGCTTTTCCTGAGCGCGGCCGACTTTGTGTACTTCTACAGCCTCAGCCTCGACGGAGCTATGATTAGCATCGTGAGCATGGTTCGCCGCGGAAGCGTAATCGTTTCGTTCTTCTTCGGAGCACTCGTCTTTCACGAAAAGAACAGAAAGAGCAAGGCTCTCGACCTCTTCCTCGTGCTTCTGGGAATGGTGTTCCTGTATCTGGGCACGCGCTAACAAAATGGCACTACAAATGCACATAATACGCAGACAAGTGTTATATTTGCAAAATCAAAACCGAAAAAAATGAAGAAAAACATTATAATGGCACTACTCTGCCTCATGGTTCAGACCGGATATGCTCAGAAAATGCGCGACGTCTTTGTTGCCATGCCCGACAGCGTGATGCCTTACCTTACAAAGGTGAACAAGGCCGACTGCATTGACTTTATAGACAGCAAGATGCGCGCCATCGTAAAGAACCGCTTGGACAACCAATGCGAGATGACCAGACTGACCGACGACTACACGCAGATGAAACTGTCTAAGGGCTACACTCTGGAGATGAAACTTCTGCCTGTAAACGACAGCACTAAGATAATCTGCATGATTCGCACTCTGGGCGACTCGCTAAAGCAGTTCAGCAACATCCACTTCTTCACTTCCGACTGGAAGCAAGAACTGAAGCGCGACAAATACATCACCTTGCCAAAACTGAGCGAATACATGGCACAGCGTCCCGACACCATCAGCGAAGAGAAGTACGACCGTCTGACCGAGAAAATAGACATCTTCCTACAGTCAGCCGCCTTCGACAACGACGGGAACCTTGCCTTCACACTTAACATAGGCGAGATGAACCGCGACGACCGCAACGAGGTGTCGCCATTCGTAAAAAATCCGCTGACATACAACTGGAGAAACAACGCATTTCTTAAAAAAAACTGAAACACATGAGCGACGGAAACTTTAACCGAAGTCTGCTGCCACACACGCAATACGGCAGCGGAATGCGCGCCGGCAAGAGCATGGCACGCATGAAGGCTCTCGAAGCCTTTGAGCAATGGCTCAGTCAGGAAGAAGCCGATGCCACCACACACGAAGAAAAGAAAGAATCGTTCAAGAAGATTCTGGAAGAAAAACTAAGACAAATATAAAAACAATAAAGCCTCCCTTGAAAAAGAGAGGCTTTATTATGCTAATAAGCAGGAATTACTTCTTAACCTTACCGTAACGGCTCATGAACTTATCAACACGACCAGCTGTATCAACAAGCTTGCTCTTACCTGTGTAGAATGGGTGAGATGTGCTTGAGATTTCCAACTTGTACACTGGGTAAGTTTCGCCCTCGAACTCAACAGTCTCAGTTGTCTTAACAGTTGAGCGTGAAAGGAACATATCGCCGTTTGACATATCCTTGAATACTACAGGACGATAATTTTCTGGATGAAGACCTTCTTTCATTTTTCTTTATATTTTTTGTTTTTATATTCTATTAACTTTATTGTTTGGTAACAACAAGTGTGTAATGGTCACTTTAACAGGGTGCAAAGATAGTGCATTCTAAACAAACCGCCAAACTTTTGACATTGTTTTTTAGCAATATAGCCACCTTTATATATGTACGCAATCATAAAAACAACAATACACATGTTCAAGCACATACATTTCACGGACATCAGCAAAGAAAATCAATTGTCCATTGTCAATTGTGAATTGTGAATTGTGAATTGTCAATTCTGAATTGAACACATTATTTATATACCCCACCCCATTTTCGCCAAGAAGCAAGTTACTTATTGTACAAACTACAATCTCGTGTGCGTTACCATGCCAACTCCGCATTTCAAACCAATAGCAAAAAGCGCACGAAATGTCCGGATTTCAGCAAAAATGATGCTGACGAGTATATTTTTTGAGATATTTTTGTAGATTTATATATTTGTAATAATTATATTTGCAATGCCGCTATGGCAAAAAAACGAAAGATTTTTTAACAATTTATAACAATACAATATCATGGTTAATTACAAAGAACTGGGTCTTGTAAACACTCGCGAGATGTTTAAGAAGGCAGTTGCTGGTGGCTATGCTATCCCAGCGTTCAATTTCAACACAATGGAGCAGATGCAGGCTATCGTACAGGCTGCTGTAGAAACAAAGTCACCTGTCATCATGCAGGTTTCTAAGGGTGCTCGTAACTACGCTAACGGTACTATCCTACGCTACATGGCTCAGGGTGCTGTTGAGTATGCTAAGGAGTTGGGTTGTGAGAAGCCAGAAATCGTTCTTCATCTCGATCACGGTGATTCATTCGAGATCTGCAAGGAGTGTATCGACAACGGTTTCTCTTCAGTTATGATCGACGGTTCATCTCTTCCATACGAGGAGAACATCGCACTTACAAAGAAGGTTGTTGAGTATGCTCACAAGTTCGATGTAACAGTAGAGGCTGAGCTTGGTGTACTTGCCGGCGTTGAGGACGAGGTTTCTTCAGCAGTATCACACTACACTAAGCCAGAAGAGGTTATCGACTTCTCAACTCGTTCAGGCTGCGATTCATTGGCTATCTCTATCGGTACTTCACACGGTGCATACAAGTTCACTCCAGAGCAGTGTACTCGCGACCCTAAGACAGGCAAGCTCGTTCCTCCTCCATTGGCATTCGACATTCTTCACCAGATTGAGGAGAAACTTCCTGGATTCCCTATCGTTCTTCACGGTTCTTCTTCAGTTCCTCAGGACGAGGTTGACACTATCAACGCATTCGGCGGCAAGCTTCCTGATGCTGTAGGTATTCCAGAGGAGCAGCTTCGCGAGGCTTCTAAGAGCGCTGTTTGCAAGATTAACATCGACTCTGACTCTCGTCTTGCTATGACTGCTGCTATCCGCAAGCACTTGGCTGAGAATCCGAGCCACTTCGATCCACGTCAGTACTTGAAGCCTGCACGTGAGAACATGAAGAAGATGTACATCCACAAGATTGTTGAGGTACTTGGTTCTGACAACAAGCTATAATTTGATTTGCTAAATAGATATTTATCCCTTCCAACTCTTTTGTTGGAGGGGATTTTTTTGTATTTTTGCGCCTTGTATGAGAACATTGATTATCACAGGCGGAAGTTCGGGCATCGGACAGGCTGCTGCCGACCTTTTTGCGGCTAAAGGATACAAGGTTTACGAGCTGTCGAGACACGGCGAAGACCGCGCAGGAGTAACTCACATTGACTGTGACGTTACCAGTCCCGACGACTGCCGTAACGCCGCGGCAAAGGTGGCAACCAAAGCCGGAAAGATTGACGTGCTGATAAGCAACGCCGGAATGGGCATCTCGGGCGCGATAGAGTTTACCGACATAAACGAGGCCAAGCGTCAGTTCGACGTTAACTTCTTCGGCGCAGTAAACATAGCACAAGCGGTGCTGCCATACATGCGCAACGAGCACGACGGAAAGATAATCTTTGTAAGCAGTCTTGCTGCCACATTCCCAATACCATATCAGGCATTCTACTCGGCATCTAAATCGGCAATAAACGCTATGGCTATGGCTATGCGCAACGAGGTGCGCGAATTTGGCATAAAGGTGTGCTGCCTGCTTCCGGGCGACGTAAAGACGGGCTTCACAGGCTCGCGCACAAAGAGCAACGCCGGCAGCGACGTGTACACACACATGAGCAAGGCAGTAAAGACAATGGAGCACGACGAGCAGAACGGCATCACGCCCGAGCGCATGGCAAAGAAACTTCTTGCGCTGGCATCGCAGGGCAGTCCGTGCATATTCAGCACAGTAGGCTTGCAATACCATCTGTTTGTGATGCTTAACAAGATTCTGCCTGCAACATTGGCTAACAGAGTAATTGGAATGATGTATTAGCATCTTCCTGATATAGAGTCCCCTCGCTTTGCGATGTTCGGGACTTTCTTATTTTTTAGCAACATTTAATTCTAACAACAAAATAGACAAACAACAATGGCTGGTTTTTTCGGCACGGTGTCAACATCCGAGTGTATAACTGATGTTTTCTACGGCACCGACTACAACTCACATTTAGGTACTCGCCGCGGCGGTATGGCGACCTATAGTCAGACCAAAGGTTTTAAACGCTCAATCCACAATCTGGAAAGTTCTTATTTCAGAACAAAGTTCGAGGGCGAACTGAAGGATTTCGAAGGCAACTCGGGCATCGGAATAATTAGCGATACCGACGCACAGCCTCTGCTCTTCAACTCGCACTTGGGACGCTTTGCCATCTGCACGGTTGCCAAAATCAACAACCTCGACGAGATTGCTTCAAAACTACTGAAGGAGAACATGCACCTTTCTGAGTTCAGTTCGGGAAAGATTAACCCTACCGAACTTGTGGCTCTGCTCATCATCAAGGGCAAGGACTTTGTTGAGGGTATAGAGAACGTGTTCCGCGAGGTTAAGGGCTCTTGCACCATGCTTCTGCTGACCGAAGACGGCATCATAGCCGCACGCGACTCGTGGGGAAGAACGCCTATCGTAATCGGTAAGAAGGACGGCGCATACGCTGCCACTTCAGAATCGACATCATTCCCAAACCTTGGCTACGAGATTGAGAAGTTCCTCGGTCCGGGCGAGATCGTGAAACTGCACAGCGACCGCATGGAACAACTTCGCAAGCCTAACAAGAAGATGCAGATTTGCTCGTTCCTGTGGGTTTACTACGGATTCCCTACTTCAGACTATGAGGGTAGAAACACCGAAGAGGTTCGCAACGCCTGCGGATATGCCATGGGCAAGGAAGACAAGACTCAGGTCGACTGTGCCTGCGGAATTCCAGACTCGGGCGTTGGTATGGCAATAGGATATTCTGCCGGCCACGGTGTGCCTTACCAGCGCGCCATATCGAAATACACTCCAACATGGCCTCGCTCATTTACTCCAGCCAATCAGGAGATGCGTAACCTTGTTGCCAAAATGAAGCTTATTCAGAACACAGCCATACTAAAGAACAAGAAGGTTCTTTTCTGCGACGACTCTATCGTACGAGGCACTCAGTTGCGCGACAACACGGCTTGCCTGTTCGAGGCTGGAGCAAAGGAGGTTCACATGCGCATAGCCTGCCCTCCGCTGGTTTACGGCTGTCCGTTCATCAACTTCACATCGTCAAAGAGCGACATGGAACTGATTACGCGCCGCATCATTGCCGAACTTGAGGGCGACGGCAACAAGAATCTTGAGGCATACGCCACAACCGACTCGCCTGAGTACAAGAAGATGGTAGACATCATACGCGAGCGTTTCGGCTTGTCATCACTCAAGTTCACAAAACTCGAGGACCTTATCGCCGCCATCGGATTGCCGAAATGCCAAGTCTGTACGCATTGCTTCGACGGCAGCAGCCAGTACACCCTCGAAGAGGTAAATCTGGATAATGAGTAAAAAACATACCAAACCATCCATTTCAAAAATATGTTTTCTTGAAATGGATGGTTATTTTTTCAGTCACAAATTTTAATCAGATTACTTATAACATCATCATTTTATTCTTTCGCCGTAAGATAACCGGGATTATCTTTACCACCGTCGATGCGAGCATATTCCACGCCGACCATTTTCGGATTGTATTTTGTTCCATTTTCACCAACGAGTTTTTCACAACCTTTAAACATTTCCTGACCATAGAAATTAGAATTCCAACTTTTAGGATTTACATAGATAGATTTCAAATTACAGCAATCGCGGAGCATCCAATGCCTTTCATGACATTTATCAGTATTGAAGTTACTCAAATCCAGAATAGTAAGACTTTTGCATCCCGAAAACAATCCCGTCATGTCAAATACATCCGAAGTATCAAAACTACCTAAATCTATACTTGTTAAAGAAGCACAGTTTTCAAACATATAGTTCATTCTCCTTAGTTTAGAGGTATAGAAGTGGCTTACATCAAGATTTTCAAGATTGCTACAACCACAAAACATCCTTCTCATATCTGTAACATTTGCAGTATCAAAGCCACTGACATCAAGATTAGACAAGCTACAACACCCATCAAACATGGCAGACATATCCTTTACATTTGATGTATTGAAACTACTCAAATTAAGACTGGATAAATCACAACATCCAGCGAACATTGCCCCCATATTCTTTACATTTGAAGTATCTAAACTACCCAAATCAAGATTTTTCAGACTTGAACAACGGTAAAACATAAAATACATGTCTGTTACATTTAGGGTATTAAAGCCACTTAAATTCAAACTTATAAGTTTTTTACATTCTGAAAACATTCCATTCATGCTTTTAACACTCGAAGTATTGAAGCTTTTTAAATCAAGAGTTGTAAGTCCACGGCAACCAAAAAACATATTGCTCATTCTCGTAACATTCTTGGTATCGAAACTGCTCAAATCCAATTCTTTCAGTTCAACACAATCACGAAACATCCAGTCCATATTCTTCACATTAGAAGTATTAAAGCCTTTCAAATTCAACTCTGACAGATGATAACACCGAAAGAACATATATCTCATGTCACAAACATCCGAAGTGTCAAGATTATTCAGTCCTTCTATTTTTGTTAGATTTCTAAGACCAGCAAACCAATATGCACACGATGTGGGACGAGCCGACTTAAAAGACTTATCAAATGTTACGGTAGTCAAACAGCTATTTGATGTCCATGCAGGAATTGAATCTATGGCATCCAACATATAAGCAGTTCCCTTGCGCATAGTTTTTTTTGAGTCATAATAAAAAGTAAGCGTTGTACTGTCGGGCGACATCACGGCATAAGCATCCTTCGCCAAAGTAAACATAGGCTTAGCAAATAAAAAGACAAGGCTTAGGAAACCTATAAAAATATGCTTCATATTAGAAATGGATTTTAAATCGTAAAATTAAATATTTTTCCTAATATTAGCACATTATTTCAAAATTTACACACAATATTATCTTTCATTCTAACAACATTACCTCTCAAAAAAATAATCATAACTCTTTTTAACTTTAATATTTTGCTGTCATAAAGAAAATTATACTATTTTTGTGCAAAACTTTATTTTAAAATACTTTACTTATGATAGCAGGAATTATTATTGGAATCATTGCAGGTTTTATCGCCTGCAAACTGACTAACAGAGAGGGCAAGGGATGTATCATAGACCTTCTTCTTGGAATTGTCGGCGGTGCTGTGGGCGGATGGCTCTTCGGCATCTTGGGAATACACGCAGGTGCTGGAATCATCGGCGAGATTATCACAGCCGTTGTGGGCGCGGTAGTCGTACTCTGGCTGTGGAACAAGTTGTCGTAATCAGACAAAAACGCATAAAAAAATCCGCTTTCCAAGAATCTACATCGGAAAGCGGATTTTTTTCATTTTTCACTATTCAAAATCTTTCATCTCATCGTCTGTCAGAGCAGAAGGAATCTCGATTTTCTCGCCAACGTGAGTGTTCGAAATCTCGATGTATTTTGTATAGTCGAACGTGAACGCATGTTTTGCCTCATCAACCTCTACGTTGTTGAACGACACGTTGTAGACCGGTCTGACGGCACTTCCCTGAAGAACAAAGGCTGCATTACGAGCCTTCTTGCATCGCACGTTGCGCACATGAATGTCGTGCACATCAGAGAAATAGTTGTTGCGTAAGCCCTCGCCCGAATAGACCGAAGTTACAAACAGAAGGTCGTAGACCTCGCCAAACTCGCAGTTGTTTATGTATATGTTGCGGACATATCCGCCACGGTCGGGATTCGTCTTGATGTAGAATCCGCGCTTGCAGTATCCGGAAAAGGTGCAATCCTCCACAAAAACATCCTGAATGCCTGCCGAAACCTCGCTTCCGCAAACAAAAGCGTGAAGTCCCTTGAACTGGCACTTGCGCACCACTATGTTGCGCGACGGAATGTTGGTAGTCCAGCCGTCGTTATCGCGTCCGCACTTTACAACCACGTTGTCGTCGGCATTGCAGAAATGGCAGCCTTCTACCAGAATGTTTGATGCGTACTCGAGCGTTACGCCGTTGTTGTTCAGGATTTTATTAGCTTTGAAACTAAGATTCTTGACGATGGCATTATCAACTTGCAATAGATGCAAGCACCAGAACGGCGAGTTTGTCATCTTCAGACCATCGACTGTTACATTCTTGCACATAAAGAACTGAATCATCTGCGGACGTAGGAAATGTCCCTTTCCGAAGACTCTCTCCTTCACGGGCAGTTCCTTGTGATTCATCTCGCGGCTAAGCATCTGGTCGGCCGTCTGCTTGCCTTCTGGCTTCCATTTGCCGAAGGTTTCGAGAGCGTTGCCGTCTATTGTTCCGTTGCCTATTATCGACACGTCAGAAAGTCCTTTCCCGTAGATGAAAGGGCTGTAATTCATGACGTAAGTACCTTCCCAACTGGTTTCTACAAGCGGATAAGAATCGGGATTGTCGGAGAACTTCAGCACCGCATCCTGCTGAATTTCAAGTACGATATTGCTTACAAGATTTATCGGTCCGTTGATGTAGTAAACGCCCTTTGGAACTACGATGTGCAGTCCGCCCTTGGTCTTCTCGGCCTTCTTCATAGCCTTGTCGAAAGCTGGCTTGCAGTCGTTCTTTCCGTTGCCCTTTGCGCCAAACTGCACAATACTCACGGTCTTCTGGTCTGGACTCTGCTTTGCCCCGACGATATTCTTCAGAATAGCATCGCGCTTGGCGGCAACCTTAGCCTCATCGACTGCCGCAAACGAACTTGTTACTGCAAAAATCATCAGCAGCAAGAGGCTTAACTTGTGTTTTATCATTTTCATTTGGATTAAGAGTTTTTTACTGTTATTTGTAGAATGTATTCTTGAAAGCCTCGAGCTCGCCCTTTCCGAGTACGCATCTGCCCCACCATGCATGAATGAAGCCAAATCCGTAACCCACAAGCTGGGTGAATGCCGCGGCAATACTGTATATTCCAATCTTCAGGCTCTTATTGCGTACCGACGAGTCGGCACAGAGCAACAGCGAATACAGCACCAAAGGCGAGATGGCTATCGCTGCCAATCCCAGATATCTCATCACTCCGTAAGTGCCCATCATCTCGTAGAGCATTCCCGAATTGTCGCGCATAATGTAAACCGAATAGATGTAGAACGCGATTACAAAACACAGCAGCGAGGCTATTATGCAAGCCAGCGTGCCCAAGGTGAAGAACATTGGCAAAAGATGAACCACCTTTAGCGATTCGGGATATTTTTTGTAGAGGTTTATACGGGCTATTCCCGAGTTGTAAACCTGCTTGAAGAATTTCTTCAAATCGGTGCGGCGTTTATGCCATACCCACGATTCTGGGAACAGACGGCACGAATAGTTATTCTTGAATACTCTGATACTGAAGTCGATATCCTCGCCGAAACGCATATCCGAGAATCCGCCGAGAGCCTTGAACACCTCGGCCTTGCAGCCCAGATTGAAACTGCGTGGATAGAACTTGTCGAGTTTCTTCTTCCCGCCGCGTATGCCGCCTGTTGTAAAGAACGAAGTCATGCTGTAGCTGATAGCCTTCTGCATATCGGTAAACGACTCGTGCGCGCTGTCAGGACCTCCGAAGGCATCGCTGTCCTTGTGGCTCAGTTCCTCGGCCGTTACCTGAAGATACGTCTCGGGCAGAACCACATCGGAATCGAGAATAATGAGATATTCGCCCTGACTTTTTTCTGCGGCATAGTTTCGGGTTGCTCCCGGGCCGCTGTTGGGTTTGAAGAAGTATCTCACGGGCATCTTCGATGCGTACTGTCGGCACACCTCTTCGCAAGTCTCCGTGCTTCCGTCGTCGACCATAACTACCTCGAAGTCGGTAAACGACTGGCGCGAGAGGCTCTCGAGCAGTTCGCCGGCTTCGGCAGGACGGTTGTAGACAGGTACTATTATTGAGAATTTCATATTTTTCTGAAAAATTACGGTTGCGACTGACCTTCGATAAACTCTTCGAGGAACATGTGTTCGCCGTCGAAAACGGCATACGAGAAGAAGTTAATCCAGTCGCCAAGAATCATCAGTCGCGAGTCGCGGCGCAGCATAAGGTCGAGTTCGATATGGCGGTGTCCGAAGATGAAATAGTTTATCTCGGGATGTGTTTCGAGATATTCCTTGGCATAGAGCACCAAGTATTCTCTGTCCTCGCCCATGTAAGGCGGCTCTTTGCCGTCTACGCGCTTCATGCGGCTGTGCTTTGCCCAGTTAAGGCCGAAATCTACAGCCCAGCGCGGATGAATGGCTGCGAACAGCGTCTGCGCCGCCTTGTTGTGGAACAGCCATCGCAAGAAACGGAATTTCTTGTCTTTGTCGCCCAGTCCGTCGCCGTGCGCAAGAAAGAACACCTTACCGTATATCTCGGTTACGATTTCCTTTCGGTGCATAATCACGCCACACTCCTTTTCGAGGTAGTCGCCGCACCAGATGTCGTGGTTTCCTGTAAAGAAGTGGACCTCCACGCCGTTGTCTGTCAGTTCGCTAACCTTGCCAAGGAATCGGGTATATCCCTTTGGTACAACGAGTTTGTATTCGAACCAGAAGTCGAACATGTCGCCAAGGAAATACACCGCGCTTGCCTTGTCCTTGATGCTGTCGAGGAATCTGACAAGTCTGCGCTCCTGCATCCGTCCGTGCGGAATGGCTCTTGAGCCAAGGTGAGCATCTGAAAGGAAATATACGTTTTTCTTCATTTATAGATCAAAGCCTAATTCTACTTTTGCCTCGTCTGTCATCATATCCTTGTGCCATTCAGGCTCAAAGACGAGGTTGACGGTAGCCGATTTCACTCCGTCGATAGCATCGAGTTTCTGCTGCACGTCCTGCATAATGAAGTCGGCGGCAGGGCAGTTCGGTGCGGTGAGCGTCATGTCTACGCTCAGCGTAAAGTCATCAGCGAGGTCTATCTTGTAAATGAGTCCGAGGTCGTAGATGTTTACTGGAATCTCGGGATCATAGACGGTTTTCAGCACCTCAATTATTCTTTCTTCTATCTTTAACTTATCCATATTCAGTTTTGTTTTAAAAGCCCATTCTGTCCTCGTCGGCATAACTGTAATAGCCTGTCTCGGTAACGATTACATGGTCTACGAGCCTTATCTGCATTATCTTGCCAGCCTCGAAGAGCCTCTTCGTAAGATTATCGTCGTCGCGGCTTGGGCGTGTGTTACCCGATGGATGATTGTGGCAGAGGGCAATCGTCGTTGCCTGCTTCAGCAGAGCCGTTCTGAGTACCATTCGCACGTCTACCATCGTGCCTGTTATCCCTCCGCGCGACACGTTCTCGACGGCTATCACCTTTGCCGACTGGTTCATAAGTATCACCCAACATTCCTCGACGGTGAGGTCTTGCATGCGTGGCTTCATGAGTGCGTAGATGTCGCGCGACGACTCAATGTGCGTGCGGTTGTCCTCGACCATGCTGCGGCGTTTTCCCAGCTCGCAGGCAGCGAGTATCGATACTGCCTTTGCCACGCCTATTCCTCTGTAACTGCAAAGTTCGTCGACCGTGCGTTTGCCCAGCAGACTTATGTTGTTGTCGCAGTCTCTGAGAATGTGCTGCATCAACTCTATGACAGATTCTTCTGCCGTACCTGTTCCGACCAGAATTGCGAGCAACTCGGCATTTGTCAGAGCTTCAGCCCCCAGCCGCACCATCTTTTCGCGCGGTCTGTCTTCGGTTGCAAGCGAGGCTATGCCGTTGTTTCGGTTAGCAGAAGTATTGTCCATAGTTGATTTTCGTCAAATCGGGGTTTATTTTACAAAAATACAACAAAGACGGATAACGGCAAAATAAAAACAAAAAAAAGCACACCTTCCGGCGTGCTTTTACTTATTAAATTGTTTGCAAAGTGATTACTCCTTTACACGATTAAGGTATGAACCATCGCGAGTGTCAACCTCGATAAGTTCACCCTCGTTGATGAACAATGGAACGCGAACCTCTGCACCTGTCTCAACAGTTGCTGGCTTTGATGCGTTAGTTGCTGTATCGCCCTTCAAGCCTGGCTCTGTGTAAGTGATGCGGAGAACGGTCTTAACTGGCATTTCAGCAAACAGGATAGTCTCTGTAGAAGCGTCAGACACAACTTCAACGATATCACCCTCCTTCATGAAATCAACGCCTGTTACAAGGTCCTTAGCGATAGGCACCTGATCGAAAGTCTCCTGATTCATGAAAATATAGTCTGTACCCTCGAGGTAAAGGAACTGATAAGGACGACGCTCAACACGTACATCCTCAAGTTTCTCGCCGATGTTGAAGCGACGCTCGATAACGCGGCCTGAAACAACATCCTTAAGAGTTGTACGCATAATTGTATTACCCTTACCCGGCTTTACGTGAAGGAAATCGATACAGAAATAAAGTTTGCCGTCAAGACGGATACATGTTCCCTTCTTAATGTCCTGTGAATTTATCATACGGTTTTTTATGTTATTATTACAAAATTTGGATGCAAAAATAGTGGAAATCAGTTAAATTTGCAAAAATATCATCGCAAAAATGAATCAATTCTTTGTAATTTAAAAAAAAGTAACTATTTTTGCAACCCGATTGACAAGTTGAATAATAACAATTAAAAAATTCATACAATGAAGAGAACATTCCAGCCTTCTAACAGAAAAAGAAGAAACAAGCACGGTTTCCGCGAGAGAATGGCAACAGCTAACGGCCGCCGCGTATTGGCATCTCGCCGTGCTAAGGGTCGCAAGAAATTGACTATTTCTGACGAGTTCAACGGAAAGAAATAATTCGCTTGTTGTTAGCAAGACACAATGAATTATAAAGAAGCAAAAGGTTTTCCAAAACTTTTGCTTTTTTTTTTGCGCTTATTTTTGTATTTTTGCCACGCATATAACAAACTATATAAAAAGGTATGACTTTTAAAGAATTCTTCAAAGGACAGAAGAGCCGTTTCTTCTGGCTTAACATAATAGCGATGGTGGGCGTTGTTGTATTGCTCATAACTGTTACCCTGTATGGCATTGACTCATATACTCACCACGGCGAAAAGATTACCGTTCCGTCTATTACCGGAATGAACAGCAGCAAGGCTGCGCAGATTTTGGACGAGGCAGGACTGGCTTACGAGATTGTAGACTCAACATACCGCAAAGACATGGCTCCGGAGAGCGTGGTGGAACAATCGCCGACAGCAGGCAACTTTGTGAAGAAAGGACACATCATTTACCTTACGATAAATCAGACGAAGACTCCAACCATAGTTCTGCCCGACATTGCCGACAACGCATCGCTGCGCGACGCTCAGGCTAAACTCGAGGCTCTTGGAATAAAGACCGGACCAGCAGAACTGATACCGGGCGAGAAGGACTGGGTTTACGGAGTTAAGTACAAAGGCAGAAAGATATCCGCAGGCGACCGCATCCCTTCATCGGCAACTCTCGTGCTGATAGTTGGAAACGGAGACAGCCACGCATCGGCAGACTCTGCAAGCAACAAGACTGCCGTGGCTGAGAGCGAAGAACCAGCGAATGAGTAGTAGATAAACGAATAGTTAAATCTCTTAAAGACGATTATGATTAACGATAACGACGAATTTGAAATACCTGAATCAGAATACGAATTGGGCGAGGACATTGGCGACGTGCTGGGAGATGAAGGTGACGAGGAATATGCCGAAGGAGGCGACAGCGTATATGAGCACTTCCGATTCACTGCCGACGGTAAACAATCGCCACTAAGAATAGACAAGTTCCTTGTCGACCGTCTGGCAGGAGTGAGCCGCAACCGCATTCAGGCGGCGGCTGATGCTAACTATATCCTTGCAAACGGAAAGCCTGTAAAGAGCAACTATAAAGTAAAGCCGTACGACATCATCCAAATGATGTACAACCGTCCGCGCTACGACAACGAGATAATTCCGGAGGATATTCCGCTAAACATAGTGTACGAGGACGACTCGATAATCGTTGTAAACAAACCTGCCGGACTTGTGGTTCACCCGGGCTGCGGAAACTACAGCGGAACGCTCGTGAACGGCATTGCATGGCACTTGCGCGACGACCCTTACTACGACCCTAACGACCCGGGCGTGGGACTGGTTCACCGCATTGACAAGGACACGAGCGGACTTCTGGTGGTGGCTAAGACCATCGAGGCAAAGACGTTCCTCGCAATGCAGTTCTACAACAAAACAACGAAGCGCGAATACAACGCTCTCGTTTGGGGAAACATCGAAGAGGACAAGGGCACGATTGTTGGAAACATAGCCCGAAATCCTAACGACCGTATGCAGATGACCGTCTTCGACCCCGAATCGGGCATCGGAAAACATGCCGTTACGCACTACGAGGTGCTCGAACGCTTCGGCTACGTTACCTTCGTGAAATGCGTGCTCGAGACTGGCCGTACACACCAGATTAGAGCGCACATGAAGCACATCGGCCATCCGCTGTTTGCCGATACGCGCTACGGCGGCAACGTTATTCTGCGAGGCAACCAGAGCAGCAGTTACCGGCAGTTCATCGCCAACAGCTTCGATGTGTGCAGCCGTCAGGTTCTGCATGCCAAGACACTGGGATTCCAGCACCCTATAACCCACGAGGACATGTTCTTCACATCAGAGCTGCCCGACGACATCGTCCAGCTTCTTGACAGATGGCGCACCTACATGGGCGCAAAGAAAGATAACGAAAATTAACACATATTACTAATTTATATTTATCAGAAAAAGTGAAAACTATTGCTATTGTTGCTGGCGGAGACTCATCTGAACATGATGTGTCAATGCGTTCCGCTCAGGGTATCTTCTCGTTTATGAACCACGACAAGTACAAAGTTTATGTGGTAGAGATTAAAGGCACTGCGTGGGAAGCGATTTTAGCCGACGGCAAAAGAGTTGCCGTTGACCGTAACGACTTTTCTTTCAGCGATAACGGAAAGAAAATTACTCCAGACTATTGCTACATAACAATACACGGAACTCCGGGCGAGAACGGAATACTTCAGGGTTACTTCGACCTTATCCGTATGCCTTACTCAACGAGCGATGTGCTTGTAGAGTCTATGACTTTCAACAAATTCACGCTGAACCAGTATCTGAAGGGCTTCGGCGTTCCGGTGAGCGAATCGCTCATTGTGCGAAAAGGTCAGCAGATGCCTTCTGACGAGGCAATAATCGCCAAGGTAGGTCTGCCATGCTTCGTAAAGCCTAACGCAGGCGGCTCAAGCTTCGGCGTTAGCAAGGTAAAGAAGACCGAAGAGCTTCAGGCAGCCATCGCCAAGGCAATGAACGAGAGCGACGAAGTGATGATTGAGGCAGAGATGAAGGGAACGGAGATTTCTGTTGGCTGCTTCAAGACAAAGAAGGGCAACGTTGTTCTGCCAGCCACCGAGGTGGTTTCGGAGAACGAGTTCTTCGACTACGACGCCAAGTACAACGGTCAGGTTCAGGAGATTACGCCTGCCCGTCTGTCGGACGAGACTACAGCCAAGGTGCGTCAGATGGTTTCTGAAATCTACGACATTCTGCACGCCAACGGCATAATCCGCATAGACTTCATCATTACAAAAGATGCCGAGGGCAACGACAAGCCTATGCTGATGGAGATTAACACTACACCAGGCATGACTGCCACAAGCTTCATTCCGCAGCAGGTAAAGGCTGCCGGTCTGAACATGGGCGACGTGCTGAGCGACGTGATAGAAAACCAGTTCTAACAACCGACTAACAACTTTAATCATGACTATTCCTGAAGAATTCAACGACATACGGCCTTACACTCCCGAGGAGTTGCCAGCCGTGTATCAGGAACTGATAGCCGACGAGGAATTCAAGGCTGTAATGGCAAAGGTGATGCCCGACGTTCCGTTCGAGATGCTTGCAAAGCAGCTTTTGCAATGCAAGACCAACCTCGAATTTCAGAAAGCACTCGTCTACCCTCTCCTGAAGAGTCTTGTGGCAAAATGCGGCAAAGGCATGGAGATGAATGCCGACAGTCTTACCGACCGCGACAAGCATCATACCTTCATCTCTAACCACCGCGACATCGTGCTCGACTCGGCACTTCTGTCGGTCCTTCTTGTAGACAACGGCTTCGACACAACGGTAGAGATTGCCATCGGCGACAACCTCCTTATCCGCCCTTGGATAAAGAAGATTGTACGTATAAACAAGAGTTTCATTGTACAGCGCGCACTAACCATGCGCCAGATGCTTCAGGCATCGGCTACGATGAGCCGATACATGCACTTTGCCATCAACCATAAGAACGAGAACATCTGGATGGCGCAGCGCGAAGGCAGAGCCAAGGACAGCAACGACCTTACTCAGGACAGCATCCTGAAGATGCTTGCAATGGGCGGCGAGGGCGACATCATAGACCGTTTGAAGGACATGAACATCGTTCCGCTGAGCATCTCGTACGAGTTCGACCCATGCGACTATCTGAAAGCCAAGGAGTTCCAGCAGAAGCGCGACAACCCTGACTTTAAGAAGAGCCAGCAGGACGACCTCGACAACATGAGCATCGGCATCTACGGATTCAAGGGACATATCCACTATCACACCGCGCCTTGCATTAACGAGTGGCTCGACACTATTGACCGCAGCACTCCTAAGACCGAGATTTTCGGCATGATTGCAAAGCACATCGACAAGGGTATACACTCGAACTACATGCTCTATCCTTGCAACTACATCGCGATGGACGAGCTTACAGGCTCGGACTCATCAGACAAGTACACAGCCGAGGACAAGGCTTTCTTCGAGAAATATCTGGCAGGACAGATTGCAAAAATCGACCTCCCGAACAAAGACGAGGCATTCTTGCGCGAGCGCATACTTACAATGTATGCCAACCCTGCAATAAACAAGGCAAAGGCTTTGTAGCATAATATCAGCAACCTATATGGCGGAGTAATCTAAATGTTCGATTACTCCGCTTTTTTATTGCA
Organism: Bacteroidales bacterium KHT7; assembly: GCA_900102385.1. Classification (GTDB taxonomy): domain Bacteria; phylum Bacteroidota; class Bacteroidia; order Bacteroidales; family Bacteroidaceae; genus Ga6A1. The sequence continues at coordinate 113,189 of FNBQ01000006.1, read as the reverse complement.
AAATAATCAACGTTTTTTTAGGAAATAACAAAAATAATAGTTTATTTTGCACCTCAGTAGAACAGAGGGGTGCCCTGAACGTCTTTCAAGGCTGAGATTATACCCTAAATACTTGATCCGGTTAATACCGGCGAAAGGACATGTTTCAAAGCCTCACCGCACACTTTGTTTCTACGAAATTTAGAACGAAACAAAATTCATTGTGCATGAAAATAACCGTAAACAATAAGGAAACTGAGTTCGACGGCACAAGCGTGAGCGACCTTGCCGCACAGCTCCAACTGCCCGAAAAGGGCGTGGCAGTAGCCGTAAACAACGAGATGATTCCGCGCTCGGAATGGAGTGCCACACCGCTTGCCGAGAATGCCAACGTGGTGATAATAAAAGCCGCTTGCGGCGGATAATATTCTGAAAAACTTAAACTTATATAAATGGAGAAATTAGTAATTGCTGGCAAGGAATTTGGCTCGCGCCTGTTTCTTGGCTCTGGAAAGTTCAGCTCAAACCAAGTGATGGAAGAAGCTATCAAGGCTTCTGGCACAGAGATGGTTACACTTGCCATGAAACGCATTGAGCTTGACGACAAAGAAGACGATATGCTTAAGCACATTGCCCACCCAAACATACAACTTTTGCCTAACACATCGGGCGTGAGAGATGCCGACGAAGCGGTATTCGCCGCACAGATGGCGCGCGAGGCATTCGGCACAAACTGGCTGAAACTCGAGATTCATCCCGACCCTCGATACCTTCTGCCCGACTCTGTAGAGACTCTGAAGGCAACCGAGAAGCTTGTAAAACTGGGCTTCGTGGTTCTTCCATACTGTCAGGCAGACCCCGTTCTGTGCCGTCAGCTCGAAGAGGCCGGCGCAGCAACCGTAATGCCATTAGCTGCCCCTATCGGCACAAACAAGGGTCTTGAGACAAAGGAGTTTATCCGCATCATCATCGAGCAGGCTGGCGTTCCGGTGGTTGTAGATGCAGGCATCGGCGCACCAAGTCACGCAGCCGAGGCTATGGAAATGGGAGCATCGGCATGCCTCGTAAACACAGCAATCTCGGTTGCAGGCAATCCTGTTGAGATGGCAAAGGCATTCAAACTGGCAGTAGAGGCTGGCAGAATGGCTTACGAGAGCGGACTGGGCGCAGTAACATCGGGCAACTTGGTGGCATCGGCATCATCGCCGCTAACCGCCTTCCTTAACGACTAACAGAAAGAGAAAGATGTTTTCAGAAGAATTGGAAAAGATTGACTGGGACGAGACAACCCGGAAAATCATGTCGAAGACCGATGCCGACGTGCGACGCGCGCTGACAAAGAGCCATTGCGACGTTGAGGACTTCATGGCCATGCTCTCTCCTGCTGCCGAGCCTTATCTTGAACAGATGGCTCAGCTGAGCAAAAAATATACCGAGGAAAGATTCGGCAACACTATGTCGATGTTCATTCCGCTATACATAACAAACTCGTGCTCAAACTCTTGCGTATACTGCGGATTTCACGTCAGCAACCCAATGCCGCGCGTAATCCTGACGCCAGAGCAAATTGAGAACGAGTACAAGGCGATAAAGGAGATTGCACCTTTCGAGAACATTCTGCTTGTCACGGGCGAGAATCCGGCTAAGGCAGGAGTGCCCTATCTGGCAAAGGCTCTCGACATTGCAAAGAAATATTTCTCGAACCTGAAGATTGAGGTTATGCCTCTCGCTGCCGAAGAATATGCCGAGTTGCGCGAGCATGGTCTGAACGGCGTTATATGCTTTCAGGAGACGTATCACAAGGCAAACTACAACATTTATCATCCGCGCGGCATGAAGAGCAAGTTTGAGTGGCGCGTAAATGGCTTCGACCGCATGGGACAGGCAGGAGTGCACTCCATAGGCATGGGCGTGCTGATTGGACTGGAGAAGGAATGGCGCACGGACATCACAATGATGGCTTATCACTTGCGCTATCTTCAGAAGAAATATTGGCGCACTAAATACTCGGTTAACTTTCCGCGTATGCGCCCGGCACAGAACGAGGGCTTCCACCCTAACTGCTACATGACGGACAAGCAACTTGCTCAGGCTACTTTCGCAATGCGAATCTTCGACCACGATGTAGACATCAGCTACTCAACACGCGAGCCAGCCTTCATCCGTAACAACATGGCTATGCTTGGCGTTACCACGATGAGTGCCGAGAGTCGCGTAAATCCGGGAGGATATCACACTTATCCGCAGGCTTTGGAACAGTTTACGGTAAGCGATAACCGCAAGGTTGGCGACATCATCGCCTCGCTGAAGGCTGTAGGCCGTGAGCCTGTATGGAAGGACTGGGATGCCAGTTTCGACCATAAGGCTTCGTAAGAAACTTGAAAATTGAGAATTGAAAGTTGAAAATTTTAATTGACAATGGACAATTGACAGTTGACAATTTTTCTTTTGAGAGTTGAAAATTGAAAAATTCAGAATTAACAATTCTTTTTTGAAAGTTGAAACTCTCGAGTTTCTACGACTTTTTACAACCGCAACAACACAATCAACTTTTATACAATAGCAAGACTCGCAACCGCCTTATGTGCAGTTGCGAGTCTATTTTTACGAAACCTTTGCAAAAGTTGACAGAACAGGATTATCAAAAATTGTACAGTCGACTATATCTATTTTATAAACTTTGATAACGATAAAAACAGAGATTTAGACTATACTGAAACAGCATTGGACAATATATATGCGCGAACTATGGATTAAATCCAAATAAAACGGTTAATACGATTACTGAGCGGAGTTTCTTTCTGCGTCTATTTCCCAAAAAAACTTTTCCCGAACGAGAGCGCATCTATAAAAAAAACGCCTCGGCTTGCCAACAAAAAAAGACAAGCCGAGGCGTTCTAAATAAAAAGAACTATATTTTCACGGCAGTACCGCTACAGCTTACCATAAGCATGCTGCCCTTTGCGCCTATAGCCTCGTAGTCGAGGTCGATGCCAACGATGGCGTTTGCGCCCAGTCTTGCGGCACGCTCGCTCATCTCCTTCAGCGCAGCCTCCTTTGCCTCGATAAGCGTCTGCTCGTAGCTCGAAGAACGACCTCCGAAGAAATCGTGCAGCGATGCTGTAAAATCCTTTATGAAATTGGCTCCGATGATAACTTCGCCAGAAACCAAGCCCAGATACTGCTGTATCTGATGGCCTTCGAGTGTTGGTGTTGTTGATAATAACATGATAATTACGATTAAATGATTATTTTTTTCTGCTGAAAAACTATCGGTCGAAACTTACCGCCTCGCCTATGCAACTGCGGTCAACGCCTTGCTTGATGTCGAACACCTTGTTGCCGTTGCAGTAGGTGGCATAAACCTGATGATGGAACTTTCTGCCCTCGAGCGGACTCCATCCGCACTTGCTTATGATGTCGCCCTGCTTAAGAGTCCATTCCGCCTCGCGAACGATAACGAAATCGGCCTTGTAGCCCACTCTTATGTAGCCCCGGCGACGGATGCCGAAGAGCGATGCCGGGTTATGGCACATCAGCCTTGTTGTCTGAATGGCAGCCTGCTGGCGGTCGTTGTTGCAGAGTGTCGTCATGAGGTCGAGCATCGATACGAGCGAGAACTGAAGCATCGGCATTCCGCTCACCGCCTTGGCGCATCCTCCCTCCTTCTCGCTTAGCAGATGCGGAGCGTGGTCTGTGCCCACAACGGCAATGCGTCCGTCGAAGAGTGCTTTCTGAAGTGCCTTCTGATGCTGCTCGCCCTTGATGGCCGGATTGCATTTTATGCGTGTGCCGAGTGTCTGATAGTCGGCATCGTTAAACATCAGATGCGACACGCAAGCCTCGGCTGTGATGTTCTCGAACTTCTCTTCGCCATTACCGTTAAGAGCCGCCTTAGACTTCGGGATGAGTTCGAGTTCGTCGGCAGTTGTGATGTGTGCCACATGCAGTCGCGCACCAGTTTCCCTTGCCAGTTTCACGGCGAGTTCGGTACTCTTGAGGCAAGCCTCAACGCTTCGTATCTCGGGATGGAACTTAACATCGGGATCTTCGCCGTGGTGCGATTTGTACTCGGCCATGTTGGCGTCGATAATCTCTGTATCCTCGCAATGGGTCATTATCGGCAGAGGACTTTCCTTGAATATTGTCTTGAGCGACTCGTAGTTGTCTACAAGCATATTTCCGGTTGATGAGCCCATGAAGACCTTTACGCCGCACACCTTTTTCTTGTCGAGTTGCTTAAGCATCTCGGTATTGCTGTTCGTTGCTCCGAAGAAGAACGAATAGTTAACGTGGCTGCACTCGGCAGCATGGCGGAACTTTTCGTTAAGGTCGTCGATGCTCACGGTCTGCGGCTTGGTGTTTGGCATGTCGAAGAAGGTTGTAACGCCTCCCGCGGCAGCGGCAGCCGATTCGCTCTCCATATCTGCCTTGTGGGTTAGTCCGGGGTCGCGGAAATGAACGTGGTCGTCAATCACGCCCGGCATCAGCAACATTCCTTGGCAGAAGATTATTTCAGCCCCCTGCTCCTGTGCCTCGTGCACAAAATCGTTGTACGCGGCAGCACCTTCATCAATATATACAATCTTGACAATAATGTTATCATAGACCAAAACGGAGCCCATTGCACATGTGCCCTCGTTTACAATCATAGCATTGTAAAAAAACTTTTTTCCCATGGTTTCAGAAATTCACAGATGCAAATTTAATGAAACCTAAGTTAAAAAACAACCAAATTTTATAAATATTTACTATCTTTACGGCATTTTAAAAGCATTAACGTATGAAGAAACTATTATTTCTGTTATCAGTCCTTGTGGCAAGCACGGCAACGGTAGTTGCACAGGTTGAACGTCCGAAAATTGTTGTAGGCATTGTTGTTGACCAGATGAGATGGGATTACCTTATGCGCTACAACGACCGCTATTGCGACGGCGGATTTAAGCGCATGATGCGCGAGGGAGTGAGTTGCAACAACATGATGATTAATTACATCCCGACTATCACAGCCGTGGGACACACATGTATCTTTACCGGCTCGGTGCCTGCGCTCACGGGCATCACGGGCAACAGCTTCTTTATTGAGCAGGAGCAGCGCAAGATTTACTGCTGTCAGGACGACTCGGTCGAGAGCGTAGGTTCTAAGAATGCAGCCGGAAAGATGTCGCCTCACAACATGCTCGTAACAACCATCACCGACGAGTTGCGTCTGGCTTACAACTTCCGCAACAAGACCATAGGCGTTGCGCTGAAAGACCGCGCCGCCATTCTTCCGGCAGGACACACAGCCAACGGAGCATATTGGTACGACACAAAGGATAACTGCTTTATTACAAGCACTTACTATATGAACGAGTTGCCTAAGTGGGTAAAAGATTTCAACAAGCAGGAATTGGGCAAGAAATACCTGAAACAAGGCTGGGGCAACCTACTCTTCGACGAGAACACATACGTTCAGAGCACGAAGAAGAACAGTCCTTACGAGTTGGAGCTCGACCCTAAGGAGATAAAGAACTCGCATTGGGGCAACAATCTTACCCTCGCCATGGCAAAGGCTGCCATAGAGGGCGAAAAACTCGGTCAGAACGGACTTTGCGACTTCCTGACCGTTAGTTTCTCGGCTCCCGATGCCATCTCACACTTGGTTGGTCCAAACTCAATCTTGATGGAAGACTGCTATCTGCGCCTCGACCGCGAACTGGCTGATTTCTTCAACTATCTCGACGGAAAATTCGGGAAAGACGGATATCTTGCCTTCCTCACAGCCGACCACGCCGGAGCGCACAATCCGTCGTTCCTTATCGACCACAAACTGCCGGGCGGCGCGTGGGACGACAAAGCCGTATGCAAGGAACTGAACAAGGCGATAAACGAGAAATTCGGCTTGAAGGATGACGTAGTGATGAGCGCGAAGAACTATCAGATTCATCTTAACTACCGCACCATTGGCGAGCAGAAGGCTGATGTCGCCGCTCTGAAGAAGTTCATCATAGAGCAGATGCTGAAGCGTCCAGACGTTCACTACGCATTCGACATAAACAATATGCCCGAATATCTGCCTGCACGACTGAAGGAGCAGGTTGCCAATGGCTACAACCCTAAGCGCAGCGGCGAGATTGCACTCATTCTCGAAAACGGATACAGCGAGCTTATAGACAAGCGAAACGGCATTTATCTGGGCAACAGCCACGGCGTATGGTCGCCTTACGACGCGCACATCCCATTCATGCTTATGGGCTGGCATGTTCCGCACGGCGTGGCCGACAACCGCACACACCACATAACAGACATATCTACAACAGTTGCCAACATGCTGGGCATTCAGATGCCAAGCGGATGTCTGGGCGACGTTATTGAGTGGAAATAACGATTATTAACGACTAAAAATGGACACATATCATGAAAGAACTTGAAAGACGAATTGCCGAAGAAGGTAAGTATCTTCCCGGCGGAATACTGAAAGTTGACAGTTTCATCAACCATAAGATAGACCCTCAGTTGATGCACAGCATAGGCAAGGAAATTGCAGCCATGTTTGCCAACAGCGGAATAACAAAGGTAATGACGGTAGAGGCAAGCGGCATCGCCCCGGCCATTATGGTTGGCTTGGAGATGAGTCTGCCTGTTGTCTACATCAAGAAGGCAAAGCCAAGCACCATGGATAAGTGCTACACAACCGTGGTTCACTCGTTTACAAAGGCTAAGAACATCGACCTTGTGCTGGGCACCGACATGCTGAGCAAGGGCGACAAGATTCTGTTTGTCGACGATTTCATTGCCAACGGAAACACGACTTTGGCAGCCATCGACCTTATCCATCAGGCTGGAGCAGAGATGGTTGGCTGCGCCTTCCTCATCGAAAAGGACTATATGCAGGGACGCAAGCGCATTCTTGAGCAGTACCCTAACCTCGACATCAAGAGCCTTGCCATTGTGCAGAGCAGCGAGATTACCGAGCAGGACAAGAAGTTTATGCAGATTGCCATAGACGCATCTGTCGAGAACGTGAAGAACGGCGGCGGTCCGTTTGGCGCGGTAATCGTTAAGGACGGCGAACTTGTTGCCACAGGCGTTAACCGCGTGACGGCAAACAGCGACCCTACGGCACACGCCGAGGTCTCTGCAATCAGAAACGCGTGCCAGAAGCTGGGCACTTTCAAACTGGACGGATGTGTTATCTACACCTCGTGCGAGCCTTGCCCTATGTGTCTGAGCGCGATTTATTGGAGCGGAATAAACAAGATTTACTACGGCAACACGGCTGTCGATGCCAAGGACATCGACTTCGACGACCAGTTTATCTACGACGAGATTGACAAGCCTGCCGACTCACGCAACATTCCTTCAATCTGCCTGCTGCGCCACGAGGCTCAGCGCGCCTTCCGCGACTGGCGTCTGAAGGTTGACAAGATTGAATATTGATTTTTTATCGATACAGAGAACAAATCGGGCGGAAAGACGAAGGATTCCTCATTCTTCGCTTTTCTGCCCGATTGATTATCGAACCTTATACATTTTGATGTTTCAAGCCTCATCGTTCTCCCTCAAAAGCGCATATATAACAAACTATAATTCAGTTATTTCAAAGAATATTTTAGGTTTTTCGAGTTTGATATAACAAATCTTACAAAAATCCCACTCTATATTAAAAAATTTCATACCTTTGCATTAAGGTATGAAAAACTATTCAATATGAAAAAACAACTCATTTTAGCACTATGTTGCGCGTTTTGTTCATCTGCAATAAAAGCACAAAGCGAAACGGACGGTTTGTTAAAGTCAGACAGCAGCATCAATATGCTACCTGTCGAACAGAAGTCTCTGTTGCTGCGAGACTCTACACACCTGCAATTTGCCACTATGAGCCTAAAACCTAAACCTGAAGAACTTCATGCATTCAACGACAACTCAAGAATCTATACAGATATTCCCAAAGCAGGCAATACGAGTTTTAATCTGTGGAGAGGTGCTTCGCTTGGATTCTACGGTATGACCAGCCAACAGGTGGGATTGATGGGCACAGAAAGAGGGATGGTGTCGCTAAACCAGCATGTAGGCAGATGGGATTTCAGCGCACAGGCTGTTGCCAACAAATATTGGATGCCTTGGCAGCACACGCTTTCTACGCAGATGGGATATGGCGGCACTATCGGCTATAACATCAATTCAAGGGTTTCTCTTCATGCCTTCGGATATTACTATGCCAACCAAATGCATGTAGGTCCTGCCATGAGTCCTTACGTAAACAATAGCAACTACGGAGGCTATGCCGATATCCGACTAAACAAGACTTTTGGTGCGAAAGTGGGAGTGAACAGGTATGTAAACCCGATGAACGGCAAATGGATAACTGAGCCTTTGGTAAACCCTTACATCAAGATTGGCGACTCGAAGATAGAGCTTCCTCTTGGCGGACTTCTCAAGGCTTTTGTATGGGGCGACCGAGACAACCCTATGCGTTTTCAGCCTCGTCCTCAGCCACCTGTACCACAAGGAAAGAAGCCAAGGAGATAGAATTACTTGCTTACATGAGCAAGTTTTTTTAGTGCAACTTTTTCTACATACTGCCAGAATTCAGAGTTTGGCAAAATAGGAATACGTAAATTGGGCATTCAAGCCCTGTTCGTTTACCACAAAAAACACCTTATACTTTGGATTACACAGACTTAATGTACTCTATGTATTTTGTTTGAAAATAGTTCATCAGGTCTATATGTTCAAAGAATAATTTTTTTCTCCAATTAGGATTAATTTCGATATATGGATCTATCTTTCGTGGGTGAAGAGCATAAAGACATGAATTCTTGTATTCTGTAGAGAACAATACTATATCTCTTTCATCGTCTTCCTTTATCCATGCTTTCAGAGTATTATATGGTACTGTTTCAAGCATCTCATCTACCGCGTCCTCGAAAGGTCCTGCCATTGGATAATCCTTTATTGCGCCATAAATATCTTCCTTCAATGAATTCCAGTCAAGATCTACATCCATGTATTCTTTTGATTCATTTATCAGAAATTCAATGCAATCAACAAGCGTTGTTTCTTTATCCTTCAATGATGGATTGTGTGCTAATAATTCCCAAGCGTTTGCAATCATCATACAAGCCAGTTCATCGTAGTTCAAAGACGATGAATGTTTTTTCTCACCCATGAAATCGATTATGGCAAGCAACCAAAGATAGTCATAAGAAGACTCTACAATCTCGCTAAAATCCTTTAGTTTTCCTTTTGGAACATAATTAGCAGAAAGCCTTGGTACAACATCCCCATCAAGATCATCTTCCGTTTTAATAGACTTGACAACAGAAGTATTTATACCTATACAATTACCGTCAAAACTATACCATTTTCCGTCAACACTCATCTTGTTGAACTGCATTTGCTCCATCTCAACGAAGTCCTCTATCTGATCAATAAAATTGTTTTTATCAAGGTGTGGATACAGATCAGAATCGCCATAGGCAACAAGTTTCTTCGTTCCTTTATCCCAACCTTCAGCGGTACGTTTTATGTCCTTTACTGTAAAACATATTTCCTTGTAATTAAAGCGATATACCTTGCCATGGAAAATCTTCAGTTTGCCAGTGGTAGAATAAACTCTCTCACCCATGCGATTAAAGATAGAGCAACGGTTGCTTGTATTTTCAACATAGAAGTCAATCGGTTTGTCTTCTATCACTAAGGACGGTTTCTCTTTTTCAAGAGACTCATAGGTGTCTATTTCATAAGGGTACTCTATCAAGCCAAGACTAGCCAATCGCGATTTGATAGAAACTTCAGTTCGACCCATTGCAGAAGCAATTGCATCAAAGCCATAGCCTTGTTTGTAGTACAAAGAAATAAGTTCTTCCTCGTTTTCTGTCCAAGGTTTACCCTTTCTGCTTTCTAATGAAAGAGTCAAAGGACGCAAATCTTGCTTCTCTGATGGAGACTCTGGTTCGAATTGAACAAACTCTTCTTCTATCTCTTCAATGACAGGAGTTGAATGTATTGTTCCCTTTTCATGAAGAAGACCTATTGCGTCATTAATCTTATCGATCGTATCAAACGCACCTTCCTCGCTCATCAACCTAATCTTCAAATCCGCGAGGAAGTTTTCGTAAGTAAATGAAAATGAAGGATCTATCTCACCTTGTCTTATAGGATTGTAAGCGATTCTATCGTACGTGTCAAATACAGTTGGACATATTTCCTTAAAAATTTCCCTCTCGTTGATATTGTTCTTGAGGAAGGTATAATACTCAATATTAAGTATATACTGTATATCTTCTGGCAATTCATAGAATCGCCTCTCAACTTCTTTGTCGGAATGTTGACTTGTCGCTTTGTTGTCTAACGTAGAGGATTTGAGAATTCTCTCGTATTCGTTTAATGCTGTTTCGGAATTGTCAACAAAGTTATCAGAACTTGAAGACAACTTCTCAATCGTTCTTGCGGATAGCATAGTATAGGTTTCAAGAAGAGCACGCTTCAAAGCCGAACGTCCAGATTGAATTGTCATAAGGAAATAAAGATCCTCGTCTAACTCAGCATAATTTACACAATCTCTAAGCTTGGATTCTGACGGTTTTACATGAGAGTCACGGAGAATACCCAAAATATCCTCCTTTCCTCTAAATGGAACAATATGCCAAAATCCTTCACTCTGCATAAACCAAAATGGCAGGTGTGCTTCAGGAAAGAATGTTGCCTCATAGGGAAGAACCTTATTCCACATTTTAACAAATGCTTGCCTTAGCGTTTCATCGAATCTAATTATATTGTCACTCAATACAGAGGACTCAAATAAATCAATAACTGTAAGCAACAAAACTGCCTTATGTGGAGACTTTCGACTATATTTGTTATTTGTTTTTAGATTTTTGAAAGCTTCTACGTAATCCATAAGAATTTGTTATAGGTCTTCTGGGGTGTCTTTCGTGTCTACACCATCAGGAATCTTAGTTGTTAACTGCAAGAAAATGTCAAGGAATGAACGATGAGAGAAGAAATAGCCTTTGTCATCGCGCAATTTATCTTCCATTACAGAGAAACCATAATTGGCATATTCTTCCATGGTTTCAATCAACTTTGCAACAACAGTACAGACCTTAATATCTCCTTTATCAAGAGCTATCCAGTCAATTTCTGTTTTTGCGACAAGTGCAATAAAAATATACGAGCGAAGGGCAGGATAAGCATGACGGAATTTCTTTGAATCGAGATTTCCCCAGTACTGTAGAGGTTGACCAAGAACCTTCAAATCATCTGAATCTTCTGATAATGGCAACCTCTTGTTTGAATACAAACCGATAAAGAATGCCATAATGTAAGGTTCATAACCAGCACCAAGGATTTTACCTTTTGCACCAGTATTCTCGGAAGCGCCCACACCATAATCGGAGATTACTCGCATCACACTTTGCTCGTACTTCCTTTCAAACTTTGGAGTTCTACGTCCCCAAATATCAATAAGCTTCTCGTCCTTATCAACGAGTTCTTCTATGTTGTTCAGAATATCTGCCATAATTACTTGATTTTAGAGATAACAGTTTGAATAGTTCCAAGTTTCTTGTCATCGAAAGGCTTCTTCTTCTCAATGCGGAATACACGTCCTGAGATTTCATCAACCTTATTCTGGTCAAGGACAACCTCTCCATTTGCACTCTCTTTCAGAAAGCTCTTAGTTACAATGATCACTTGTTTGTTAAGTGTACTGATTACATTGAAGAACTCACTTTCTTTGGCATCGGTAAATGATGATGTAGGTGCATCAAACAATAATGGGAACTCTGTCTTATCCTTTTCGCTTGACAATTTGCCGATGGCAAACAATACCGACATCAGATAAGTTGTACGAAGGGCTGTATTCGGATTGAAGATACGAGTATTGTCATTGTTAATCAATACTGCTTCACCTTGTCCATTCACCTTTTCAAGGATTCTGATGGTACCCTTGAAGTCGTTGGTATTCAACTTTTCCAAGAAGACATTTGATTCATCCTCAATCGCATGCAATAGTCGTTTCTTATTTGTTTCTTTCGCAGTTTTGAATGCTTCTGAAATCTGACGGATAATAAGAGCCGTTTTTGCATAGATAGCAGCTGATGTTCCTTCTGCAAGTTTACTTAGGTCTTCCTGTGCTTCATCAAGAGTTGCACGATGCTGAGAACGCTGATGTTTTAGAGTGGCAATCCTGTTCTCTGCCTTGTTTTTCTGTTCAACCCAGTTTGAGATATTCTCATAATTGGCAAGCAGCTGTTCCTCTGTCAAACCATCCGTCTGTGCAAGAATGCGTTTCTTTTGTTCAAATTCTAAATTCAGGTTTGCATCAATCTTCTTCACCTCATCATGCAGACGATTATTGAATGCAATAGCATCCTGAATCTTTCTGCGCATCTTGGTGATTTCAGCAAGATTGTCATTAAGCGTTGTATCACGCTTCTGCAACTCTACTATATAATTGTTTTTGTAATAAGGCTCAATTTCCTCGTCTTCATCTGCTTTGAGCGATTCTTTGTATTCTTCAAGGCGATGAAGCATATATTCCCATGCCTCAGAGTGCTTCTCTGCACGACGACCACAGATTTTACATACCTCTTCATCCAACATTTCCTGCATAATCTTCTGACCAGGAATGTGAACAGGGAGAGGTACAAAGTCTGTTTTCATTGCCTGCATCTTTTTTAGCACCTTATCGGCACCAGCAGTCAAGAGATAATCCTGTTCAAGTTTTCTGCGTTTCAAGTCGATCTCATTAACCTTTGCCGAATACTCTTCCGCAATATCACCAAAGCCCATAAGAATCCACATGTTATCAAGCAAATTGATGGTGTAATTCTCATCTATACGTGCCTGTGTCTGAAAACGCTTTTGAGACAATGTTTCAATACGACGGTTTACGTTGATAAGCAGTTTTGAGGCTTCCTTACTCTGCTCAATACTTTTCAGCAATCCATCGAAATTGACAGCTTCGTTTTCCTTATTCTTTATTTCGCGCTCTATATCAGAAAGTGTGCTAGATTCACGTTCAATGGTATATTTCAGTTGCTTAATCTTATCAGTGTTCTTTTTGTCAAGTTTTTGAGCATTGTCACGTGCTTGATCAGCTTTCTTTGTTGCATATTCCATAAACGCAAAGTATGCCTCGAAGTCTTTCACATCGCTGAAGGTCTCAACGAGCATTTTGAGAGCATTTGAATTCTGGAATACATCAAGATCGCTTTCGCCCTTGAACATTGTATATTTACGGATTTCAGAGGGAAGGTCGTAATCAAAACGGATGCCATCTTTCACAGTGCGCTCCACACCACTCAACTCCGTAAGAGTATATGAGTAGTTGGATGGACTCACTTCACCATCAAATGATTTGGTAAAGTGGAACATCTTTTCAAGAGTCTTGATTGTTCCCTTATGCTCATAGGTCATTGACACACGAACATCATCTGACTCATTAGCAAATAGTTCCTCCATTCTTTTCTTTGAGATGTATTTGCTATCCATTTTGTTCGTGCCATCTGTACGGAACAACCATTCAAGAGCTTCATAGAACGTAGTCTTACCATCACCATTTGAACCGATGATAAGGTTCAGACCATTAGCAAGTTCAAAAGTATTGGACTTGTAATAACTTCTGAAATTACAAATTTCAATCTTCTGTATTATCATAATATAAAGTTATCGTTTATGTAGTTGAACACTGTCATATAGACTTTTTTCTGGTCGCTCTCATCTGTAGAACCATCAAGCAACTTGATAATTCTAGCAACTGAAGCAACCACGACATTCTCTGAGTTAATGGCTGCATACATGTCCTCATACTCAGTTTCGTCATAATCGTAGAGTTCCTGCAACTTTTTGTCGTCAAGAACCATGTGAAGCATACGTTCTTTGTTTGTCATTGTATATGATCGTTATTATATAAATTCAATCCGTAATGGTCCATCACTTCTCGAAGTTCGGTTTCGGAATATGATGGGTTTTCTGATAATAATGCAAAGTTGTTCACTCGCAGAAGTTCTCCTTTCAATAATGATTGCTCCATGCGATAGCTACTGCTATTTGGGCTTACTTCTGGTACCACAACAAGGTCATGGAGTTCAGCCATCTTCTTGTCGGGATGGGTACGAAGGACACGTCCTCTTCGCTGAATGAACTGGCGTGGATTACCCGTACTTGAACAGAATACAGCCAATTCGCTTCTTGGTACATCTACACCTTCATCCAAGCATTTCATAGAAGTTAGAACATGAAGTTTGCCTGTAGCAAAGTCATCAAGTATTTCGTCTCTATCTCTCTGACCAGATGTAAACTTCCTTACGGTAACACGTTCATCAACCTCTGTTACAGCTTGGGTGTATATGTTTATAAGGTGATCTGCTTCCTCATCATCTTTGATGTCCTCAGATTTATCAAAGTCATCTGTTCCACCAACATAATCAGGCTTATTACCCTCTGGAACGTAAATGAGTGAGTACTTTAAATTACCCTTCTCCTCGTATCTTTTTTCTATGATGTCGATAAATGCCGGCAACTTGTTTGCTGCCTTGTGAATGATTCTTTTACGCGCAAGCAACAACCGTTTGAGCCTCTCATCAGAATCATCAAAGGTACAGGTGTTGTAGTTGAAGTACTTTGATATTTTTTCGGACAGTTCCACGTATGCATCCATTTCATCGGATGTCAAACGCACAAGATGCGGGTAATACATGTATTTGCATAGAACGCCATTCTTTATGGCTTCTTCCATACTATACTCGTATGTGTACTTCTCTTCGGAACCGAAGAACTTACGCAACTTTGCATTGCCATTATCATCAAATTGCCTGTCAGGTGTTGCCGACAATCCAATCCTTCTGAGGTATGGTATTTCCTTCAGACGTTTCACCAAAGAGCCAGATGCCATGTTGTGACACTCATCCGCTATAACAAGCAAACGCCTCTTGTCAAAGTCATTCAATACATTGAACACCTTTTCTCTTGAATAAGACGCATAGGTAGAAATGATGATGTATGACACTTCGGGTTCCCTCTCCGTACGGTACTTTTCGTTGAAGCGGACACGCTCGACTTCGTCATGCCAAGTCAGGTTCTTCGAATACACCTTTAATATATTAGAGAAGCGGAACTTTCTGCATTCTTGTTCCCATTGATTGACAAGGGTGATTGTCGGCACGAGTATGATTGCCTTATAATAGCCTTTACGCAAGTATATTTCGAGTAAACAGTTGAGCGAGGTTATAGTCTTACCCGTACCTGTTGCCATAGCGAACAACCCCTTCTGACCGTTATTCTTCCAGTTCTCAAATGCAAGTTTCTGGTATTCGCGAGGTCCTGAAGGATAAGGGAATCGAGGCTCCATTTCTTCAAAGTCTTCGCATACCATATCAATTTGCTTCTGTCGCTCATGTATAGCACGTTCTTTCTTAAGTTTACGCAACTTCTTCTCTACATCAAGCAATTCTTCTATATCCTTGTCGCCATAATTTGTTTGTATGGCTGATATGAGTTTCTCCGGTGAAAGGTACTCAATATTGTGTTTCTTCATATTCATGATGGAGTCGAACTCTTCACGCTGGCTTTCTATGCGTTTCAGAACCATCATGTCAATTGAGTCGCTTCTGTCTATCTTAATCTCCTCAAGATTATTGAATAATCCTGATATAGTGAAGTTGGCAGATCCCGTAAATGAAGTAATGCTATCACCATCACGGAATTGACCAGACTTTGTATGTGCTATTCCCTTTTTGTTCCTTGGCTTGATAATCCGGATGTCTATACGTTTATTGTAGATTAGGAATGCAAGACACTCAAAGAATTGCTGCTGATATTCATCGAAGGTATTTTTCAGTTCTTCAAAGTTACTTAGGTCGAAGCAGTCGATAACGCCACCATGGACACCTTTGCTTATTGCATTCTTGTCCTCGTCAGAAACAATATGATTGATGACGAGTCGCATTTTGCCGCCATTTGAGATAAAAGAGGCAAAGCCATCTGCAAGCACACTTATAGTTGCTGAGCTGAAATAGCCCAACTGCAAGTCAAACTCCTTACTGTTCTCCAAACAATCGTTGAAGAACTTTTCAGGAGAATTGTATTCGTCTGGACGGTAAGTTCCGTCTTCTGCCCAATCTACTTCGTACAGCATAGCTCTTTTATATAAAGCAGTTAGTACACATTAGTTCATCACCTAGAATATCAACAAGGGTTGTTCCATGTTGCTGCTGACGAGCCTTCTCCTGACGATTGATGATGTCGAGTTTTATCTGACGCACACGCTCTGGCTTTGCAAGGTCAGCAAGCGTTTCACCCTGAATCCATGTGTAGCCATCCTTCTCGAAGGTCATCGCCTTTTCGTAAAGGTCGGGATGCTGTTCAAGCAACCATACCCATTCGATGCGTTGCTGGAAGAAACAGAAGTAACAACCAGAACGAGAGCGGCAGTATGTTCCAGTCTTTCCATCAACCTCGAAAGGAATTTCTTCATAGTATGCTGGTACACCCACTCCACTTTCACGGAGCAGACGGAAGATGTCTTCCTTTACAAGCACATCATCATTATCCAGCAGAGGAAACTCTTCTTCAGTCAGTTTACCTACTGGATATTCGGTTGTCTGAAGGAACTTGAACACCACATGATTGAAGAGTTTTACGTCAAGATCAAGCAAAGCATTGAGCTTCTTGGAGTAATAGAATTGCTTTGTTATCGGTTTACGTGCAACATCCATCACCTCATCCTTCATGCGTTCAGGACAAAGTTCTTCATAGTAGCCCTCTATCTGCTCCAAGTTGTCATTACTCAACACTTTGTTGATGACATCAAGACTCCAGATGTTCTTACGGAAAGGAAATACTGCTTGAATGTTTGGCTTTGAGGAGATGTAGCCATCACGCTCTTCATCACCACGGATGCCGACATAGCTGACTGCATAATCCTCCCCAGCATAGCGTTCAAACTCTGCCAGTTTCATTTTCTTCGTACACCATCGTTGTTGTGGTGAAGGAAGGAAACCACCCATCGCCTTCAAGAAGTGTTCAAATGGTGTGGGTTCAGGACTTCCCTCGGCAGCACGCAAACGCTTTATGTTGCCCAGATAAGCACTCAATCGGTCGATGAGTACTTCTGTCTCTGCCAGTTCGCAACCGGTATCAGAGTTATAGTACTCAATCTTCAGTTGAGGGTATTTCTGTTTCAGGTAGATAGAGAGTGCAGCACTATCCTTACCACCTGAAATGCCTAATATGTGACGTACTTTAGTCATTGTTCAATCTCTTTTGTAGTATTCTCATCAAGGTGTAAACATCGAGGTTGTTATCACCTGATAGGATGTCGTTTATCTTTGATTCAAGTTCCTGCGAACGAGCTTCCTCCTTTTCGTCAATCTTGTAATTGAGGCTTTCAGAGAGAACGGCTTTCTGTTCACATTCCTTGAACAGGAATACAATATCATCGTGGAGCTTTGGCTCCTGATCGTCTGTCATGCGGTCGAGTGGAGAACCAAGAACTGCAAAGGAAACCGACTGATACCATTCCGTGCGGTTGTCAAACTGAGCCATGACGTGCTGATAGAACTCCTTTTGACGAGGATTTAATAGGTGAGGTTTTACTTTTGACAGACGTTGCTGTATCTCCTTGATGTACTCTGAATATTCACAGGACTCAAGGCCAAGGCTTTCAATCAAGTTACCCTCAATGCGGTCGATGAGCTGATTATAGCATCCACGAAGTTCACGGACAGCACGCTGTATAACATAGCAGTAATCCTGTACTGCATTCTCGTCCTTCAGCTTATCATCGTCATAACCCAATGCTTCTGGCAAGTCTTCAAGGAATGCTTTCTCTGGATCCTTGGCACGAGCTAGTACCTCACGGAACTTGATTGACTCTTCATGTGGCAACGACTTTGTATGCTTTGCATAATCATTGAGCTGACGATTGTAGAAGAACAGGAATGGCTTTATCGTTTCAATAAACGCGCCTCCCTTGATACTGCTATTGTCACCAAGGTTAAGAAATTTGCGGTACTGGTTGAACAACTGCAACTTTACACCATCCACAGCATACGCCTTAATCTTGAACTCTCCTATGTGTTTCTTCATCAGATCAAGCAATTCGATGTTGAAGTTTGGAATATACTGACCATTCTCGCCATAGAGGGAATAATCTTGACGCTTGATGAAAAGGTAGGTGGGCAACCAGAACTCCAATACACCATCCTTTATCTTGTATGGTTGAGCCGAGAGCTTCTTCACCAACTCTGACAACTTTCGTGCTTTCTCGCGAGTGCTATTCAGGAAGTCTTCACAAGCATCCCACAAGGTCTTGATGCCTTGGTTTGTTGGAGCATCTGCAAATTCACCATTTATATGAAGTCCTGTGTTCTTCAACAGAGAATAGTAGATGGTTTTCTCTGGTGGGAATTTATCTTCTTCAAAGCCAAAATCCACCTTATCGCTATTCTCCAGCAATGCCTGTAAGTACTTGGCTTTTGCGCCAGAGATGTTACTGCTTAACTTATGCTTATTGAAGAGTTCGTTGTTGATAATAGGGGTAAGCGAATATACATCCTCACAAACCTCAGACAACAGTTTGTTGAAGTCACGATGTGATTGCACCTTGCGCACCTCTCCCTTGTAGAGCCAAGTCACATCTCTACCCAAGAACGAGAATAGACTCTCGCTCAATGCCTTGTTGAGCAATGTCTTCTCATATTCCATGAGCTGGGTGAGTTCTTTCAATGCTACTCGGTCGCTTTTATCTACCAATACCTTTTCGATGATGTAGCGGTACTTCTGAATGTTGTAAAGATGCTGCACTATCTCACCCGTGTTGTTGAAATAGGCAAAGATAATAGCATGTTCGCAGTTCATGCTGAACACCTCCAACTCCTCGTATTGCTTATCGGAAGTACCGAATATCATCTGCACATAGCCATCCACATCACCTGTCGGTACGATGTCTTGCGGATGATCCAGCAACTGATATTCAAAGTATCGTGGTGTACCTCGGTGATAGTAGTATGCCTTGACTGGCGACACACGATTGTTGAAATACACTCGTAGGTCATCAACATAGTTTATAGGCTTTGGTACAACCAAGGAGGCATTTGTCACCTCTTCTTCTATGTTGATGTCTGTTCCCTCAAACAGAATCAGGCGCTTTTTGTATTCAGCATAACGGACTATCTTCAACCGTTCGAGTTCATGCAGAATGGTGCTTGCAAACTCAACTCCTAATGCCATCTTTGCATATTCTGTCATTTCGCTATGCAACATCGTGAAACCTGCATTGCCGAACAGATTCAGCATACCGATTGCCTTCACAATCTTGATGGCATCCAGCATCTGCTGAGGTTCCTTCCAGTCACTACCCTCTACACGTTCGATAGACAAACGAATGGCACTCCAACCTGTTGAATCACTATTGGCATCATTTAGGTACGAATGGAATGAGTTGGTCACATAATCATACACATCTGCAAGGTTGTATGTGACGTTCTCAACCTCCTTAAACGTACTGACAGAATGCGCTCCCTTGGCATTGAGGAATGTAAACAGCGAACGTTCATTTTGTCCATAACGCTGGATGGCGCGAGTGATGGCGTATGCTGCAAACGTGTCCATCGGGTACAACTTGCATGCAGTATCGAAGTTGAAATCCTTGGCAACGAACTTACCGTCAACCGCCATTCGGTAGATCTTATGAAAGTTCTTGTCGGTCAACTTATACTTGAACTCCATTGAGATGTGTTCGGCTGCAAGATACAGCAGTTGCTCGATAGGTTCTGCAAACACAACCTCTTGGAAACGCCCCTTTACCTTTGTCCACTCGTTCTTCTGCGTCTGGCTTAGCTTGCCAGCGTATGCCGAGAAGTTCTGATGCAAGGTGGTAAGCAAAAGTATATTGCGAGTTGGTGCATTGACAACCTCGGTAAACTTCTGGAAGAAATACAATTCCTCCTCTGGATCGTGCTTGGCTGCATGTTCCAACACCTTGCCAAACTCATCAATAGCAATCAGCAGGAACTTGTTCTGCTTCTTCAACTTTGCGTAATACGCTTTCAATAGGGACAATACATCGGCTTCGTCCGACTGCATGGTCTTCTGCAATTTTCCAAGAAGCAGACTTGCCAATGACATTGAATCGCCCAGGATGTTCAGTATCTCAAACCCTCCATTATGAAGCAGTTCGGTATTCTTCAGCAGTTCCTTGTTCTTTGTGCTTTTGAGTAGATCTTGCTCCAGATGAAGCAGGAAGGACGACTTACCTGTACCGTACGTACCGATGATGGAGAAAGAGTGAATACCAGTTTGGTAGCCATCTACAATCTCCTGTAATACCTTCTGTACGTTGGGTGTTACAATGTATCTTGATCCTTCAGCAATACCATTCTCGATGTTTGCTGACAATGTAAACGTCTTCTTAGCCATAGTATTCGTTCAAGACCTCCTCCTCGTTCATGTTATTCAAAAAGTGCAACTGACGAATGCCGGCAACATCACTATAGGCAATCGTGTTCTCATGGTGCTCCATAATAACTTTGCACATTTCAATCACCTCCATATCGTTCATGCAGAACATCAAGCCTAACTCCTGCAGCGTATCATAGCTTATGGTCATGTCCTTACCCTTCATCTTGATAACGGCATAAAGGAATATCTGCCATGGAATCTGTCGCTTACCTTCAATGTTGAAAAGGAAATTCTTTCCATCGGCATCCATACGGATAAGGTCGAGGTCTATCAGCAATGCACTATAATCATCCAATGCCTTTGCCTTTTGTGGAAGTACATAGTTCAGTAGCAAAGTGCCAATATCCTTCTTGACGGTATTCTCATTGTACTGATTTTGCTTGCCATCCTCTGTCATCATTCTCTTGACAATGTTCAAGACGTGCTGACGGTCAAATATTTTGCGCTCTCGCTGTAGCTGTGTGAAAAGGATATTGTAAAGAGTGGCTTCACATGTGCTAACAAGAAGGAAATGCAACAACCACAAAGTACCCATATCTTCCATATAAGGGTCTTTGCCTGTATTGGAATCAAAAAGATAATCGGCTACAGTTTGTGGTTCATCATTCTCTGTCAAACCAAAGGCACGCATCCAGTAACGTATGGATGCTACCATATTTTTGCCAACTCCCAACTCCACAACTGAATCGGGAGAGTTGAAATTTTTGCTACTACGAATAAAGTCATAACCCTTCTTCAACCACAATGTCTTGCAGGTGAAACTCTCATGACCTGAAAATGTATATTTAGGAACTGACATACCATTCTCTTTTTTGTCCCGCACGACTCCAAGAGCGGTATGTTGTTTTTGTTCTCATCCCATACAAAAAGCGTGGAGCCAGTTCCTGTCGCTCGTTCCACTTACTTAGGCTCTCGCATTGCCCTATCTGCCGAAACGAGCAACGCGGATTAGCCCCACGAGAGGATATATACAATAATACTCGCTGACGACATGATACACGAGACTGTACATCATCAACGAGGCGTATATTTGCATACACCTAACAAGGGGCGTTCCCGTTGCTTTGTTCTTGACAGATAGTTTTGAATTTGCGAGATTCAAGTAAGTCAAAACCAAAGCGTCCAGAAAACGCCTTTTTCTATATGTTTTTCTTGTCCTCTGACAAGTGGTTGTCCAAAGCAACCATTCTTTTGCCCAATCAGTTTTTCGCCATGATGAGCTTTGGGCGTGTATATCATTTACAGATGAAATTCCGTATATTATCTTTGTTGAATTTATTCGTTCTCATCATCACCATTCTCTTCTTACAACTCTACTCAACGTTTGGTTGTTCGAATTATATATTATTCTCCTCAAAGAGTAGTATCTGTTCTTTCAGACTCATTGTCGTTTGTTGCTTCTGTACCATCCTATTTGCAACAAGTACGCAAATGCACACGTAAAAATTCTTGCAAAGTTAAGAAAATTTGAATAAAAACTTGCGAAAAACGCGTTAAAAGTTTACACATACGCAGCAATTGGGAGAAATAATCCCTTCTCCGAACTCCGATAATGTTTGATCCAAACGGCTACAAGAGTCTCTATTGCCTCTAATAATTTTCAATTTTCATCTCTCTATTTTCAACTTACCCATAACCTACAAAAAAAAAATGAAAATCTCGGCACAAAAATGTCTACCAAATTTCCGTGAGCGACTTAACAGAGTCCGAACAGCAAATTCGACAGACCACATCTGTGTTGCTTTTTTCCATCTTCTGGAGATACAATATTCAGTTGGTTACAAATTGCAACCTACTCATTACCCCCTTACTACCCCCTTGCTATCCTCTTGCTACCCTCTTGCTACCCCCTTGCTACCCCCTTGCTACCCCCTTGCTACCCTCTTGCTATCCTCTTGCTACCCCCTTGCTATCGACTTTCTATCGACTTTCTTCAACTTCACCACAACCTCCCCATCACCTAATCTGGCTATACCTTGCATATATCTTACATATAGCCAACATATAGCTTACATATAGCTTACATATAGCTAACATATAGCCTACATATAGCTTGCATATACCCTGCATATACCTTGCCATCATTTTGTATTTGCCAAAAGAATAATCCCAAATCGGTCATTAGAAATTAGGCATGTCTATTTTTCTAATGACCGATTTGGGTTTAATATACTATGGCTACAATAGACTTTCAGACTACATATTTACAACTTTTCCCTATTCTGCTTCTCGCCTCATTATATACATCTACATACACATAAAACTGCCTATAAGGAAAAAATCAATCATTCGACTTCTGTCTTGTCAGGAATAAGTAAGCCTTTTCTTGCGAATGCCATCAGGCGTTTCAGCGTTTCAGCGTTTCAAGCGTTTCAGAGGGTATATTTTTGTTTCAAACCCTTATATTATATATATAACTAATTAATAATAAATAAGTTATATATTATAAAGAAAGAAATTGAAACTACCATAGGGGTAGCTGAAACGCTGAAACGCCGAAACGCTTACACATTAAATCACACATTATCAACAACTTGTCAATTTCACTAAGGGCATGAATCGCAAAATAACGGCATAAAAAAAGCAAAAGCAATGCGGAAAAAGGCAAAAGCCACCCCATATCCGCATTTGAACAGGCAGAAAAGACATTTCTCCCGAACGAATCCCGAAGGCATAGCGAACAGAAAAGCCCAACTCTCCGTTTCGAAAAGAGTTGGGCTGATGTATTTTCAACTGTTTATTTCCCTAAAAAGGCAGAAATCAGTTTGCCAGAATCTTGGCCGTATGCTCGTTTCCGTCGGTATCGACAGCCTTGAGCAGATAGATGGCGTTTGGCTTTACGCTACCCATCGGAAGGTTGTTTATCAACTCTCCGCCGGCATCGTTGTTCTCGAATACCAGCTTGCCCTCGGCCGAGTAGACCTTGTAACTTGCAATCCTTACGGCTGACAGTTCGGTTGGTATGCTTATGCCCGTTGAAGATGCTCCCACGGCGATGTTGAGCAGACGCTCGTAAGATGCACCCTCGGCATCCGTCACCTTCATCTTTACCGACGCTATGCCCGATGCCGAACCTGCCTCTACGGTTATCTTAGAGCCATCGACCTTTGCCGTTACGTTGCCGCTGTTGCTTACAGCCGTGAAAGACGGCGAGTTGACATATCCGGCAAAATACTTGGCTGCGTCGATGGTCTCGTGCTCGCCCGGAGCCATAAGCAAGTAAGGGTGCGAGATGAACTCGAGGAAGTCCTCGAGTTGAGTCCATCCGTCGCGGTCGGGGTCGTCGTTATTGTTTGGCACGTTAGGATTTGTGCCTACAATCTCCTCGTACCAGTCAGGAATTCCGTCCTTGTCGGTATCGTAGCTGTCGGCACGACTTTCCTCTGGGTAGACCTCATATCCGCCACAATCAGCCTCGCTGTCTATCTGACCGCGAATCTTGCTCTTGCTTCCAATGTAGGTGTAGGTTTTGTTTACCGTTTCGGAGATTATGCGCTGGTCGTGCGCGTCGAAGAAAGGCATCGTTGCCCCCACATCGCTACACACACTCTTGAACGCCTCCTCGGCACTCTCAATCTTGGCATACGACGGGAAGAAAGGCTCGCTAACCCACGCGTTCCAGTTGTAGTCCTGACCGCCGCTGAGTTCGTAGCGATAAGTGTCGCCCTCCTTGTCGGCAGTCTTCGTGCCGTTGTAGTTCTCGCGAATGTTGCCGCTTATGTAATAGCTCTGCGTGCCCGAGCCTGTACCCTCGAACTGTGCGCGCAGCAGATATTTCTGACTTGTGTCGATGCCCATGCGGTAGTAGTTGCCTACGAAGTTAACCTCGTGCGCTCCGCCGTCGGTTGCACGTGCGCCCCAGTTGTAAACCACGTTGTTGAAGATGTCGAGCCTGCCGGCATAGCTTCCTGCGCCGTCAAGACCGCCACCCAGACTCCAGTTTCTGCCGTAGTTGTGAGCCAGCAGATTGTGGTGGAACGTAGCGATGTCGCCGCCGATGGTTGCCGCATAGCCGTGGTTTGTGCCAGCCCCGTAGTTCTGATGGTTGGCTATGCCGAGAGCCTCGGCAATCATGGTGCGCTGAAGGGTTATGTTATGTCCGTTGCGAGAAGAGAATCCCTCGTCGATAGTCCACGAGATTGAGGCGTGGTCGAGGATGCTGTTGTCGCAGCCAGCCATTCCGATGCCGTCGGAAGTATGGCCTGCGCCTTTTCTCAGTCGCATGAAGCGCACGATGCTCTCAGGACCAACGCCAAACGGATTGTTGCTGAAACAGATGCCGTGTGCCGGAGCAGTCTGGCAGGCTATGGTTACATACTCATCGGCGCAAGCGAGGCGTTCTTTCAGTTCGATGATGCCCGACACATCGAACACGATGGTTCTCGGCCCGGAAAGTTTGGTTATTCCGTAGCGGAAAGAGCCGGGTTCTTCGTTATCTGCAAGAGTGGTTACATGATACACCTGACCGCCGCGTCCGCCTGTGGCAAAGCGTCCGTACCCTTCGGCATCGGGGAATGCCAGTTTGCGCGGACGGAATCGCCAGATGTCGCCCTCGTAAATCTTGCCGTCGGCATCTTCTTCATCTACGCGCCAAAAATAGGTGTCGAGGCTGTATACGTTCGACAGCTTGTATTGCGCATCGGTAAGAACAGCCACCTTTTTGAGGTCGGTTTCAGATGTTCCGACATAAAGATGATGCTTCTTTGCCGTCCATGCCGGAGTCCATGTAAGGACGAGCGAACTGTTGTCGGCATCGGCGTGGAACTCGCGGTTTTCGGGATAAGGCGTCGTAGCCGTGGTGAGCGGATTCGGGCGGTCGAACACGAGCGCATTAACCACAACCGCGTTGTTGATGTAAGTCTTTCCACTCTCGGGCTTGGAGATGTATCGCACAACCACCGTCTCGCCCTCATTTACCGTAAAGGTTGCATAAGAAAGTCCCGACTGCGCCTCGGTCTGCGCCCTGATGGTCTGCGCCACGCCGCTCTGAACGGTCTTTCCGTTAACCACCACATCTATCGGCGGATACTCGCCCGTGAGTCCGTCGGTATTGTTGTGATAGGCGGTGATAGAGTGAGTTCCGGCAGGCAGTCCCTTGATGGTGAACTGAAGTCCCATGCTCTGGTCGGCAGAATATGTGTAGTTGCTCTGGTCGTCGAGAATAACCGAGTATATTCCGTCGCTAACAAGTTTTGAGTATTTGCTGCATCCGTCCTTCCACCAGTTACAGTTTACGGCGTTGCCGACAAGCCCCGGTGCAGACTCTACAAGTATGCCGATGCTCGACGAGTTGTCGGACATCAGAAACGAAGTCTCGTCGGAAATCTGGCGACCAATCGCCCATCCCGAGAAATCGGGTTCAAGAACCTGCGCATCGTTCTTGTTTGGCAGATTAAAATCAATCTTCTGCGCATACGTCTTGCCAACGCTCATAGCCGCGAGCAAGACCAATATAGTTTTCGTTTTCATGGTAATAAAAAAATAATATCACGGCAAAAATAAAAAAACATAATCACACCGCAATAAGAAAAATAGTATATCTTTTTCTTTTATTATTTATTTTATTTTCATATATTTGTGGCGTAAAGCCGTTTTTATGAGTAAGATAGAAGTTCATCCGCTAAAACCGTTCCTTCCATCGGGCGGCACAATATTGTTTCTGGGCAGTTTTCCGCCTCCCAAGGCACGATGGAGCATGGATTTCTTCTACCCCAACTTCATAAACGATTTCTGGCGGATAATGGGCATCATCTTCTTTGCCGACAAAGAGCATTTCGTTGTCAAGGGCGAGAAGAGGTTCGACTTCGGGATGGTTACGGCTTTCGCTCGGGACAAGGGCTTCGGATTCTTCGACACAGCAACCAAGGTTAACAGGCTGAAGGACAATGCCAGCGACGAGTTTCTGGAGATTGTAGAGCCTACCGACATACGCGCCCTTCTGAGGCAGATGCCCGACTGCCGACGAATAGTTACAACAGGCGGAAAGGCAAGCCGACAACTCATGCTTCAGTTCGGCATAGAGAAAGAGCCGAAGATTGGCACATTTACAAGGCTAAACATCACAGCCGAAGACGGAAAAGAACTTTTTATTGAATGGTGGAGGATGCCGTCATCATCGCGCGCATATCCGCTTAACATCAACAAGAAAGCCGATTTTTACAGAATGCTGTTCGAATAAACCTTTTCGCGGCAATCGCCATCGGCAATAGAAGAAAAAGAACCTTATTAAAATTTAACCATTATGAAAGTATTTTATATCCTTGCCCTGTTCCTTGGCCTCGGAACAAGTGCGCTGGCACAGAATGCCGCCAAACTACCCGACTGGAGAGACATTAAACGAACCCTGCCGCCCGAATGGTACGGCTCTGAACAGGCTGCAAGCATTGCCGACACACTCATAAAATATCAGATGACATGCGGCGGATGGATAAAGAACCAGAACTGGAGCGGCAAGATAAAATACGACGAGATATACAACGCACAGCACAGCGGATTTGGTGCAACTATCGACAACGGCGCAACCGTGTCGGAACTGAAGTTTCTTGCACAAGTGTATGCCTGCACCAAGCGCAGCGAAGTTAAGGAGGCTTTCATGAAAGGCCTCAACTACCTTATGGCTATGCAGTATGCCAACGGCGGATTTCCGCAGGTTTATCCGGCACAGCCGAAAAGCAACGGAAAAGCGCACTATTCTGCCCACATAACATACAACGACAACGCCATCTATCACGTTCTGAGACTGTTCAAAAACATCTGCGACGACAAAGAGCCGTACAAGTCACTCGAAATAGACCGGAAAACAAAAGACAAACTGAAGAAGCAGTTCGACAAGGGCATAGCCTGCATTCTGAAATGCCAGATAAAAGTAGACGGAAAGCCATCGGTATGGTGTCAGCAGCACGACGAGAAGACGCTCGCCCCTATCGGCGCACGCTCTTATGAACTGGCATCGCTAACAGGCGCAGGCGAGACGGTTTACATAATCCGCCTTCTGATGTCGATAAAAAAACCTTCGAAAGAGGTTATATACTCAATAGAATGTGCCATAGACTGGCTTAAAAGCCATGCCATAAAGGATGCCGAGGTGGAATACTTCAAGAACAGCGACGGCATGAACGACTGCCGTCTGAAAACGGCTAAGGGCGCACCATTGCTATGGGCACGCTTCTACGACCTCGAAACCGGGCAGCCTTACGTTTGCGACCGCGACGGCGTAAAGAAGAACGACCTATCTGAAATAGGCTACGAACGCCGCAACGGCTACCGATGGTACGGCAGAAGTCCACAGATGGTACTCGACAATTACGACAAATGGAAAAAAGAACTGGGAAAATAATTATTCGGATTTCTAAAGAGAGGATTTGTAAAAAAAAGCAAATCCTCTCTTTTTACATATCCGCCTCTTACTTATGCTTATATTTTTCTCTTTATAATGTTCAAAAATATTCAAATTTATTTTGTTACTTAGAAAAATAGCCATATCTTTGAAAAGTTTTTCAGATAGTATCTAACACATAATCTGAATAAAAGCTACTATAATCAGGTCTATTACTAATGTTAAATAATAACTTTTTAATCATTTTTTCATGAAGAATACACAAAAAATTAAAGGAGTAATCATCCAAAATGATTCGACAGAAGGCGTGTGGTTCAACATGTCGCGAGCCGAGACTTTTTTATTTGACTCACTCGACAAAATGCCGTCGGTTGCGAGTGGAGAAACAAAGGTCTTCGACTTAAGCACATACGACTGTGGCAATTACACATGGAAAGTAATGATAAATTATCCTTCTAATGGAAACCCATGGCTGGCAGGAAATGAATACTACATGTACGACAAGGGCAGTCATCTATATGCCCGTTACAAGTATGATGGAAAAGTAAAATTGGTGTATTTGGGAATAGAAACCGAGTTTAGTAAGCCTAAAGAAGATGATACCTACTATCCAACACCTATGACATTTGTCGAGGACGATAATGACTCCGATTTTGTAGATGCCAACTGCGGTTTTATTGCAGGAACTAATCTCACAGAAGCGATTGAGAATTCGAACAATGGAGTGGCATGGGACATGCCGTCGTATTCATTTCTTGATGGAGTTAGCCCAAAATCCGTGCACAAGAATCTGTGGCGCATGGAGAAACTCAACAACATCAATGGAATCTTCCAAGTTTGGCCTATGACAGGCAGCAATGCTACAGATAATGACATTAAGTCGGGAGAGGTATTTCAGGCACGTTCTTATGACTTGTCAACCATGAGCATCATCAAGGTGGACGATCATCAATGGGCATTGATAGACCCACTACTCGGTCCGGATACGGCTGTAGCCGCATGGGAGACATTCAAAAGCAAGGTGGATTCAGAAGCCAAAATCTGTGCAATCATGATTACTCACAGTCATGTTGACCACTACAAAGGTGTGAGCGGACTTATTGCACATGAAAACTTGACTAAACTTACATCAAGCGAAATTAGTTTTACCGACGGACAAGATTATGTAATCGATGTAAAAGAAAAAAGAGTTGTAGTAATAGCTCCTGTAGGCTTCTATGACGAGTCTATATCAGAGAACCTCTACTTGGGCAATTGCATGGGACGTCGTGCTCAGTACATGTACGGAAGCGCTTTGCCACGCGGAATATTCGGTGCTGTAGGCTCTGGACTTGGCAAGACAGTCAGCAATCAAGTGGGCGACATTCCAGTCCCATCGTTAGAGATTCCTTTCTCTAACTCAGATGTGCAGGAGATAACAATAAACGGAAAAAAGTTTGTGTTCCAGAATGTACCAGGCACAGAAGCTCCCGCAGAAATGCACATTGGATTTAAAGTCAAAGATTCCGATGATGATGATGTTCAAATTCTTTGCCCTGGCGAAAACGTGTGCCACACAATGCACAATCTGCTTACTCCGCGCGGAGCAAAGGTGCGCGATGCAAAAGCCTTCGGTAATGCCATCGACCGCGCTATGGAGATATATCCTAATGTACAAGTGCTTATCGGAACTCACCATTGGCCTACATGGGGACAGGATGAATGTAAGAAGATATTGGAGAAACAGCGCGACATGTACTATTTCTTCAACAATCAGGTGATACACATGCTTAACAGCGGATATAACATGGAAGAGATAGCCGAGAAATTCACCCTTCCAGAATCATTGGGAAATGAATTCTATAATCGTGGCTACTATGGCACGATGAATCATGACACAAAGGCTGTGGTACAACGCTATATTGGCTGGTGGGACGGAAATCCAGCAAACTATTTCAAATACCCAGAAGAAGAAGTTGCCAAGAGATTTGTCAGCGACATGGGCGGCGAAGATAAAGTTCTGTCCAAAGCACGTGATTACTATTCTAAGCACGACTATCGCTGGACAGTAGAACTGACACGCAACATTGTATTTGCCAATCCGGAAAATGATGAAGCCAGAAAACTCGAAGCCGATGCCTTGGAACAATTGGCATATTCATTCGAAGGCGGAACATGGCGCAATATATTCCTTGCCGGTGCATACGAACTAAGAGGTATTCCTCAAGGCAAATCTATAGATAAAGGCAAAATAATCCTTTCTATTGGCAAGAACATGGAATCACTTACTCCAAAATGTATTTTTGAGTATCTTTCCATCCTTATCGATGGAAACAAGGCTTCTAAATATAAAGTAAATATGACATGTAAAATCGCCAACGAAAGCTTTAGCGTTTACCTTAAAAACGGAGTGCTGCACTCAAAGGCGATAACAGACACCAACTGCGATTTCGAATTTGGTTCAGCTGCCGAGTTTGCAGATTACTTTACTAAATACATGAATGGTGACTCTTCTGCTGAGAATAAGGAGTTAAATCAGATTTTCGATTGTGTAGAGATTCAGAATCCACAATGGAATATAATTGAACCTCTTAGCTGAAATGTCTGAATCTGCATGCAGATGTAATTTGCAGATTCTGTTGAAAGAGAATATACGAGTGTGTGTCTAAACAGGCGCACACTCTTTCTTAACCTCGTTGTCATCCCCTTTTGAGGCTATCAAGAAACTTGCAGGCAGAACCGTTTTTGCCGAAAAAATCCATTGCCACTCGCAAATCATCTGCCCAAAACAAATATAAGCACAAAATATTGCTGCTATGCAAAAATATCCATATCTTTGCGCCTTGGCGACGTGCGATTACGCGCAACCAACTAAAGACCAGCGTATATCACTCATTACAAGCCACATATTCCGTAAAAAAATCATAACGCAATTAACATATTTATGGTGAAACTACACATCGAATATTTTAAGTATCTCAACTTTGCGCTCATAAACAACAACGTTGCAATCTGCCAATCGGTTGAGATTACAAACACTACCGACACAGACTTGCACAACATTTCGATTACATGCAGCGGCGACTTTCTGATGGAAGCGAAACCGCTGTTTACCGATATTATAAAGGCTGGCGAAAGCGTCCGTCTGCAAGGATTCGACATCACGCTTAATCCGCAGATGGTGGCATCGATAACCGAGAGCACAGCCTCATCTTTCTGCGTAAAGGTATGGAAAGATTCTGCCGACGACAATCTGAAAACCGAAATCCATTCGGAGGATTTGCCCGTAAACATAATGCCGTTCGACCAATGGCTTGGAATAAC
This sequence comes from Bacteroidales bacterium KHT7, assembly GCA_900102385.1. Classification (GTDB taxonomy): domain Bacteria; phylum Bacteroidota; class Bacteroidia; order Bacteroidales; family Bacteroidaceae; genus Ga6A1. Next base: position 82,117 of record FNBQ01000006.1, on the reverse strand, counting down.
CATTCTGCCGCAGAACCTGGCATCGTTCGTACAGCCAAACCACCCTGCTATAAGCGGCATTGTAGTAAAGGCAGCCGAGATTCTGAAAGACTTGTCGCAGTCGTCGGCATTCACGGCATACCAGTCGGGCAACACAAACGTGGTGCGTAAGCAGGTAGCAGCCGTCTATGGCGCGCTACACAACTGCGGAATAATCTACCGACAAGCACCGGCATCGTTCTTCGACATAGGCCAGCGCATAACCATGCCCGACCAAGTTTTAGAGACCAAACTGGGCAACTGCATAGAACTGACCATTTTGTTTGCCAGCGTGCTCGAGAGCATCGGCATAAACTGCGTGATAATAATAGAAAAAGGACATGCTTATCTGGGCGTATGGCTTGTAGACGACTGCTGCCAATACAGCGTCAGCGACGATTCGTCGTTTATTGAGAAGAGATGCAACGAAGCCATCGGCGAGATGATGGTGCTCGAGAGCACGCAGATAACATCAGAAAATACATCGTTCGAGGACGCGATAGAATTGGCAAAGAGAAACTTGATGAACGCCAGCGAATTCGAGATTTTTATCGACATCAAGAGATGCCGTCTCGAAAGATTCCTTCCGCTTCCGCAGAGGATAAACGAGAACGGCGTATGGACGGTGAAGACCGACGGCGTGAGCCACGACAACTGCATACTCGACGTGAAGGAACATTCGCGCTACGACCTCAGCCGCATTATGGATTCTAATGCCAAGGTAACCAAACTCGACATCTGGGAGCGGAAACTGCTCGACTTCTCGCTGCGCAACTCTCTGCTTAACCTTTATCTGAGGCAGAGAGCCATTCAGTTCATCACATTCGACATCGCCCTTATAGAAGACCTTCTGCAAGATGGCAACGAATATGTGATAAAGCACAAGCCCGAGACAAATTTCAGCATAGAAAGCGAAGCGATGCTTGTGCGCTCCAAAACGATTCCCGAACTCAACCCGCTGATAGCCGACGACATAAAGCACAACACGCTGCACACCTATCAGCCCGAGACGGAGACGCGCAACGTTCTGAAAAACATATACCGAGCATCGCGCAACGCCATAGAAGAGACAGGCGCAAACGCGCTCTACCTTGCCATCGGAACTCTGCGCTGGTACGAGACCGACCTCAGCGAGAAGCCTCGATATGCGCCAATTTTGATGATGCCTGTCGAGATGGTTTACAAGAAGGGCAATTTCTACATTCGCAAGCGCGACGAGGAAATTGCGCTGAATATCACTCTCTTAGAATTCCTGCGACAGAACTCAGACACACATATTCCAGATATCTCGCCGCTACCAACCGATGAGCACGGCGTTGATGTATCACTCATTTTCAGCATAATACGCGATGCCCTGAAGAACAAAAAACGTTGGGACATCGAAGAAGAGGCCATTCTGGGCGTGTTCTCGTTCAACAAATTCCTTCTGTGGAACGATATTCACAGCCACCGCAAGGAGCTGCTCGAGAACGACATTGTGCGCAGTCTTGTTGAGCAGAAGCTCGTCTTCAAGCCCGAGGAAATAGTTTCGGACCTGAAGAACACCGACAAGAATCTGCGTCCCGACGGTTTGGCTCTGCCCGTGCCTGTTGACTCGTCGCAGATGGCAGCCGTAATTGCCGCCGGCGAAGGTCGCTCGTTCATTCTCTACGGTCCTCCGGGAACGGGAAAGTCGCAGACTATCACCAACATCATAGCCAACGCCATTTTCCAAGGCAAGCGCGTGCTGTTCGTTGCCGAGAAGATGGCAGCCCTCAGCGTTGTTCAGAACCGACTGGAGAAGATAGGTCTCGGTCCGTTCTGCCTCGAAATGCACTCTAACAAGATTTCAAAGCGGCATGTGCTTAACCAGCTGGAAACGGCTCTCAAGGTAACTCACATCGTAAAACCCGAAGAATACGCGCGCACAGCCGACAAACTGTACGAGGAGCGCACGAAACTGATTGAGTATATGGAAGCCCTTCACGACACGAAGGGCAACGACGGTCTGTCGGTTTACGACTGCATTACACGATACAAGGCTAACCAAGCCGAGCCGCTCGCCTTCAACGCCAACGACGGCGAACTGAAGCAACAGTTCAGCCTCGGCAACATCGACGAGTACAGCCGACTTCTGCACCAGCGCATCGCGGCGGTTACCGAAATCGTCGGTCAGCCGTCAAAGCATCCGCTTCTCGGACTCAACATAACCGAGCAGAATCTTACAGACCTTGGCGCGCTAACGGCGCAGATGCAGAACGCCATCGACACGATAACGAAAGGTCAGGAGAATTCAGCCCTCGGCAACGCCGCACAACTGAAGGAGGAGATTCTTCGCGACTGCACCGAAGGCATCCTTGCTCAAAACGGCACGGCTCTCTATCAGGAATGGCGTACAGCCAAGGCTAAGTGGTTCATTCCGAGATTCTTTGCAAAACGTAGTTTTTTGCAGAAACTAAGAGAATTCAACGTTCTCATTACCGAAGCGGAGACCGATGCGTTACTAAACAAACTCATTGAGTATCAGCAGAAGCACACGGAGATTGAAAAGATTCAGACTACGATAAAGGCATTTTTCGACTACAACTGCACGGAAAATGTTCTGCCTGCAAACGCGGTTACAAGTCAGTTCATAGCCCGACTTGGCAACTGGATTGCCAACATAGACAAGAGTCGCGACTGGTATCAATGGTGCGCCTACAAGCAAGAGTTGCAGAGCATCGGTCTGGGCGTTGTGGCTCGCAAGATTGAGGAGATTGAGATAGACACAGACACCCTATGCGACTCGTTCTTCAAGACGATGTACAAGCATCTTGCCGAGGAGAAGATTGCCCAGTCGCCTGCACTCCGCACGTTCGAAGGCTCTATATTCGACGAGACCGTGGCGCACTATCAGAAACTAACCGAGGACTTCCAACTCCTCAGCCAGAAAGAACTCTACGCGCAGATTGCATCGCAGATTCCACACGTTAGCAGCAACATAGACAGCAGCAGCGAAATAGGCTTGCTGCACCGAAACATATCGAACAATGGACGCGGCATTTCAATGCGCGACCTCATAGACCAGCTGCCAACACTCATGCCACGATTGTGCAAGTGTATGCTGATGAGTCCGATGTCGGTGGCACAGTACATCGACCTTTCGCAAGACAAGTTCGACCTCATAGTGTTCGACGAGGCTTCGCAGATGCCAACGAGCGAGGCTATCGGCGCCATTGCCCGAGGCAAGTCGGTTATCGTTGTGGGCGACCCAAAGCAGATGCCGCCGACAAGTTTCTTCAGCTCTACCAACGTAAACGACGATGAAGCCGACATCGACGACCTCGAGAGCATTCTCGAAGACTGCCGCACGCTCGAGATTCCGTCGCTGCAACTAAACTGGCACTACCGTTCAAGACACGAATCGCTCATCGCCTTCTCTAACAACGAGTATTACGACGGCTCGCTCATCACCTTCCCGTCGGTCGATGACAAGAAGACTAAAGTGAAATATCAGTATGTAGACGGCGTTTACGACAAGGGCGGACGACGCTCGAACAAGAAAGAGGCAGAGGCCATCGTTGCCGAGATTGCACGCCGACTGAGGCAACCAGACCACGCCAGCAACAGTATCGGCGTGATTGCCTTCAGCGTGGTGCAGCAGAACCTTATCGACGACCTCTTGATGGATATGCTCGAAAAAAATTCAGACCTTCGCGAGGCTGCCGACGAGATATACGAGCCAATCTTCATAAAGAACCTCGAAAATGTTCAGGGCGACGAGCGCGACATCATCTTGTTCTCCGTTGGATACGGTCCAGACAAGGACGGAAAGATTTCGATGAACTTCGGACCACTTAACAATGCCGGCGGCGAACGCCGTCTGAACGTAGCCGTGAGCCGCGCCCGAAAGGAGATGATGGTGTTCTCGGCTCTCAAGTCGCACGACATCGACCTTCGCCGAAGCAAGGCACGCGGAGTTGAGGGTCTGAAGCACTTCCTCGAGTATGCCGAGCAGCAGGTTCTGGTGCAGCCAAGCAGCAACGCGCCTACATCGCCCGACTCGGTTATTGCCGAACAGATTGCCGATGCGCTCCGCCAGAAAGGCTTCGTAGCCAACACAAATATCGGCCGCTCTAACTTCAAGGTCGATATTGCCATCAGCAACGGCGACGGCAGCGACTACTCGCTCGGACTTCTGCTCGACGGCGTGGGCTATCACAACACGCAAACCACGCGCGACCGCGAAATCGTTCAGCCATCAGTTCTGCGCAACCTTAACTGGCGCATAATGCGCGTGTGGAGCATCGACTGGATGAACAATCCCGAAAGAGTTATCGAGCGCATAGTAAAATGCATAAAAGACAAGGCTCAACAGCCGTCAGAAGAGCCGAAAGCCGCCGTATTCGACATCTCCGACGAGAAGGTTGAGGAGGCTACAACCCAAGAAGCCGAATACAACGAGTTCGACAACGGCACATCGGCTTCGAAGATGAGCGACAAGCGTCTTGTTTCCGAAATCGTGTCGTGCGAGCAGCCCATCACCCTAACCTATCTGTGCCGCCGAGTATCATCGTTCCGCGACATTCAGCGAGTAACGCAAAGCGTGCAGAACGGAGTTCAGGAGGTGGTCGATTCGCTTGGCTTCTACACCCAGCAGAAGGGCAACAGCACCATTATATGGAAGAGCCGCGAGGATGCCGAAGCCTTCAGCGGCTACCGCAAGAACAACGGCCGCGACATAACCGACATTCCGATTATCGAGGTTATGAACGCCATTGTAGAGACAATCTCCGAGAACGTGTCGATTGGCGCAGATGCCCTGACGCTCGTAGCCGCCAAGAAACTCGGCTTTACTCGTCGTGGCACAAAGGTTGACCAAGCCCTCAACGAGGCTCTCGACATTCTGACATCTGAAAATGCCATCGAGAATATCGACGGAATGTTCAGAATGAAAGAATAATGGGAATAATGATACTTAACAAAAAGGACTTTAAGATTATTGAGAAAAAATAAACAAGCCCTTTCAACAATAACATTTCATAATGCCTGCAAGCGCAAATTATCAAGAAAATGTGCGGTTGCAGGCTTTTTCATGTGCATAAGGCTACGCTATTCCTTCGAGATGCCTTCGAGATTCGTTCGGGAAATGTGCAATTTCGACTGATTCAGATATTGGAAATGGGGCGTTTTTTCTTCTTTTCGCATCGTTTTTGCTCGTATTATGCCGATATCTTGCGAATCATGTTCTTAGTGAAATTCAGCAAGTAGTTGAAAATATGTAATTTAGCACACAAGCGTTTCAGCGTTTCAGCGTTTCAGTTAGCCCTTTGGTGGTTTCAATTTCTTACCATATAATATATAACTTATTTATTATTAATTAGTTATATTATATATATAGGAGTTTGAAACAAAAATCTCCCCCAGAAACACTTGAAACGCTGAAACGTTGAAACGCCTGATGTCATTCGCAAGAAAACGTTTAGCATCTTGACGCAAGAAGCAAAACAAAAAGACTGTTGTAAATAAAGAACATGAGTATTGCATTTTAAAACAGCATTAATATATAGACAAATGTCTGAATGACAAAAAATATTTGTATTTTTGCAATCAAATCTAAAATTATTAAAATTTCAAATAACTTATTGCAGCAGTAAATGCGTAGTAATCAGAAATTTTATGATACGGCTCAAAAAGGAGAGTTCTTTTGAATTCTCCTTTTCTCGTTTTACCTGATTATTAGCAGTTTTTCGGTTAATCATTTGGTTATATTCGGTTTGTTGCTTATATTTGCAATGCCTCGAAATGAGGAAGCGTATGCTACGTGCATGGCGCACCGCGGGGGCAGTTTTTGCTGCCTGCCGCTTTTTTTTCAAATTCCGCCATCAACACTACAGGCTGATTTTGACGATAGATAATCGTTGATTATTGGCGAGTTAAAACGCTCCAGATAATCAATATTATCATTATCACGGTCATCCACCCACTCAAAAAACAAACCATTATCATCTTCAGGGTTGTTCTTCAAAAAACGAGCAAGTTCTGTCAAAGAGTTATAGAAATTGCGTATCAAGTCGGTTTTGCAGCAATATGCATGCAATACTACTTTCCGAGTCCAAATTCCCCCAATACAGTCGTCAGCAAAAACATAAAAAATTCCGACATCATTTCTACGGGAATAAAAATCCGGTTCATAAACCAAGATGAAATAAATGTCTTCCGAATTGATGCAAATGCTAAATGACGAGACATTATCCACGAAGTATCTGTTTACAGCCAGATTTTCAAGCCACTTTATCAAATCCTCGAAAGGAGGATACGCATAAGAGATTGGAAACTGAAATGTATCGCTATTGTTTACAACCACATCTGTGTCTATCCACCCGGATTCAGGCTTGTGGAATATGATTTTTACATCGTCGGTATTGTCTGGAATGTTATTTGCATAATACTCAAGCACCTTTGCTCTTTCTGCAAACCATTCTCTTTTATGCGAATCCATATTTGCTTGTATTATTTTTAGAAGTCGAAACAATAAAGGCTCACAAGATGTCTGATTTAGAAAAAATTTGAGCGGAAAGCCGAAGGTATTCAGCCTTCATCTTTCCGCTCTGTTATTTAAGTGTAAATCTATTGTCTTACTGTTTCATCAAGAAAGCCTTGAAATCGGCAAAATCCTTTGTCATTGCAATGCTCTGCTTTGTGCCCTTCATAAAGGCTGCAAGTTTGGCAGGAATCTCGATGTCGCCGTTAATAATACCATCTACTGTACTCTTGAACTTAGCTGGGTGCGCAGTCTCGAGGAATACACCAACCTCGCCGTCCTTCAGACCCTCCTGAAGAGCCTTGTAGCCGCATGCGCCGTGAGGGTCGAGTTGATATCCGGTAGAAGCCTTGCACTCGCGAATGGCGTCGGCAATCTGCTCGTCGGTATAAGTTGCGCCGCTAATGTCGGCACATATTGCAGCATGGTCTTTGTTGTAAAGGTCGTAGATGCGCGCAAAGTTTGAAGGGTCGCCCACATCCATAGCGTTTGCTATTGTCTGTACAGAAGCCTTTGGCTCGTACTTGCCAGTCTGCAAATACTTAAAGAAGATGTCGTTGGCATTGTTGGCTGCGATGAAACGCTTAACAGGTAATCCCATCTTCTTGCCAAACAAGGCAGAGCAGATGTTTCCGAAGTTTCCGCTTGGCACGCAAACCACCATCTGGTCGGCCTTGCCCAACTTCTTTAACTGAGCGTATGCGTAGAAGTAGTAGAAACTCTGCGGAAGGAATCGAGCCACGTTGATAGAGTTGGCAGATGTCAGTTTCATGTGCTTGTTGAGGTCGGCATCCATGAAAGCATTCTTTACAAGAGCCTGACAGTCGTCGAACACTCCGTCAACCTCAAGAGCGGTGATATTCTGACCGAGGGTTGTGAACTGGCACTCCTGAATATCGCTCACCTTGCCCTTTGGATAGAGCACATACACGCGGATTCCGTCAACGCCAAGGAAACCGTTTGCCACAGCCGAGCCTGTGTCGCCCGATGTAGCCACAAGCACGTTTACCTGCTCGTTGCCCTCCTGCTTGATAAAGTACTGAAGCAGACGAGCCATGAAGCGCGCGCCAACATCCTTGAAAGCAAGAGTAGGACCATGGAACAACTCGAGCGAGTATATATTATCGGTTACAGGAACGGCAGGAACATCGAACGACAGCGTGTCGTAGACAATCTTCTTAAGGTCGTCGGCAGGAATGTCCTCGCCAAAGAAGGCATCCGCCACGCGGTATGCAATCTCCTGAAACGACAGGTTCTGTATCTCGTCGAAGAAAGACTGTGGAAGCGGCTTGATAGCCTCGGGCATAAACAAGCCCTTGTCGGATGCAAGTCCCTTAACGACAGCCTCTTTCAGGGTTGCCTTTTCAGCCTTTCCGTTGGTACTGTAATATTTCATATATTTTAAATTAGTTGTTCATAAACTCGTTAATAAAGCCATCGCCCTCAAACAGACCGTAACTTCCGTCAACGGCCGCAATCTCGTCGAATGTCTGTACCGAATCGGCCTCTATTCCTGGATAGTAGATGAGGAACGGAATAGGCTCGTTGGTGTGCGTGCGCAGAGCCACCGGCGTTGGATGGTCGGGCAGAACGGCGATTGAGACAGGCTCATCGAAGTTCTTAACGGCCTCGTAGATTGGACCAATAAGTCGGCGGTCGAGATCCTCGATAGTCTGAAGTTTCAGCTTGAGGTTGCCGTCGTGACCAGCCTCATCGCTTGCCTCAACGTGAAGGTAGACAAAATCGTCAGTCTTCAGAGCCTCGATGGCTGCCTGAGCCTTGCCCTCGTAGTTGGTGTCGTACAATCCCGTTGCGCCCTCAACGTTGATGCAGCGCAATCCTGCAAGGCGACCAATTCCGCGGATAAGGTCAACGGCCGTGATAACCGCTCCTCGCTTTATCTGCGGATAAGTAACCGTTAGCGGAGTCATGTTTGGACGATAGCCGCCAGCCCACGGCCAGATGCTGTTTGCCGGGTCTTTGCCCTCAGCCACGCGCTGTTTGTTAAACGGATGGTCGGCAAGAAGTTTCTGGCTCTTCAGAATAAGGTCGTTGATGAGGTCGGCAGTCTCCTTTGCCTCAGGAATCTCAGGCTTAACCAGAAGCGGCATGAACGGCTGTCCCGGCACATCGTGCGGAGGAGTGCACTTTAGATGCTTGTTTCCGCCCTTAATCACAAGCAGATGGCGGTACTGAATTCCGGTATAGAAGTGAACTCGCTCGCTGCCAAGTTTCTCCTGAAGGAACTTGATGAGCACGTCGGCCTCTTCTGTCTCCAAACGACCGCAAGAATGGTTCTTGATGTTGCCGTTCTCGATGCAGATAAGGTTGCATCGGATAGCCATATCATCGGGAGCAAGTTCAACGCCGATACTTGCAGCCTCCAGCGGACCTCTGCCCTCGTAGACCTTGCTCTGGTCGTATCCAAGGATTGATGAGTTTGCCACCTCGCTTCCCGGATGGAAGCCGTCGGCAACAGTCTTCAGTCTGCCTACCCTACCGTTCTTGGCAAGGAGGTCCATATATGGTGTATTGGCATACTGAAGAAGAGTCTTGTCGCCAAGTTCCTTCACCTTCCAGTCTGCCATTCCATCGCCTAAGATTATTATATGTTTCATTTTTGTTGGTGTTTTTAAATGTTTGCAATGCTCATTACGTCGGCAAAAACTCCGGCAGCCGTTACGCTTGCGCCAGCTCCGTATCCCTGAATCTGCATTGGATACTCGTGATAGCGGTCGGTTGTAAGCATGATGATGTTGTTGCTGCCTTCGAGATGATAGAACGGATGCGTGCTGTCTACCTCGCATAGCGATACCTTAGCCTTTCCGTTCTCGAGGCTTGCAACAAAGCGCCAATGCTTGCCCTCTTCCTCGAGTTTCTTGCGACGTGCCTCAAAGTCGGCATCGAGTGCAGGAAGTCTCTTCCAGAACTCCTCTACCGAGCCTTCGAAATAATCGTCTGGTACAAAGAGATGCTTCTCCACATCCTCCTGTTCAATTCTGTAACCTGCTTCGCGAGAGAGGATTACGAGTTTTCTGATTACGTCCTTTCCGCTCAGGTCTATGCGAGGATCCGGCTCTGAATAGCCCTGTTCCTTGGCTCTTCTAACCGTCTCGCTGAAAGGAACATCTGCGCTTATCTCGTTAAAGATGAAGTTGAGCGTTCCGCTCACCACAGCCTCGATTTTCAGAATCTTGTCGCCGCTGTTGATGAGGTCGTTGATTGTGTTGATGACAGGCAAGCCTGCGCCCACGTTTGTCTCGAACAAGAACTTAACGCCACGGCGTAGGGCAGTCTGCTTAAGCTTCTCGTATTTCTCGTATTCAGACGATGCTGCAATCTTGTTGGCTGCAACGACCGATATGTTGTTCTCAAGAAAATCCTGATACAGTCCGGCAACATCAGCACTTGCTGTACAGTCAACAAACACCGAGTTGAAGATGTTCATGCCGATAACCTCGTCGTGCAGACGCTTAATGTTGCTTGGCTCGGCATTCTTCAAGTCTTCGCGGAAGTTATCGAGCGACAAGCCCTCGCGGCAGAACATAGCATTGTGTCCGCTTGCTATTCCCACCACGTTAATCTTCAGGTTTCGCTCTGCCATCAGAGTCTTCTGCTGTGCTGCAATCTGTTCTATCAGGCTGCCTCCAACGGTTCCTGTTCCGCAGATGAATACGTTCAGTACCTGATATTCAGAGAGAAAAAAACTGTCGTGCAGTACATTTAGTGTCTTGCGGAGCGACTTAGCCTCGACTACGAACGAGATGTTAGTCTCCGACGCTCCCTGAGCGCAGGCTATTACGCTGATACCGCTTCGTCCCAGCGTTCCGAATAGTTTTCCGGCAATGCCCGGAGTGTGCTTCATGTTCTCGCCCACCACGGCAACGGTTGCCAAATCGCTCTCGACGCTCATCTTGAACATTGAGCCGGCTGCAATCTCCTCGGCAAACTCATTGTCGAGCACCTCGCAGGCCGTCTTGGCATCGGCATCGCGTACGCCGATAGATGTACTGTTTTCAGAAGAAGCCTGAGAAACGAGGAACACGCTTATTCCGGCATTTGCGAGTGTCGTAAATATTCGGCGGTTAACACCGATAACGCCCACCATCGAAAGTCCGGCAACGGTTATAAGGCTCGTACCCTTGATTGATGAAATTCCCTTGATGGCACGCTTGCTGTGCGAGATGTTTCCGCGTATTATCGTGCCCTTTGCCTCTGGTCGGAAGGTATTCTTTATCAAGATTGGAATATTCTTCAGACACACAGGATATATTGTCGGAGGATACACCACCTTTGCTCCGAAGTTGCAAAGCTCCATAGCCTCCACATAACTCAGTTCGTCTATTGTGTATGCTGCGCTGATAACCTTAGGGTCGGCAGTCATGAATCCGTCTACATCGGTCCATATCTCGAGTACCTCGGCATCGAGAGCCGCCGCAATGATGGCAGCGGTATAGTCAGAGCCGCCGCGTCCAAGGTTTGTCGTCTCGCCCGTGTTCTTGTCGCACGAGATGAATCCCGGCACGAGCGAAACCTGCTGAAGCACAGAGAAAGTCTGGCACACGAGTTCGTTGGTAAGCTCGGCATCCAGAAGGTTTCTGTGCTCCTTCTTCTCTGTCATGATGAAATTGCGCGAGTCGAACCACTTTGCGTTCTTAATCAGAACGGCAGCAATCTGCGACGACATGCGCTCGCCGTAACTTACGATGGCTGCGGATGTCTTCTCGCTAAGGTCGCGTATAAGATAAACGCCATGATAGATACTCTTTAGTTCGTTAAGCAGTTCATCAACCCTCGCAAGCAGTTCGGTTCGCTTTTCGGCGTTCTCGATGAGCGCTTCGATCATCTGATGATGACGCGTCACAATCTCCTCGAACGACGTGAGATACGCGGGGTCGCCGCTTACCGCCATTTGCGATGTTTGAATCAGTTTGTCGGTTATACCTCCAAGAGCCGAAACTACTACGATAACAGGCTCGTTACAAGCCTCAACAATCTTCTTGACATTCAAAATACTGTCAACAGAACCTACGGATGTTCCACCAAATTTTAATACTTTCATCTTTTCTATAATAATCCCCTAACAACGGGGGTCTTTGTTTACTCAGTATCGTTAAGATAACATCACCAAAAAGGGTGCTGAAACGATTGCAAAAATAATATTTTTTAAAAAGAAATCGGCTACAAAACATAGTTTTTTAGTTTAAAGGGGTTAATTTCGTCAAATCGTTACATCTATATTCACATTTTTTACTAAATTTGTACGCTCGTAAGTAGGCTAACGTCGCGCCTGCCACGGCAAGAAAGAAAGAGAGAACGAACAGAATGTTTTTCAGCAACATAATAGGTCAGGACTCTGTAAAGCAGAAACTTCTGCAAGAGATAAAGGAGAATCGCATTGCTCATGCCCAGCTTTTCTGCGGACCTGAGGGATGCGGAAAACTTGCGTTGGCTCTGGCTTACGCACAATATCTGTTGTGCGAGCACCCTACCGACGGTGATGCCTGCGGACAATGCCCCTCGTGCAAGCAGGCGGCTAAACTTGAGCATCCCGACCTGCACTTCGTCTTTCCGGTGGTTAAGAAGAGCACCACTACCGTGAGCGACGATTTTGTAAAAGACTGGCGCGAGGCTGTTCTTGCCAACCCTTACATGAATCTGGAGGAGTGGATGAACGCCATGGGCGACGAGAGGCAGCCGAGCATCTACACCGCCGAGAGCGAGAACATAACGCGAAAGTTGTCGCTAAAGTCGTTCGAGGGCGGATACAAGATAATGATTATCTGGCTGCCCGAGAAGATGCAGACCGAATGTGCCAACAAACTGCTGAAGATTCTCGAAGAGCCGCCGGCAAAGACGCTCTTCCTGCTCGTTTCGGAGCATCCCGAGCAGATGCTGCCTACCATCACAAGCCGAACGCAACGCGTAGACATCCCGGCACTCAGCCCCGACGACATCCAGAAGGCGCTGATGCAGAACTTCGGAATGGAAGAGGGTGTTGCGCGCGGCATAGCACTATCATCAGGCGGAAGTTATCAGAGGGCAAGGCAGGAGATGAGCACCAACGACGACCGCAAATTCTACTTCGACATGTTCGTGCTCATAATGCGACTCTCGTACATGCGCAAGGCCAAGGAGATGAAGCAATGGAGCGAGGCCATGGCATCGAAGGGAAAGGAAAAGCAGAAGAACTTTCTGGAGTACGCACAGCACATGCTCCGCGAGAGTTTCATAAACAACTTCCACAAGAAGGAACTGAATACAATGAACAATGAAGAAAGTAACTTTGCAATAAAGTTCTCGCCTTTCATAAACGAGAGGAACATAATCGGACTTATGCACGAACTTTCTGAAGCACAGATACATATAATGCAAAACGTTAATCCGAAGATTGTCTTCTTCGACTTTGCACTAAAGATGACTGTGCTCATAAAAACATAACATCAATATATGAGCGAATTTAAATTGAACGGAGCCGGCAGAGGTCTTTCATGCCGTGGCTGCTGCAAACAGAATAAACAGTTGAACACATACAACTGGCTGGCCGACATACCGAACAACGACGAGTTGAGCCCTTACGTCGAGGTGCAGTTTAAGAATACCCGAAAGGGATACTACCGCAACTCAAACAAACTCGACCTCGTTGCCGGCGACATCGTAGCCGTTGAGTCGAGCCCGGGACACGACATCGGAACGGTAACGCTTACCGGACGCCTTGTTCCGCTGAAGATGAAGAAGGCCAACCTCAAGCCCGACGTGGAGATAAAGCGCATCTACCGCAAGGCAAAGCCGGTTGACATGGAGAAATACGAGGAAGCAAAGGCAAAGGAGCACGACACCATGATTCGTTCGCGCCAGATTGCCAAAGACCTCAACCTGAACATGAAAATCGGCGATGTTGAGTATCAGGGCGACGGCAACAAGGCCATCTTCTACTACATTGCCGACGAGCGCGTTGACTTCCGCCAACTCATCAAGGTTTTGGCAGATGCCTTTCACGTGCGCATCGAGATGAAGCAGATTGGAGCACGACAGGAGGCAGGCAGAATAGGCGGTATCGGTCCGTGCGGACGCGAACTGTGCTGCGCCACTTGGATGACGAGTTTCATAAGCGTGAGCACAAGCGCGGCACGCTTTCAGGACATCTCTCTCAACCCTCAGAAACTGGCAGGACAATGCGCCAAGTTGAAGTGCTGCATGAACTACGAGGTTGACACTTATGTAGAGGCTTCGCGCCGCCTGCCATCAAAGGAGATTCAGTTAGAGACAACCGACGGCACTTACTACTGGTTCAAGTGCGACATTCTCACGGGCATGATAACCTACTCTACCGACAAGAATATCGCTGCCAATCTCGTAACCATCAGCGAGAAGCGCGCCTTCGAGGTAATAAACATGAACAAGAACGGCGAGAAGCCTGCCCAACTTGCCAGCGGCGGCGAGTCGTCAGACGCAAAGAAGCCTATCGACATTCTTGAGCAGGACAGCCTTACACGCTTCGACCGCAACAAGCGAAAGAAAAAGAAGAGCGCGAACAAATCAAACAACGGCGGCAAGCCAAACAACGACCAGCAGCGTCAGCCAAACAACCGTCAGCAAAACGGCGGCGACGGTCAGCAGCCTAACGCAGGCGGACAACAGCCACGCAAGCAGAAGCAGCATCGTCCTCAGCACGACAATCAGCAGAGAGACGCGCAGCCAAGAACACCAAACAACAACCAGCAGGGCGAGCCTCGCGAGCAGAGAAGACCAAAAAACAATAATCGCGGTCCGAAAGAGCCACGCCATAAAAACAATGGCAACAAAAATAATGATGCGAACAGAAACAATAACGCGCCTGCTCAGCAGTAGTCTGCTGGCAGCGTGTCTTATTATACTTTTTTCGGCGTGCAGTGATGACAAAACATTACTGCACTCTTTCCATTCTATCGAGAACAGCAAGTGGGAGAAGGACGACACAGCAAAATTCACACTCCCTGCCGTATGGACCGACCGCAAGGTAGAGGTTCAGGTAGAGGTACGGACAAACTCGCGCTATCCTTACCAAACGCTGTGGCTCAAAGCCGAGCACAACTTTGCCGACAGCACCAAGTACGTTAAGCAGAGTGTTAAATGCACTATTCTTAACGAGACGGGCGACATTCAGGGCAACGGCATCAGCACGGTGCAATATGCCTACCAGATAGGTACTTTCAACATAAAGAAAGGTCAAGAATCAACAATAAAAATTACGCACAACATGCGCAGCGAACTGTTAAACGGCATTCACGACATCGGCGTGAAAATAGTCGAGGCAGAATAATATTTTTTCAGGAAGAAGATTCGAACAAGGAATGTTATCGTGTATATAAGAGAGTTGAAAATGGAAACAATTAGAATTTTCAATTTGGTGGTATAACAACATTCATAAATGCAAGCCAGAATATTGTATATTTAATTGGTATAGATATACAAAACAGGGCGTTACTATGCAAAAAGATGGCAAAAAAACTCCTTTTTAGGTAGGGGGTAGTAAGGGGATAGCAAGGGGATAGCAAGGAGGTAGGTTCGAGAAAGCGTATATTGATGCAATTCTGAATTGAAACTTGAAATTTGAAAATTGAAAGTTCTGAATTTGTAATAAATTGTGTGGAAAATATTCTTTTGGTAAATACAAAATAGTGGGTAGGAAGAAGGTAGCAAGAAGGTAGCAAGAAGGTAGCAAGAAGGTAGCAAGATGGTAGCAAGATGGTAGCAAGATGGTAGCAAGATGGTAGCAAGACAGAAGATAGATTCAAGGTACATTCAAGGTACATCCAAGTAAGCCGAAAGGTACGAGGAAGAACTTATAAGGGTAGACTAACGGTAGAGAATCAGAATAAGTTAACCCTTAACAGGTAATTGCCAATGTAGCAATTAGGGTTAGTATGGGGAGTGTGAGACTCTGGAGAAGCCCGTTGCTCTTTCTTTCCAAATAAGCTGCCAGCCGTTTGTAAAACCTATGTTCTGCCGAATTTGCCACTCGACTTTTAGTCGCTTGCCATCGAAGGTACGCAAGAATTTGGCAAAATGAAAATTCTTTTTTATTTTCACCACAGAAATAACAATGCTTTGTTTTGCGTAAGAGCAGAAAAGTTATTATCTTTGCCACTCAACAATAAGGAATTAAAAAAATCACACAAGCCAAAAATAAATAAAATAATCAGAAAATAGCCATGGATTATAAAAAAAAGAAGATATTTCTGAAATAGAATTAACTACTACCACTGAAATGAAAGAAGAACGTAACTCTAAGGATGTACAAAGTCCCGACTTGTTTGAACATTCTATCATTTCAAAAGAAAGTTCTATTGTAGAAAAATCACCTATGCCAGACTCTTGTAAAATAGGAAATTTAATATATGAAAAGAAGTATAAAGAAGCTATTGAATTAGGCTTAAAATTTCTTTTAAAAGAACCAAATGACACTGGTGTGCTTATTAATCTAATGGATGCCTACTTTAAAGGAAAAGAAGCAATTACTCCAGATTTTTTAGCAAAATCTTCCTATTATGCAAAACAAGCCATATTATATGGTCATAATACAGGCTATGCAGAAGAAAGACTGGCAAAAAATCTAGATAAAGAAAAACGATACCATCAAAGTTTACAGTTATATAATCTGATTCTAGAAACAAAAGGATTCCACTTTAGTAGTCAAGGATGCGGGAATTGTATAAACTGGAATCACAGAAAGGAAGCTATCTTAAAGAAGATGGATAAAGCCATAGATTCGGAAGACGATATTCTATTTACCTCTGATGAAATAGTTCAGATTATTCAAAGCATCAAAGATAACGATAATAAAGAAAAAATACAAAAGGAAAGGAATGATAGGATAACGGCCGAAATAGAAAAAGCATTAGAAGATACTGATATAGAAAGATGGGAGAAACTTTTCACAGAATTACACAATAACATAGACTAAACGAGAGTCTAGTATGCCCTAATTCTGCTAAATTTGCCATTTAAACTTAGTTTACTTGCTACCGAAAGGACGCAAGAATTCACACCGCTAAACTAAAAACCAATCGGGCGGAAAGAAAAAGGCACACAGCCTCATCTTTCCGCCAGTTGTTTTTTATGGTATGTAGGTTATGACGAATCTAACAACCGACAATCTGAGCCACCGCCATGCGCTGCGCATCACAAATATCCATCATGGCATTGATGAAATATACCGTTTTGTAATGCCGTAGTTCATCGACACGAATGGGGCGTTCTTTAACCACCCCATCGTCGATAAGTCGCTGACGACAAATACCATACAGCAGCGCATCCGACGGAGTGAAAAGATTTCCGTCGAAGTCCTCAAAGACAAGGTTGCAATAGCTGGCGTCGGTAATCATTCCGTTGCGGACGATGATAACATCGTCGGTCTTGGCTTGCTGCACAAGGCGCGCCAACTGACGGCGGTCGGTACTTTTGTACTTGTAGCAGATGTTGTCGTCGAAGACAAGGGCAACGCTCTTCCGCTCCTTCTGCGTGTATGGCGAAAATTCAACCTTACGAACAGCATCGGCATATTCAACACGACATTTAAACCGCCCTTTCCGCGCCTCGTCGGGAATTTCGAGATGCAGTTCGGACAGCGGTTTATTATATATGTCGCGCACAGTCCTTTCCATTCGTTTAAGATGATAAGGCAGATGTTGCGGCTTGCCGTTGTTGATGCAGATAACCTCCGAGAAAGTCGGCTTTCTTATTGGAAGATAGATTTTCTCAATCACCTCGTCGTATTCGTTTCGGGCATTGCTCATAGCCGTTATTCCACCGCCGCTACGATAGAATTTGCATCCGTTGTCGTCCTGTTCTATATATCTTATTATCACGCCGCTATCGAGCGAAAAGCCGTCGAAATAGCCGAACACACCAGAATAAAATCCACGTGGCTCTTCCTCGGCTTCTTTTATAAGCCGAACAGTACTGGGCTTTGGCGCACCCGACACGCTCCCTGCCGGAAGCATATCGGTTATTATCCGACCGAGATTCTGCCGCCAGTCTGCTGGCAACTGCCCCACTATCTCGCTGCTTATCTGCAAGAGATGCGCGCGACTGGTGTGCAGTTCGGTTGCATATCGGTAGCGTTCAACACGCACTTTCTCGGCAAACATGCTCAAATCGTTCCGCAGCAAATCAACAACCGTTGCGTGTTCCGCACTCTCCTTCTTGTCGGCAAGAATAACATCCTTGGCGTTAGGAATGTCGGCATCAATAGTCCCCTTCATCGGATGGGTTGAGATTCTGCCGTCCGCGCTTATCGTAACGAAACACTCGGGCGAGAAACATACAAAGCGATTGGGAACGTAGAGAGAATATCGGGCTTCGGTAATCATGAAAATATCTTTCAGACTCAAATCCGTCTGAACGGGCGTTTTAACGGTGAGATTCGTCAGAAACGAGTCGCCCCGATGGAGTCCTTTCTCAACGATGTCGAAACGACGCTTGTATCTGTCGAACGGCTCGGGTTGAAACGTAAAGCCTTTGTTACAAGCAGTCTGAAACAGGTCTTTATTCACGTTCGAAGCCGACGGAATATCGAAGAGAACATCGGTCTGACACAACGGTTCTTCGACGATGATGAACTCGGAACATTCGAAATCTGCTACAAAAAGAAACGGCTTCTGCCGTGCTGCAAGATGCGAGATACGTTCGGCAGCCTCGCCTGCGTCAAAAAAAGTGGAATATGCCATGAATCCTGATAATAAAAAAACAGCATCGGGATTCATGCGCGGTTTCAGAAGCACATGATACGGACACCATCGGAGTGCCCTCATAATGCGGATGCAAAAATAGCATTTTTTCGCCTTCCGATTGCAAGGAAAGCGAAAAAATGCCGTAAGAATCTATCTTTTACTTGCACTCCAGCCGGAGTCAATCTTCAAGAATACGAACAAAAGAATGGTGAAGCCCCATAGCGACGAACCGCCGTAACTGAAGAACGGCAGCGGAATACCGATTACGGGAGTGAGTCCGAGCACCATTCCGACGTTTATGAACAGGTGGAACAAGAAGATACTCAGCACGCAATAGCCGTAAACCCGCCCAAAGCGGTCGACCTGCCGCTCAGCCATTATAACCAGTCGGATAATCAGGCTGGCATAGAGCACAAGCACAAGCGAGCAGCCCCAGAATCCTTCCTCCTCGCCCACGGTGCAGAAGATAAAGTCGGTATCCTGCTCCGGAACGTACTTCAACTTAGTCTGCGTTCCGTTCAGGAAACCCTTGCCTGCGAGTCCGCCCGAGCCGATGGCAATCTTAGCCTGATTAACGTTGTAGCCGGCTCCCGAAAGGTCTTCTTCCAAACCCAGAACCACACGGATTCGCGCCTGCTGATGCGGCTGCATCACGTTGTTCAGAACATAGTCGGAAGAGTAGAAAAAGGCTGCCGAGCCTAACGCAAAGAGCACAATGTAATAATACTCAACAATGCGGTCGCGCAGGGCGTAATAAAGCATCACGCCGATTGATACGAGCAGCAGAATGAGCTGCACCCACACCACGTTATAAGGAATGGCAAAGACCGAGAACAGTATCGCCAGCGTCGTTCCGCCAACGCCAACACAAGCCAGAATCTTGAACACGTTGAACGCCTTTGTGTACACAAACACCATGGCGGTGACAAAGAGCTGAATCATAAACAGAACGGCAAACTCGCCGCCCGACGTGAGAGCCGAGCCTCCGCCCGAAGAATATCCCGGAAAAATCATATCATCGCGGAAACGCACGCCCACAACAAAGTAGAGCACCGCCGACAGCGCGCAGAAGAGCAGCGAGCCGGGCATTCCCTCGCGATAGAACATTATAAAGAACGACAGATATACAAGAGCCGAGCCAGTCTCATTCTGCAACACGATGAGCATCATCGGCGTGAGGACGAACATCGCGCTGCGAGCCAGCGTCTTCCAGTCGAGTTCGGGATTCTGAAACGTATTCATGTATTTAGCCACAGCCAGAGCCGTGGCAAACTTGGCAAACTCTGCCGGCTGAATGCTTACAGGACCGAGTACGAGCCACGAATGTGAGCCTTTCACATCGGGCGCAATTACAATGGTGACGGCAAGCAGCACCAGCATCGCGCCGTAGATAACGTGGGCGAGCATCTCGAAAATCTTCGTCTCGAGCATCATTATTATAAAGCCGATGACAACCGCCAGTCCAATCCACACCAGCTGCTTTCCCGAGCGGCTGTCGAAACTGAAGAAATCGGTCTGACCGTAGTCGTAGCTTGCTCCGCAGACGCTTATCCATCCTGCGGCAAGCAGAAGCAGATAAATGATGATGCAAACCCAGTCGATGGATTTGAATAGACTTGTCTCCCTATCTCTGCCTGTCACCATAACTTATTCGTTTACTCTGGAACAATGCAGCCTTTGCCTCGCTGGCAGGCGACAATTTTCCGTTTATATATTTTTCAATCAGAAGCGAGCCTATAGGCACACCATAGTCGGCACCGAAACCGCCATTCTCAACATACACAGCCACGGCAATCTTTGGGTTGTTCATCGGAGCGAATCCCATGAAAACCGAGTGGTCGTGACCGCGGTTCTGCGCCGTACCAGTCTTTCCACATACGTCAATGCCCGGAATCCTTGCGCCGGTACATGTACCACCCAGAACGGCTCTTCGCATACCGCCTACAACAACCTCGTAGTTCTTGCGGTTCACCTTAGTGTAATGCTTCTCGGTATATTTAGGGTCTAAGTCCTGACCTTCGACCTTCTTAACCACATGAGGAGTGATGTAATATCCTCTGTTTGCAATAGTTGCGCACAAGTTGCATATTTGCAGCGGCGTAAGGTTCACCTCACCCTGACCAATCGCGATACTGATGATTGTCAAACCGTTCCACGAGCCTTTGTAAGCCTTGTCGTAGAACTGCGCGTTAGGAATAAGTCCGCGCTTCTCGCCGGCAAGGTCTATGCCCAGTTTGTAGCCAAAGCCCATGCTAACCATGTAGTCCTTCCACGTTGTCATGGCATTCTGAACGCGGCCGTACTTGTGCTTGTTGTTTATCATGTGATAGAGACCCCAGCAGAAGTATGCGTTGCACGATGTTCCGAGAGCAGGCTGAAGCGGCAGCGGAGATGCGTGTCCGTGGCAGCCCACATGCAATCCCTTGAAGTAGAATCCGTGGCTGCACGAATATGAAGTCTCGGGCGTGATGATGCCTTCTTGCAGGAACGTGAGAGCCTGCGTTGTCTTGAAGGTAGAGCCCGGAGGATACTGTCCCATGATGGCACGGTTGAGCAGCGGCTTGCGAGGGTCGGCACTCAACATTCGGTGGTTCTTTCCGCGCTGGCGACCGGTCATTATTCGGGGGTCGTAATATGGAGCGGAAACCATGCAGAGCACCTCGCCGGTAGACGGCTCGATGGCTACGATACTGCCAATCTTGCCTTCCATCAGTCTCTCGCCAAGAGCCTGCAAGTCCTTGTCGAGTCCGAGGGTAAGGTTTCGTCCGGGAACAGGACGCTTGTCGTACCGTCCGTTCTGGTATCTGCCTTTTATTCTGCCTCGCGCGTCGCGCAGAAGAATCTCCACGCCCTTTGTTCCGCGCAGTTCCTTCTCGTAATATTTCTCTACGCCGAGTTTTCCGATATAGTCGCCGCCCTGATAGTAAGGGTCTTCCTCTATGTTAGCCTCCGAAACCTCACCTACGTCGCCAAGCACATGCGCGCCCATACCATAGGCATATTCGCGGATTGAACGCTTCTGGGTGTAGAAGCCCTTGAAACGGAACATCTTCTCGTGGAAAGCCGAGAACTCCTCGGCCGAGAGTTGGTTAAGGAATATCTGCTGAGTGAATCGCGAATATCCCGGATTCTTGCTACGGTCTTTAATCGTAGCCATTCTTCTGATAAAGAATTCCTTACTGATATTCAGCGCGTTGCAGAGGTCGAGTGTATCAAGGTTCTTAATCTCCGACATCACAACCATAACGTCGTATGCCGGCTGATTATAAACCAGCACGTTACCGTTGCGGTCGCTTATTGCTCCTCGTGTTGGGTACAGCACCCTGTTCTGAAAGGCGTTGCTGTCGGCATGCTGCTTGTATTCGTCGCTCATAATCTGAAGGAAGAAAAGGCGCATAATGTATGCGACCACGATGAACAATGTCATCGCAATCACCACGAACTTTCTTTTTTCCAGATTATAATTGCTGCCTCTTCTCATCTCCTTTTCGCAAATGCGGCCTCAATAGCCAAAATAAGTGCACAGGTAAACACAACGCTCGCCATGCAACTTGTAAGCATTCCGCTCCAATCGCTGAACGAGAATGCCTCGACAAGAAAATAGATTATATGATGAAAGAGCACCGCCATGAACAAAAATCGGGCATACGCGCTCCAGCCCATAGTGTCGGTGCCCGGCACGAAGTCGTCGTTGTTGTCGGCATCGACAAAAAGGTTCAGGGTAGGTGTCATGAACATAGCCAGAGCCGTTGTAGCAATGGCCGAAACGCCCATCGTATCGGTAAACGTGTCGGCAGCCCAGCCAATGAAGAAGCCGAACAGCAGTTGCTGCCATCTTGGGGTGAAACGCGACACCTTCAGTACTGCGTACACATAAATCAGCGGTGTTGCATATCCCAGAAAATGGATATGGTTAAGCACCAGCGACTGCGTGAGCAGCAATATTATGGTAATTCCAACAAGTTTAAATAACTGAAGTATCATATCAATTTATCTCCTTTAAATCGGCAATTCGTGCTGAATCCTCTACTGCCTTATGCTCCATAAGATGCGGATTGAGCAATACGTTTACATCGCGAAGTTTTCCGAAGTCGGTGCCAAGGCGCACCAGACATTGGTACGACAGTCCGTCGGCAGAGTAGTAAACCTTCTCAATCTTACCTACATACATTCCTTCGGGAAAGACCGAAGAGAAACCGCTGGTAACCACATAGTCGCCAACCTTGAATCGGGCGTGGCGCGGAATATCGTTGAGCCATGCCGTCTGAGTGTTTCCGCCGCTCCACGAAAGCGTACCGAAATATCCGCGGTCGCGGATGCGGCAACTTAGGTTCGACTTCTCGTTAAGCAACGGGATGACAAGCGAATAGTGAGCCGATGTGAGGTACACGATGCCAATAACGCCACGGCCGCCAACAACACCCATCTCGGGTTTCACGCCGTCTTTGTAGCCCTTGTTTATGGTCAGGTAATTGCGCACCTTGCTGGTTGTGGCGTTAATCACCTGAGCATCGAGCAAGGTATAACCGTCGAGCGATGCCATCGCCTTCTCCTTGCTGTCAATGTACTCCTTGTCGCCGTTAATCTTCTCGAGCTTCAGTCTCAGTTGAGCCACCTGACGCTCCAGAAGAATGTTCTGTCGGGTAAGTTCGCGGTTCTGCTCCTTTACGTCGGCATACGATGTAACCGCGCTCGACATATCGTACAGTTTGCCCGAAACGGCGTTTGCCGACGTAAGATACACGCTTGCCTGATAATTGTTGAAACGGAACAGCATTATGATTCCTATTATCTCGAGCAAGACAAACAGAAACCAATAATTATATTTCTTAATAAATTCAAGAAGTCGGTTCATATCATAGAAGAAAGTGATTAGCACGATTTTAACGCACTAATCACCTATAATATTAAAAACTTGCAGCGAACTAAAATATCCTCTCTTACATCAAGAACGAGAATCTGTCAACATTCTTCAAGGCAATGCCAGTACCCTTGGCAACAGAGTGCAATGGGTCGTCGGCAATGTGGAACGGAATGTTAATCTTCTCGGTGAGACGCTTGTCAAGGCCACGCAGCAACGCGCCGCCACCGCTCAGCCAGATACCGTTGTGAACAATATCGGCATACAACTCAGGCGGAGTATTCTCGAGTGCAGTAAGCACGGCTGTCTCAATCTTCGAGATGCTCTTCTCCAAGCAATGAGCAATTTCCTGATAGCATACAGGCACCTCCATTGGCAACGCTGTGATTCGGTTAGGACCGTGAACAACGTAGTCTTCAGGAGCGTCGTCGCCCAAATCGGTAAGGGCTGCGCCAACATGAATCTTGATACGCTCTGCCATACGCTCACTAACCTTTACGTTGTGCTGACGGCTCATGTACTCCTGAATGTCGGCGGTAAGGTCGTCGCCTGCCACGCGGATAGAGTTGTTAGAAACAATTCCGCCAAGCGATATTACGGCAATCTCGGTAGAGCCGCCGCCTATATCAACAACCATGTTGCCCTCTGGAGCCTCAACGTCGAGACCGATACCGATGGCTGCCGCCATTGGCTCGAATATCAGATAAACGTCGCGTCCGCCGGCATGTTCGGCAGAATCGCGCACGGCACGAAGTTCAACCTCGGTAGAACCCGAAGGCACGCCGATAACCATTCTGAGCGAAGGCGAGAACAGGTGCGAGCCAGAGTGAACCATCTTTATCAGACCGCGCATCATCTTCTCGCAAGCGTCGAAATCGGCAATCACGCCATCGCGCAAAGGACGCAGCGTGCGTATATTCTCATTAGTTTTTTCATACATCATCTTGGCCTTCTCACCAACGGCAATCATGTTGTTGGTGCGGCGGTCAAGAGCCACCACCGATGGCTCGTCTACTGCAATCTTGCCATCAGAGATGATGATGGTATTTGCAGTACCAAGGTCCATCGCAATATCCTGGACAAACGAAAAAAATCCCATTTATACTTTTCCCCAGATTTATTTGTTAATTACTTGCCCTCAAAATAAGCATGAATGGCTGTGTCGTAGTGTGAAGACACGCCGAATGCGCGGGTTGCGAACCATCTGCGCTCCTCCTTTGTTGTCTGAGCACCGTTCTTTGTAATGATGTCGAGAAGAGGCTTGTACTCGTTCTTGCTTGGCACGATTACAACATCGTTGAAGTTCTTTGCTCCGGCACGGATAAGAGAGATGCCGCCTATGTCAATCTTCTCGATGATGGCTGGCTCGTCTGCGCCGCTGGCAACAGTCTCCTCGAAAGGATAAAGGTCTACGATAACCAAGTCAATCTCAGGAATCTCGTACTGAGCCATCTCCTTCTGGTCGTTCTCAAGTTCGCGGCGACCAAGGATACCTCCGAAAATCTTTGGATGAAGGGTCTTTACGCGTCCGCCAAGGATTGATGGGTATGTTGTAACCTCCTCAACCTTCTGGCATGGATAGCCCAAAGACTCAATAAATTGTTGTGTACCTCCTGTAGATAGAAACTTCACACCTTCCTCGTTCAGCTTAGCCAAAAGTTCCTCTAAGCCATCTTTATGAAAAACTGACACCAACGCAGTCTTTATCTTCTTAATTTCTGCCATTTTATTCGAATAAAATTGATTTTTGCGCAAAATTAGCAAAAATCAAGCAATTACAATAATAATGTATAAAAAAAATGCAGGTCGAAATCTTATTCACATAAAATTTCGGCCTGCTTCAGGGGAAAGATATTTTTTACTTACTGAATTTCGATGTTTTCGATGCCAGCGTTCTTTGCCATCATCAGAAGCATCTTTGTGTACTTAGCGTACTGTGCCTCCTCAAGGAGTGGCTTCATCATGCGGCAGTTGTTCATTATTGCCACGCGGATGCTCTCCTCTTTGTTTGCAGCTGTTGACTTGGCAAGATTTGCCAACTGGTTTGCAAAGAATTTGTTTACGCTCTCAACCTTTGAGTACTGCGTTACAGACAGACCAAGATATGCGTTAAGCTGGCTCATATCCATAGCAATCTGGTACTTATTCTCCAATTTCTCACCCGCCATTGCAACCGTATTGAAGCTCAAAGCAACAATCAGCATCAAAATAAATTTCTTCATAAACAAATTGTTTTATACCGTACTTAATAATTTTCGACTGCAAAATTAAATCGTTTTCGTACACACCGAATACAAAATCACAGAAAAAATGACATACCAGCACACTTTTATTGACAAATATCAATTTTTATACGCCTCTTTTTCGTACGGATTATCATAATAAGCCTTTTTATACGGCTTTTTCCACGGCTTGCATTTAAGCCATTGCCACAGATACGAAAGGTAGAACCGCTTCCAGCCTCCGCAACGGCGCGCCTGCTCCAGATGAACGGTTTCGTGCCTCAGAAGTTCGCTCCACTCGCCCGAACGCATCAACTCTACTATACGGCTGCGATTTTCGCGGCGGAACACGATTATGCCGCACCACATAAGCAGCAGATAGCCTCTGAAGGGGAAGTGCGTCATGGGCTTGAGCCTAAGGCGGCGCACCTTGCTGATGTCGGTAAACAGCATCGAAGCCAAAAAGAGTAATTCTCTGAGCATAAGCATTTTTCGGTCTTGCAGATTATCTTTCTCGAAGAAGAAAGGCGGCAGACAATATTTGCGCAGATGTAAAAGTACATATTTTTTCAGAATCGGATTACTTTTTCGTTCCGTTTTTTAACTTTATTCATTATCTTCGCATCCGTTATGAAACTACGCACAACCATATCCATTTTTATGCTTATTGCCGTTTCGCTTGCCCATGCGCAGAAGAGTTGGGTTTACGGCAGAGTTTTCCCGGAACACGGACAAGACCTCTCGTTCGAGAACGACCGCGTGGGCTTTCGTCTGTACGGTCCTGAGAGTCAAGAGAAAAACGAGAATCTATACGGCTACGACATCTTTGCCAAGCGTGTGCCCAGTCTGGTTCTGAACAAGTGGTATGCCAACCAGTTCAGCTCGGTTTTCTGGGGCAGAATAGGCGAACTGAAAAAGCAAGGGCGAAAAGCCGAAGCCAACGCCCTGCAAGACTCAATAACCTATCACCTAGACCATGGCGAAGGTGCTGATTTCTATGCCGTAGGGCCAACGCTTGGCGCAGGAACGAGCGCGCTCCTCGACGGCGACAGAATAGTCTATCCGTATTGCTACAAAACGGTCGAGATATTGCAGAACGGTCCTTATGTGTTCAAGGCTCACCTTGTGTTCACGCCGTTCAGCATCGGGGGCGACAAGAATGTTACGGAACATCGCATCCTCGAACTGAGGAAGGGCTCGCAGTTGTGCAAATGTACGGTTTGGTACGAGGGTCTTACACACGATGCCACCATCGTTACTGGAATTGTGATGCACAACCCAAGCACGGAGTTTTTCATCGACGAGCATAAGCGATTCATGAGTTACAACGAGCCTTCGCAAAGTCCGCAAGCAGGCAACGGCATCATATATATAGGTGTAAAATTCGAGAAAACGCCCGAAAAGATTGAGAAACAGATGTTCGAAAAACCTAAAGGTCAGGCGGTGGGGCATCTGCTTGCCTTCAGCCATATTGGAGCTGGCGAAAAGTTTACTTACTTCTTCGGTTTTGGATGGAGCAAATATGGCTTCGAGACAGAAAAAGAGTGGATTAAATACTTAAAGAAATATTAAATCGTTAGATTATGAATTTATTTGAAAGATATTACATCGGCTTGTATAGATTTCTCTTATCTGGTTGGGTATACAAAATAGGTGATTGTATAGAAACGATGACCTCCTTACTACTCTACTCACTTATAAATTTAGTATTGGCATTAACATGCTTCATACTGAAAAAGGAAGGAGTATCAACAGACTTTATTTGCATTATTCACTACTTATACTGCCCTCTTACCCCTTATATTGGTGCTTTCTTCCTTATAATGGGTTGGATATTGGGGTATGTTTATAGAAAAAAACTTAATAAATTAGCAAATACTGCCATTGGCGGATTTACAGAAGTAAAATATCCAAAGAAACTTTTTTATGGGATACTAAGCTTGTTATTTCTTTTTTTCTGTTGTAGCAGTATAATTATTTGCTTGGTTATCCTTTTCGAAGCTTCGGAACCATAGTTTTTCATATATCTGTTTTTTTTGTAAAATATTTGCAGATATCAGAAATTATCCCGTACTTTGCAAAAGTGATGGTTATCAGACTTATGCCAACCATCTAAACGCAGAAAACACAACATTCAATCGCAAACTAATCAGAAAGGCTCAAAAGCCGTAAATTATCTTAGACACATAAAAAATGAAAACAAAATTCATTCTGGCAATGACAGTCGCCGCATTCTTTTGCGCCCAGACAACCCATGCACAATTCTTCAAGGCGCGCAAAGCACCAAAGAACGAACTTTGCCTCGATTTCGGACTCGGCATTTTTCCGCATGACAATCACTTCGACTCGTGTCCGACAAAAAGTAGCATCAATAACGGATGGTCTTACAGCAACAAAGACCTCTTCGGACAGAGTTATAATCTCACCTACCTCTACAACCTTAACAACAGATTAGGCATCGGTGTACAAGCCGGACTGGAACAGTTTTACGAAGAAAGAACGTTACACAACGAATACTACTTTAACGATGCCGTTGCCGAGGATTCAGAACGCAATCTATACTACGTTATGCCAACGGCAAGATTCTACATCGTAAGCCTTAACCACTTTGCCATTTATGCCAGAGTTGCCGGCGGCGTGGGTTTCTCGCGCATAAGAGAGAAAGACCTTAATCCGCACGACGACCTCGACTTCAACTGCGGCAAGAAGAACGATATGTGTTTTGCCTATCAGATTTCGCCATTCTGCCTAGAGGCTGGCGGCGAGCACATTCGCGTGTTCTCCGAGTTAGGATTCGGTCATCAAGGCTTCTATACCATCGGAATAAAATTGGCTTACTAAAAACCTCAAAAGTATATTCGTATGAAAAAAATATTACCTACCATCATTATTTTCATCACTCTGTTTTCAAACATCTTCTGCGACTGTAATGATGACTATTACTACGGCAGACTGGTCGATGCCAATGGCGTTAACTTCAACATTCACGGCGGAACAGACTCAGTTAGTATAAACAACTACAACGGAGCTGTCATCATCGATGCCACCGACTACGACTGGCACGGCAGCGACGTGAAAAAGACAACATACAACACCAACGAGACTAAAGACATAGTAGAGGGCGAATGGTTCAAGTGCGAGAAGGTGGTTCACGACGAGATTTTCCAGTACTACAAAATTACGGTAAAGCCCAACACAACAGGCAAAAACCGAAAGGCTGACATCAATCTGAAAGCAATAGAGCCACAAACACATAGCGACGGCAAAAGATTCTATTACGAAGAGACTCTGAGCATCTATCAGGATGCGAAATAAGAAATACTTGGGGTTGCTTAAACAATCAGCCAAACAACCAATTCCGCAAGGCTAAAAACCCGAACGAATCCCGAAGGCATCCCGAACAAAACTAAAAAAAATGCTTCCGCTCGTCAGAAGACGAACAGAAGCATTTTTGCCAAGCCAAAGCCTATGTATGTCCCGGCTGCATAGCCAAACAGTCCGACGGCTATTCCGGGACCAATCACAGCCTTGTTGTGCAGCGCGCCACCCATAACAGGAGCAAACGGCGGACTGCATATAAGCGAGATGCTCGTGGTGAGCGTTGTATCGGTATCGACCCTGAAAATGGCACTCAGCAGCACATGGAAGAAGAGCGCGCCGATGGTTGCCACCGTGGTGAACATGAAAATATCGGGGTTTATGTTCTTTAGCGTTCCAAGGCTTACCTGCGATGCCACAGCCACGCTGAATATCAGAATAAAGAACGTGCCAGCCTCGAACGTGCGCTTTAGCGAGCGGATTCTCTTGTTCATCGAGGCAAGAACCGACAAAAGGCTTATGCCAAGGATAAAGACAGACTGGAACATATCCTTCGGGAATAGAAAAGCCACGCCTGCGCCCACAATTATTATGCCGGCAGAAAGCAGAAGCGACAAACCCAAGTCGCGCAGATTGTCGCGGCGGAACAAGCCAAGGAACAGTTCGTTTTCGTGATTCTCTACGCTAAGTTTGCCAAGTTCGGCATCTTCGGCATCCTTGTCGCTTGCAAAATCGGGCATGAAGAATCCGAGAACCTTCTTCCCGAAGATGATGACGAAAAACAGATAAACGGCACTCAGCACCACGCTATAAGCCGAAACGAGAACGAAGACCGATTCGTCAACGCCAAGAGCCACCTTTAGAGATGCCAGATTGGCGTTTCCGCCAGTATAAAGCCCCGTAAGCATTCCGCCGATGTTGGCAAACATCACCCTGTCCGACTGTCCGTACAGCACAAAGCCCACGACAATGGCTATGGCACAGCCCAATATGCCGAAGATTAGCGACTTTATAAAGTCAGGGGCAAGTTTAGCCCACGACTTTATGTCGGCCGAAAACAGCATAAGCGGAATGGCGAAAGGCACGGTTGCCGACGCAATGGTTGTCTGCACGCCATGAACCTCGTCGGTATCGGGAAAGACGCCGAGCAAGCCCAGAGTACACGCAATAATGTATGCCACAATAATGCTTCCCACCTTGTTCAAGAGGCTGCTTTTGTAAGTAAGCCACAAGATAAACAGCGGCGAGAGCACGCAGAAAAGAATGATAAAAATAGTCATAACGGCTGCAAAATTAGCAAAATTATGCCATTACGCTACCATCCCAGCGGCTTTATTTCTTTCTTTACGAACTTGTCGAAAGTTATGTTGTTGGTCGAAAGATTCTTCACGTTTGTCTGATTGTTGATAAACTCGTTCACCTCCTTGACGTGGATGTTCTCGAGCCTTACGGTATCGATAGGCAGAAGAGCCGAGCCCTTTATGTCGTAGATGGCATTTGCCTGCTCGCACTCGATATTCCTCATCGAGATGTTGCAGATGCGTGTAGGACGTTCCTCGTATGTCGGCACGATATCTTTCCATTGGTACAGAACGTCGGTATCAATCTCGAAAGCGCGGCGCATACGGTTTGCCTTCACGTTCTCCATGCTAATGTTTTCGAGGAATCCGCCGCGGCGAATGTTCGTCTTCATGTAGAAGAGGCGAATAACCTCGTCGGGCGATTCGCAATGGTGCATGTAAACATTTCTGATTCCGCCAGAAATCTCGCTTCCGATGCCCAGAAGACAATGTCCCTTCTTTATCACGCAGTTTCTTATTACGATATTCTGCGTAGGAGTGGCAAGTCGCCACGCGTCCTGATTGCGTCCAGCCTTTATCACCACAGCATCATCGCCTTGGTCGAACACGCAATCCTCAATCACGAAGTTCTGCGTCATCTCCAAGTCCACGCCGTCGTTGTTGTGCCCGTGTGCATATACATCGAGGTTGCTCACCCTTCCGTTCTTGCACATATACAGATGTACGGTCCAGAACGGGCTCTCGCGAATCTTGAATCCGTCGAGTTGCACGTTCTCGCATCTGTTAAGGTGAATGAGGTGCGGACGCAGATGATTCTCGCCTTCTGCCATCTGGCGATATTTTACCGGAACATCGGTACTTGCCATTGAATAAAGTTGCCTGAGGGCGTTCATGTGCGCCTTTGGACGGGCAAACCACACCTTCCACAAGTCCATCTTAGGGCGGAGCATTCCGCTTCCGGTTATGGCTATGTTCTTGCACTCGAAGGCATAGACGAGCGGCGAATAGTTGTAGCACTCAAAGCCCTCCCACGATGTCATTACGGCAGGCAGATAGTCGTCGGGATTGTCAGTAAAGTTAACCTCAGCCCCTTCGGAGAGATAGAGGTTCACGTTGCTCTTGAAATGTATAGGACCTGTAACCCACGAACCGGCAGGCACAACTACCCTTCCGCCGCCAGCCTTGCTGCAAGCCTCCATCGCCTTGCGGAAAGCCTGAGTGTTTGCCTTGGCATCGCCTTTCTTTGCGCCGTAGCGCGTTATGGGAAAATCCTTCTTAGGAAACTGGAACAACTCTATGTCGTTCATCGGGAACGGAGCCTCTTTTGCCGAGACGACATTCTTCTGCGCCACGGCCGTGCTGCCTGCCACCACAAACAGCATAGCAATAACAAGTCTTGAAATATTCATAATAAGCGTTATAGTTTTTCGTATGTTTCTGAAAACCGGAACATCAGCACAAAGTTAAAATAAATCTTTCAGCCTCAGAACTTTCGGCGTTGCAAAAATCAGAATTAGGGCGTAAATAAATCAAAAAGAATCCGCTTTGGCGGCATATAAACAAAAAAAAGGTCGTACTCGAAAGTACAACCTCTTGGCTTTGTAGCGGGACCCGGGATTGAACCGGGGACCTCATGATTATGAATCATGCGCTCTAACCAGCTGAGCTATCCCGCCAAATCATCTCATTGCTGAAATGCGGTGCAAAGATACGACAATTTTCCGAACCTGCAAATTTTTAGTGAAGATTTTTGCATAAAAAAGTAAAAATAATCCGAAAAACATATATACATTATGCTTTTTATAGTAATTTTGCAACGATTCACACATCACATACTGTATAGATGCAGTTATTAAAAAAATTAGACATATTTATATTAAAGAAGTTCATCACGCTGTTCTGCGGCACATTCTTCATCTGCCTGTTCATTTTCATGATGCAGTTTCTGTGGAGATATGTTGATGAACTCATAGGCAAGGGACTCGAAATATCAGTTTTGGCACAATTCTTCTTCTACTCGGCTCTTACGCTGGTGCCAATGTCACTTCCACTGGCAATACTACTTGCATCACTCATATCATTCGGAAACCTCGGCGAACAGTTCGAGTTGCTGGCAATAAAGGCAGCAGGAATATCGCTGTTCAAGACCATTCGCCCACTCGTAGTATTTGTATGCCTGCTGGGCGGCGCATCGTTCTACTTTCAGAATGTGGTGGGTCCGAAGGCGCAGTTGTCGCTCTTTCAACTTATCATCTCGATGAAGCAGACATCGCCC
This sequence comes from Bacteroidales bacterium KHT7, assembly GCA_900102385.1. Lineage (GTDB taxonomy): Bacteria > Bacteroidota > Bacteroidia > Bacteroidales > Bacteroidaceae > Ga6A1. The sequence goes on along the minus strand of FNBQ01000006.1, from coordinate 49,906 downwards.
GAGCTCGACATACCCGAGAAGGTATTCTACAACGAGATTAGCGGCTACAACCTGTACGTTGAGAAGAAAGACAAGGAGACGGGTATCCTTCACGGAGTGATAATATACAATGTGGCAGATGGTTTTGAAAATGCACACATAATACTTGCCGACTCGGGAAAGCTCGAGATGAGCAGCGACCAGCAGCATCTGCTGCTGCACCTGTACAGCGGCGAGCAGTTCGAGAACCTGAGAGGCGACCAGTTCGGACAGATGAGGGCCAACGTGCCATACCGTCGCGAGACGTTCTGCGAGAAGCATACAATCATCGACTTCAACTCGGGATTCAACATGACCGATGCCGACCTCAGCGGACGCTCTGCCATAAAGAACATGGCACAACTCGACCAGAGCATCGACTCCATGACGCTTCACTACGACAGCGTGGGAATAAGGAACTATAAAGAAGTGAAGATTTCTATCTTCCAGACAATATCGAAGAAGGAACAGGCGAAAGCCGACAAATATGCCAAGGAGATTGACGGCAACGCCAACATCGACACGGCGTTCAGCCACCTTACAAAAGAGGCGCAGGTTGCCGCCATACGCTCGGTTTACAACCGCGTGAGGATGCAGAAGACCGACTTCGAGTTCAAGAAAGCCATAATGGAAGAGGGCGACTTCCAGATTAGAAAGCACAAGACGGAGTGGCACCGAAAGATTTCGCTCGCGCTTGCCTGCGTCGTGTTCTTCTTCATCGGAGCACCTCTGGGAGCCATCATCCGAAAGGGCGGACTGGGAATGCCGGTAATCGTGTCGGTGATAATATTCATCTTCTACTACATCATCGACAACTCGGGCTACAAGATGGCGCGCGACGGCGAGATTCCGGTGGTACTGGGAATGTGGATAAGCACATTCATCCTTGCACCTATGGGACTGTTCCTAACATACAAGGCAAACAACGACTCGGCGGTGTTCAACAAAGATGCTTATGCCAACTTCTTCCGCAAACTGCTGGGACTCAGACTCTCAAGACACGTTGCACGAAAGGAAGTCATCATCTATCCGCCAAACTACGACACTCTGCCCGAACGGCTCAACGCTCTCACCGAAGAGTGCGAGGCATACTCGAGCAAGCACAGGCTCATCGTTCCGCCTAACCCTCTCAGGATATTCCTGCGCAACCGTCCCGACGTGGCGGTAGAGGAGATAAGCGAACGCATGGAGGCACTGCTCGAAGAACTGGGCAACACAAAAGACACGGTGCTCATAGGCATGATAAACGAATATCCGATACTTGCCGTGAGCGCGCATACAAGCCCGTTCGGCAAGCGATGGAAGAATCTGCTGTCGGGACTGTGCCTGCCACTTGGAATTATACTTTACCTGCGCATCTGGCGTTTTCGTCGCAGGCTATACAGAGATATGAAGAAAATTGTAAAGAACAACAATGACATCTGCGTACGCATTGGGGTTCTGCGCGACAAAAAACTGATTGACTAAACATAAGGTATGAGCGAATTTAAATTAAATACAATCGAAGAGGCAATAGCCGACTTCAAGGAAGGAAAGTTCGTAATCGTGGTAGATGACGAAGACCGAGAGAACGAGGGCGACTTCATCACCGCAGCCGAGATGATTACACCCGAGAAGGTGAACTTCATGCTACAGAACGGACGAGGCGTGCTCTGCTGCCCTATCACCATCTCGAGAGCCAAGGAACTCGACCTTGGCCATCAGGTTGAGGACAACACATCCATGCTCGGCACGCCGTTCACCATTACCGTTGACAAGTTGGACGGATGCACCACAGGTGTTTCGGCACACGACCGCGCCGAGACAATAAAGGCTCTTGCCGACCCAAACTCAACCCCTCAGACATTCGGTCGTCCGGGACACATCAACCCGCTCTACGCTCAGGACAAGGGCGTTATCCGTCGCGCCGGACACACCGAGGCAGGAGTAGACTTGGCTCGCCTCGCAGGACTTCAGCCGGCAGCCGCCCTCATAGAGATTCTTAACGAGGACGGAACGATGGCACGAATGCCACAACTTCAGGAAGTGGCAAATAAGTTCGACATCAAGATTATAACCATACGCGACCTCATAGCCTACCGTCTGAAGCAGGAAAGCACAGTAGAGAAAGGTCCGGAGGTGAATATGCCAACCGAATACGGAAACTTCAGAATGACAGTATTCCGCCAGTTGAGCAACGGCCTTGAGCACTCAGCCTTGGTAAAGGGCACTTGGGAGGAAGACGAGCCTATTCTGGTTCGCGTACATTCATCGTGCGTTACGGGCGACATCTTCGGAAGCCAGCGATGCGACTGCGGAGCACAACTGCACACAGCCATGCAGGAGATTGAAAAGGCAGGAAAGGGCGTGGTTCTGTATATGAATCAGGAAGGTCGCGGCATCGGTCTGTTCAACAAAATAAGAGCCTACAAACTGCAGGAAGAAGGCTTGGACACCGTAGATGCCAACACACACCTTGGCTTCCAGCCCGACGAGCGCGACTATGGCGTTGGAGCGGAAATTCTCCGCCAACTTGGCGTTAAGAAGATTAAACTCCTGACAAACAACCCTGTAAAACGTGTAGGCCTCGAGGCTTACGGCTTGCAGATTGTCGAGAACGTGCCAATCGAGATAAAGCCTAACCGCTTCAACGAGAGATATTTGAAAACAAAAATGGAGCGAATGGGTCACACCCTTCACTTCAACAAATAAATTACAAACAAAAAAAACATTTAACTATGGCAAATTATCCTAATTTCGACCAGTTTCAGTCTAAGGCTGGTTACACCACAGAATCAAGCAGCCGCTCATTCTATTCAGAGAACGCAGTTGCAACTCTTATGCGCAACATGTACGCATGGATGGCTATCGCACTTGTAATAACAGGCTTCACAGCCTTTGCTGTTGCAAACACATACTCTATGATATCTGCACTCGTCACAAGTCCAATAATATACTACGGACTCATCTTCGCAGAATTGGGACTTGTGTATTACCTCTCATCACGAATCTTCAGAATGTCGTTTGCTACGGCAGGATTACTCTTCGCCGTATATTCGATAGTCAATGGAGTTACATTGAGTCTTATCTTCTTGATATTTAAGATTGGTTCAATCGTCTCAACATTCTTCATCACAGCCGGAACATTCGGCGCGATGGCAGTAGTCGGCTCATTCCTGAAGAAAGACCTCAGCTTCATCGGCCGCTTTGCGCTCATGGCTCTTATCGGCCTTATCATCGCTGGCGTCGTAAACATTTTCATGAGAAGCGAGGGCTTCAGCTTCATCATCGCAATTATCGGCGTACTCGTATTCACAGCCCTCACAGCCTACGATGCTCAGAAGATGAAGAACCTTATTGCAGAGAACGGCTACGAGGTTAACGAAAACACACAGAAGCTGGCACTTATTGGCGCACTCGAACTGTACCTTGATTTCGTTAACTTGTTCTTGTATCTGCTCAGACTTTTGGGCTCACGCAGAGACTAATCATCAAGAAATAGAAAAAATCTGTTAAAAATGCGGTTTACAAGTCATTTTGTAAACCGCATTTGCTATTTTTCGTAAATATTTTTTGAAGAATAAAGAAAAGTTCGTACCTTTGCACACCAGTTTAAACAACAATAGATAACTTATAGAATAATGAACCAACTATCCGACCGTCTGAACAGACTTTCGCCTTCGGCTACCCTTGCAATGTCGCAGAAGAGTAGCGAGCTAAAGGCACAGGGAATTGACGTTATTAACCTAAGTGTAGGTGAGCCAGACTTCGACACTCCCGACTACATCAAGGAGGCAGCAAAGAAGGCAATCGACGAGAATTACTCAAGATATTCTCCGGTTCCGGGCTATCCAGCACTTCGCAACGCCATCGTAGCCAAGCTGAAGAACGAGAACAACCTCGACTACACTCCAGCGCAGATTCTTTGTTCAAATGGCGCCAAGCAGAGCGTGTGCAACACCATCATGGCACTCGTAAACGAGGGCGACGAGGTTATCATACCTGCTCCATACTGGGTTAGCTACCCACAGATGGTCAAGTTGGCAGATGGCGAGCCTGTAATCGTAGAGGCTACTTTCGAGCAGAACTTCAAGATTACTCCTGAGCAGCTCGAGGCTGCCATAACTCCAAAGACACGCGCACTCATCCTCTGCTCTCCATCAAACCCAACAGGTTCGGTTTACACTAAGGAAGAGCTTGAGGCTCTTGCCGATGTATTGAAGAAGCACGAGCGCGTAATCGTTATTGCCGACGAGATTTACGAGCATCTTAACTATACCGGCATAAAGCACGCAAGCATGGCATCGGTAGATGGCATGAAGGAGCGCACGGTAATCATCAACGGTGTGTCAAAGGCATACGCAATGACTGGCTGGCGTATAGGTTTCATTGCCGCTCCAGAGTGGATTGTAAAGGGCTGCAACAAACTTCAGGGTCAGTACACAAGCGGTCCGTGCTCAGTATCGCAGAAGGCTGCCGAGGCTGCATACACAGGTTCGCAGGAGCCACGCGAGACTATGCGCAAGGCATTCGAGCGTCGTCGCGACCTTATCGAGAAGTTAGCAAAGGAGATTCCGGGATTCGGCGTAAATCACCCTACTGGTGCTTTCTACCTCTTCCCAAAAATCGACTCTTACTTCGGAAAGTCATACAACGGCACAACAATCAACAACTCAACCGACTTTGCAATGTACCTGCTTAACGAGGCACACGTTGCAACTGTAGGCGGCGATGCCTTCGGAAGTCCAAAGTGCTTCCGCATGAGCTACGCTACAAGCGATGAGAACATCACCGAGGCAATGAAGCGCATCAAAGAGGCTTGCGCTAAACTGAAATAAGACCTATTTCACAGACTTATATAATAAACCAACGGAATCTTGTCTGCCCCTAACCGGGCGGGCAAGATTTTTTTGTTACTGATTTAAATCAAAAAGAATCTTCATCTAATCGAAAACGACAAGAAATATTCGTCATTATCCTACTTTTTCTATACCTTTGCAACAAATAAATCGATTTAAAACTACTGTACTTGACAGCAAAATAAACAAGTAGCAATGCCTGAAGCTTTTAGAAGGCTATCTAAACATTAAAAGAAAGGATGTTAAAATTCTTATGAAAAAAATCATTATTCTACTAACCTCATTGGTCTTTCTCTTCTCATGTAACGAAGAAGAAAAGACTACCACAGCAAACAACAAGTTCAATGTCGACAAGAAAGACATCGAGATGGTTGTAAACGACTTTACTGCCAAGACATCAAAAGACGGTTTACATATCGTCAGCATAGACTCAATCTTAAACCACGAGCATACTACAAGAGGAGGAAGCACAAATACTCCACAGAATCTGCTATATTTTGTCAAGTTGTCAGACAACTCGACCGTAATAGTTGCCGGCGACAAGCGTGCAGAACCTGTCTACGCCCATATCAGCAACATCGAACTCAAATTCGGCAATGGCAGACTGCTAAACCAGAATGAAGTCCCAGAATCGTTCAGATACATGCTTGGAGTCTCTGCAGCATCAATAATTAACAGCATAAGCAGCAATAGCGAAGTCAATCCTAACTGGACTGCAAATTCAACAAGAACCTCGGAAGATTCTGAGAATACTCAACCTTCAAAATGCAAAGTTGCATGGGGAGAGGGCAATCCTTTCAACCTGAAATCTCCAGCCTCAAATGGCGAAAACAGTTCAGAAGGAAAGGCTCTTGCAGGCAGTACGACTATTGCTACAGCACAAGCACTTACAGTATTATGTGAAGACTTTCATATTTTCAAGGGATACCGTCTGAAAACATCATGGGGCGCATTAAGAACACGCAACACCTTTTCAAATCAAGACGAAACAGAGGATATTTCGAATATCGTAAAAAGAATAGCTGAAAATATCGGCATATCGTACGACAAGAACGGAACAGCAAGCACCAGCACCCAAGTTGCCATAAAGTTCCTGAACTATAATCTTGGCGGAGCATACGGTCATGACAGCGACTGGGAGAAGGTTGAATTGAACATGAAAAACAATCCTTGCGGCATCTCTTTCCTATCGGGCAATCCAAAGAGCAACGGATGGATTTGGAAAAGGCTCGGAATGGATAAACCAAGCCAGACAGAACATTGTATGCTTCTTGACGGTTACAAGAAAGTGAACGGCAGAACTCTATTCTACATCAACCTCGGATGGAACGGAGAAGGAAACGGCTATTATCTCTACGACAACAAGATATGGAATGATAACGCGCCTAAAGAATACAATCTGAACATGAGCGTTTACAACTTCCACCTCGACACCGATTTCGACGATTTTTAACGGCATAAAAAATGCAACCTTTTCGTGAGGTTGCATTTTTCATCTTGCAAAAAACAAAAAAACGGGCAACCCTGTGGGAAGCCCGCTAAATCTTCTAAAAACAAAAGTCAATAGAGAAAACGATTACTTGTGGATTGCCTCAGAAGGACAAACATCAGCACAAGTAGCGCACTCTGTGCAAAGATCTGGGTCGATTACATACTTTTCGCCCTCTGAAATTGCACCTGATGGACACTCGTCAATACATGTACCGCAAGCGATACAATCGTCGCCAATAATAAAAGCCATAGTCGTTTGTTATTTTATTTATTAGTACATTAAAACGAACGGCTCAAAATATCGTCCGTTCATTGTGCAAAGATAACCATTATTTTAAGTCCTACAATACTTTCAACAAAGTTTTTTTGCTAAAAATTATTTTTTGTATAAGTTTGCAATTCTTTTAAACTTATTGCGTTAATAAAAACAATGACACGTCTGATTTATATATATTTTCTGCTGATTTTCGGCTTCTGCCCTACCCTGCACGCACAGCAGCGGCGTGTGCAGAACAGACCGTACATTGACCAGCGGCGACTGCACTACGGCTTTCTGATAGGAATACAGGAGCAAGACCTCGAATTTACCAACAACGCCCACATAACCGAAGACGGCGAATGTTGGTATGCCGAGGTTTCCGAATACAATCCGGGATTCGAAGTCGGAGTGCTTGCCGAACTGTATCTGACAAAGCACTTGGCCCTGCGCATAATACCTACGATGCACTTTGGCGAGAAAAACATCACCTTCATCGAGGAGACATCGCGGCAAAAGTACATGCAAGACCTGAAATCGACCTACATAACCTGCCCTGTCGACCTGAAATACAGCGCAGAGCGATTCAACAACTATCGCCCTTACGTCATGGCAGGCGTGGCTCCGATTTTCGACCTCACGAGCAAGAACAATCAGGCTTTAAAGACAAAGAAGGGCGACTGCATGATTGAGGTTGGCTTGGGCTGCGACTTCTATCTGCCCTATTTCAAACTTATTCCTGAACTGAAATTCTGCTTCGGACTGAGCAACGTAATAGACAAAGACAGAAAAGACCTGAACGACAAAACATTACTGAAATATACCGACGCGGTAGACAAGATAACTTCAAAAATGGTGGTGCTGACGCTTTATTTTGAATAACAATTTGTGTAACTCAAAAAAAAATCGTATTTTTGCAACCGCTTTCGCATCAGTCGCTGGCAGGGAAGAGTAACCTGTTATGCTGGTGACGGCACAATTAACAATTAAAATTTCAAAAACAAATGGATTTAATTAAGATTGCAGAAGAAGCATTCGCAACTGGCAAGCAGCACCCTTCATTCAAGAGCGGTGACACAATCACAGTAGCTTACAAGATTATCGAGGGTAACAAGGAGCGTATCCAGTTGTACCGCGGTGTTGTTATCAAAATCTGCGGACACGGTGACAAGAAGCGTTTCACTGTACGCAAGATGTCAGGTACTGTAGGTGTTGAGCGTATCTTCCCTATCGAGTCACCAAACATCGATAGCATCACTGTAAACAAGGTGGGTAAAGTTCGTCGCGCTAAGTTGTACTACTTGCGCAACCTTACTGGTAAGAAGGCCCGCATCCAGGAAAAGAGAGTTAACGCTTAATCTTTTCAGAGAAGAGATAAAAAGGAAGCATCTGGTAATGCTTCCTTTTTTTAACCTTTGCAATCCATTGCAGCTTTTCAGGCTCGCAAGACCCACACAAATCTACACCAACTCGAATTTCTGATTTATGATAGACAAGAACAAAACGCTATGGTTTCCGATGAGAGTGCGATATTCGTCTGCTCCGCGAATGCTTGCACTCAGAGATGAGTTGAACCGAATAGGCTGCGAATGTTACATTCCGATGGAATACAGGCAGATTGGCGAGCATACCAAGTTCGTGCCGCGAATAAGCAACCTTATCTTCCTGCACGCGCCATACACCTACATCTCGCAGATAAAGCAGCAGCCCGAATTCATAAACCTTAGTTATATAATGCACAACGTTCCGTTCGAGAAGACAAAGACGAGCGAGGCCCTCTACGTTCCGGAGAAGATGATGAACGACTTCATACGCGTAACAAACGAGCAGAACGAGCAAGTAGTATTCCTCGACAACATGGACTTTGCATGCAAGCCGGGAGCACACGTAAAAATCACCGAAGGCGCATTTGCCGGAGTTGAAGGCGTGGTTAAGAGCATAAAGAAACACCTCTGCGTGGTTCTGCCAATAAAAGGTGTGGTTGCCGTTGCCATAACCAACGTTCCGAAGAAGAACCTTATGTATATTAAGGACGGAAGCGAAACGGAAACGGAAACAGAAACGACATGACAGAAATCTCTATATAGTAAAAAGCCGGTTATTACAATCTCTGTAACAATCGGCTTTTTCAATTATATAGATAAAACTTTTAAATTATAAAGTCTCTACAAGTTTGCGAACCAAATCGTAGAAGCGTGCAACGCTTGGAATGTAGCAACGCTCGTCTGGTGTGTGAGGGCTGCGCAATGTAGGGCCGAAACTTACCATATCCATTTCAGGATACTTGCTGCCAATCAAGCCGCACTCCAATCCGCCGTGAGTAACGTTTACGATGGCATCTTTTCCGCTCAAATCCTTGTAAACCTTCTTTGCTGTCTCGAGCAGAGCAGAATCGAACTTTGGAGTCCAACCGCTGTAGTCGCCCTCGGTCTCGACCTTCATTCCTGCCATTGAGAAGCAACTCTCAATCATAATGGCAACGTAACGCTTCATAGAATCGACTGCACTACGAGCAAACAACTCGATGCGCACTTCTGAAGCCGTAAGGTTTACGATTGCAAGGTTTGATGAAGTCTCTGGTACTTCTGGCATCTCAGGAATGTATCTGTGGACGCCGTTGAAGCAAGCAAGGATTGCAGAAACGATATTGTCGCGAATCTCCTCTGGAACAACCTCCTTCGGCATTTCTACAGCCTCGATTGTAAGTTTGATGTTAGACTCAACGCCCTTGTATTCCTCGTTAAACTGAGCCTGATAATCGGCAACGAGCGATGTGATTGCCTCCTCGTTTCCGGCAGGAACAGTTACTATAGCCTCGCACTCGCGTGGAATGGCGTTGTGCATGTTTCCGCCGTGCCACTCGGCAAGTTCGGCATCGCACTCAGCAATAGCATCGTAAACAACACGCGCCATCATTTTGTTGGCATTGCCTCGGCCTGTGCCGATTTCCATTCCTGAATGACCACCGTAGAGTCCGGCAAGCGAAATCTTGAATGCCTTGTCGGTTGCATCGGCCACCTCAGGCTTGTATTCCATTGATGCGAAGATGTTTAGACCGCCGGCGCATCCAACGGTAAACTCGCCTTCGTCCTCAGAGTCCATATTAAGAAGGTATGAGCCTTTCAGGGCATCCTCCTTCAGTCCGAATGCACCTTCAAGACCAGTCTCCTCGTTTACAGTAAAGAGAGCCTCAAGCGGACCGTGAACGAGCGTATCGTCTTCCATGATAGCCATTGCAGCAGCCACGCCCATGCCATCGTCGGCACCAAGGGTTGTATCGGTTGCACGAACCCACTCGCCATCAACATAAGGCTTCAGAGGGTCGGTAAGGAAATCGTGGTCGCAGCCTTTGCGCTTCTGCGGAACCATGTCCATGTGAGCCTGCATAACGATGCCCTTGCGATGCTCCTGTCCCGGAGTGGCAGGCTTGCGGAGGATGACGTTACCAGCCTCGTCGAGTATAGTTTCAACACCTATTTTCTTTCCGAATTCGAGAAGATGCTGCTGCATCTTCTCAAGATGATAAGATGGATGCGGAACCTGTGTAAGGTCGTAGAAGTGCTTCCACAATCGCTTTGGTTCTAAATTCTCAAGTTCATTCATACGTTTTATGATTTTTGTTTATTTGTTAAATTCAATGCAAGCATTCCGTAGATGCCGAGGGCGATGACGAGCAGCGTCTGTATTGTGTGTACGATGAGGGCAAACATAGCGCCCTTGGCTGCCTCGACGCCATAGAGCATGAGCATCGTCTTTACGGCAAAATGCCACGGACCAGCCCCGTTTGGCGTAGGAACGACGACGGCGATGCTTCCAACCACAAAGATGACGAGCGCAGCCATCATTCCAAGTTCCGAAGTATATTCGAAACAGAAAAATGTAAAGTAGAAATGCAAGAAATACGACGCCCAGATTCCCAAAGTAAGGAAAATGAACAGGGGCACATTCTTCACCTTTTTAACAGACATCACGCCTTCCATCAGTTTTCCGAAGATGTCCTTGACCTTCGACATCAGCTGAAGTTTATGAAGTAGCACGACGAGCATCGCCACCAAAACAACGATACACACCGCCGTAACCCAATATCCCGTTGCTGAAAAGCGACTCAGAAAGCCAGTAAAACTCGTTCCGGTTCGGCGGAAGAACGAAAGAAATACCGGCAGCTGAATAAGGAATGTGATAACCGTGATGCCAAGCACCACCACCGAGTCGATGATTCTCTCGGTAAGAACCGTTCCGATAGCCTTCGTAAACGACACGCCGTCGTTGCGTTTCAGTATTCCGCAGCGACTCACCTCGCCTATTCGCGGAATTGCCAGACTTGCCGCATACGACACAAGAACCGAATTTATGCAGTTAGAAGTTGTCGGGTGTTCGCCCAGCGGCTCCAAGGTCTGTTTCCACCGCCATCCTCTGAACACCTGAGCCGAAATGCCGAAAGGGAACGAAAGAATCATCCACGTCCAATTCATCTCTGAAAAGCCTTCCCTCAATTCATCCCAGTTAAAGCCGCGGTACATCCAATATAGTATGACGCCCCCCAAAACAAAAGGGAACACCACTTTTATCGTCTTTGTTATCAATGTTATCAATTTTTGTTCTTATCTTTGCACTTGCAAAAAACATTTGCAAATATAAATATTTAATTTCTATTCACTACAAGAATGAAGCAAGTAAAACCAAAGAAATTTTTAGGACAGCACTTTCTTAAAGACCTAAAGATAGCAAAGGACATAGCCGATACTGTTGATTCTTGCCCCGAAATTCCAATTCTTGAAGTTGGACCGGGAATGGGCGTGCTCACCCAGTTCCTCATCGGCAAGGAGCGCGACACCAAGGTGGTTGAGCTTGACAGCGAGTCGGTTGCTTACTTGCAGGAGGCTTATCCTCGGCTTGCAGAGAATATCATTGCGCAGGATTTTCTTCAGCTCGACCTCAGCAAGGTCTTCGGCGGAAGTCCGTTCGTACTGACAGGAAACTATCCTTACAACATCTCGAGCCAGATTTTCTTCAAGATGCTCGACAACAAGGAAATAATTCCGTGCTGCACCGGAATGATTCAGAAGGAAGTGGCAGAACGAATTGCCGCCGCACCGGGAAGCAAGACATACGGCATTCTGAGCGTTCTGATTCAGGCATGGTACGATGTTGAATATCTCTTCACCGTGCATGAGAACGTGTTCAACCCGCCGCCAAAGGTTAAGAGCGCGGTAATAAGAATGACACGCAACGATGTTTCGCAACTCGGCTGCGACGAAAAACTGTTCAAGGAAGTTGTGAAGACAACATTCAACCAGCGCAGAAAGATGATTCGCGGCAGCATCAAACCGCTTTTCGGCAACCATGGCAAGCCGATAGATGCCGAAAGCACATTCTGGAGCAGCGAGATGATGACAAAACGACCAGAGCAACTAAGCATACAGCAGTTTGTCGAACTGACGAATATGGTTCAGAAAGAACTGGGCGGAGAGGCGTAAAAGGCACAAAAATCCTGCCTTCGACTTAAATTTTGACAAAAAGGAAGAACAAATGTTTGCAAAAAATAATTATTTGCTTACCTTTGCACCACTTTAAAATTAATCACACCAATAATGGACGATTATCTTACGGAAAATAACAACAATTATTAAGCCGGGGAACTGTCTCTCTCACGAACACTTCCTCAGCCCAAAGAACTTGTAATTAAGAGGAAGCAATGAGAACTTATTGGAACATTAACAAGAAGCTCAAAGCCATTGATGAGTGGCAGCCATACTGTTGGACACAGGTAACATGTCCAGTCAAGGAAGACGAGGATTTTCTTCAGGAAAAACTCGGTATTCCCGACTATTTTCTCTCAGATATTGCCGATGCCGACGAGCGCGCCCGTTACGAGATTGACGAGGGCTTCGTCTTCATCATCCTTCGTATTCCGTACGTTAAGGATGTGCGTTCGCGTACGCCTTACACAACCATTCCGCTGGGCATAATAATGAAAGACGACATCATGATTACCGTTTGCTACTACGAAACAGACATGATGATTGACTTCCTTTCATATCAGCAGAAGCGCGGCGAGGGATTCACCGACTTTGTGGATATGATTTTCCGCATCTTCCTCTCGTCTGCCGTATGGTATCTGAAGCGCCTGAAACAAATCAGCTTCCTTATTGAAAAGGCAAAGCGACAGCTCGACAAGAGCGTCGACAACCAAGATATCATCAGTCTGGCCCGACTTCAGGACAGTCTGACATACTTCATGACATCAATAAAAGGCAACGAAACTCTGCTTACAAAACTGAAGTTCCGCCTTCCTATCGATGAGCTTGATGCCGAACTAATCGAGGATGTTAACATCGAGATGAATCAGGCACAGGAAATGACCAGCATCTACAGTAACATTCTCGAGAGCACAATGGACACTTACTCAAACATCATCAACAACAACTTGAGTAAGGTTATGCGTAAACTTACGTCGTACTCAATCATCATCATGGTGCCAACCCTGATAGCAAGTTATCTGGGCATGAACCTGTACAACGGCATAGAACAGTCTGTTTACGGATTCTGGGGCGTAACGGCATTGTCGCTCGTACTCGGAGCTGCATCGTACTTCTATTTTAAGCACCAAGACATGCTTTAAAACATGAATAAATGACGATGGCATCAACTTTTTGCACATTTTTAACACGTTTTACAAAATAATTTATTTTATTTGTACTTTAATATCCACAACATTACTAATATTTGATGGAAAATGACTAAAGAGGAAATCGTAGAGCGTATAAAGGTTCTGGCACAGGATGCCGAGAACGCACCCAAAGATGAACTGAACAGTCTTAAACAAAACTTCTACAAAATCCTGAACGCCGAAAAGGAGACAATAAACCAGCAGGCCGAAGAGATTGCCGACAAGTCTGCCGCCCTCGAGGTGCTCAGCCAGTCGGAGCAGGAGTTCAAGGCTCAGATGAAGATAATCAGAGACAAGAAGGCGGTAGTCTTTGCAAAGCAGGAAGAGGAAAAGAAGAACAACCTCGTGCTGAAAAGCGAGATTATCGAAAAACTGAAGGCTCTGAACGAGAACGGCGAGGAATGCGGCAAGCATCTCGACGAGTTCAAGGCGTTGCAGCAGCAATGGAACGAGACAGGACAGATTCCTGCCGAAGAAGTTACGAACATCTGGAAACAGTATCAGCTCGAGAGAGACAAATTCTACGATAACCTCAAGATAAACAACGAGATGAGAGAATACGACTTCAAGAAGAACCTTGAGGTCAAGACACGCTTGTGCGAGCAGGCCGAGAAACTCACGACGGCAGAAGACGTGGTTTCGGCATTCCATCAGTTGCAAGACCTTCACCAGCAGTATCGCGAGACCGGATCGGTGGCTAAGGAAGTGCGCGAGGAGTTGTGGAGCAGATTCAAGGAGGCATCGACAATAATCAACCGCCGACACCAGAATCATTTTGACGAGATAAAGCAGAAGGAAAACGAGAACCTCGAGGCAAAGACTGCCATCTGCGAGGCTATCGAAAGCATAAACCTCGACGAACTGAAATCGTACAACGACTGGGAAGACAAGACAAAAGAAGTGCTCGAACTTCAGGCTAAATGGAAGACCATCGGCTTTGCTCCGCAGAAGATGAACACGAAAATCTTTGAGCGTTTCCGCCTGGCCTGCAACAACTTCTTCGACACAAAGGCGCAGAACTTCAAGTCGATGAAAGAGACGGCTTCGGCTAACAAAAACAAGAAGCTCGAACTATGCGAAAAGGCAGAGGCTCTGAAAGACAGCACCGACTGGAAGGAGACAAGCGCAATAATGGCACAACTCCAGAAGGAATGGAAGGAAATAGGCCCTACAAACCGAAAGGATACCGAATACATCTGGAAGAGATTCATCGCTGCGTGCGACCACTTCTACAAGCAGAAGAACGATGCCAATGCGGCAGCACACTCTCAGGAGAACGAAAATCTTGAAAAAAAGCAGGGCATAATTGCAAGTCTTAAGGAGATTCTCGAAAGCGGCAACGCCGACGGCAAGGTTCAGGACGCAGTTCAGAAACTCTCTGCCGAGTGGAACAGCATCGGACACGTTCCGTTTGCCGTAAAGGACGAGACTTACAAGGCATACAAGGACGTTCTCGACGAAATTTACAAGAAACTGAACATAAACCGCGCCAAGCAGCGTCTCGACAACTTCAAGAATAACATTAAGAACAGCAAGGACGGTGCGCAGAACGAGCGTTACAGACTTGAGCGCAGCCTTCAGCAGAAGATAAGCGAGATGAAGCAGTACGAAAACAACCTCGGTTTCCTCACCCTATCGTCAAAGAAAGGCAACTCGCTGATTTCGGGCATCAACCGCAAGGTAGAGAACCTGAAGCAAGAGATAGAACTTATAAAGCAGAAGATTTCGGTTCTGAAAGAACAGGAATAAGATAACAAAAAAAGGGAACGCAGATTGAAGAATCAATCTTTGTTCCCTTTTCTAATATAGAAAAACAACCAACTTAAAACTCTGTTTCTAAAACTCGCCGACACATTAGGGTATTTAGGCGAAAAAAAAAGCCCCTCGATAGAGAAGCTTCTTGTTGGGATACCTGGACTCGAACCAGGAATGACAGGACCAGAATCTGTAGTGTTACCATTACACCATATCCCAATTTTGGAGTATCAAACCCTTGTTTTTGTTTGACGGTGCAAAGATACACACTTTTTCTGAACTGGCAAACTTTTCAGAAAAATTTTGCAAAAAAAATGCATTTTTTCAAAAAAACTTCATTTTGCACCTATTATATACCGCATTTCTGTGCAGCCTTTTTTTGATTATGTAATAATTTAGGTGTATCTTTGTACGCTATTAAGTTAATAGAACTTTATTTTAATGAACAGAGACAAAAAATTCTTAGACACAATTGTAAAAGGAATACAAGAAAAAAAAGGGCAAGACATAGTCGTTGCCGACCTTACTGCGATTGACGACACTATATGCAATTATTTCATAGTATGTCAGGGTAACTCGCCAAGTCAGGTAAAAGCCATTGCCGACTCGGTTGACATATTTGCAAAGCGCATAGGCGAAGACCTGATAGGCATTGACGGCTTCAACAATGCCGAATGGATTGCTATGGACTTCGCCAACGTGATTGTTCACATCTTCCTTCCCGAGTTCAGAGAGTTCTACGACATCGAGAATCTTTGGGAGGACGCTAAATTAACAGAAATTCCAAACTTAGACTAAATTATCCTTTATGGCTAAAAAAAATGACGGTAAGAAGGGGTTCAAGCCCATATTTACTTTTAACCTGACATGGCTGTACATCGTTATAGCCGTTGCCCTTGGCATACTGTACTTTACACAAAGCGACAGCAGTCTGTACAAATCGGCCACATATTCACAGTTCAAAGAATATGTTCACAACGGATATGCCGAAAAGATAACGGTTCAGAAAGACGAAGGTATGCTGAGAATGTATGTCAAGAAAGAATACATTCGCGAAATATTCAAGACTGGTCCTGACAAGACTGGCGCTGCCCCATACGTTTCGGTTGAATACGGCTCGATAGAGAATCTCGAAAACTTCATCGACACCGAGACCGAACTTGGAAAGTTCAGCGGCAAGTTTGCCTTCGAGCACAGTCAGGACTTCAGCCATATCCTGTTTACATGGCTTCCGATACTGTTCTTCACATATCTCATCTTCACAATGTTCCGCCGAGTTGGCAGCGGAGGTGGCGGCGGCTTTGGCGGCGGCATCTTCAATGTAGGCCAGAGCAAGGCTAAACTAATCGACAAGGACAACAAAGACGAGATGAAGGTTACATTCAAGGATGTTGCCGGACAGGAAGGCGCAAAGCAGGAGGTTCAGGAGATTGTAGACTTCTTGAAGAACCCTGCAAAATATACCGAGTTGGGTGGCAAGATTCCAAAGGGCGCACTACTTGTAGGCCCTCCGGGAACTGGTAAGACGCTGCTTGCAAAGGCTGTTGCCGGCGAGGCTGACGTTCCGTTCTTCTCAATGTCTGGTTCCGACTTCGTAGAGATGTTCGTGGGTGTTGGTGCAAGCCGCGTGCGCGACCTCTTTAGCAAGGCAAAGGCAAAAGCTCCTTGTATCATCTTTATCGATGAGATTGATGCCGTAGGACGCGCCCGCAGCAACAAGTCTTCGTTTGGCGGAAACGATGAGCGCGAAAGCACACTCAACCAGTTGCTAACCGAGATGGACGGCTTTGGAACAAACAGCGGAGTAATCATCTTGGCTGCAACAAACCGCGCCGACATTCTCGACAAGGCTCTTCTTCGTGCTGGACGTTTCGACCGTCAGATTCATGTTGAGTTGCCTGAACTTAACGAGCGCAAGGCTATCTTCGGCGTTCACCTCAGACCGCTGAAGACCGACGAGACTGTTGATGTTAACCAACTTGCACGTCAGACTCCGGGATTCTCGGGAGCCGACATCGCCAACGTGTGCAACGAGGCTGCACTTATCGCAGCGCGCCACGAGGCTACAGCCGTAAGCCGTCAGGACTTCCTCGATGCCATCGACCGAATTATCGGCGGCTTGGAGAAGAAGACAAAGGTTATGACGAACGCCGAGAAGCGTTCTATCGCAATACACGAGGCAGGACACGCTACCCTATCATGGTTCTTGCAGCATGCAAATCCGCTTGTTAAGGTTTCAATCGTGCCACGAGGCATCTCGCTCGGCGCGGCTTGGTACATGCCAGAGGAGAGACAAATTACCACAAAGGAACACATTCTCGACGAACTCTGCTCGCTTCTTGGCGGTAGAGCAGCCGAGGAGTTGTTCACCGGTCACATCGGAACAGGCGCGCTCAACGACCTCGAGAGAGCCAACAAATCGGCTTACAGCATGGTGGCTTACATGGGTATGAGCGACGAACTTCCAAACATCTGCTTCTACAACAATAACGAGTACGAGTTTAACAAGCCTTACAGCGAGGCAACGGCTCACCTCATAGACAAGGAGGTTGCCAAGATTATTGCCGAACAGTATAAGCGCGCCAAGGATATGCTGAAGGAGCATGCCGAGGGTCATAACAAACTTGCCGACCTTTTGGTTGAGAAGGAAGTTATCATGGCTGAAGACCTTGAAGATATATTCGGTCCGCGACCATGGCAGTCACGCTCTGAAGAGATTTTCGAGGAGAACCCTGAACTGAAGGCTGAATACGAGGCTGAGCTGAAGGCACGCGCCGAGGCTATGGCTGCCAAGGCAGCCGAAGAAGATGCCGAGGAAGCACGACTTGCCGGCGCGGAGCAGCCTCAGACCGAGGAGACTCCCGACAACTACGACAAGAATGAGAAATCATCAGGCTCGGACAATGCCTGAGAATGAATAAAAACAGATGGGCAGGCAACTGCCCGTCTGCACGTTTCGAAAGACCGACTTTAATTTTTAGATAAATTTGTATGAATGCAAAAGTTAAGAATCTCATTGTGAGAGCCATCACCGGTGCGGTATTCGTTGCCGTTCTGGTTTCTGCAATATGCTTTGGATATGCCACGATGGGATTGCTATTCGCCATAATTACAGGACTTTCCGTGTGGGAGTTCTGCTCTGTCGTAAACTCTCGCGAGGATGTTGATGTAAACAGAACCATTGTCACGCTAACGGGCGTGTGTCTGTTTGCAGCCACATGGTTCTATTGCGTTACAGGATTCAACAAGGCGTTCATCCTTACGTTGTTCCCCATCATCTATCTCGTCATCAGCGAGTTGTATCTTCAGCAGAAGAACCCGATAAACAACTGGGCATACTCAATGATGGCTATTTTGTATGTGGCTCTGCCTTTCTCGCTGCTGAACGTGATAAGCATAAAGTCAATTGCTAACACTACCAACATAATGTACGACTATCTTACCCCGCTTGCCATATTCGTCTTTTTGTGGGCAAGCGACACAGGTGCATACTGCGTTGGCTCGCTTATCGGAAAACATCCGCTGTTCAAGCGCATCTCGCCAAACAAGTCGTGGGAAGGCTCTGTTGGCGGAGCGGTTCTTGCCATTGGTATCAGCATGATTTTTGCACACTACGACACAAGCCTTTATTCTACCTTGCAATGGGCAGGAATGGCTCTGGTGGTGGTGGTGTTCGGCACATGGGGCGACCTTGTGGAATCGCTGATGAAACGACAACTCGGCATAAAGGATTCGGGCAACATTCTTCCGGGGCACGGCGGAATGCTCGACCGTTTCGACAGTTCGCTCATTGCCATTCCGGCAGTTGCGCTATATCTTGCAATCTGCGAATCTTATTTCAGATAATGATAACAAAACTCCGCCTTGCATTTACTGATGCAAGGCGGAGTTCTTTATTTACAACATTTGTATGACAAAAGAAACGTTTTGGCATTCAATATCTCCAATACACACGACGTATGAAAAGAAAATAAGACAAATAATACAAAAATAAACTTTCCGACATCGCAAATAAGACCTTTTATTGAATTAAGCTTCATACACAAAATTAAATTCACATTTCGTTTATGATTTTGTAATCACTTGTTGCAAATATAACGAAACTTTCTCAAAATGCAACATTAAGCGTTTCAGCGTTTCAGCGTTTCAAGTGTTTCAGAGGTATGTTTTTTGTTTCAAGCACTTATATATTATATATAACTAATTAATAATTAATAAATTATATAATATAAAGCAAGAAATTGAAACCACCATAGGGGTAGCTGAAACGCTGAAACGCCGAAACGCCCCATACATTAAAACTCACATTGTCAACAACTTATCGCACCCCGTAAAGATTTTCAATCGAAAATAAGCGGCATAAAACATGCAAAAACGATGCGGAAAAAGCAAAAACGCTCCAAATACGCATCAGAATCGGAAGGAATTGTACATATCCCGAACGCATCCCGAAGGAATCCCGAACAAATAACGAAGCCGAAAACATGGGAAAAAGCCCCTACAACATTCATCAGAAATGGCAAGTCAAGCCAGCACGTGCCTCGAAAGTATTGGTTTTCACATTATCATAATACTTGTAGTTGGTTTTGCGACCAAAGAACGTACTGCTTATAACGATGCTCCAGTTCTTTCTGAGGTCAATCTCAGCAATTGGGTTTACAACCAAAAGAGCGGCATTGCCCTTGTCGCCCTGCGAATTAAGGAACAGAGGGTCTACCTTCGACAAATCTTTCTGCTCATAGCCCTTCCATGTATATATGCGGTAGTACTGGGTATGCAGAATGAAGCGTCCGAAGTGGCGCAGTTCGAGATGCGTCTTTGCCTTGACGCTGAAGCCGCTTCCCATGTTGTAGTCACGGTCGATAAAACTGTAATAGTCGCTCTTTGTGCCGCCCAGCAAAATTCCGTTTATGAAAATTCGCTGTTCCAGACGGTTTAGCGCGCCTACACTTGGAAACTGAAAGATGAATCCCGGGCCGAAAGCCGCAGCCTCGCTAATGCGGTACGGAGTCTGGTCCGAACCATCCTTTACCGCCTTTGAGTTGAAATAATCGAAATGCTGATATATTCCGAACTCGCCCTTTATGTTCTTGCTGTCGAACACAAGCGCGCTCCATAGTCGTCCAACCAGATTCAGACGGTTGATAATAGGCTGATTACGGCTCAGACCGAAAGTAATCTCGGCATTGAAATAATCGTAAGGTGAATTGGTTTCGCCCTCATTAACAGGGTCGCCATAGTCAAGATACAGATTAACGTAAGGATTGTGCTCTCCCCTGAACAACGAACCATTATCGGCCAGATAGCGGTTGCCCACCGACATAGAAAAGTCGATAGGGAATTTTTCGCGGTCGTGATACAGATAGTTTTCGTTGCGAACCCACCACGCATCGCCCGTGGCCATACGTTTAAGTCCGCCCATCGGGTTGAAAACCGTTGCAGCAGCCTCGCGCAGGAATCTGTTAAACCCTCGTTTTCTGTCATCAAGAAATATGCGGCTTATGCGGTTGGTTATCTCGCCTATACAGATGCCGCCGCAAGTGGTGGCTATCAGATCGTTGATTGCCGGCGGCTCAACCTCTCCCAGAAACTCCCACTCAAGAGAGCCGACGAGAGCGTATGGTGCCGACTGCCAGAAATTAAGCCCCTGCGAGCGAGCTGAATTGAAATAGAGATTGCCGTGATACGGGTGCATGAAAAGGTTTGTTGAGAACTGGTCGTTGTCCCATACAAAACCGTGTCTGAAGTTGTTGCGGCACGAGCGTAGGCTTGTCTTTGCAAAGTCTTCATCCAATACAAAGCGGTCGAACAAATGCACGCCCATATTCACACCCGTAACCTGCGCCAATGCCCACCAAGGATGCTTACGTTGCAGACCGTTGTTTACCATTATGCTGTCGCTCTCTCCGTTGTCATCAACAACCATCGGGGCTGAATATTTCCGAATATCGCCATTACGCAGATAGCGGAACGTTAGTCCGGCCTCGACCAACGGTCTGCTGCGATAGTGCCGCCATCGCTGGTAGTATCGCGTATCGCCGTAGCCCACGCTTGCAAACGCTCCCAGTTTCTTCGAAATCTGATAGTCAAGATTCAGGCGCGCCTGCAACGAGAAGAGGCGTTCGGGCGCATCGGCCGAATTCTGCTTGAATGTCTCTACATGATAGTAGCCAACATCGCCGCTTAGCGTCCACCTCGGACTGAGGCGCGTGTAAACGCCGAGGCGGTAGAACAACGCTCCTGAGAATTTCTCGTCGAGCCCCATGAAGTGTGTGCCGAAGCCAACGATATTGTAAGTATAGCGATTGCGGAAGCGCACGGCTACGTTTCCCTTTGTGGTGCTGCCGCCATACATCAGCAAGTCTACCTCGGTATTTGGGTTGACATTTACCAGTCCAAGTTTGTGCGCGATGGTGTCGTGGGAAATATTGAGCAATCCAATCTGCCAACCCTTAGGATGTGTGCGCGCCACATTGAATATTCCGATTTGCGTACCATTAAGCGAGTCGGCATAGTTGTAGAATGCAGCCTGCAAACCTCGCATGTAGCCCGACGAAACGTTGAGCATACTCGACAACTGAACACCTTTCTCAACGCCGGCTGCGATATTGCTGACGCCACTCAACTGAACGCCTCGCAGAGAGCCCGTAGTCATATTCGAAAATCCCGACAACTGCACTCCCCTCGCCTTTGCGCCGGCAACCGACGCAACCACTCCAAACTGCATTCCGCGTACCGAATCCTGTCCGCTGACAATGCCAACGGGACAATTCTGAGCCGCGGCACTTAGCGAGGCTGCCACCAATATCAAGACAGTAAAAACATTCTTCATAAATATATAATTTCTTTGGTTAAGCACTCGAGTGCAAAAACGTGATAAAAATATTACATTTCAACCGAAAATCACTAATATTTTTCCATTTTTATTTTGCAGAAAGTGCCGAATGTTTGTTCAAAAATCCACAACAACGAGTCTTTCAGCAGAAAACGCAGTTGCCGGGAAACAAGAAAAACCGCCTTCAAATGCTGGTTTAAAAGCGGTTTCTACCTTTTATAATATCTGTTTCAGAAAAATCATCCTATTGTCCGCAAAATAGCGATAAGTTTATAGTATTGCTTATTGTAAAAATCCATTGAATCGAGATGACATATTGACTTCATCTCTATCTCCTTGCCATCTTCGTCTTTTTGTGGGCAAGCGACACAGGTGCATACTGCGTTGGCTCGCTTATCGGAAAGCATCCGCTGTTCAAGCGCATCTCGCCAAACAAGTCGTGGGAAAACTCGGTTGGCGGAGCGGTTCTTGCCATTGGCATCAGCATGATTTTTGCTCACTACGACACAAGCCTTTATTCGACTCTGCAATGGGCAGGAATGGCTCTGGTGGTGGTGTTCGGCACATGGGGCGACCTTGTGGAATCGCTGATGAAACGCCAGCTCGGCATAAAGGATTCGGGCAACATTCTTCTGGGGCACGGCGGAATGCTCGACCGTTTCAACAGTTCGCTCATTGCCATTCCGGCAGTTGCGCTATATCTTGCAATCTGCGAATCTTATTTCAGATAATAACAAAATTCCGCCTTGCATCGGCAAATGCAAGGCGGAATTTTTATAAACATGAAGCAATTTATTAATGCTTCAACACACTACATCCTCATAATTTGTTTCATTTTCTTCTCCATGTCATCCAACATTACTACCACCATCTCATCCTGATTCATATCATCAGGAAAAACCCATTGAAAGTTGAAAAGGAGCACAAATCGGATTATTCTTCACCTCATACTGAATTATAACCTTATTGTCTGTAGATTGTTGATATGAAACAAAGTTGTTCCGCCATAGTTTGAAACACCAAATCTAATGTAAGTGCGAGTTTCTACAAAAATCTGGCAATCATCATGTCCACCTAAAAAAGCATCAATAAGTTTTGCATACTTCACTCTCATTCCGCCAGAATTATTGACCCGTTCAATGACTTGTCCAGAAGTTGTCCCTAATTTATACGCAACAATTATAATTATTGCAATAATAATTAACCAAAACATACTCACATTAAATTATAATCCTACCTTATGTAAAAAATATAATCGGTGTCGCCTGGCAATTCTGCACCAGAACCAGCAATAAAGAGAAGAGGGAATACTGGAAATTGAAACCATGTCTTTACATTCGCTCTATTCTTCCCCCTAAGGAATATATCAGTAGGCATAAGGCGAATTTTGCCTTTCTTACTATCGATTATATACAAAGGTCTGATTGTCAATCTTCCTTCAGCACCACTAAGGTTAGATTTTCTTTTTTCAACAATCTTACATACAATCTCATCACCAATAAGAGACTTATCCTCAGCTTTAACAACTCTGAATATTGGATAATCCATACCATACTCATGTGGCGATGAAGATGTTACTTTTACACTTTCTATCTTTCTTACAAGAACCTCATCTTTTGCTAAAACAATACCCGAAGTTGACTCTGAATAATTATTATTCAAATTACCAGAATTACTAAAATTACTCGTACTACACAACTTCACAACATCATCTCGCGTAATTTCTGTTTCTCCTACATCTTCAGCATCATATTTACTCTTAGATATGTGAAACTCAATCAAATAAGAAGCTCCCTTATCCACAACACTCCAAAATTTTTGATTTTTGTCGTTGTAGACCTTATAATACTTATCCTTATCACCCCTTATAATGTGATAAAGAATGTGCTTCTCTCCTTTCTTTGCATAGCACTTATCAAAGTTCTGGGCAAAAATTTGCACAAAAGAGAACAACAAGAAAACAAATAATGAAAGTTTTTTCATAATGATAAAATACGTTTTGTTAATACTGTGGGTTATAAGACAAAAAAAGGCGCACCCACTTACCGATGCACTTCCAAACTTAAGGCTGTCCGACCAAAGATGCCTTCCAAGAAAAAATACAACAGAAAGGGGTACGCCTATAGTAAGGCGTATCCACTGACTGAAGTTCCTCTTGTATAATGTCTGGTCGGACTATTTAAAGTTTAGAACTTCTTCAATAAGATACGACAATTAGTTGTCTCGTTATATATCACGCTTATGTTTAAAGTGAAACTTACAACATAAGACTAAACGCAAAATTAGAATATTTTTTTGAAAAGACAAAAGTAAAGGGCTGTTTTTTCGTAGTTCAACTATTACTCAGCAATAAAAAAGAAGGGAGAATCCGTCTTCAGATTCTCCCCTTTTTATGATTATTCTTCTGTTTCTGCCTCGCTGTCGTCTTCCTTCTTCTCGGCTTTCTTTGCCAGATACTCTGGAAGTGCAAGACCAGCTTGGTCGAAGAGGTCGTTTAGCGGCGGAACGCTCTTCATAAGACCAGAAAGGAAGTTGGCTGTGCTGCCCTTTCCGTCGGCACCCTGACCGCTGTCCCAAACAGTAACGTGGTCGATGTTGATGCCCTTGACAGCCTCAACCTGAGTCTTGACAAGTTCTGGAAGTTTTTCGAGCAACAGAAGCATGTAAGCCTTGTTAGCATCTCCGCCGGCAGCCTGAACCATCTTGTCGTAACCGGCAGCCTGACGGCTAAGAATCTCGAAGAGACCGCGAGCCTCGGCCTCCATCTTGGCATACTGGGCATCAGCCTCACCCTTTGCGTTTACGCGAATCTTCTCAGCCTCAGCCTCAGCCTCGATGATGCGGCGTTTCTTCTCGATTTCCTGACTTACAAGCACGTTTGCGCTCTGTGTGGCACGTTCGCGCTCGGCACGAGCCTCCTCGGCTGCCTTCTCGGCTGAGTAAGCCTCTTCGAGAGCCTTTGCCTGAGCCACCTTCTCGGCAGCGGTTGCCTTACGGTGAGCCTCAGCCTCACGTTCGCGGCGGTCGGCCTCAGAGTTTGCAATCTGAACCTTCGCCTCGTTCTCACCCTTTACGGCCTGAGCGTTTGCCTCGGCTGTTCTTACACGGGTTTCGCGGTTAGCCTCAGCCTTACCAATCTCACCAATCTTCTCCTGCTCGGCTACGCGAACCTTTGCCTCGTTTATGGCCTTGGCTGCTGCCTCCTGACCAAGAGCCTCGATATATCCAGACTCGTCGTTGATATCGGTTACGTTTACGTTGATAAGGCGAAGACCAATTTTCTTCAACTCACCCTCGACGTTGCTCGAGATAGCCTCGAGGAATTTGTCGCGGTCGCTGTTAAGTTCCTCGATACTCATCGTTGCTATTACAAGACGAAGTTGTCCGAAGAGGATATCGCGTGCAAGTTCCTGAATCTGGGTTGCACTAAGTCCGAGAAGACGCTCGGCTGCGGCATTCATGCACTCGGTATCGGTAGAAATTGCCACGGTAAAGCGGCATGGCACATCGACGCGGATGTTCTGGCGCGAAAGTGCGTTGGTAAGGTTGGCATCGATGCTGATTGGAGTAAGCGAAAGATATGCATAATCCTCAACGATAGGCCACACGAAAGCACCGCCTCCGTGTACGCACTTTGCCGACTTCTTCTCGCGAGATGAACTGCCTCCGTAGATTACTAGAATCTTGTCTGACGGACAACGGCGATAGCGGTTCACGATAGCCACAACGAGTATGATAAACACAACCGCTGCGGCAATAATAACATAGGACATTCCCTCAATCATAATTATTAGTTTGTTTTAGTTATAAAATGTTTTTCCTGATAATACATTAAAGTTCCTCAACGAGCAGAGTCTTGCTGTCGATAACCTCGACAACCTTTATCCGCTTGCCCGATGCAATCTCCTCGCCATTGGTTATGGCTGGATATTCGAATATCGAACCGCCAAGGCTTATCTGCACCTTGCCCGCGCCCTTTGCCTCTGCCGGAATGCGAAGATACACATCGGCTTCCTTGCCAAGGGCATCGTTTATGTCTACCGCACCGTTATACTCGAGTTTCTTCAGCTTACGGCGAAGAAAGATGTACATGTAGCCGAAAGCCACTCCGACGGCTATCGCTATGAGATAGACCACAAATTCGGAATTGATGCTCTTGTAAAAACCGATGCCAGCCCAGCCAAAGCCCACAAAGAAGTTTACAAGACTGCGGATTGAGAAGAGGCTCAAACCACCGCCAGTATCCATTGTGTCGCCGTCGAAATTGGCATCAATGTCGATGTCTGCCGAATCCAGTCCGATAATTGTAAGAACTGCCTGCAACGCAAAAACAGCCGAGCCGACAATGGCACAGCCCCAAAATATCTGGAGATTCGCGTCCAGAGAAAAGTACCAACTAGAAAATTCGCTCATTTATTAGATTTTTTATGATTACACGAGTTTATCGCAACAAATATAACATCTATTTTTCAAATAATTATGCAGAACAGACCAAAACTTTGCCGTTTTTAACATCAGGGCAAAGAAAAACCGCCTCCGGAAGAGATTCCGAAAGCGGTTGTATCTTATGTTTTGCAAAAACGCCGTTTTACTTACCAACTCAAGCCTATACCACGAAGGAAATCGTTGCCAAGGGCAAGAATCATAAGAGCCAGAAGAAGGCACATGCCCACCATCTGCGCTCTTTCGAGGAATTTTTCGCTTGGCTTGCGACGGGTGATAATCTCGTAGAGCAAGAATAGCACATGACCGCCGTCGAGCGCAGGAATTGGCAGAATGTTCATGAACGCAAGAATGATGCTCAGAAGTGCGGTGTTCAGCCAGAATATGTGCCAGTTCCATGTTGGAGCAAACATACTACCCATTGCGCCAAAACTGCCTACGCTCTTTGCGCCTTCGGCAGAGAAAACGTAACGGAGGTCGCTAACATAGCCTTTCAGGTTTCTCATTCCGTAAGAAATTCCGGCAGGGAACGACTCGAAGAAGCTGAATTGGTCAGTCTTCATCGGAGTGTAGTCGTCAAGGAACTTCGGAGAGAATCCAAACAAGAAATCCTCGCCGAGCATCACATTAAGCGTGTCGAGCTGCGCGCCTCTCTGCGTAACCAAAACAACGTTGCGAAGTTTAAGGCTATCGGCATGAGAACATTTAACAGCCATATCCTTAATATGCATCATCTCGTTCTCAAAGGCATTGTAGCTATTTATAGGCTTGCCGTTTAACGCAACCAGTTTGTCGCCAGCCTTTACGCCTGCCTTGGCAATAGGAGTGCCAGCAATAACGGTATCAATCTCGTTTGGAACGAACTGCTTCATAAACGGCGGCTCTTCCTTCAGCATTGTTATAAGGCTGATTTTCTCGGCAGGCATCTCGATATCTACCTCCTTGCCGTTGCGCATAACCGTTACGACCTTGGCTTTTGCAACTGCACGATAGAAATCGGTGCCGAATCTACCAATCTCGCCGGCATCGGTCTTGACAGGCATATCGCCGTCGCGGAAGCCAATCTCCTTGGCTGTCTGGTTGTAGACCATACCCATTTTCATGTCGCGCACGTTAAAGTAACTGTCGCCCCATGTATAGAGCACCATTGAGTAGATGAAGATAGCGAGAAGGAAGTTTACAAGCACGCCGCCAATCATAACCAGCAATCGCTGATAAGCAGGCTTTGAGCGGAACTCCCAAGGTTGCTCGGGCTGCTGCATCTGCTCCTTGTCCATCGACTCGTCTATCATTCCGGCAATCTTAACATATCCGCCAAACGGAAGCCATCCGATGCCGTATTCAGTATCGCTGTTCTTTGGCTTGAACTTGAACAGGTGAAACCACGGGTCGAAGAAGAGATAGAATTTCTCGACCCTTATCTTAAACAGTTTCGCGAAGAAGAAGTGTCCGCCCTCGTGCAGAACCACAAGGATTGACAGCGAAAGAATAAGCTGTGCTGCTTTAATTAAAAAAGTCTCCATTAAGAAATTTTCAGATTTCGGTTTATAACATTTCGGTGGCTATGCGTCGAGCCTCGGCATCGGTAGCCACATAATCTTCATAAGTTGGTTTCTCGATAAACGAAGCCTTCTGCATTGTCTCGGCAATGATGTCGCCGATTCTCAGGAATCCAATCTTGTCCTGACGGAATGCGAGGTTCACAATCTCGTTGGCGGCATTCACAATGCAAGGCATGTTTCCGCCCTTATCCATAGCCTCGTAGGCCAGAGCCAGACAGCGGAACTTCTGTAAATCGGGCTTCTCGAAGGTCATGCTTCCGAGTTTGAACAGGTCGAGGCGGTCGAAATTCGCCTTTATTCTGTCGGGATAAGTAAGCGCGTACTGTATTGGCAATCGCATATCAGGCACGCCGAGTTGAGCCTTAACCGCGCCGTCCTCGAACTGAACGGCTGAATGGATTATAGACTCTGGGTGAACCACGACCTCAATCTGCTCGGGCTTGACGCCGAATAGCCATTTAGCCTCGATAGCCTCGAAACCTTTGTTCATCATCGTTGCCGAGTCGATGGTTATCTTTGCTCCCATCTCCCAGTTTGGATGCTTCAGAGCCTGCTCCTTGGTTACGGTTGCAAGTTGCTCGATGCTGAACTTACGGAACGGACCTCCGCTGGCTGTGAGCAGAATCTTTTCGATATTATTTCCAACCTCGCCCACAATGCTCTGGAAGATTGCCGAATGTTCGGAATCTACCGGAAGAATTGCCACGTTATACTGTTGTGCAAGGCTGTTTATCAGTTCGCCGGCAACAACGAGAGTTTCTTTGTTGGCAAGGGCGATGGTCTTTCCTGCCTTTATCGCACTGATGGTTGGAGGCAATCCGGCAAAGCCCACCATTGCCGTAACAACCACGTCGATAGGCTTAGCCTCGACAATCTGACAAAGCGCATCTGCGCCTGTATATACCTTCATTGGCAAGTCGGCAAGCGCCTCCTTTACCATATCGTATTTCTGTTCGTTGGCTATGACAACAACCTCGGGCTGAAACTTGCGAGCCTGTTCAATCAGTTCCTCAGCCCTGTTGTTGGCAGTAATAGCATACACTTCAAACAAGTCGGGGTTGTCTTCGACCACCTGCAATGTCTGCGTGCCGATAGAGCCCGTAGACCCTAATATTGCTAACTGTTTCTTCATTTTCCTTTGTTAGTCGTCCAAATTGAGCATACCTTCGGGCATTTCGACCAGCATAGTACGCTCTTTCTGATTCATATCCTTTATAAATTCTTCTTGTGCAGGCATAAGCACCTCGTTGCCTTCGTGCTCGATGATGAACAGAGTGTTTACGGTTGAATTCTCGACATCGGTAATTGTTCCGATGAAGCCGTGATTAACGTCGCTCACCTTGAAGCCGACGAAATAGTTCCACGACAGTTCACCTTCCTCGGCCTGCTCTGCAAGACTCAGAGGGAAGTAGACATCGTGCCCCACAACTGTTTTTGCCTTCTGCTCGGTGTCCATATCCTCGAAGATGAAAAGGGCATTCTCGCTGCTTGTAAAGCGGTACTCTTCGAAGAAGAACGGCACAAGGATTCCGTCCATGTCGAGCACCAGATAGTCGCACTCAACCCTATCGAATACATCGTCGGTAAAGTTGAGCACCACTTCGCCCTTTATTCCGTGCAGTTTTGTTATCCTGCCAATCTTGTAGACTTCTTCCTTTCTTATCATACTTTTAGTTTTCGCGTGTGATGTGTGCGCCGAGAGCCTTCAGGCGGTTTTCAATGTCCTCGTATCCGCGGTCAATCTGCTCGATGTTGCTTATACGGCTTGTTCCGTCGGCACTAAGGGCAGCGATAAGCAAAGCTATTCCGGCACGGATGTCGGGACTCGCCATCTTTCCGCCACGCAGATGAATTGCACGATCGTGACCGATGACAACAGCGCGGTGAGGGTCGCAAAGAATAATCTGCGCGCCCATGTCGATGAGTTTGTCGACGAAGAAGAGACGGCTCTCGAACATCTTCTGATGGAAGAGGACGCTTCCCTTTGCCTGAGTTGCCACCACGAGCAGAACGCTCAGAAGGTCGGGAGTGAGTCCCGGCCACGGAGCATCGGCAAGTGTCATGATAGAGCCGTCGATGAACGACTCAATCTCGTAATGTTCCATGCGCGGAATGAAAATATCGTCGCCCATTCGGTAAACCTGAACGCCAAGTCTTCCGAATACGTTCGGGATGTTTCCGAGTTTCTCGTACTTCACATTCTTTATGGTGATGCCGTTGCCAACCATCGCCGCCATTCCTATAAACGAGCCTACCTCAATCATGTCGGGCAGAATGTCGTGCTCGGTGCCGTGCAACTCTTTCACGCCTTCGATAATCAGAAGGTTTGATGCGATGCCGCTAATTCGGGCACCCATCTGGTTAAGCATGTTGCAGAGTTGCTGAATATAAGGTTCGCACGCGGCATTGTAAATCGTAGTCTTGCCCTCGGCCATTACCGCCGCCATAATGATGTTGGCAGTTCCGGTTACCGAAGCCTCGTCGAGCAGCATGTAGCAGCCCTTCAGCTTGTCGCCCACGATGTCGTAGATGCCTCTGTCGGCATTATAGTGGAACTCGGCACCCAGATTCTGCATACCGAGGAAGTGCGTGTCGAGTCGTCTGCGACCGATTTTGTCGCCGCCCGGCTTTGATATAAGAGCCTTGCCAAAGCGAGCCAGCATAGGGCCGAGCATCAGCACAGAGCCACGCAATGTTGAGCAGCGATGAAGAAATTCGTCGCTCTCAAGATAATTCAGGTCAACCTCGTCGGCCTGAAAAGAGTAAGTATGTCTGCCTTCCTGAACCACCTTCACTCCCATATCCTTCAGCAGATGCATAAGGTTGTTTACATCAAGGATATTAGGAATGTTGTGAATGGTAACCTTCTCGGCAGTAAGCAAAGTGGCACAGATAACCTCGAGAGCCTCGTTCTTTGCACCTTGCGGAACAATCGTTCCCTGCAACTTATGACCACCCTCAATAACAAAAGTTCCCATACCGCTTTATTTAGTACGTTTTTTTGCCTTCTTAGCCTTCATCTTGCCGGCATCGCTTCGCGGACCGTCGATGAGCACGTTGTCGAGGCTGATATTGTCGGGATTGTAAGCCACACGGCCGCCCAAATAGCGGTTAAGGTCGTTCAGAACTCTTACATCGTTAAGCGTATTGATGTTCCATTCAGCCAGATTGCGCTTCATCTGACTTGCAATGAGGTTGATGTATCTGTCGCGCTCCGGACCTTCGGGAACGTCCTCAACATGGCGGAGGGCACGCTCAACCAGCAGTCCGTAGTGGCGGAAGTGGATGTTGCGCTGCGGATAAGGCACGCGCGCCGGCTTCTGCGCAAGATCGTCTTTCTTGACAATCTCGAACGGGTAGTCGATGTCGAGTTTAAAGTCGGACATGATAGCCAGCTGGTCCCACAGCTTACGCTTGTAGTCCTCCTGCTGGCGCAGTTCCGGAAACATGCTGTCCATCACCCTAATTATTGTCTCTGCGCATCTCTGTCGTTCGGCTCTGTCCTCGAGCGTGAGGGCATAGTCGACCATTCGCTGGATGCTTCGTCCGTATTCGGGTAGCGGCAGTCTTTTTCGCTGCGTATTATATTCTATTTTGCTCATAATCGTCTTTTTTAAAGAAGTTTTTTAGGGGTCGATGCCACGAACTCTTTCAGATAGAAAGGCTCGAAGTATGCTACGTCCTTGAAATCCTGCTTTGCCATTGCCATTTCGGCAAGCGGCTGCATGTATTTAGCCAGAGGCTTTATGCCGTCGACAAAGTGCGCGTTAGGATGCTTTATTTTGTCCTTGCACTTCTCCGAACCGTTTCCGAAGAAATATACAGGATGCTTGTCGAGGAATTCGGCATACGAATTTTCGTCAACGATATCGGCCTGAATGTCTCGGACGGCGTTCAGCGCCCTGTCGTAGACGGCTGCATACACCTCCATTCGGCGGGCATCAATCATAGGGCACAGAAGAGCATCTTCGGGCAGTTCCTCGTCCTTCAAGAGCAACGGCACGCACATAACCTTCAGCGTTGGAATGCCGAGAAGTTTCACGTCGTTGGCATAACAAACGCCCTTTGCCATAGACACTCCTATGCGCAGTCCGGTGTAAGAGCCGGGGCCGCAACTAACCGCCACCGCATCGAGCGGAATGGCATGACTATCGGCAAACGAGAGCGCTCTGTCAACAAAAACACCAAGGGTTACATTATGGTTGGGGCCTTCAAAATCCTCTTCATGATAAATGCAATGACTATCCTCGCTTACAGCCACAGAACACACGTCTGTAGATGTCTCAATATGTAGAATACACGACATTATTTTAAATCTTTACAATATAAAATGCAAAAATACATTTTCTTATGCAAAAAACTATTATTTTTGCAAAAAAATAGTTTGAAATATGATACAATCAATGACTGGCTACGGTAAGGCAACCGCAGTTTTTGGAGAAAAAAAGATCAATGTTGAAATAAAATCACTAAACAGCAAGGCACTCGACCTTTCTACGCGCATCGCGCCTCTCTATCGCGAGAAGGAGATGGAAATCAGAGCCATGATTAGTAGCGCGCTCGAACGTGGAAAGGTGGACTTCAGCCTATGGATTGAAAAGGACGACTCGCAGACTGCCGCACCTATCAACCAGACAATTCTGCTGAACTATTACAACCAGATTAAGACAATAAGTGAGGAGAACAACATCGCGCTGCCAGCCGACTGGTTCTCTACCCTTCTCCGAATGCCAGACGTGCTGACAAAGGTTGAGGTCATAGAACTATCAGAAGAGGAGTGGATTTCGGTACGCACAGCCGTTGAACAGGCAATCAACCAACTTGTTGATTTCCGCAAGCAGGAGGGCGTAGCACTTCAGAAGAAATTCGAGGAAAAGATAAAGAACATCGGCGAACTGCTGAAAAGCATCGAGCCTTACGAAAAGAACCGCACAGAGAAAATACGCCAGAGACTCGTAGACAGCCTGTCGCAGATTCCTGACGTTGAATACGACAAGAACCGCCTTGAGCAGGAGATGATTTACTACATCGAGAAACTCGACATCAACGAGGAGAAGCAGCGTCTTGCCAACCACCTGAAATACTTCCTCGAGACAATGAACGAGAACAAGCAAGGACAGGGCAAGAAACTGGGTTTCATTGCGCAGGAGATGGGTCGCGAAATCAACACCACAGGCAGCAAGAGCAATCAGGCTGAGATGCAGAACATCGTGGTTAAGATGAAAGACGAACTGGAGCAGATTAAGGAACAGGTTCTAAACGTAATGTAACAAATGGCAAAGGGCAAACTAATTATATTCTCGGCTCCAAGCGGAAGCGGAAAGTCAACCATCATCAACTATCTGATGACTCAGGGGCTGAACATGCACTTCTCAATCTCGGCAACAAGCCGCGCACCGCGAGGCACCGAGCAGAACGGCGTTGAATACTTCTTCCTCACTCCCGAGGAATTCCGCACAAAGATAGAAAACGACGAGTTTCTTGAGTACGAAGAGGTTTACACAAACCGATTCTACGGAACGCTGAAAGCTCAGGTAGAAAAGCAGCTCGAAGAGGGTCAGAACGTGGTTTTCGACGTTGACGTTAAGGGCGGTGTGAACATAAAGAAATTCTACGGCGAACGCGCGTTGTCTGTCTTCATTCAGCCGCCATCTGTCGACGAACTGCGCCGCCGTCTCGAAGGCAGGGCAACCGATGCACCCGAGGTCATAAACGACCGCATAGCACGCGCTGAATACGAACTCAGCTTCGCCCCACAGTTCGACACCATAGTTGTAAACGACGACTTGGAGACTGCAAAGGCAGAGGCTCTTCAAAAAATAAAAGACTTCTTGGGATAATGAAAATAGCAATCTTCGGAGGCTCATTCAACCCGATACACGTTGGTCACATTCAACTTGCCAAGGCTCTGTGCCAGCAAGGTGGTTGTGACCAACTTTGGTTTTTGGTGAGCCCGCAAAATCCGTTCAAGCAGACGAGCAGCGACCTTATTGACGAGGCAACGAGGCTCGAGATGACTCGCATAGCCGTTGCCAGCGAACCGAACATTGAGGTCAGCGACTTCGAGTTCCGTCTGCCGCGCCCATCTTATATGGTAAACACGCTTGCCGCCATGCGCAGGGCATATCCGCAGCACACGTTCGCCCTCGTTATCGGAGCTGACAACTGGGCAAAGTTCGACCATTGGTACAAGAGCGACGAGATTATGAGCCAGCACGAAGTATGGGTATATCCGCGTCCGGGATTCGACATTGAGCACGAGGGCGAAATAATCCGCAAGGCATCAGACTATATAAAAGGTGTAAAGTTCATCGACACACCGCTCTACCCCATATCGAGCAGCATGATAAGAGAAGCCATCAGAAACGGAGCAGACTACTCGCAATGGGTTACCGAAAGCGTTCATAACTTCATAGAAGAGAAAAATCTGTACAAACAACGCTCAATTTTGCTTAAAATATGTTTTACAGCATGGTTTTAGTTGATATTTATCAATAAAACCGCTATTTTATGCTAAAAAACATAATTCTTTAATTGTTTTATCAAATTTCGTTGTATCTTTGCATTGTCAAACAGAAGGAAAGGGGATTAAAAAACAAAGAATCAAAAATCTCCGACAAACTTCTGGA
The DNA here is from genome assembly GCA_900102385.1 of Bacteroidales bacterium KHT7. Taxonomy (GTDB): domain Bacteria; phylum Bacteroidota; class Bacteroidia; order Bacteroidales; family Bacteroidaceae; genus Ga6A1. The sequence goes on along the minus strand of FNBQ01000006.1, from coordinate 15,409 downwards.
GACAACCAAAAGTGAATAATAAAACGGATAAAGATAACGATTAAATTTTAAGTAAGATGAAGAAGATGGTTTTAACAGCAGTAGCTGTATTTGGTTTCGCAGTAGCAGGTGTAGCAGCAGACAAGAACACTGTTAGCACAAAGATTAACGTGAATGCTGCTAAATTGAGCAACTATCTTGGTCTATCTGCATCACAGTACAGCGATGTCGAGGCAATCAGCGAGTACTTCGAGGACGAGATGGCAGCAGCCAACTACGCATCAGACGCAAAGAAGGCAGCTAAGGTTCGCAAGGCAGTACGCAAGAACTGCAAGCTTATGAAGCAGACTCTTACTAAGGAGCAGTACAGCAAGTACCTGAGCGTAATCAACGCTACAATCTCTAACAAGGGTCTTGACGAAATGGTAAACGAGTAATTTATTTCCTATTTATTGATATAAATGCGGGGAGACATCCGAAATGGATTTCTCCCCGTATTTTTTTGCCAATCTTGATGTGGTCCGTTTGAAAAGAAACATTTTTACCCTGCGCAAACAATAATATCGACGAAGACAATCGCCATACAACTTTGTTTTATTATATTTGCAACCATTCAATAATCAAAAAACAAACAAAATGGAACACATCAAATGTCTTATTATCGGCTCGGGCCCTGCGGGATTCACCGCTGCTATATATGCAGGCAGAGCCAATCTCAATCCCGTGGTTCTGGAAGGATTGCAGCCCGGCGGACAACTTACAACCACTACCGACGTGGAGAATTTCCCCGGCTATCCCGATGGTATTGACGGCGTTGGATTGATGGAGGACTTGCGCAATCAGGCGAAAAAATTTGGCACAGAGATTCGCGACGCCATCGTTACGGCTGTAGATTTCGGCAAAGCACCTTACGTTATCACGCTCGACAACGGCAGTCAGATTGAGGCCGACACGGTTATCATCTCTACCGGTGCATCGGCCAAATATCTGGGTTTGCCAGATGAGCAAAAATATGCGGGCAACGGAGTGAGCGCGTGCGCAACGTGCGACGGTTTTTTCTACCGCAAGAAGGTTGTTGCCGTGGTAGGCGGCGGCGACACAGCGTGCGAGGAGGCTTCGTACTTGGCAGGACTGGCTTCGAAAGTGTATCTGCTGGTTAGAAGAAATGAGTTGCGCGCATCGGACATCATGCAGAAGCGCGTGCTTAACAACCCAAAAATCGAGGTTCTGTTCGAGCATCAAGCCGAAGGACTTTTCGGCGACACGGTTGTTGAAGGTATGCACCTTGTAAAGCACAAAGGCAAGGCTGACGAGGAGCGCTACGACGTGGCTATCGACGGTTTCTTCCTTGCCATTGGTCACAAGCCAAATTCTGATGTATTCAAGCCATGGGTAAAGACCGACGAGACTGGTTACATCATCACCGAGAATGGCGGTCCGAAGACCGGAATTCCGGGTGTGTTTGCGGCTGGCGATGTTGCCGACCCTCACTACCGACAAGCCATCACCGCTGCCGGAAGCGGTTGCAAGGCGGCTCTTGAGGCAGAACGCTATCTTGCTTCGCTCGAAAACTATTGATACAAAACAGAAAAATGCGAGAATCAGCGGTTCTCGCATTTTTCTATTTTTCACTTCTGCTTGTTCAGAAAATACACGAAAAACATAAACATCTTTTTTCAAAGATAAAATCTCTCCGAAAACGCTTTTTTCTCGGATTTTATGTTTACATTTGTCACGATGTCTGAAAAGGATTGAGACAATAAGGATGAAAAGAACGACACACCCAAGTTGCTGATAATCTACAACAATCAAGCGACTTGACAACTCACAAAAAATTCAAGTAACCTGCTAATTTAATATAAAATGAAAGTGAGACTACTAATCATCGGTTTGCTTTTTTCCGCAGTCGGACTGTTTGCACAAAACGGCAGCGCAGGAAACCTGTCGGCAAAGCCCAGCGACTTGGCTTGGGTTAAGTTAAATGGCAAGTGCGGATTCATCAACTCAAAAGGAGAAACGGTTATCGAACCGCAGTTTGACGAAGCCCTCAATTTCTCTGCCAACGGCTTGGCGATTGTAAGGCAAAACGGCAAATGGGGATACATCGACACCACCGGCAAGATGGTTATTCAGCCGCAGTTCGACCTTGCCTGCGACTTCTCTGCCAACGGCTTGGCAAGGGTTAAGATAAAAGGTAAATTCGGATATATTGACAGAAGCGGGAAAATAGTAATCGAACCTAAGTTCAAATCTGCCGAGGACTTTGCAGCCAACGGCTTGGCAAAGGTTGAGATGAAGGGCAAGGACGGATATATCGACGCCAAAGGAAAGGTGGTTGTTCAGCCACAGTTTAAACGCGTGGGAAAATTCGCAGCAAACGGTCTGGCCTTGATAAAAATAAAAGACAAATACGGCTTTGTTGATACAAACGGAAAGACAGCAATAGAGCCGAAGTTTACCTTTGCAGCCGATTTCTCGGACAACGGACTGGCAGCTGTAGTGATAAACGAACGATGCGGATATATCGATGCCAAAGGTAATATAGTTATCGAACCGAAGTTTGATTTTGCCTACGACTTCTCGGACAACGGATGGGCTGGCATCGAACTGAATGGCAAGAGAGGATATATCGATACCAAAGGCAACATCGTTATCGAACCGCAATTTGAATTTGCCAGCGACTTTAAAACCAACGGCTTGGCTGTTGTTAAACTAAACGACAAATGGGGCTACATTAACAAAGAGGGCAAAATGGTTATAGAACCGCAATTTGACATCGCCTACAGTTTCTCCGACAATGGTTTGGCAGAGATTCGTCTTGACGGCAAATACGGATATATTGACAAAAACGGAAAGTACGTTGTGCAGCCTCAATACGAGCATCCTTTGTATTTTTCGCGCAACGGTTTGGCATGGTTCAGACAAAACGGCAAATACGGATATATTGACCAGACAGGCAAGACGGTTATCGAGCCACAGTTCGACACCGCAAGCGTGTTTTCTGCCAACGGCCTGGCTATTGTAAGTCAGAACGGCAAGTATGGATATATCGACTCGACTGGCAAATTCGTAATAGAACCGCAGTATGAACTTGCCGGTGGTTTCCCATACTAAACATTATATATAATGTGTAAAATCCGTCGCCACACACAATGTTGGCGGCGATTTTTCTGTCTTCCCCACTCGGCATCGGCAAAACAGAGTCACCTAAAGCAATATGAACATCTCTTGCAACAACAACCAAGAAAAGTCACTTTTTATACCATAGTTATGTTATAAAACATAATTCTTCTTGATTTTTATCAATAAAACACATGTTTTATGTTAAAAAACATAGTTTTATTGCATTATTCTCAATTTTCGCCGTATCTTTGCATTGTCAAACAGAGAGATACTGAATGACAAAACAAAAAAATGTGATAATTAACAGAAGAACAAACTTAAAATTGAAGAAAATGAAGAAGATGGTTTTAACAGCAGCAGCTGTATTTGGTTTCGCAGTAGCAGGTGTAGCAGCAGACAAGAACACTGTTAGCACAAAGGTTAATGTAAACACTGCAAAGTTGAGCGAGTATCTTGGTCTTACAGCAGCACAGTACGATGACGTTGAGGCAATTAACGAGTACTTCGAGAGTGAGATGGCAGCAGCAGACAGAGCTTCTGATGAGAAGAAGGCAAACAAGGTTCGCAAGGCTGTTCTTGGCAACTGCAAGTTGATGAAGGAAACTCTTTCTAAGGAGCAGTACAACAAGTACTTGAACGTTATCAACGCTACAATGACTAACAAGGGCTTAAACGGCATGATCAATGAATAATAAAGTATTATTGATATTAGACAATTAAAGGTAGGAGTCACAAGATAGACTTTCTACCTTTTTTTGTTTTATATACCTTCTTGAAATTAAAAGCAGGCATCCTTGAATATGCAAAAACTCTACAAAGTAATAAACGCACTTAAAACGAAACAGCAAGCCCATGTTATGCCTGATTTCCGAATCCTGTTGAACTTTGGCACACAATGGCTGCCATGCATCGCAAGGCTCTTAAAATCAGCAAACGGTACATTGCAAAATAATAATGGCATTGAACTTAATTTCGAACAGGAAAATAAGGTTCCCCCTCGTCTTTCTGCAAAAAACAGGAAAAACACGTTAAAATATATATCCCACATTTATTTTATGCTTTATAGCATGTTTTTACTTGATTTTAATCAACAAATCAAGTGTTTTATGTTAAAAAACATAATTATATTTCATATTTCTTAAATTTCGTCGTATCTTTGCATCGTCAAACAGAGAGATACTGAATGACAAAACAAAAAAAAGTGATAATTAACAAAAGAAGAAAAAATAAAAAAATGAAGAATATGAAGAAGATGTTTTTGACAGCAGCAGCTGTATTTGGTTTCGCAGTAGCAAGCGTAGCAGCAGACAACAACGCAGTAAGCACAAAGGTTAATGTAAACACTGCAAAGTTGAGCGAGTACCTCGATCTTTCTGCCGCTCAGTACGACAATGTAGAGGCTATTAACGAGCACTTCGAGAGCGAGATGGCAGCAGCAGACAACGCTTCTGACGACAAGAAGGCTGCAAAAGTTCGCAAGGCTGTTCTTGGCAACTGCAAGTTGATGAAGGAGGCTCTTTCTAAGGAGCAGTACAGCAAGTACTTGAGCGTTATCAACGCTACAATCTCAAACAAGGGTTTGAACGAAATGATAAATGAATAAAATTTTCTTATTGATATTAGACTAATAAAAAAGTAGAAGTCCAGATTTAGGGTTTCTACTTTTTTTAATATTAAAAGGAACGATTACATATCGCTCCTTTTCCTTTTTATTCATATATGTAAGGTTTTATAACCTTTGCCCATCTACCATATGCTGGCTGAGTTAGATGAACCCCATCAAAAGATAAAGAATCTGGCAAAACACCATTTTCGATATAAACGCTGTTAAGATCTATAAACTTACAATTGTGCTTTTTCGCACATTCCTCAATCAAAACATTTGTTTCCTTTATCACATCGTTTGACGCATACAACTTTTCCTTCACACGGTTTACCGGAAGTATGCTCTGAACGTAAATCTTTGCATTCGGCAAAGAATCATGAATAAGAGTAAGCAATTTGTCGTAACGCTCTACAATAGTTTCAGGAGAACTGCGATGAAGGTCGTTTATGCCAGCCATAACGAAAATCTTATCTGGATTTACAGACTGAAGCATAGGAAGTCTTCGAATCATACCATCAACCCTATCGCCGTGCAAACCAAATTCAGCAATCTTTATATCTGTAAAATAATTCTGAAAATTACTGTTTGCAGTAATAGAATTCCCGAAAAACGCTACATCTGCCTTGTAGTTAAGTTTCTTTACACAAGCAGCCCAATCAACAATAAAATAATGCCCTGAGCGTTGTTTTTCGTCCATATTGCACCAACCAAGGACTGTAAGCATTTCCTGAACATTATGTGTTCTTATCTCATAAAAACACACAACACCAGCAAGTAGAATGTTAAAAAACAGTGATACACCAAGTATCCACCTTACATTTTTTTTGCAAAATCTGTTCATTTTTAATAAATACATTTAATAAAATACCATCGTGAAATTGTGTGCAAAAATACAAAATATTACTCATATCACGGCACAAAAATACAGTATAATTACCAAAAAGTGGAGTACTCTCGGCGAGCACTCCACTCAAAGTGAACAATAAAACTATACTTATTCTAAAACGAATTTCCTGATTTTAATAGCATTATCCGAGAACGACCTCGACAGTATGCTTGCCGGCTGAGTACGGAACACTGTTTCCGTCGATGCTCTTGCCATCTACAACAAGCTGCTTTACGCCCTTCTGCACCGCATTTGGGTTAGAAACCTTGATTGTGTATTCGGCATCGCGATACTTGCGAGTTACGGTGTATTCCTTCATAGCTGAAGGGACGCAAGGCTCTATCTGCAAGCCGTTGTACGACGGTTTTACGCCAAGTATGAACTGTGTGATTGTGTACCAGTTCCACGCTGCCGTACCTGTGAGCCATGAGTTCTTGCCCTCGCCCGGCTTTGCTGCGTCCTTGCCGGCAACCATCTGTGAGTAGACGTAAGGCTCAACCTTGTGCAGAGTCTGGTCTTTGATGAATGCAGGACATATTTTGGTGTAATGCTCCCACGCGTCGTTACCACGTCCGGCAACTGTCTCGCCAATGATGACCCACGGATTGTTATGGCAGAAGATTCCGGCATTCTCCTTATATCCAGCAGGATAAGACGAAATCTCGCCCATCTCGACATGATAAGTTGTGTATGCAGGCCAGTTGAGAACCATGCCGTGCTCGCAGTCGAGGTATTTCTTACAAGAGTCGAGAGACTTGTCAACCATGCCATCTTCGATACCGATGCCTGCCATTGTGCAGAAGCCCTGACTTTCGATGAATATCTTGCCCTCCTCGTTTTCCTTCGAGCCAATCTTGTTGCCATAATAGTCGTAAGCGCGCAAGTACCACTCACCGTCCCATCCGTGCTTCTTCACAGCCTCGACCATCGAGTCGATGCACTTCTGAGCGCGGTCGGCCTCATCGTTCTTGTTCAGCTCGCGACAGAGCTCAACATAATCGCGACCGCAGAATACGAACAAACCGGCAATCATCAAACTCTCGGCCTTTGTTCCTTCAGTCTTGTTCTCGGTTGTCTGGAAACTCTCGTTAGGGTCCCATGAGAAGCAGTTGAGGTTCAAGCAGTCGTTCCAGTCGGCGCGACCAATGAGCGGAAGCATGTGCGGACCAAGATTCTCGACAACATGGTTGAACGAGATGCGGAGATGCTCGAATAGCGAGACCTCGCTGCCCGGCTGATTATCCCAAGGCACAAGTTCGTCGAGGATGCTGAAGTCGCCAGTCTCCTTTATATAAGCAACAGTTCCGAAGATGAGCCACATCGGGTCGTCGTTGAAACCGCCACCGATGTCGTTGTTTCCTCGTTTTGTGAGCGGCTGATACTGATGATAGCAGCCACCATCGGGGAACTGAGTAGAAGCAATGTCGATGATGCGCTGACGGGCACGGCTTGGCACCTGATGAACGAAGCCCACAAGGTCTTGGTTAGAGTCGCGGAAGCCCATTCCACGACCTATGCCACTCTCGAAGAACGATGCCGAACGCGAGAAGTTGAACGTAATCATGCACTGATACTGATTCCAGATGTTGACCATGCGGTCGAGACGCTCGTTGCCCGACTTAACGGTATATTTGTCGAGCAGTTCGTCCCACTGTGCTCTCAACTCGGCGAAAGCCTTGTCTACAGCCTCAACAGTAGAGAATCGCGCGATGGTCTCCTTTGCCTTCTTCTTGTTTACCAGCGTTACATCGCTTGCCTGCGACGAAATTAGTTCGCCACTCTTCTTGCGTGCAATCTCGCCTTGGTCGAACTTCTCATTCTGCTCGTTCTCAACATATCCGAGGAGGAAAATCAAATCTTTGCTTTCGCCCGGCTTCAGTTCTACTTCGATGTAATGCGATGCTATCGGGCTCCATCCGTGTGCCAGACTGTTGCTTGGTTTTCCGTCCATCACGCACTGCGGATTGGCAAATTCGTTATATAGTCCGACGAAACTCTCGCGGTCGGTGTCGTAGCCCTGAACAGGCACGTTTACCGAATAGTATGCGTAATGATTTCGACGTTCCTTGTATTCGGTTTTGTGATAGATGACGCTGCCGTCAATCTCAACTTCGCCTGTCGAGAAGTTGCGCTGGAAGTTCTCCATATCGGTTGCTGCATTCCACAAGCACCACTCGGCAAACGAGAAGAGCTTAATCTTCTTTGTCTGGGCAGATGTGTTCTTCAGAGTCAGTTTCTGCACCTCGGCCCATGTCTTGAGCGGGACGAAGAAGAGTACGCTTGCCTCGATGCCGTTCTTCTTGCCAGTGATGCGAGTATAGTTCATGCCGTGGCGGCACTCGTACTCGTCGAGCGGAGTCTTGCAAGGCTTCCATCCCGGATTCCATACCACGCCGTTGTCGTTTATGTAGAAATAGCGGCCGCCGTTGTCCATCGGCACTCCGTTGTATCTGTATCGGGTTATACGGCGGAACTTAGCATCCTTGTAGAACGAATATCCGCCAGCGGTGTTAGAAATAAGCGAAAAAAAGTCCTCGTTACCAAGATAATTTATCCAAGGCCAAGGTGTTTTTGGGTCGGTGATGACGTACTCTCTCTGCTCGTCGTCAAAATGACCAAAGACTTTATTTTTCTCCATACAGTTAAGTGATATTTATATGTTGTTATAGATGTTGCAAAAATATAGATTAGGCATCATATATTATTTGCGCTGATTATCAAAAAATGATGCTTTTTGACTACAATATAAAAAATTAGCATTATCTTTGCGCCCAACAAAAATTTAGGATTTAATTTTTATGGCTTATAATTTATTAAAAGGTAAAAGAGGCATCATCTTTGGTGCTCTTAACGAACAGTCAATCGCTTGGAAGGTAGCCGAGCGTGCAGTAGAAGAGGGTGCAGAGATTGTACTTACAAACACTGCTGTTGCCATTCGCATGGGAACTATTGACCAGCTTGCAGAAAAGACAAAGGCAACTGTTATTGCAGCCGACGCAACAAGCGTTGCCGACCTCGAGAACTTGTTTACAGAGGCTCAGAAGGCACTAGGTGGTAAGATTGATTTCGTTCTTCACAGTTGCGCAATGAGCGCAAACATGCGCAAGAAGCGTACATACGACGACCTTGACTACGATTTATTGAATAAGACATACGATATCAGCGCCATCTCATTCCACAAGATGCTTCAGGTTGCAAAGAAGCTTGACGCTATCTCTGAGGGTGGTTCTGTTCTTGCCCTTACTTACGTTGCTGCACAGCGTACATTCTTCGGCTACAACGATATGGCTGATGCCAAGTCATTGCTCGAGAGCATCGCACGCAGCTTCGGCTACATCTACGGCCGCGAGAAGGGCGTTCGTGTAAACACTATATCACAGAGCCCTACAATGACTACTGCCGGCGGCGGTATCAAGGGTTTTGACGGTCTGTTCGACTTTGCCGACCGTATGTCTCCTCTTGGCAATGCAAGTGCCGACGACTGCGCTGACTACTGCATCACAATGTTCAGCGACCTTACAAAGAAGGTTACAATGCAGACTCTATACCACGACGGTGGTTTCTCTAACATGGGTATGTCGCTCCGCGGTATGACTCAGTATCAGAAGAGCTTCATTGATGAGAACCGCGACGAGAACGGCAAGATTATCTACGGATAATCACCTTCCAGAAAATAAAGGCTAATATCGCTATTTTCAAGATAGCACTTTAAATAATAGTGCCCCACATTATAAAAGATGTGGGGCGCTTTATTTTATAAGGTATATTCAGGCTTCGCCGATAATCTCTTTGAAATGTTTGAACTCGCGATGCTTTCTGTACAGTTCAACTGATTCTGCCGGAACATAAAGCGTGCAGGAGGAGACATCAAAGTCCTCAAACACATCACTGTCAAACTTTATCTTCTTTGGGTCCTCTACCTGAATGTGTATCTCCTTCAGTTTTCCACAGAACTCGAATGCAGCGTGCATAATCTTCTTCAGAGTTCCGGGAATTGTCAATGTCGTAATTTTAGAGCAACCGCTGAATGCATACTCGCCGATATATTCAAGATTGTCGGGCAGAGTAATCGAAGTCAAATGCTTGCAACACCAGAAAGCATCGCCTACAATGCGCTTAACATTGCTCGGAATCTCGTATGCGTCTTTTACGCGTTTTGGCATATACACAAACATATCGTTGATTATTACCGGTTCTTTCCATTTCAATTTTGTTACATTAAAAAAAGGACAATCGCCTATGTTCCTTACTGTTTTTGGTAATTCAACAGACTTTAAGTTCTTACATTCATCAAAAGCATTGGCACCAATAGACTTTACAGAATCGGGAATGGTTATGGAAGTAAGCATAGAGCAGCCTTCAAAAGCCCAAAGCCCTATCTTTGTTACCGAATCGGGAATGTTAATAGAAGTCAAAGACACGCAGCCAGCAAAACAAGAATCTCCTATCTCCTTTAAGGTATTTGGCAGTTTTACTGTCTTTAAGTCTTCGTTATAACCAAAAGCATCAACAATTCGTTTTACGCCATCAGGCACAACATATTCATTAAAATCATCCGGAACATAAACAAGAGTATCGTTTACCACTATCGGTTCTTTTAATTCACTACATCCTTGAAATATACGATCTCCTATTTCAGTCAGCGAATCGGGAATTACAACTGATGCCAAAGCCGAACAACCACCAAAGGCACAGTATCCTATCTTTTTCACAGAATCGGGAATAACCACCGAAGTCAATGACATACAGTTATTAAACGCCGAGTCACAAATTTCTGTAACAGAATCTGGGATTACGACCGACGACAGATTTACGCAGCCACTAAAAGCCTCGTATTCTATCTTAGTCACAGAATTAGGTATAACTATCGATGTTAGTCCTTCGCATTCCGCAAAAGCGTCTTCACCAATCTCCGTAACTGTATTTGGAATTTCAACGGATGTTATTTTGTCGCAATCTCTGAATGCGCCGCCAACAATACGCCTTACACCATGAGGAATTACAAAAGTGCCAGCAGCATCTTTTGCCACAAGAACAAGCATGTCGTTGACGATTATCGTGGCGTTCAATGCCGTGCAGTCTTCAAACACATTTTCTTCTATTTCCTTAACAGAATCAGAAATAACTACCGACTTTAATGATGTACAATCGGCAAAGGCATAGTTCCCGATAAATTTTACAGACGAAGGAACAACCACGGAAGTCAAGCCTTCGCAATCGGCAAAGGCATCCTGCCGAATCTTGACAACGGTATCAGGAACGATATATTCCCCTTCTATTCCCGTAGCCTTTATGAGAGACTTCTTATCTCTGCTAAACTTTACTTTTCCCATAGCAAGTTTTCAAAAACTTTCTGAATGTATTGAATATTTACACCGCAAATATACAAATAAAACCACAATTAAGGCTGAAAAACAAATCATTCAATTAGAAACCCTCAGAATGAAGACAATTCAGAATATTATATTTCTGAGCGACTTGGACTATTGTCTTTTAAGAAAAAAACATACCTTTGCAGATGATAACTTAAAAAAGTAAAATAATGATGAACATTTTTGAAAAGATAGTACGTTATTTTAAATCTTTACTTGGTTACGACAACATCCACCAAGAAACGCCAAAAGAAGCCGTTTCAAAATCAACAGAGCATTTTGAAGAAGTTCATGAACCTCACATTGAAACATCAAAAGAAATCGATTCGAAATCAACGGAGTGTTTTGACGAAGTTCATGAACCTCACATTGAAACGCCAAAGGAATTCGATTCAAAATCAATAGATTACAACATATTCATATATAAAGACAAATGGAAATGTATAAATGTTGTTTTTGACCAGAAGATAATAAACGGCAAACATTACATTTATAGCTGCGACTATGTTCTTAATGGCGAAGAAGTTAACTACACCGACGAACAATACAAAACAGCTTGCAAAAGATATATACAGATATCCCCAAAAACACCATTACAGAAGTCTTCATAATTTGGAAGATGATGAAAAAATAAAGTCTTTTCAAGAATTTTCGAATGCTCACAGAAACGGGGCACACATTTACGATGGCGTTTGTAGCAACGAATGTTGGAGTGTGTACGAAGATAATGGCAAAGCATTCTTAGATGCCAGCCATAGAGGATGGCACTTCGAAACAATTATAATATATCCACTCAGCCAGAAACAGCGTTGTTATAGTTTACATTATCTTAGCTTACTCTCACGGCTAATCAGATATAACTATCCGAAAGATACAAATATGGACACAAAAAATATTACAGAAGAGACGCAAACCATCAGTCAAGACGAGCCTATAAATGAAATAATAATATACAACCCAGTCCCAGAATTTGGAGAGCTATCAGATGAAGAATGGAAAGTATGGGTTCATGATCCATATTTCTGCAAAGAAATAGAATGTTCAGAATAAAACAGACAAACAAAAAAGGCTGCACCAATCAAGATGCAGCCTTTCTTGTATTGCCGAAGCACATTTTACTGTGCTACGTATTTCTTGCCGTTCATGATGTAAACCTCGCCCTTGGCTGGGTTCTGGATTCTGTGACCGCTGAGGTTGTACTTAACGTCGTTTTCGACTGTCTTTATAGGGGCAGAAACGGCGGTTGTTGTGTTGGCTGTGAAAATCTTCACGCCGTGAACATACAAGCCACCCGTAGCCGTGTTTGTAATCTGAACATACTTTGGTGAGCCTGAGAGAGAGAAATTCTCGTCGTACTCGCCCTTCTTCTTTTCTGAGTAGCTGCTCTGCTCTTGCAGATTATCCAAGCTGTTGCCAGCCAGAATCTTTCCGGCAAGCGAGCCTGTACGGAAGAGCAAGAATGAAATCTGCTCTATGCCGTCTGGACAGTAGAATGTAGCCTTTCCTGTTGATTTCTGAAGGAGGAGCGCGCCGCTCTTTGTATCGTCGGTTGCTGTGGCATCAGCCGAATAAGAAGCATCATTGAGGACAATTGCGCCATCGGCAATAAGCTGCTTCGTTTTGCTGTCGTTGCCGGCATTGAACAAGTAGTAGCCGCCGTCTGCTCCGCCAAGGAACAAAGACACATCGGTGCTCGATGAAGAACCGCCGCCACTTACATATCCCGGCACATAGTCGGCATTCTTAACGGCATCGCCGCCCGAGCGGTCGCCCTCGGCATATCCGCCGTTGCTAACCTCGGCTGGCAGACTTGAGTCGAAGAAGCCTACCAACGACGACTTATAGTTCTCAACTTCCTTCTTCAACGCGCTGATAACGGCGTAATTCTCGTCCTCGACGGCATTGTTAAACTGCCACTTGAAGTCGCCCTGTCCCATTCGGCCTGCATTTGCCATAACTATTTCGGGAACATTCTCGGCCTCGTCGGCAACGTAAGTGTATGCCAGAGTTCCGTCGGTGTCGTAGTTAAGGTATGAAGTTCCGCCGCCCTTGCACACAACGGTTGAAGGAACAGCATCAGAAGCCGCCTTAACCTCGTAGGCATCCCAGTCGGAAGTAGAGGCGTTGGCATCGCTGTAGAAGTTGCATCGCTTGGCATTTACAATCTTGTTGGCGAACGACTTGATTACGCCTCCCGGCTCGCCCGAGAATGTGCCGTCGCCCTTTCCGTCAGTTCCCTGAAGCGAGATGAGCATAGGATATTTGCAGTTGCGGAAATAGTTCTTCTCGACAAAGGCAGAACCGCCCGATGTCATTCCGACGCCATACTTTGAATTTCCGTCGAAATAGTTGTTGTAGATGTGGAAATATGACGTGCGGATGCGCGGATGACGCGAATCTGAATGGTCGAACCAGTTGTGATGATAAGTAAGCACGCTGCTTGTAACCTCGCCGCTCATGCCTCCGAGCGAGCTCTTGCCGCTATCGAAGAAATGGTTGTAAGCCACGGTTATGTAGGTCGATTTGCCTTTTATATCAACCGTGCCGTCGCCCTTTGCCTGATCGGAGTCGCCGCCTGTCTTTCCGTAGAAGAAATCCATGTTGTGAATCCAAACGTGCTGATTGTCGGTATCGAGCGACAGGGCATCGTCCATAAAGTTCATTACGGCAAAGTTTCTGAACTCAACATTCTTTACCGCTCTTGCAAGTATTCCGAAGCCCCAGATTGTGGCATCATCGCCGATGCCCTCGATTGTCATGTTAAAATCGTTAGAGCCGTTGTTCTTTACCTGAAGTCCCTCTGCCGAAGAAGAAATATGGTCAAGGTCGGCGAGTTTTACCGTTCCGATGATTCGGAATGTGATAGGAGTAGAGTCCTTGCCCTTCATATATGTATCGAGGATTGTCTGCCAACCCACGCACTCGGTTGTCGTGCCCTTCTTTGTGTCGGTGATGACGTTACACTTTACCGTCTTGGCATTGTTGGCGTAGATGTAGACAACGCGCGCGCCATCCTTCAGCGTTCCGTCGTTCTTGTACGCGCCTACGCCGTTGCTCACGCCCTGATGAGCGAAGCCGGCTCTGTCGTATGCCACGGCTGTGAACAGACCGCTCTCGGCAGCCTCATCCTTCTTTTCGCTGCCGTCAATAATAGGAACAACCATAAACTGATATGTTCCGGCAGAGAGTCCAACCATATCGGCACGACCGTACGAGCCATAGTTGCGCACAAGCTCATTGTCAACCTTAGTCCAGTCGGATGCACCGCTTGCCTTGTAAAAGACGTTGTATCCAGAGGCATTCTGGAGCGGCTTCCACGTAACGTAGCCACTCTCGAACCAGCCCTGCGCCTTGATAATCTCGACAGCCGCATCTACGTTAAGGCTGAATAGCGACAGTATCATTCCTGCCGCCACCTTTAAAATCGTTTTCTTCATCTCTTTAGTGTTTTGTTAGATTTGTTTTTGATAAAAACCTTCGACAAAATGATTTTTCGTTCTCGCACACAAAGAAAAGATATTATTGTCAGAAATGCAAGATTTAGGCAAAATAAATAACATTTTTTAACTATGAAACTTTATTGATGGCAACATACGCCGACTGTAATCAACTTTTTTCATTTTTCACAAACGCAATTAGCGTTTTATACCGAATATTAGTGATTGAGAGCCTGTAAATCGCCAAAATTAGTGATTGTGTATACAAAATCTCGGCAATATCTTTGCGTCCGTTTTTTAAGAAACAGCATTTTATTTTGTTTTAGAGTTAATGAGAGTTTGTTGCTTTATAATGTATTTGTTGTGTAGTCTTTCCGTTTCTGTATTTGCGCAGAACGACAAACAGAAGATTACAGGTATTGTGTATAACGAAAATAAAGAGCCGCTGCCCGGAGTTGTTGTAAGAATAAACAGTACAGTACAGACAACCACCGGCAGCAACGGCAAATACGTGCTTTCTGGTAAATGGAACGCAGATGAGAAAATAGAATTTGCATACATTGGCTACCGCACGCGCTCGTTTACCGCCGGAAACCGCAAGATTCTGAACGTAACGATGAAGGAGAGCCTGATTGAACTTGACGGCTGCGTGGTTACCGCAAAGACAAACGTTAATCCCAAATCGGTCATTAGAAATTTGGCATGTCTATTTTTCTAATGACCGCCATTAGAAAATATCGGTTGTATTAGGCTATCCTTCAATAATTTACTACCTTTACCACGCAGAAAAACATAAGAAGATGATGCGTGACTATGATATAAAGTTCGTGAACAAGGAAATCACCCCGTTCGGAGGCCTTTCACTTTTTCTGAAAATGCTTGAGAAATGCCATTTTGAAGAGCAATTGGAGAAATGCTGTATTCCTGTCCAGGGTTCCAATAGAGGATATAAGCCGATACAGCTCATATTGGGCTTGTTTGCAGGTGTCTGGTGCGGAGCAAGCCG
>FNBQ01000031.1:38291-41886 GCA_900102385.1 Bacteroidales bacterium KHT7 | reverse complement strand
AAGATATCAAAACAGTCTGATTTTCATTAACGGAAAAGGACAGCATTACAGACTGCTCACCGTCTTTACGCTCGTTGGCAAAATAATCGTAAAAGACTTGTACGAAAATGAGTTGGAAATAAACAGAAACAGAGCAGACGAAAGCTATCTGTTCTTTTATCAAGGTTCGCCAATAAAAATCGTCACCTCGACAGACGGCAAAGTTAAATTTAAGCAACTTAATCCAAAGCATAAGACGAATCTCGCTTCAGACGAAATCAATTACATTTCTTGCAGCAATAAGGGTTTCGAACTTGTTCTAACAAACGGGGAAACCTTGAAAGTAAAATAAGCCAACATTGCAAAACCATCACCTCTTCGGTTTCTTGGCAAGTCGGTAGCCGATGCAGAGCATCGCATAATGCGGAATGCTGTTGTAATATGTTTCCACCCTACTTTGTGCATTCACGCTGTATGAGCGAGCCGACAACTGATGAAGGATGTCATACAATTCAACCTTGGCTGTCATCGCGCCATTTAACAACGGACGAGACACAAAAGCATTCCACACCCAATCGTTTGTGTTCATCTGCGCTCTGTCATAGCCACGCTGTGAGTAAAGATTTATATCTGTCCCGACGGTTAACTTGACTAAAGGAATGGTATATTGTGCATTAAAGCCAAACTGGTAATCACACACATTCATATCTCGCAGCCCATATTCTTCCTCGTGGCTGAAATTGCCAGAGAACTTGGCTGTCATTCCTGCGGAGAACACGTCTTTACGATAATTAAGCTTAGCCACAGCTTTCGGCTTGAATGTATTCACACGGCTCAGTTCGTTGTCCGCTCCATTGTAGGCTATGTCATAATCAACGCTATGCGTATAGCCGGCTTCCGCATTTACATCGTAATGCCAATATCTACGATTGCCAACAGAGCCATTCATTCCAAACGACAACGCAGTCTTCCAGTTCCCATTCACGTTGTCTTCGACTGATGTGTACGCTCCTGTAGTAGTGTCGTAACTTATCCTACTGCCCCACGCTCTGTTAAGAGTTACGAGATTGTATTTCAGCCACCATGACGGCTTGCCACCACCCGGCTTCATGTCAAGCTTCATCTCTATCGTATTCTTCTGCTGCGACCTCAACAACGGATTGTTCAGTCGTCTGTTTAGCACGTTGGTGTTGTCATTCAATGGCATCAACGCCGAAAAAGCCGGATAAGAGCAGACCGAATAATATTTCATCTCAAGCGTATTTCTGCCCCACTTATGGCGCAGACTGAGATTCTGATTCAACGCATCGTAACGGCGGTGTGCCAAGGTGTCAAGGTTCGCATTCAGATATCTGATGCGCTCACGCGTATAAGTGTGCCTTACGGATATATGCACCGATGTATTCTTCCATTGATATCCAAAGGCGATATTATTACTAATGCCTTTCCCAAGTGAGAAATAGTCGTAAGAATTGTTTCTGTCAAAAATAGACTGCAAATAATCGACTGAAGACGGAACCTGCATTTCGCTCGGATTCTGTCCGTCACTCAGATAAAGGCGGAAGAAATCATTGTCACGTCCACTACCACTCTGCTCATATTCTATTGAATACGAAAGAGTAATACGCTGAGAAAGGATATATTGGTGTTCTGTTCCAATGCTGTATTTGTAACTTTTTATCGAGTTGTCCCTATAGTCGTTCCGCCCGTCGGTCAAGTCTGTATTCTGATACCGAATATCATGCTTTACATAATTTTTGTCACGCCACTGGTTCGAGAACGAATAGTTGGCATTTACCGCCAGTTTGTATGGCGAATTAAAGTTGAAGCTCCACCCGAAATAACCGTTACCGTAAAGTCGGCGTCTGTCCGACTGAGACTCATATCTGTCAGAATTTATGAGTTGGGAGCGATATGTAGAGTCTGACGATGAAAAGGTGCTTTTACCCGAAGAATATACAAGTTTGAGATTAGACGCAATAGCCAACTTACGGAATTTTGCATTTAACCGTGTGTTGTCTGTCAGCATAAAATCCTTTCGGTTGCTGGCAGATGCTTTTCCACCAAAGATATTGCCTTCTGAAGCGAAAAGTTCGAAGTTCTGCTGTGAACGAATGTCATCGTCAGACCACTCTGCTACAACAGACTGGTCGACGGCAAATGTCTTCCGGGCATTGTTAAGATTAAAATTCAGTCCTGCCTGTTTTGTAGAAACTACACCTCGTGTTTGCTTTGCCGGCGACCAGTCGCCATCGCTGCCCGGAGTGCGGTTTTCGTTCACATTGTTAAGATTACCATAGGCAGCGATACGCGAATAATCATCGTACCTCAGTCCAAACATCTTGGTCTTCCAGCGGTCGTGTGTTCCCAAGCCAGCCTCAGCATTTACAATGCCTCCTATTGCATACTCGCGTTTCATAACGACATCGAGCACAAAATCCTTTCCATCGTCGGTTAACGGCTTAGTCAGGGCAAAAGGCGGGTCTTTGTGGTAAACCTGCAATTCCTTTACTACAAAATAAGGCAGATTTTCCAGAATAACCTTGTTGTTACCCTTGAAAAAATCGTTGCCGTTGAGAGTTATATAGTCAAGTCTTTTGCCATTGATATAGACATCTCCATTCGCTTTCATCTCAGCCCCGGGCAACTGACGCACAAGAGCATCGAGCATTGCTCCTTCGGGGATATTGAACGCCTGCGCATCGTAAACAATGGTATCTCCCCGATATGCCACCTGAAGGCGCGTTGCCCTGACAACAACCTCGTCGAGTCCTATAGAGCGCATACTATCTGCTGCATTGGCAAGTCTTTTCAGTTTCACGGCAGGAAAGCCATATCCGGGTGCAGACTTGGCAAAGTCGAAATAATGCCTTTGCACCGCCGTATTATAGCCGGGATATTCAACACGCACCATATATTCACCCGGAGACTTTGGAATATAGAATGTGTAGAACGAATTGCCTTGATAGACCTTGCACGTTGCCGTATCTATTGCCACAGAATCTTTGTTGAGCAAAGTAACGAATGCCGGCAATCCGACATTTGTAAATGAGTCGGACACATTACCCCCGACGCGCACTTCCGACCGTTTCTGCGCTTTTACGGATATAGAAACAGACAGTACAAAAAAGAATATCGCAACACACGCTTTCATTCAACAAACAGAGAATTTAATATTTTACATTACACACGTTTTTCATAACGTCCAAAAACAGTTTTTATTTTACATTTTAATTGATTTATTTTTCTTTTTAGCGTGTAAATATCAAAACAAACGCACTTAACCATCTTTTTTTCACCTACTTAATAATCATAAATTCTGTATTATCAATTATAAATTATGACTCCCGATTTTTGGGAGTTCTCAACCTACCCATCACCCACTCAGGATATTCCCTACATATAGATAACATATAGCTTACATATACCATGCATATACCTTGCATATAGCTTCCCTATACCTTGGCACCATTTTGTATTTACCAAAAGACAAATTAATGTCCTTTTTCTACAATTTCGAATTATACGTCAAAATAGTAGTTAGGCTTCCCCTCTACCTTCCTTCTACCTACCTTGGACGTACCTTGGACGTACCTTGGACGTACCTTGGACGTAC
>FNBQ01000031.1:0-38281 GCA_900102385.1 Bacteroidales bacterium KHT7 | reverse complement strand
TACCTTGGACGTACCTTGGACGTACCTTGGACGTACCTTGGACGTACGAACAATTTCTGACGAAATTGTTCGTTACAAATCCACGGCAATTATGAAAGCAATTTTGAATTATCAATTATGAATTTTGAATTGTTCATTGTCAATTGTCAACTGTGAATTGTCAATTCTGAATTACCTATCATACTCGAACCTTCCTTCTTGCAACCTTCTTTCTACCTTCTTCCTACATTCTTGCTACCTTCTTGCTATCCCCTTGCTATCCCCTTGCTACCCTCTTGCTATCCCCTTACTATCCCCTTACTTGCCTCTACCTTGAATCTAAATTTTTCAACTTTCAATTCTCAACTTTCAACTTTCCCATTGTCAATTCAAAATGATACGTACAAAAAAGGCCGGACTCCAGCAGAATCCGACCTCATTTATCTTATCAATCTGAATATTACTTGTTACGCTCAATTGTTGCCTCACGATCTGGGCCAACCGAGATGATGGTGATAGGCACTTCGAGTTGCTTCTCCAGATAGTCGATGTAATCCTTGAAAGCCTTAGGGAATTCAGCCTCTGAGCGGATGCCTGTGAGGTCGCACTTCCAGCCCGGCAGCTCGTCGTATACAGCCTCGCAGCCTTCAGTCTCGAAAGGCATGTCGGTCATCACCTTGCCGTCCTTCTTGTATGCTATGCAGGCCTTTATTGTGTCGAAATCGTCGAGCACGTCGCTCTTCATCATTATAAGTTGAGTGATGCCGTTAATCATGATGGCATACTTCAGAGCCACGATGTCTACCCATCCGCAACGACGGTTACGGCCTGTTACTGCGCCGTACTCGTGACCAATCTCGCGGAGTTTGTCGCCTGTCTCGTCGAAAAGTTCAACAGGGAACGGACCAGAGCCAACGCGTGTGCTGTAAGCCTTGAAGATTCCGAACACCTGATCTACGGCAGTAGGGCCGATGCCAAGACCAGTACAAACGCCGCCGCTGATGGTGCTTGACGAACTTACGAACGGATAAGTACCGTGGTCGATGTCGAGCATTGTGCCCTGTGCGCCCTCGGCAATTACACTCTTGCCTGCCTTCAGCAGTTTGTTGATTTCAATCTCTGTATCGTTGATATGGAAGCCGCGCATGTACTCAATGCCTTCCATCCACTTCTTCTCTTCCTCGGTAATGTCGTAGTCGGTATAGTTGAGGTCTTTAAGAATCTGCTCGTGGCGTGCCTTCAGTTTGGCATACTTCTCCTGAAAGTTGTCGAGAATATCGCCGACGCGAAGACCGATACGGCTTGCCTTGTCTGCATAAGTAGGACCGATACCCTTACCTGTTGTTCCAACCTTGTTCTTGCCCTTTGCAGCCTCGTAAGCGCGGTCGAGCACACGGTGAGTAGGCAAAATAAGATGTGCGCGGTTGCTGATGTGAAGACGCTCCTTCAGAGTGTAGCCAGCGTCCTCGAGTTCCTTGGCCTCGGCCATGAACAAATCGGGAGCAATAACGCATCCATTACCGATAATGTTAATCTTATCTTCTGCAAAGATACCAGAAGGGATTGAGCGAAGAACGAATTTCTTGCCTTCGAAGATGATGGTGTGTCCGGCATTAGGACCGCCGGCAAAACGTGCCACTACATCATACTTGGGAGTAAAGCAATCTACCACCTTACCCTTTCCTTCGTCTCCAAAAACAATACCCAAGAGGGCATCTACTTTTCCTGCTTTCATTATGTTATGTTTTTATTATATTTTCTTACAAAGCCATCAAAATGCGCCGTCAAAGGTAACTCTTTTTTACGACACACCGAAAAAGAAAAGGGAAAAAGTACTTCGTCCGTACTTTTTCCCATATCTATGTCATTTTTTTGTCTCCAATACCGCATCAGCCTCGCCGATGAGTATGCGGCACTGCTCGCCATACTGATTCTGCGGAAGCTGCAACGACGCGAATGTGTTCTTTACCTTAGCCGCCTCATCCGCTCCCGAAGAGACGAACTTGAGCAGACACGAGAATGCAGCCTTCTGTACCGACGGATACTTGTCCTGCATTGCCGTAAGAGCCTGGTCGATAAGTTCGTTCTGCGCCTCGCCGTTGAAGGCAACATTGCGCATAATGAGGCGCGTTGCTATGCTGAATCCGCAAACCTGATACATCTCGCGCTCGTCGGCCATCCAGTTAAATGCTATCTCCGATGCGAACGGCAGATGCTGGAAGAGGTTCATGCTGGTGTACTGCGCTATCTCAACATTGTCGATGGTCTCAATCCAGAGGTCGGCAAAGTCGCGGTCGAATGTCTCGACCGGCTGAAGCATGGCTGCAAGTATTCTGCACTCGCGTATGTTGTCCTTCCACAGAGCCTGCGCAAGGTCGTGGTTTTTCTCGAACGACTGCGCTATCATCTGCAAGCGCGGATATTCGATTCCGAAATTAACCTTATACTGTGCT
Source organism: Bacteroidales bacterium KHT7 (assembly GCA_900102385.1). GTDB lineage: Bacteria > Bacteroidota > Bacteroidia > Bacteroidales > Bacteroidaceae > Ga6A1. The sequence goes on along the minus strand of FNBQ01000031.1, from coordinate 35,849 downwards.
CCCAGTTCGCGCATCTTGGCAGAGGCCACACCGTTCATTCCCTGACGGAACTCGGCCTTTATGCGCCGTATGTTGTCGGCAACCTGTTCCTTTGTCATTTACTCGTTAATATAAGGGAGTGTTGAATAATCCTTGCTGTAGCGGAGCATCTGCTCGGCATATCCCTCGCCGTAAGAAATCTTGACATCGGTGATGTTGCCCTTGGCATCCTTAACAGCTGTATAAACAGGGTTGATGAAGCCCTTGTATGGCGAGATGTTAAGCTTGCTGTAACGCTCCTTTATCTCCTTGTGGATTTCAGGATTTATCTTAACGGCATACTTCTCAACAAGAGCCTTGGCACCTTCGAAATCGCCCTCGCTCTTTACTCGCTGAATCTCGGCAAGCAGTTTGCCAAACAGAGCGCGGAGTTTCTGGAAGTCGTTAATCTTAACGAATGTCTTGCCGTCTTTCTTTACAAGCTCGATAACATTGTCGGCCTTTCCGTTCTCGTAAGCCCACCACGAGATGAGGGCGCGGTTGCGCATGTGAGCCTCCTCGATGTCGTTGCCCAACTCTATGCGGACAAGCTGGGTGAGCATTCCGTTCATTATATAACTGTAATACTGTGCCTTGTATGCGTCTTTGTCAGAAAGGAGTCCGAGTTCGAGAAGTTTCGGGTCTGCCATGTAGTAGAGTCCGAACAAATCGGCTCTCGCCTCTTCTATCGTTGACCCATAAGCCTTGAGAGAGTCGGCATCAACTCCCGGAAGGAGTTTGCCTGAGCCGTGTCCAAGGCACTCGTGAAGGTCGGTATGAAGGTCGTCGGTCTGACTGTCGTACTTGTCGAGCAGTTCAATCATCTCCTTGTCTATCACAAACTCCTCGCGGAAGCCGTTGCCGTGTGCAGCCTTGGCATAGGCATCGGTAAGGTTTCCGATGGTAACTGACTTAGAGCCGTGAACGCTGCGAATCCAGTTGCTGTTCGGAAGATTTATTCCGATGGCTGTTGAAGGATACAAGTCGCCTGCCAGAACTGCGGCTGTGATAACCTTGGCAGAAACGCCCTTAACCTTTTCTTTCTTGAATCGTGGGTCTACTGGCGAATGGTCTTCGAACCACTGAGCGTTAGAGCTTATTGTCTCGGTGCGCTTTGTTGCCTGCAAATCCTTGAAGTTTACGATGCTCTCCCAACTTGATTTCAGACCGAGCGGGTCGCCGTAGCTTTCGATGAATCCGTTGCAGAAGTCAACGCGCGAGTTGAGGTCTTTTACCCACTCTATTGAGTACTCGTCGAATGTCTTCAGCGAACCTGACTTGTAGAACTCAACGAGCTTGTCGATGACTTTCTTCTGCTGGTCGTTCTCGGCGTATGGTCGTGCAAGCTGAAGATACTTGACGATGTTCTTTATTGCCGAGCCGTAGAGTCCGCCTTCTTTCCAGACAAGTTCCTTAATCTTGCCGTTCTTCTTAACAAGGCGGCTGTTCATTCCGAACATTACAGGCTGGTCGCCCGCGCCTTCCTTCATCTTGTTGTAGAATTCCTCAGCCTCAGCCTGAGTAACGCCGTCGTAATAGTTCTCGGCAGATGTCAGAATCAAGTCTTCGCCATCGGCCTGATTAACGCGCTTTGGCATTATCTTGGCATCGAAGATTACGGGGAATATCTCGTCGCAAAGTTGGTCTACCGTCTGCTTCTTTGCCAGCGGAAGTTGCTTTGCGTCAACGCTCTTCAGCGCACTGCGGAAGAAATCAGCACTGAAGCCCGGAACGAACTTCTCGCAGCCGTAATGATGATGGATGCCGCTGCTGAACCATACTCTCTTGAGATAAACCTCGAGAGCCTTGAAATCGGCACTGTTGCGGTCGCCCTTGTACTGTGTGTACACGGTTTCGAGCATCTTGCGGATGCGTAGGTTGTACTTTCCGTTCTGGTCGAACAGAATATCGCGTCCCTGAAGAGCAGCTTCGTACAGATAGTAAATGAATGTCTTCTGACTAAGCGACAACTCGTCAAATCCCTCGACTTTGTATCGCAGCATCTGAATGTCGGCAAACGACTCGTCTGCGTACTTGAAGGAATCTTTTTCCTGCGCCTGTGCGCCCAATGACATCAATCCAAACATCATTACCAAACAATTTTTAAGTTTCATTCTTTTTTACTAAATCTTTTGCGGTACTCCGAAGGCGATGTACCTAATTCTTTTGCAAAAGCCAAACTCATTGACTGGCGGCTGGCAAATCCGGCCTTCAGCGCCATGAGTTCGACTGATACCGAACACTCACTGTTGTCGTTTCTCAGCAGTTTACAGAGTTCCCTTACGCGATAATGGTTTACATATGCCGGGAATGTCATGCCATGCTCACGCTTCACCACGACTGATATAAGACGATGGTCGATATTAAGTTCATCGGCAAACTGCTTTGCCGACAACTTTGGATTTCTGTACTTTTTTTCATCAACCAAAAGTTTCAAGCCTCTTATAATCACCTGTGCCTTTTCCTGCGAAACTCTTGGCGCGTAATTATTACTTTTCACTCTAATTCCGTATTATCGTTTTGCAAAAATCTACATTTTTTTTCAAATTTCCAATCTTTGCCATTAAAATAATACTGAAAATAAGCACACAGACAGCACATTTACACAAAAAAACTTTACTTTTGCACTTATGAAAAAGTTGGAGACATTAAAAAAGTATTTCGGATACGACTCATTCCGACCTCTGCAAGAAGAAATCATCGACAACATTCTTTCAAAAAAGGACACTATGGTCCTGATGCCTACGGGTGGCGGCAAATCAATCTGCTACCAACTTCCGGCATTGCTCTTGGGCGGCACTACGGTGGTGGTTTCGCCTCTAATATCGCTTATGAAAGACCAAGTGGACTCGCTGCTTGCCAACGGCATTCCGGCAGCGGCACTTAACAGCAACCTCGACGAAAATGAAAACTTCAGAGTGCGCCAGCAATGTCTCAGCGGAAGCATCAAACTTCTGTACATCTCGCCCGAGCGGCTGCTGCTCGAAATTCCGTATCTGCTAAGAGATATAAACATATCTCTCTTTGCCATCGACGAGGCTCACTGCATATCGCAATGGGGACACGATTTCCGTCCAGAATACGCAAAACTGAGTTCGCTGCACGAATGTTTCCCAAACGTGCCGATTGTGGCTCTCACCGCCACAGCCGACAAGACTACGCGCAAGGACATAATCTCTCAACTTGGGCTGAGAATAAGCGAGAACGAGATTTTCATCAGTTCGTTCGACCGACCAAACATCAGCCTCGACGTGCGCCGCGGAATGGACAAGAAGCACAAGGACAAGACGATTGTACAGTTTATCGAAAACCACGCCGGCGAAAGTGGAATAATATACTGTCTTAGCCGAAACACAACCGAAAAGGTGGCTGAGATGCTTCAGAAAAACGGAATAAACGCAAAGCCTTATCACGCCATGCTTTCGAGCAAGGAGCGCGATGCGGTTCAGGAAGATTTCATTCACGACAACCTGCAAGTGGTTACGGCTACCGTAGCCTTCGGAATGGGCATAGACAAGAGCAACGTGCGATGGATTATACACTACAACATGCCAAAGAGCATGGAAGGATTCTATCAGGAAATTGGTCGTGCGGGGCGCGACGGTCTGAAAGCCGAGACGATAATGTTCTACAGCATTGCCGACGTTATTCAGCAGAAGAAATTTGCCGAGGAAAGCGGCCAGAAGGACATCAACATAGAAAAACTGAAGCGCATTCAGGAATATGCCGAGGCGAGCCACTGCCGCCGCCGAATTCTGCTAAACTATTTTGGCGAGACAACCGAATGTAACTGCGGAAACTGCGACGTCTGCAAAAATCCGCCCAAGATGTTCGACGGCTCAATCCTTGTGCAGAAGGCTCTCAGCGCGGTGGCACGAACCAACGAGCGCATCGGCATCAATCTGCTTATCGACATTCTGCGCGGAAACCTTAACCAGAACGTCGTGGGCAAGGGCTACGAGCAACTGAAGACTTTCGGCGTTGGTCGGGATGTTCCAGCACGAAACTGGCTCGACTATCTGTTGCAGATGCTTCAACTCGGATTTTTTGAAATAATGTACAACGAGAATAACCGAATCGTAATAACTCCTCTGGGCAAGGACATTCTGTTTGGAAGAAAGCAGGCGATGCTTGCCGAACTCGCTCCCGAAGAGCCAGAGAGACAGACTCGCAAGCGCACCGCAAAAACGCCAATCATACCTGTGCTTGCCAACTTTGAGCCAGGCGAGGAAGATTCTACCCTCTTCGACCATCTGCGCGAACTGCGCAAGCAACTTGCCGACAATCAGGGATTTCCGGCTTACATCATTCTTAACGACAAGACTTTGCATCTGCTTGCAAGCATTCAGCCTACATCGCTCGACGCATTTGGCGAGATTAGCGGTATCGGCGAGTTTAAGAAAGAACGCTACGGCAAGGATTTTGTAAGTCTCATCAGGCAATACAAAGGAATGGGAAAGTTGTAGTTTACTTGCACCGCTTATACATCTCGGCAACCTGCGCACGGTTTATGCCAAGCGAAACGGCCTTGTCCAAATCGGCGCGTGCCTGCGTCTTGTTCTTCATAACAAGGTGAATCTGAGCCTTGAATACGTACAGTTCGGCATCGCCGGGCGATAGTTTCAGAGCCTGTTCAACATCGAGCAGAGCCATGTCGTTCTGTTCGAGCGCAAGTTCAATCTCAGCCCTTGCCTGATAAAGTTCGGATTTTTCGGGATAGGCAACGAGCATATTGGTAAGTTGCTCTATCGCCTCGCGACGCTTTCCGAGTTTTTCGTTTAGCAGAGCCATGCCGAGCCCTCCTTCGTAGTGGTTCGGCTCTATTGCCAAGAGTTCGGTATAATCGCGCTTTGCCTTGTCGAGTTCCCTTCGCCTTACATAGATATAGGCGCGATAGAGAAGTGCCTCCTTCGTCTTTGGGTTGATGTCGAGCGCGTAAGTATAGTCGAGCAGAGCCTTGTCCAAGGCATTCTGCTGAAGGTAGAACCCGGCGCGGTTAAGCCTAAGCGGAACAGACGTCGGTGCCATGTTTACGGCGTATGTGTACGATTCGAGTGCTTCCTTGTTTTTGCCCTGCGCCTCCTGAACTTTTCCGAGGTTTGAAAAGACGAGGGCATTGCTTCCCTTGTACGGATTCTGTTTCAGAGCCTCTTTGTACAGTTCTTCTGCCTTGACAAGACTGTCGGACTTTGCGTATTTCTCGGCTTTTTCTACAAGTTGTTCGTATGTTTGCGCCATTGCGGTTGCCGACAGCAGCAATGCGATTATAGTGGCAAATAATTTGTTCATCTTTTCTGAGTATATTTTCAGAATAACGGAAATATCGGCTTTATTATTGCATCATGCGGCAAATTTGACTTGTTTTTTTGAATGGACAATTGACAATGGACAATTGACAATTATTTTAGTTGAGAATTGAAAATCGAAAGTTGAAAGTTCTTTTCTGATTTGTTAATTGGTAATGTTTTTGAAGTAAGCCGATAGTAAGCCGACTGTAAGGGGGTAGCAAGGGGCAAGCAAGCCGAAAGGTTCGTTCAAGGTACGTTCAGGATACGGGAAAGTAAGCCGGAAGATAGGTTCAAGGTACGAGGTAGCTACGGGGTAGCTACGGGGTAGGAACGGAGTAGCTACGGGGAAGGTTCAGGGAAGGTTCGGACAAGCAAGCCGAAAGGTTCGAGCTATTCTAAGTTGAGAATTGCTTTCGCTCTTCTCATAGGGCCTTTCAATTTTCTCTCAAATTGTCAAATAGATTTTGAATCAGTTTTTCAATTTTCAACTCTCAAATTGCTCAATTATTCAGTTTAATTTTGTAGTTTTGCAGCCAAATATGACTATCTTTTATATTATTATGAACAAATCACTTAAAAAACTCATTTGTGTATCATTGTTTTCAATGTGCGCCGTCAGTCTGAAGGCGCAAAATCTGCCAGAATTATACAGCGTCGGAGTGGGCGGCGGCTTATCGGCCTCAGCAGCAAAGACAAATGCCAGTTACAGTTTCTTCGAGAAGAACGGCAACCGTCTTGGCTACAACCTTAATATGGATTCACGCTTCTACTTCTGCGAGTGGTTTGCCCTCGGTCTGCAATACGACTACAACAACATTCAGAAGGGCAAGGACAAGGCGCACGTCCACTTTATCCGTCCGGCACTTACCCTGCGCTATGTAATGAACAGAGATGCCTTGTTCTTCAACCTCGGCGTTGGTCTGTTCAACTATCAGGACAGGGTTTACAACATCAACAGCCGATACAACTATTACTCTAACAATATTTCGAAAAACTACTGCGGAATATCATTCACTCTGGGCTACGAATTTCCTATAACCGGCAATCTGTCGGGCAGCGTGCGAGCCGACATTCAAACGGCCAACTGGTTTGTGAACGATGATTTCCGTCTGTTCAACCCCGACAAGATTGGTTGCGACGACGATTACGAGTATTGCGACAAATACGACGACGGAATAAACCACAATCTGTTTAAGAACGACCTTACGTTCTGCAACTTCACTTTTAGTCTCGTGTTTGGCAAATAAAACTGAAAACGCATCGCCTTACAAGATTTTCTTAGGCGATGCGTTTTTTATGGCTTTTAGGCACAAAAGTCATATATCTGTATTAAATCTCATTCGTTTTCAATAGGAATACCATTTCGCTGCCAATTACTCATAAATCCATCAAAAGTTTGTTTTTTATAGTTCCAATTCTCATTTATCGTGCTTAGAAGTACACTTTCGGGATGCTTTGACAATGCCTCCGTCAAACACCTTTTGGCTGCCATATCCCCCTTATAAAGAGACAAGGCTGTAACCTTGGAAAAAACTACACTTTCATCATATTTCTTTTCTAACAGACTATCGCATAAAAATATAGCTCGGGACAAATAGTACGCTGAGGAATCGCTTTTGTTTGCCTTTTTATATTTTTTTCCGTAAAAAACCAGTCTTAGTAAATTATCTGAAGGAAGAAGGCTCATGGCAGTTTCCATGTCTTTTTCATACCTAACAGAGTCGCCCAAAATAGCATATGCGCCAGCTTTATTCCAATAGAAACTACGTCTGTCGCATTGTATCGTGTCAATAGATATAGCACTATCCAATAATTGTATAGCTATTCTTATCTTTGTTGAATCAACGGACTGCATCAACATAAGCGCGCTATCGTTTAAATGAATAGCATCAAAGTTATGCCGTGATTCCTTGCAAGATTTCTCACCCTCGGTTTTTGAAGAACAACACATAACAAACACCGAGAATGTTAATAAAACAAATGTGTATAATATTTTCCTCATATCATTTTTATAGGCAATAACCCATGATTACAATGCAAAGTAAACAGATTCAACTCACGACACCAACATTTTTTGCAACAAAATCATAAAAAAAAATGATTTCTGATGTCACAAACATGTCATTGGCGTGTCATCACAATAGATAGGAATTAGATTCATAGATATGTAATTATTAGTGATTAGTTTTTTTATGATAGTTTTGCAACCTAAACCTTAATTTGTGCAACACTCTTGTTTATTTCGAAAAAAGGAATCCTCCAATGTTGGTCATTGGAGGATTTAATTTTTACAAATGTACATCTTGCTAATCGTTGCTGCCCATCTTCTTGATAGACAAGGCAAGCCAGACGAAGGCTACCAAGAATATCAGCGCCATGAAGTAGCATGTGCTGTCGTTGTTCAGTTTGATGCCAGCCCATACCGCACCACCGCAGCATATCAGGCTGAAGATTGCAGACGCAATCATGAAATACTTGCTTACGTTGTACATGTCAAGATGTCATTTTACTTGTTCAACTTCCAAGTAGCACCATCCTTCGAGTCTTTAATCTCGAAGCCGAGTGCCGCCAGATTGTCGCGTATGGCATCGCTTGTAGCCCAGTCCTTATTGGCCTTTGCTTTGGCACGCTGCTCAAGAAGCATGTCTACAACCTTGCCGAAAGCCTCCTCGCGCGCGCTGTTGCCGCCCTCTTCCTTCTTCAGTCCGAGAATATCAAATACGAATGTGTGGAACAACTGCTTCAGAGCCTCAAGAACATCGGCTGTAATGGTTGCCTTCTTGTCTACGATAGTGTTGATTACACGGCAGGCATCAAACAGAAGGCTGATGACGATAGGTGTATTCAAGTCATCGTTCATCGAGTCGTAACACTTCTGGCGGAGTTCATCAACATACTTCATCTCAACCGAGCCTGATGCCGACGGAACAATGCGGTCGAGAGCGTCGAGTCCTTCGAAGAGTCTCTGCATTCCCTTCTCGGCTGCCTGAAGAGCATCGTTGCTGAAATCTACGGTGCTGCGATACTGTGCCTGAAGGATGAAGAAACGGATGGTCATTGCCGAATAAGGACGCTGCAACAGAGGATGGTCGCCGGTAAAGAACTGGTCGAGCGTGATGAAGTTGTTGTAGCTCTTGCCCATCTTCTTTCCGTCGATGGTTATCATGTTGTTGTGCATCCAGTAGTGAACCATCTGGTCGCCCTGACTTGCAACAGCCTGCGCAATCTCGCACTCATGATGAGGGAAAATCAAGTCCATTCCTCCTCCGTGGATATCAAAATGATTGCCCAGATACTTGCGTCCCATTGCCGTACATTCGCAGTGCCAGCCTGGGAATCCGTCGCTCCAAGGGCTCGGCCAGCGCATGATATGTTCTGGCTGGGCGCACTTCCACAGAGCAAAGTCAGCCTGATTGCGTTTCTCACTCTGTCCGTCAAGTTCGCGGCTGTTATCTTTCACATTCTCAAGGTCACGACCCGAGAGGATGCCGTACTTATGGTCTTTGTTATACTTTGCAACATCGAAATAAACAGAGCCTTGACTCTCGTAAGCATATCCGTTGTCCATAATCTCCTTGACAAGCTGAATCTGCTCTATGATATGACCCGTTGCGTGAGGCTCGATGCTTGGCGGAAGAACATTCAGTTTAGCCATTGCCGCATTAAAGCGGTTGGTGTAATACTGAGCCACCTCCATAGGCTCCAACTGTTCAAGACGAGCCTTCTTTGCAATCTTGTCCTCGCCATCGTCGGCATCGTGCTCAAGATGACCTACATCGGTAATGTTGCGGACATAGCGAACCTTGTAGCCAATGTGCTGCAAGTAGCGAAAAAGAATATCGAATGTGATTGCAGGACGTGCGTGTCCCAGATGCGCGTCGCCATAAACCGTAGGACCGCACACATACATTCCCACTCTTCCGGGAGTAAGGGGCTTGAAAAGCTCCTTTGTTCGGGTGAGCGTATTGTAAATCAAAAGATTCTGTTCCATATATTTTTGTTTTTATTTTTTGCTGTTAATAACACAATTCTTCATCGAGAAGTTGAGGACATCGCTAAGTTCGAGTTCCTCGTCGCACTGCGCTTCGAGATTCGATATTTTCACGTCCTCAACCGGACTTTCGGGAATTCCGGTTGCCGCAATGAGCGTCTTGCACTTTTCAACCAGAATCTCGTTCATCGTAAAGTGGCGATACGCCGGAGTGAGCGGCACAATCGGACGGATTGGAAGTCGGTTTGCCAGTTCGCCCATATACATCGGCGAGCCGAGCATATCCCAACGAAAGGCGCGCTTGGGCGAAATCATTCTGATGCGTTCGAAAGTCATGTTCTCGCCGCCACCGCCGCGGTTTCTTCGGGTTTTGAAATAGAATCCGTTGAGCGGAGAATGAAACACGCAGTCGTGCATATACACGTTGCGCACCCATCCGGCAGTCTCGCTTCCGATGGTCATTCCGCCGGGGCCTCGCTGTGCAAGGCAATATCTGATTACGATGTTTTCCGAAGCCTTGTTCACTCTCAAACCGTCCTCGGCACGGCCCGATTTAATTGTAAAGCAATCGTCGCCGCAGGCAAGCGTAACATACTCAATCAGAACATTTTTCGACGATTCGATGTCGATACCGTCTGTTCTTCCGCCGTTGCTGTCTACCGAACATCCGCGGATAATAACGTTCTCGCAATAAACCGGAACGATGTTCCAGAAGATTGAATTCTCGAACGTAACGCCCTCGACAAGCACGTTTTTACAGTTCATCGGAGCAAAGAACATCGGCAGAAAAATTGCATTCATATTCTTCTCCTCCGTGCCGTTGAACGTAACCGCAGGATTGTCCTTCAGGCTTTTTCCATCGAAAACTCGCTTCTCTACCTGACTGTCAAGTCTGATGAAATTCTCGATTACGATACCGTCCATTCGCTGGGCGTAAATCTCGTTCTCCTTGCCCGGGCCAACGAGTTTTCCTTTTCCAGTGAGGGCGATATTCGTTGCGCCGTTGGCATATATTAGCGAGCCGAGCGAGTAAAGTTCAACGCCTTCGTTTCGGGTGAATACGGCTGGCAGATAATCTTTTATCTTGTCGCTGAACTGAAGTACAGCTCCTTCTTGCAGATGAAGTTCAACATTGTCTTTCAGAGTGATGCGACCCGTGAGCCATGTTCCGGCAGGAACGATTACTCTTCCGCCGCCCTTGGCCGAGAGTTTGTCGATACATTTCTGGATAACCGCCGTGCAAAGTACGTTCTTCTTCGCACCGCTCTTTGCGATGTTCACCGACCTTGACGGAAAAACCGGGCGACTAACCCGAAGCATCCCGAAAGGAGCCCGAACCTCGGCTATCGTATCGGGACATACAATTGCGCCCACCTCGTTTGCCGATGGAATGTGAGCCGTTGTCTGCGCCGCCGCGTTTGTTGAAATTAAAAGGCAGCCCGCAAAGGCTGCCAGTAACTTTTTAATCATCATAAAATTAGCCCAAATACTTACGCAACATGTCAGCACCTGCCGTATCGCGCAACTTCTTCAACGACTTTTCTCTAATCTGGCGCACGCGCTCTCGTGTAAGTCCGAGAGTGTCGGCAATCTCTTCAAGAGTCTTTTCGTTGCAGCCGATACCGAAACTCATCTTAAGCACCTGGATCTCACGAGGCTTCAGTTCTTTCAGAATCTGCTCAAGGTCTGTGCTGAGCGATTCAAGATCCATGCCGTTGTCTGCCGCAGGCGCATTGTCGTCTGAAAGCACTGAGATAAGACTGTTTTCTTCGCCGTCCTGGAAAGGTGCATCGAGCGATGCTCCACGACTTGACGCGCTTAGTGTCTCAGCAATCTTGCTTTCGTCTACATCGACAAGCCTTGCCAGTTCGTGCAGAGATGGCTGGCGCTCGTGTTCCTGAACAAAATCGGCAATTGTCTTGTTAATCTTGTTCAGAAGACCAACCTGATTAAGCGGAAGGCGCACAAGGCGAGACTGCTCTGCAAGAGCCTGCATAATGCTCTGACGAATCCACCACACGGCGTATGAGATGAACTTGAAACCGCGTGTCTCGTCAAATTTTTCGGCAGCCTTAATCAAGCCTACATTGCCCTCGTTTACCAAGTCAGAAAGTGTCAGTTCACCGTTCTGATACTGCTTTGCCACAGACACGACAAAACGAAGGTTTGAGCGTACAAGCTTGTCCAACGCTTCCTTGTCGCCCGAATGAATTCGCTGTGCCAACTCAACTTCTTCATCTACTGTAAGAAGCGGTTCCTTTGCGATTTCAGACAGGTACTTGTCCAAAGCAGCACTGCTTCGGTTGGTGATACTTTTGTTAATCTTTAACTGATGCATATAACGATAGATTTTACAACCGCACTATATTACGGTTTTATAAAGACGAGCAAAAATAATGAAATATTATGTCATCAGCAAACTTTTTGATGTTTTTTCGATAAAAGGGATTTTTTTTGACATCATTTGGTTAGAAATCCTAATCTGATAACAAAATTAGCACTATCTTTGCCAACATGATTGATCAAGCCACAGCCGATAAAATTATAAACACAGCCGACATTGTAGACGTTGTTTCCGAATTCGTAACGCTGCGAAGGTCGGGAGCAAACTACAAGGGTCTCTGCCCTTTTCACAACGAGAAGACGCCGTCGTTCATGGTGTCTCCGGCAAAGGGCGTGTGCAAGTGTTTCTCGTGCGGAAAAGGCGGAAACGTGGTTCATTTCCTGATGGAGCACGAGCAGTTCTCCTACCCCGAGGCTCTGCGATGGCTTGCCAAGAAATACAACATCGAGATTGAGGAGAAGGAACTCACAGCCGAGCAGAAACAGGCACAGAGCGAACGCGAAAGTATGTTCATCGTAAACGAATGGGCACGCGACTACTTCCACTCAAATCTCTACAACAGCGTCGACGGAATGACCATCGGAATGGCTTACTTCAGGTCGCGCGGATTCAGAGACGACATCATAAAGAAATTCCAGCTGGGCTTCAGCCTCAACTCGTTCGACGCACTTACAAAAGAGGCTATCGCACACGGATTTGACAAGAAATTCCTTCTTGCCACAAGCATCTGCAAGCAGAAAGAAGACGGTTCGCTGTACGACACTTTCCGCGGTCGCGTAATGTTTCCGTGGATTTCGGTGAGCGGAAAGGTTGTGGCTTTCGGCGGTCGTGTGCTCGATGCTGCAACAAAGGGCGTAAACCAAAAATACGTCAATTCGAGCGAATCTTCAATATACAGCAAGCGAAGGGAACTCTACGGCTTGTATCAGGCAAAGAAGGCAATAGCCAAGGAAAACCGGGTTTTCATGGTCGAGGGCTACACCGATGTGATTTCTATGCACCAGTGCGGCATCGAGAACGTAGTGGCAAACTCGGGCACGGCTCTATCAATGGAGCAAGTGCGTCTTCTGCACAGATTTACATCGAACATCACGCTTCTCTACGATGGCGATGATGCCGGAATCCATGCCACCCAGCGCGGAACGGACATGCTTCTGACCGAGGGAATGAACGTAAAAATTCTCCTTCTGCCTAAAGATGAGGACCCCGACAGCTTTGCGCGCAAGCACAACGCCACGGAGTTCAAAGAATACATCGAGAATAATCAGACAGACTTCATCGTATTCATTACCAACCACTTGCTGCAATCGGCAGGCAACGACCCGATAAAGCGCGCCAACGTAATCAACGACATTGTAAAAAGCATATCGGTAATTCCCGAAGGAGTTACGCGAAGCATATACATCACCGAATGTGCCCAACTTCTGAAAATCAGCGAGATGGTTCTCGTAGATGCCGTAAACAAGGCTCGAATACAGAACAAGCAGCAGACCGAAAAACAGGCTGCCGCCGAGAAGGCTCGCAAACAGCGCGAGGAAAACGGGAATGCGTCGGTTTCAGGCGAGCAGATGCCAGTTCCGCCAGAGGTGTTGGAAGCACAGGCTGTAGAGGCGCAAGAGCAGGGCGCACCTCAACTAATCATGCCGCAGAACGCGGAGATTGCCGATTTCATAAACAGCAAGACTAACAACAGCACCGAAATTAAGGAGAGGATGCTGGCAACCTGCATTGTAAGATACGGAGAAAAAAATGTCTATGTTGATGAAGACGAGGAAGGAAACGAAAAGCCAATTTCCGTAATCGAGTATATCTCAGAAGAATTCAAGCGCGACAATCTGAGTTTTACAAATCCTAAATACAAGCAGATTCTCGACGAAGGAATTCAGCATCTAAACGACGAAGGCTTCTCGGCTAAAAGATTCTTCGGATTTCACCCAAACCAAGAGATTAGTATACTTGCAGCCGATTTGCAGAGCGACCGCTATCAACTTAGCAAGTATCACTCTAAAGGACAAAAGATTCTGAACGATGAAGAAATCTTGTTCGACATCGTTCCGCACATCATCAACGACCTGAAGAACGACTTCATAACAAGAAAGATGGACGACATAAAGACGCAGATGAAAATAGCCACCATCAACAACGACAGCGACCGTGTGCTCGACCTTATGAAGCAGTTCCAGAATCTGTCAAAAATACAGAATCTGCTCGCCAAGGAACTTGGCGACAGAACTGTAAAATACTGCTTATAACTCGTTTTTGGAACCGCGAATAAGGTTCAGGAACTCCTCGCGAGTCTTTGCCTGATTAAACGCGCCGGTAAAGTCGCTCGTAGTGGTTATCGAGTTCTGCTTCTCAACGCCGCGCATCTGCATGCACATGTGCTTAGCCTCAACAACAACCATAACGCCAAGCGGATTAAGGGCATTCTGAATACATTCCTTAATCTGGAGTGTCATGCGTTCCTGCACCTGAAGACGATGCGAGAATACATCTACCACGCGCGCAATCTTGCTCAGTCCGGTGATGTATCCGTTGGGAATGTAAGCCACATGAACCTTGCCGTAGAATGGCAGCATGTGATGCTCACACATTGAGTAGAAGTTGATGTCCTTTACAATTACCATCTGACTGTACTCTTCCTTAAACTTAGCAGAGTTCAGAATATCCTCAGGGTTCATTGTGTAGCCGCGTGTCAGCGTGTCCATTGCCTTGGCAACGCGCATAGGAGTTTTTACAAGGCCTTCGCGCTCGGCATCCTCGCCAAGAAGCGTAAGAATCTTCTTGTAGTGATATGCCAACTCCTCTAACTTGTTGTCGTCTGTCATAATGATAATACGATTTGATCCTTAACAATTGAAATTCCCGTAAGTGCACCAGTCTCGCGCATCTGCTGAAGCACGTCGTTGGCTTCCTCGTATGTCTTGAAGTCGCCCGCACGGCATATCCATCTCGGCGATGCAAAGTGCGTGTACACGTTCAGTTCGGGAAACATTCTTTTTACCTTTTCAGCCACAGCATAGGCATTGGCTCTGGCGTTTCGTGAGTTTCCACCTGAGTAGACCTGAATACGGTAGCCCGATGTCTTCAGTTTCTTGCCGTCGGGCGTTGCATCTGTTCCGCTCTCAGCCGTCTGCGCCGCCGTCGTTTCCGAAGTTGCCGAAGGGCATACGGTGCTAGTTCCGTTTACAAGAGCCTCAATCTCCTTGCTCTGGTTAACGGTAACCACTCCGCAGTTCATCTCCTTCTTTTCAAGATGGTTTGTGAACGAATTCTGCGCAAAGGCGCAAGTGGATATTACAAATAAAACAGCCGATAAAATCAGTCTCATACCTAATACTGTTAAAAGTGTTACAAGCACCGGCCAGAGCCGCGAGCCTGTAACACTTATTTTTCATAAATTCAGTTATTACTTCTTCCAAGCATCAATGATACCCTTGAAATCAGCAGCCTTCAAAGAAGCACCGCCAATCAAGCCACCATCGATATCTGGCTTAACAAACAACTCAGGAGCGTTTGAAGCCTTGCATGAACCTCCGTAAAGGATTGAGATGTTCTCTGCAACTTCCTTGCCATACTTGTCAGCGATTACTGAACGGATGTAAGCGTGGATTTCCTCTGCCTGATCTGATGTAGCAGTCTTACCTGTACCGATTGCCCAAATTGGCTCGTAAGCGATGATAATCTTTGAGAAATCCTCAGCAGAAAGGTTGAATACTGAACCCTCAAGCTCTGCCTTTACTACCTCGTTCTGCTTGTTAGCCTCGCGCTCTGCCAAGCTCTCGCCGATGCAGAAGATAACCTTCAAGCCGTTAGCCTGTGCAAGAAGAACCTTCTCCTTCAAGATCTCTGGAGTCTCGTGATAGTACTCGCGACGCTCTGAGTGACCAAGGATTACATACTGTGCACCTGTTGACTTAACCATCTCGGCAGAAACCTCGCCAGTGTAAGCACCAGATACCTTGTCTGCACAGTTCTCTGCACCAAGACCGATTACGTTCTGGTCGAGTACCTGAGCAACTGAAGCCAAGTGAATGAATGGAGTGCAAATTACTACATCGCAATTTGGCTTGTCAGCAGCCAACATTGTGTTCAACTCCTTTGCCAACTCTACGCCTTCCTGAAGATTCTTGTTCATCTTCCAGTTTCCAGCAACAATTTTGTGTCTCATTTTTTCTACTTTTTTATTAAAAGGTTAGATAAATTTTTCAAATAATTTCTGCGTTTGCGGCGGCGATACACAAGCATCGCAAGCCATCCCATTCGGTCGAGGATGGTAAGCACGAGCAGCGGAATCAGATACCATGCAAACATCCACATGGTCTTTTCGTAGAACCCGTGTCTGTGAATCTTGCCCACCGGCAGTTTGTCGAGCGGAGCAGTAAGTTCGTACTCGTCTGGCAGACTTACGCTCGACCATTTGTTTATAATCGTTCCGTTCTTCAGGAGCATAAGCCCCGGATTTGAACGTATCATTGTTTGCAGCGTTGTAGCATCGGTATTGCAAAACTGATATGCCGCGCCTGTCTCGTCAATCCACTTTTCTATGGCACTGCCCGTTGACGATGTAAGGCAGTAGAAGCGGTATCCGTACTTGTGGCTGTAATCGTACAACTCGTTTATCAGGTCGATGGAACTGTCGTTAGCCTTTTCAAGATACGGAGCGATAAGCAAGAACGTATATCCTTCGTAAGACAGGACATCGTCCGTGATGTCTTCGCCATCCGCCAAGGTCGAAATCGAGAAGTTCTGAATCTTCGGTTCGAAGCCTTCCTTAACAAGAACCGACTTGCTGTCTACAAACTTCCATGTGCTGTCGGGATAGTTCTCGAGCGAGAATTCCTCGACTTTTCCGTCCTTCTCGAGGAAGAATGTCGTTTCGTATTCTGCCCTTGGAGCACCTTCGGGAATCTCCATGTCCTTGGCAATGTTCACACCTACCTTGTACGGTCTGAAATCGTATATCGGCAAGTATCTCAGGCTATATATCGATGTTACCAGAATATACACAATCGAGAACAGCGACACGAGCCACTGCGTACTCTCGGTAAGGAATCTCAACATTCTCAGGGACCACTTGTATAGCGAAATCGCGCACACTAGCAGAACCACGTTCTTGTAGAACGTCTGCCAGTTTGTCAACTTCACGGCATCGCCAAAGCATCCGCAGTCCTTCACAGGGTCGGCTATCGCCAGATAGAGCGTCAGCGGAGTCATCACGAGCATGAACAGCAGCAGCATTACGGTTGCAAACTTACGTCGGATGCCAAACAGAAAGTAGATTCCCAGCACAAACTCGAACATGGCAAGTCCGATGGCTCCGAACAGAAGCAGCGTGTCGGGAATCTTATTCTCCATTCCAACCACCGCAAGATAGTCCTGAAACTTAATCTGGGTGCCTACGGGGTCGACAGCCTTTACGAAACCAGAGAACAGGAACACCGCAGCGCAAATAAACCTGCTGATGTTAACCCACCAGTTTAGAAGTATGTTATTAATCTGCGACTTCACAGAATCCGAGTTTTATCAGACAGAACACCGAATAGTTTATCATGTCCATATAGTTAGCATCGATGCCCTCAGAAACGATAGTCTTTCCGTCGTTGCCCTCAATCTGCTTTGTGCGATAAATTTTCATCAGAATGAGGTCGAGACACGACGAACATCTCATTGAGCGCCAAGCCTCGTCGTAGTCGTGATTCTTTCTTATCATTAGTTCCAAAGCCTGCTTTGAGTACTTGTCATAATACTCCATCGCCTTGTCGAACGAGAGGTCGTCTGTATCGGCAAAGCCCAATTCGAGTTGAATAAGTCCGATGATGCTATAGTTTACGATGCCGATGTATTCTGGAATCTTTCCCTCATCTACAAGCGCTTCGCCCTTTATTTCTATGCTGCGGATACGGTTAGCCTTTATGAATATCTGGTCTGTCACCGACGACGGACGCATGATGCGCCATGCCGCACCATAGTCTTTCAGCTTTTTCGAGAAGAGGTCGCGGCACTTGCCCATTACCTCAACAAATTCTTTCTGAGTATCCACCACTTGCATTTTTAATTTATCCGTGCAAAGTTAAAAAAAAGAGTCTATAGTAAAAACTCCTATAGACTCTTTTCTTAATATTTTTGTCTTTTAATATCGAATTATCTGACCTAAACGCAACTTTGAGTTTCTGGCTATGCGATTTTGCTTACACAACTTTGCAATTGTGGTGCCGTGCATAGATGCAATTTTCGACAGAGTATCGCCCGACTTAACCTTGTGTACTCTCGCAGAACGCTTTGGCTTTTCGGCAACAGCCTCTTCAGCTGTCTCATTAGCCATGTCGTTAGCGGCATTCACCTCGTCAATTCCGACAGATGCAAGAGCCGATGCCTTGCGGCGGTGATCGCGTGACGATGCCTTGTGATATACATAGAAGTCGCCTGTTACATCCTGATTCTCGAAGTCGAACAAAAACTTCGGGTTGATGGCCTCACCCAGCAGGCGAGTCTCGAAATGCAGATGCGAACCTGTTGAACGACCAGTATTTCCTCCCAGTCCGATTACGTCTCCAGCCTTGACTTCCTGCTCTGGCTCGACCAATTGTTTGGACAAATGTCCATACACAGTCTCAAGTCCGTTTGGATGGCGTATAACGATGAACTTTCCGTAGCCTCTTCTCTCGTAGCGTACAACTCGCACCTTGCCGTCGAAGGCAGCGCGGATTGTGTCGCCAATGTAAACTTTCACATCAAGTCCCTTGTGCGTTCTTCCCCAACGAGGACCGAACTGCGATGTAATCTGCCGGCTTGTTGTAGGCATGCAAAATCCGCGGAGGTCAATCTTGAAACTGTCTGGCATCTGAACATCGCCATAAGCGTGAACATACTGAGTATTCCAGTTTGGATAGATTGAATAACCGTCATACTGTCCCTTCTCGGCGTTAATCAGGTTCTGCAATGCCACTGAATCAACGGCACGCATCTTGCGGTCGATTGGTGCCTGACGCGCAATAAGATCTTGGCCAAATGCTGCAACACTTGACAAAGTCAACATAGAAAAAGCTAATATTCGTATTTTCTTGCTAAAACTCATTATTAGTTAATTGTCTCTTAATAAAATATCACTTATATTTTTTTGGATTCGTGCAAATATACGTTTTTTATGCAACTCCACCAAACTATTTAACATTTTTTTAGCCTAAATATCTGATATTTAACATTTCGAGATGTTCTACAACATGAATTATAGTAAATCTGGGAGTTTAAACAGTTTTGTTCCGTTACTACCCTTAATCAGGATTGTGCAACCCGTTGGTTTACATTTATTTATATATTCTGTAATTTCTTCTATATTATCAAATGTACGATACTGGTGACTGACCTTTGCAAACTCGCTTCCTACCAACCACACGTCTTTCAGACTCATTGTCGACACGAAATTGACAATTTTCTCGTGCTCTGCCACGCTTGCCACGCCAAGTTCCTTCATGTCGCCAATGATAAGCATTTTGTTCTCGGCATTCATCTGCTTGAAGTTCTCGAGAGCAGCCATCATACTTGTTGGATTGGCGTTGTAGGCATCAACAATAAGCGTGTTGTCTGCCGTCTTGACAAGTTGCGAGCGATTGTTTGTCGGAACATAATTCTCAAGAGCCGCGTTTATGTTTCCAGCCGAAACACCGAACTCGCGACCAACGGCAACAGCAGAAAGTGCATTGTCGATATTGTATGAGCCAATCAAATGCGTCGTTACGTTATTCCATTCTGAATCGCCCTCGCGCCATCTGAAACTCAAGAACGGAGAACAATCGAGCAATTCGCCCACGATTCCAGCACCATCTGTCCTGCCGTATTCGATGTGTTCGAGCCCCGAAGCTATCCTGACAAGATGTTCGTTGTCGCGATTTATGAAAATCTTGCCGTTCTTTGTGCGAAGATAGTCGTACAACTCACCTTTCGTGCGAATTACGCCCTCAAACGACCCGAAGCCTTCGAGATGTGCTTTGCCAACGTTCGTAATTAAACCATAGTCGGCATCTACAATCTCGGCAAGCGTCTTAATCTCGCCGGGATGGTTTGCGCCAGTCTCGACAACGGCAATCTGATGCTCGGCTGTAAGACGGAGCAATGTTTTCGGCACTCCGATATGGTTGTTAAGGTTGCCTTGAGTAAAGAGTACGTTGTATTCTGTTGAAAGAACGGCAGAAACGAGTTCCTTTGTGGTTGTCTTTCCGTTCGTTCCGGTAATTTCGATGACTGGAATTGAGAACTGTTCGCGATGATAGTGCGCCAACTGCTGAAGGGTCTTCAGGCAGTCGTCTACAAGAATGTATCTGGCATCACCAGCCTTGGCATATTCAGCCTCATCGACAACGGCATAGGCGCAGCCTTTTTCAAGCGCAGCCGAGGCAAAGGCGTTTCCGTTGAAGGTTTCGCCCTTCAGAGCCAAGAAAATTGAGTTTTCGGGACAATCGCGCGTATCGGTAGTGATTGTCAGATGCTTTACAAAAAGCTTATGTAATTCAGCAATATCCATTTCTACAATTATATATTTTATTCCGATAAAACTTCGATTAAAAGGCGGTCGAGTTCGTCTGATGTTATGTCGAGCGACAGAGAGCCTTGGCGGGCAACTGTTATTCCGCCAGTCTCCTCGCTGACTACAATCGACATGGCATCGCTCACCTGAGTAATTCCGAGTGCGGCACGATGCCTGAGTCCGAGCCAGTTTGGAATGTCTTGGTCGTGCGCAACAGGAAGAAGACATCCGGCAGCGCGTATTTTCATTCCACTGATAATCATCGCGCCATCGTGCAGCGGACTGTTCTTGAAGAAGATATTCTCGATAAGCCGCTCGCTTACAAGTGCATCAATCTCCTCGCCTGTGTTTACTATGTCGCCAAGTTGCATGTGTTTCTCGATGATTATCAGCGCGCCAACCTTTTGGCGACTCATAGACTGGCACGCCCTGACAATCGGAGTAACGATGGCAAGTTCGGACTTTGAATCCTTTCTTCTGCCAAGAAAAAGACGGAAGAGCGAGTAGGCCTTGCGCTGCGTTCCGATGGTCTGGAGGAAGCGTCTGATTTCATCCTGAAAGATGACGATGAGGGCAAGAACGCCCACGCTAACGAGTTTGTCGAGGATTGCGCCGAGAAGTTTCATCTCTAACAAACGCGACACCACGAACCACAATATTATGAAAAAAAGAATTCCAAGGAAAGCATTCATAGAGCCGCTCGCCTTCATGAGGCGGTACACATAGTACAGCATCATGGCAACAAGCAGGATGTCTATCGCATCCTTTAGATGGAACTCTATAATACTCAAAAGAATCATTTAGCCAATAGTTTTTGTATAAGGTTTACGACTTCAACGCACGTTGCTACATCGTGTACTCGCAGGATGTTTGCACCTTTCAGCAGAGAAATTGTATTAAGGACGGAGGTTCCGTTAAGTGCTTCGTCGGCAGTGATGCCGAGAGCCTTGTATATCATGCTCTTGCGAGATATTCCGACGAGCAGAGGAAGTCCGAAATCGAGCAGTTCTTCCTGATGGTTCATCAGTTCGTAGTTGTGTTCGACAGTCTTGCCAAAGCCGTAGCCGGGATCGAGGATTATGTCCTTCACACCAAGATCGCGCAACCGCTGCACTTTCTCGGCGAAATACATGAAGACTTCTTTCACGACATCGTCATAATGCGGATTCTGCTGCATATTCTGCGGAGTGCCCTGCATGTGCATCAAAATATAAGGTATGCCGAGTTTTGCAACGGTGGCAAACATATCTTTGTCGAGCATTCCGCCCGAGATATCGTTTACTATTCCTACGCCGTATTCTTCGACGCACATTTTGGCAACGTCGGCTCTGAATGTATCGACCGACACGATGGCATTTGGCGCAACCCGCTGTATTACAGACAGGCCTTTGCGAAGTCGTTCCATCTCCTCGGAAGGAGAGACGTCGTCGGCATTCGGTCTTGACGAATATGCTCCGATGTCTATTATCGATGCACCCTCGCCAATTATCTGCCTTACTCTGGATTCGATTTCGTCCTCGGTTTGTTTTCGGCTGCCCGAATAGAACGAATCGGGAGTTACGTTCAAAATTCCCATTACCTGAGGCTCGGACAAATCGAGCAACTTGCCGTTTATATTCAGAGAATATTGCACTAGTCCTTTCATCTTTGTTTCTTTTTATTTTTGTTTCAGGTTCTTACACATATATCTGACAGGATACCAGACTGACGCATATCCAACGGCGAGCACAGTGACGAACACAACGAGCACGTCGAGAAAATGCACGCTTACGGGATAGGCATCTACCACAAAATTTCCGCCTTCGTCGCCAAGTCTGAGCAAGCCGAATGTCTGCTGGGCATAGCACAGAATCAGCCCGATGATGAGTCCTGCCACAGCTCCGAAGGTTGAAATCATTCTGCCTTCGAGCATGAAAATCTGGGCAATCTGGCGGTCGGATGCACCGAGATTGCGGAGCGTCTGCGTATCTTTCTCCTTGTCGAGAATGAGCATCGACAGGGAGCCGATTATGTTGAAGCAGGCAATAACCAAGATGAATGTGAGGAAAACGTATGAAATGAGTTTCTCTACCTTCATAATCTTGAAGACATCCTCCTGTTGCTCGTATCTGTCTTTCACAACGAACTTGTCGCCTATCGCCTGCTGAACCTTTTCTTTTGCCATTTCAACATCAACGCCGTCGGCAACCTTCAGTTCGAGGGAACTCAGTTCGCCTTCGCGGTCGAACAGTTTCTTTGCAAATCGCAGAGATGCTATCACATAATGCGAATCGTACCGCTGCTGATGCACCTGAAACAATACGCCCGGCGAATACAACTCATCCTGATTGAAACTTTCTTCGGGATGAAGCATATCAACCTTCTCGCCCTTGGTTGGAGCATAAACCTGCACAGGCTCGTCAAAACGGACGTTTGTGCCCAGGTTTGCAGCAACGCCAAGTCCGAGGATTCCGTAGTTAAGCACATCGGCCTGAAGTTCGAAGCAGCCGTTGCCGTACAGCGTCTCGTTGAACGATGTAAGGCGCTGGAAACTTTCGTCAACGCCTTTGATTGTGACCATCTGCTGACGGTCGCGATATCTCAGCAAAGCCTGATCTTCGAGGCATGGAGTGCACACCACGATTTCTGGAATCTGCCTAACCTTGTCGATGGCAAGTTCAGATTCCTTGAAGTTTTTTCCTTTTACAGCAGTAATCTTCAGTTCTGGGTCGAACGACGTAAAGAACGATGCGACCATGTCGTGAAAGCCGTTAAACACCGAGAGCGTGCATATCAGGGCTATGGTGGCAACAGTAACTCCGCAAACCGAGATGCCCGATATTATGTTTATGGCATGATGCGACTTCTTTGAGAAGAGATAACGGACTGCTATATAAAAAGGAAATCTCACTTCTTCAAAAGTTTATCAATATTTTCGATGTAATCGAGAGAATCGTCAACGAAGAACTTCAGTTCTGGGATGATACGAAGTTGATGACGTACACGGCCGCCAAGTTCGAATCGGATTGACTTTACATTATCGTTGATGTTCTTAACAATCTCCTCGTTTCTGTCAGACGGAAAAACGCTGAGGTATGCACGGCACACGCTCATATCAGGGCTTATTCTGACTGCGCTTACCGAAACAAGCACACCACGCATAGCCGATGTCTGCTTCTGGAATATATCGCTCAACTCCTTCTGTATAAGTCGGGCAATTTTGTTTTGTCTTGTAGTTTCCATAAATCTATTTCTTTCTAATTATTGTTAATCCGTCGCGCAGAGGCAGAATAACCTTCTCAACGCGGTCGTCTTTCGCAACCAAGTCGTTGAAGGCTCTTATTCCAACCGTCTGGGCATCCTTGTCGTAAGCCGGATCGGCAACATGTCCGTCCCACAAAGTGTTGTCGGCAAGCATATATCCTCCGGCCGACATGTGCTGCATAACCATATTATAATAATCAACATACTTGCGCTTGTCGCCGTCAATAAAGGCGAGATCGAACATCACGTCCATCTCAGGAAGATGCTCGAGCGCATCACCAATTCTGAAGTCAATTTTGTCGGCATACTGCGAATTTTCGAACCAAGGACGAGTAAAGTCCTCCTGCTCGTCGTTAATCTCGAAGGTGTAGATTTTGCCGCCATCTTCGAGTCCCTCGGCCATGCAAAGAGCCGAATATCCGCTGTAAGTTCCAATCTCCAGAATATTTTTAGGACGAACCATCCGGACGAACATCTTCAAGAGCCTTCCTTGCAGATGTCCCGAAGCCATGCGCGGTCTGAGCAACTGCGTATGAGTGGCCCTGTACAGACGGTGAAGGTATTCGCCCTCTTCGTCTATATGTTCAAGAATGTATTCGTCCAGTTGGTCCGTCTCAACCATAGTTCATTCCTTATAGAAAATTACAGATAGCGGTTTTGGTTTGGCAGAGCGTAATCCTCGGCATTGTCGAGCACGTCCTTAACCTGATTGATTTCGAGGAACGATGTACTTGTATGCAACTTGCCGCCACTCAGATATGCCACATAGTCGTTTGGAGTAAGAACACCATCGCGAAGCAACTTGCGCAAACCTGCGAAGTAGTATTCCTGACCGTTCTCTCTCTCAGGCAAGAAGATAGCCTCAACGCCGTATGAAAGAGCCAACTGGCGCATTGTCTTTTCTTTGTAGCAGATAGCCAACACATTGACAGGTCCGCGGAAAGATGAAATGTATCTTGCTGTTCTACCAGTGAAGCTATCGGTGATGATAGCCTTGATATTCATCTTTACGGTAGCCTTTACAGCCTGCTTTGAAAGGAACTCAGTAGGGTCGCAGTTCTCAGAAAGCGGAATACGGATATCGTACTGAGTCTGACGATCTTTCTCTGCCTGGCAAGCCACTTTTGTCATGGTTCGGATAGCCTCGAGAGGATACTTACCGTAAGCAGTCTCGCCGCTAAGCATCAAGGCTGATGTGCGGAAATAAACGGCATTTGCAATATCTGTAACCTCGGTACGTGTTGGACGAGGGTTCTTAATCATGCTGTGAAGCATCTGAGTTGCAACGATAACCGGCTTGTGAGCCAAGATAGCCTTGCGGATAAGCTGACGCTGGATGCCCGGAATCTTCTCCTGAGCCACCTCGATGCCAAGGTCGCCACGGGCAACCATGATACCGTCGGCAACGGCAAGAATCTCATCGATATTATCCACACCTTCCTGATTCTCAATCTTTGCAATGATGCGGATGTCGCTGTGATGAGCATCGAGAATCTCCTTTATGTCGAGGATATCCTGCTTGTTGCGCACAAATGAGTGTGCAATAAAGTCGATATCCTTCTCGATAGCAAACAGAATGTTGTTACGGTCTTTCTCCGTAAGAGAAGGAAGGTTGATGCGCACGCCCGGAACATTAACGCTCTTGCGGCTGCCAAGACCAGCCTCGTTCTGAACCTCGCAAAGAAGGCTGTCGGCATTCTTCTCAAGAACCTTCAACTCCAAGTCGCCATCGTCGATAAGGATAAGACTTCCTACCTTAAGGTCGTTAACGAAGTTTGGATATGAAACAGAGATAACGTCCTTTGTACTCAACTGGTCGGGATTGCCAACGATGGTAACCTTGTCGCCAATGTTGTACATAATATCTTCGTTGCCCTCGGCAAGTTTTGTTGTTCTTACCTCAGGACCTTTTGTGTCAATAAGTATGGCAATGCGGTTGCTAACTTCGCGCACATTGTCGATAACCTTTGTTAATCCCTCGCGAGTGGCATGTGCCGTGTTCATACGAACAACGTTCATACCTGCCTCAAACAAATCTTTAATAAATTCTACCTCACATCTCTCGTCAGAGATCGAAGCCACAATCTTTGTCTGCTTTAACATCATAAGCCGTAATTTTTTACTCGTTTATTACTATGGGTGGTTGGTTTTATTGTATGTGTCAGTGTTTCAAGTGTTCTTTAAGAGCCTCAACTGCAAGTCGGTACGAATCGAGTCCGAAGCCGCAGATTACGCCAAGGCAGGCGCATGATATGAACGACTTGTGTCTGAACTCCTCGCGCTTGTGCACGTTTGATATATGCACCTCGATGGTTGGGGCTGTAACTGCTCTAAGAGCATCTTGAAGAGCCACAGATGTATGGGTGTATGCACCTGCATTCAGAACAATGCCATCATAGTCGAACCCTACTTCGTGAATTTTGTTAATCATCTCGCCCTCTACGTTGCTCTGGTAGTAGTGAAACTCGATGTCAGGATATCTTTCACACAAAGTTTTGTAGTAATCTTCGAATGATGTGGCGCCATAAATCCCCGGCTCGCGCTTGCCTAAGAGGTTGATATTGGGGCCGTTTATAATCTGTATTCTCATCTTTTTACACAATTTTCTGCAAAATTACACAAAAGTTCGAACATTTCGGCTCTTAGATGCAAAAATAATCATATCATTTGCAACTATTGTTAAAAGATGCTTGCGGCATGGCACATTCAGGAATACGACTAAGCATTGGAGTTTGTTTTGGGTGCTATCTGATGATTATAATGTTGCCACTCTTATGTTTTTCACCACGTATTTTTCTATCTGACGATTACGTTCTGCCAGCCACTCTTTTTTAATCTGTTCTTCTGAGCATTAGTATTTAGCAAAAAGAATATGCATGCGGCGAAAAGCATTAAACGTTTCATAGTATAAGTTTTAAGAAAAAGAATGCGAATCCCAAAGAATCCGCACTCTTATAGTTTGTCATAAAAAATTATGCTTTCTTGATGAAATCGACAATCCATGCGCCGACTTCCTTTGTGCCATACTTAGCACCGCCCTCAACCTGAATCTCAGGAGTGCGGACGTTCTGGTCGAGAGATGCGTCGACAGCCTTGCGGATAAGTGCGCCCTCTTCCTTGAGGTCGAAATACTCGTACAACATTGCTACAGAAAGAATCTGTGCCAATGGGTTGGCAATATTCAAGCCCTTGCCCTGTGGCCATGAGCCGTGGATTGGCTCGAATACTGGAGTTGACGAACCTGTTGATGCAGAAGGAAGCAATCCCATTGAACCTGTAATGCATGAGCCCTCATCTGTAAGAATGTCGCCGAAAGTATTCTCTGTTACCATTACGTCGAAGAACTTAGGCTCCTGAATCATACGCATTGCTGCGTTGTCAACATACATAAAGTCTGTCGTAACATCAGGATACTGAGGAGCGAGTTCCTGCGCAACCTTACGCCACAAACGGCTTGATGCAAGAACGTTTGCCTTGTCAACAACCGTAAGGTGCTTTCTGCGCTGGCGAGCATACTGATAGCCAACCTTCAGGATTCTCTCAACCTCAGGACGGCTGTAGTAGTTTGTATCGAGAGCATCCTCAACGCCTTCCGCATTTACCGTAGGCTCCTGCTTCTTTCCGAAGTACATACCGCCGGTAAGTTCACGGATGCAGATGAAATCGGCACCGCGTACAATCTCGTCCTTGAGTGGTGACTTGTGAACCAAGCAGTCGAATGTTGTTACAGGACGGATGTTTGCGAACAAACCGAGTTTCTTGCGCATAGCAAGCAAGCCCTGCTCTGGACGAACCTTTGCTGTTGGGTTGTTGTCGAACTTAGGGTCGCCAACGCTTGCAAAAAGAACAGCATCAGCCTCTTCGCACACCTTGAATGTCTCTTCTGGGAATGGGTCGCCCACCTCGTCGATAGCGTGAGCACCGCAAAGAGCCTCCTTGTACGAAACCTTGTGTCCGAACTTCTCGGCAACGGCCGACATTACAGCCACTCCCTGCTCCATAATCTCTGGACCGATACCATCACCGGCCAATACAGCAATCTTTAATTCCATTGTGTCTTATATTTTTTTATCGTTACTTTTTATCTTTGTCTTCAAGAAGATTGAGCATCTTTATCGTTGCCTTGATAGCCGCCTCTGTCTGGTCGGCGTCAAGACCGCGTGTCTTGAACTCCTTGCCCTCGAACGTCCAGCCGATGGTTGTCTGCACAAAAGCATCGGTTCGACCGCCCGGCGGAATGTTTACCTGATAGTTGGTGAGCCAAGGGAACTTGCGCTCGAGTTTGTTTTTGTAGATGTGACGCACGGCACGGACAAAGGCATCGAACTGACCATCGCCGCTTGCATTCTCCTCGTATGTCTCGCCGTTTATCTCGAGTTTCACGCTTGCCATCGGCTTCAGGCCGTAAGCGGTCGTAACAACATAACTTAGGAGTTTGATGTTCTCGTCGGGAGCATCGTGTTTCAGCACATCGTTTACAATATACGGAAGGTCGTCTTGCGTAACCTGCTGTTTCTTGTCGCCAAGTTCGATGATTCGCTGAGTAACCTTGCGCGTCTGCTCTGGCGTGAGTTCCATTCCGAGTTCCTCGAGATTCTTCAGGATGTTAGCCTTTCCGCTGCTCTTGCCGAGCGCATACTCACGTTTTCTGCCGAATCTCTCTGGAAGAAGGTCGTTGCAATAAAGATTGTCCTTGTTGTCGCCATCGGCATGGACGCCCGCCACCTGCGTAAACACGCTCTCGCCCACAATTGGCTTGTTTGGCGGAATGATGATGCCCGAATAACTCTCAACCAGTCGGCTTGCCTCGTTCAGTTTGCTCTCGTCGATGCTCGTCTCGGCATTGAAATGGTCTTTCAGTATAGCCTGAACGCTTGCCAAAGGAGCGTTTCCTGCACGCTCGCCAAGTCCGTTGACGGCTGTATGTATCCCCTTGCATCCGCTCAGCACGGCTGAAAGCACGTTCGAGATGGCAAGGTCGTAATCGTTGTGCGCATGGAAATCGAAATGCATGTTGGGGTAGCGTTTCACCATCTTTCGCATATATTCAAGGCACGAAAGCGGATTGAGCACTCCGAGCGTGTCGGGAAGCATGTATCGCTTTATGCCCGAATCTTTCAGGGCATCAACAATCTGAAAAACGTATTCGGGAGAGTCCTTCATTCCGTTGCTCCAGTCTTCGAGATACACGTTTACCGAGATGCCGAGTTTCTTGGCATACTCGAGCGATTTTTTTATGTCGGCAAGATGCTCTTCTGGAGTCTTCTTCAGTTGCTGGGTGCAATGTCTTAGCGAGCCTTTGCACAGCAGATTGATGCACTTGCATCCAACCTCGTTAATCCAGTCGAGTGACGTTGTTCCGTCAACAAAGCCAAGCACCTCAACGCGGTCAATCATTCCAGCCTTGTCTGCCCATTGGCAGATTCGCTTAACAGCCTCTTTCTCGCCCGACGAGACGCGGGCCGAAGCAACTTCAATGCGGTCTACCTTGAGGTCGTTGAGCAGAGTTCGGGCTATGATAAGTTTTTCGTGGGGCACGAAAGACACTCCGCTGGTCTGTTCGCCATCGCGGAGTGTCGTGTCCATTATCTCAATGCGTACTTGTCTCTGTTTCTCCATAAACTAATCAAGCATTCTTCTGCTCCCAAGCCTCAATCTTGTCCTTGTTTTCAAGAAGGAAGTCGATATCGTCGAGGGCATTCATCAGGCAATACTTCTTGTAAGCGTTGATGTCGAACTTCTCGCTCTTGCCTGTCGAAAGGTTTGTTACAGTCTGGTTTGGCACATCGACCTTTACCTCTGCCTTCGGATTAGCCTTTACTGTTGCGAAGAGATCTGTCTGGAACTCCTTGCTTACGATTACTGGAAGAACGAAGCAGTTGAGCAGGTTGTTGCGGTGGATATCTGCGAAAGACGAAGATATAACCACGCGAACTCCGTAGCCGGCAATAGCCCATGCTGCATGCTCGCGCGAACTTCCTGAGCCCCAGTTCTGACCGCCGATAATGATTTCATGAACGCCCTCGCGAGGTGCCTCGCTGAAGTCTGGCTGATTCAGAACGAAGTCGGCAACAGGCTTGTCGTTTGCATCGTAGCGCAAATCGTGCATAAAGGCATCGCCAAAGAACTTAGGGTCGCGTGTAGTCGATGCCAGATAACGTGCCGGGATGATAAGGTCTGTATTACAATTGTCTATCTCGATTGGAATACATGTTGACTGTATGATATTGAATTTTGCTTTCATCTTTAATTAAAGTTTTCTTGGATCGGTGATTACTCCTGTTATTGCACTCGCGGCTGCCACAAGTGGTGAGCAGAGAACGGTTCTTGCGCCCGGTCCCTGACGACCAACGAAGTTACGGTTGCTTGTAGAGATTGACAGTTTGCCGGCAGGAACCTTGTCTGGGTTCATGGCAAGGCATGACGAACATGATGGAAGACGCAGTTCAAAGCCAGCCTCCTCAAGAATCTTGTCGATGCCCTCTTCTACAATCTGCTTGCGAACGAGCCATGAGCCCGGAACAAGCCATGCAACAACGTTGTCGGCCTTCTTCTTGCCCTTAACGATGCTTGCAAATGCGCGGAAGTCCTCGATACGACCGTTTGTACATGCTCCGAGGAACACATAGTCAACTGGGTGACCTTCGAGTTTCTCGCCCGGATTGAACTGCATATACTCAAGCTGGCTCAAGAATCCTGCTCTTTCAGCCTCCGGGATGCTCTCGAGAGTAGGGATGTTGCCGTCGATGGCAATACCTGCGCCCGGATTTGTTCCGTATGTGATGCGTGGAGCGATGTCGGCAGCATTATAAGTAACTTCCTTGTCGAATACGGCATTGTCGTCGCTCTTCAACTTCTTCCACTCCTCAACGGCCTTGTCCCAAGCCTCGCCCTTTGGAGCATACTCTCTGCCTTTCAGATAAGCGAATGTTGTCTCGTCTGGAGCGATGATACCAGCGCGGCTTCCCATCTCGATAGAAAGGTTTGACAATGTAAGACGACCTTCCATAGACATGTTGCGGATTACCGAACCGGCATACTCAACAACATAGCCAGTTGCGCCTGAAGTCGTCATCTGAGCCATGATGTAAAGAGCCACGTCCTTGGCTGTAACGCCCGGCTGCAACTCGCCCTCAATGTTTATGCGCATTGACTTTGGCTTAGACTGAAGAATTGTCTGGCTTGCAAGAACCTCGGCAACCTCGCTTGTTCCGATACCCATAGCAAGAGCTCCAACCGCTCCGTGAGTAGATGTGTGCGAGTCGCCGCAGACGATTGTCATGCCCGGCAGAGACAAACCTTTTTCAGGACCGACAACGTGAATGATTCCGTTGTCCTTAGTTCCCATTGTGAAATGTGTGATGCCGAACTCCTCGCAGTTCTTCTTCAGAGTCTCAACCTGCTTACGGCCGATAGGGTCGTTTATCACCTCCTGCTGGTCAGAAGGTGTATTGTGGTCTGGCATTGCGAAAATGTGGTCTGGGCGGAAAACCTTTATGCCCTTGTCGCGCAATGTGTCGAATGCCTGTGGAGTTGTAACCTCGTGACAGTACAATCTGTCAATGTAAAGCTGTGTAGGGCCGTCCTCAACAGTCTGCACTACATGCTTGTCCCAAATCTTGTCAAATAAAGTATTAGCCATTATTTCGTTGTTTATTTTATTCTTTCCGTTATTTTCTGAATTTGTTTATACAGTCGATATAAGCCTCGACAGATGCCGTAACAATATCGGTGTTCGCTCCGAATCCGTAGTACATCATGCCGTCATACTCAACCTGCATGTGAACTTTACCAACATCATCGCTGCCCTTGTTTATTGCCTGAATGGTGAACTCCTTCAGAACCATCTCTCTCTTTATTATGGTCTTCAGAGCCTTGATGGCAGCATCTACCGGACCGTTTCCGCTTGCAGCCGCCTCGAACTTCTCGCCTGCAATGTCAAGACCGATGCTCGCCACCGGACGAGTGCCCATTCCGCTTGTAACCTGAAGGAAGTCGAGTTTGATGCTGTGCGACAATGCTCTGTCGGCACCAGCCAACATCAGAATGTCGTCGTCATTAACCTCCTTTTTCTTGTCGGCAAGTTTCAAGAACTCCTGATATGTTCTGTCGAGTTTCTCACCGTCGAGTTCAACGCCAAGGACAGAAAGACGATGCTTCAGAGCGGCTCTACCGCTACGGGCCGTAAGAACGATGGCATTATCGTTGATGCCGACCTCCTTCGGATCCATAATCTCGTAGGTCTTGACGTTCTTCAGCACACCGTCCTGATGAATGCCCGAAGAGTGGGCAAACGCGTTCTTTCCAACGATTGCCTTGTTTGCCTGAACCGGCATGTTCATCAAGCTCGAAACCATTCGGCTTGTCTGATATATTTTTGTTGTGTTTATGTTTGTCTCCAATCCAAGGTCAGGATGTGTCTTGAAAATCATCGCAACCTCTTCGAGCGATGTGTTTCCGGCACGCTCGCCAATTCCGTTGATTGTTACCTCAACCTGACGGGCACCGTTCAGCGCGCCAGCCACAGTATTGGCCGTTGCCATTCCCAAGTCGTTGTGGCAGTGAGTTGAAAGGATTGCTTTTCCCGAAGACAAGCCGTCAACATGCTCCATCAGATACTTAATCTTGTTTCCGTACTCAAACGGAATTCGGAATCCTGTTGTATCCGGAATATTCACCACGGTTGCTCCTGCCTTGACCACTGCCTCTACCACTCGAGCCAGATATTCGTTGTCGGTACGGCCGGCATCCTCGGCATAGAACTCTACGTCCTCAACAAATCTCTTTGCATACTTAACGGCAGCAACTGCACGCTCAATAATCTCCTCGGGAGTAGAGTTGAACTTGTACTTTATATGAGACTCAGAAGTTCCGATACCCGTGTGGATTCTCTTGCGCTTTGCATACTTCAGGGCATCGGCAGCAACTTCTATATCTTTCTCTACGGCACGCGTAAGTGCGCAGATTGTGGGCCATGTAACAGCCTTTGATATTTCTATAACCGAATTGAAGTCGCCCGGACTCGAAATTGGGAATCCAGCCTCGATAACATCTACGCCCAAAGCCTCAAGCTGCTTTGCTACCTGAATCTTCTCAACAGTGTTAAGTTGGCATCCCGGCACCTGCTCGCCGTCGCGCAAAGTGGTATCAAAAATAAATAATCTGTCGCTCATATGAATTTAGTTTTACAAAAACATTTTTCAACCAGAAGAATCATTCACCAAAAAAGCCTTTCGCACAACGGAAGTGAGAAAGGCTTTCTATCGGTTTTACTACCACTATTATGCACAATACTCACTTCCACCAGCGTTTGCCAGAAGAATAATATTGCTTAGCAAAATAATATGTAGTGCATGATTATTCATTATTTTTCTTTTTTTCAGATGCAAAGATACGCTTTTCAAATGAACCAACAAAATAAAACTATAAGTTTTTTGTTTAAAAATCTTACAAATTATAATTTTATAACATATAAGTGCTTAAAAATTATTGTCTTTTGTCATTTTTATGCTTTCCTAATTCCATTCCGAGTCTGAATTCAAGTTGGTCGGCCTTGCCTAGATGTGCCTTGACATGATATCCGGCATACAATCCGCCAGCCTTTGGAATTCTGTATCTTACACCAAGAAACTCGTAATAGAACTGCTCATACTTGTGTTCCCAATATCCTGTCTGATGCTGAAGATAAAAGCCGAGAGCCACGTTTACCGAAAGATTCTTGTAAGAAGCCTCATGCTTTGCCGACACACCGACATACCACGGAGATGCGTCTCTCACTTCTACTCCAGTCGCACGGTCTATGTCGTTTATCTTGTTATTACATGGTGCATACGAGCAGTCAACGCCCAATCCGACGGCATACCTGAACGTATATTTGTACATCAAATCGACTGATACATTATAAGTTGGATATACCGAGAAATTTGAATAGCTTCTTTCTTCCGGATTTTTTGCTTCCTGATGTTCATACGCGCTTATCAGGCTCTTCAATCCTACGCCGAACGAAACATCGGGATAGAAATATGGTTTCCAACTGTCGTAATTCGGCTTTGCGAACTGTCTGCCACGTTCGTAGTCATCACAATAATAACGGGCTTTTACGCCAAGTCCGAACATGTTAGCTCCTTTGTTTGGTCTGTCCGTTCCACCGTTTGAAAGATGGTTGAACTGCGGTCCGACACCAATTTCGAATCTGTCAAGCCGATAGTTCAGATATGCGGCAAAGCCAACGAACACGCTGTAACGCGAGCCAATGAGCGTATTGTCAATATCGTTCTTTGGATTATACGAATGTGAGTTGTATGCTATTCCGTTCTCAAGAACATAGTCGGCACTAAAATTGCCACATTCCCAAAAACGGCGTCGAAAGGCAATGGTAAACGAGAGGGCATTTCCCATCCTTGACTGATAGTCTGCCTTATTCTCTGCATTGAACATTCTTATTTTGTGCGCATCAACAAAGCCGATGCCAGCACTCAGCGTTGGGTAGTTGTATGCGTAGTCCGACCACGATGTATCGCGCACCGAGGCTCTGTATCCAAGCGACAGGAAATAACTTTTCTGTCTATTCTCGTGCAAGTATTGCTTAACCTCGTCGTCGAACTTCAGAATTGTTCCTGCATTCAAGCCGGCTTCTACAATATATGTCTTTTTGTCTTTTCCTATACTGTCGTTATCTGCCAAAACTTCTCCACCTCTAAACAAAAGAATGATTGTAAAAATAAATAATAATGTTGATTTTTTTCTCATGAGATCTATTTCCATTGATATCCTACTTTTTTCTTTCCCCAATAACTGTCGGCTTTCAATTTTAAGAATTCAATATCTGGCAGACTTCCGTCCTCTTTTCTGTCCAGCGTAAGTTCATACGCCTCAAGCCCAACGAAGTCCTTGTCCGTTAAATCAGGACCGTCTGACAAGAACGTATTGTTCTTGAATGTTGAAAGAGCAGAATCGACCTCGCTAATAAGTGGGCGAGGAACTCTTGGACGATAAGAGATGTTATTCTCAAACACATGTCCGTAACCATTCACATCAACAGGCTCTTCGACCGATTTTCTATTTGGCATCGGGAAATTATACGGATTATAATATGCCGTATTGTTTATGAACTTCAGTCCTCCCAGATGATGATTAGAATAGAATCCTCTGTTTCGGTTGAAATACGCAATGCAATTCTTTATAGTATGCACAGGAATTACCGACGGATTGCGGATTTTTTGACGCATGCCGTAACCTCCGCATTTGAATCCCGAACCGTCGCCTTTCTTGTTGAAAGATGCTGGAGCATACCCGTTGAAGAACGACCAGCAATTCTCTATCAGAATTGGAGCCTTGCAATTTATCAGATCGAAGCCATCGTCGCTGTTATGCCATGCTCTACAGCCTCTGAACACATTACCTACGCTACTTTCGGTCTGAACGTGCGCACCAAAGCCGTCAACATTGCCTCCAGTTCCGTTCTCGCCAACCTTATCGTAGTTGTTGTAAGCATCACAATTCAGTATCAGATTATTTGAACCTTGAACAATGTAAACTCCGATAGCCATTCCGTCGTGCATCGACACGTTGTTTATCAGATTATTGCTTCCCTTAACAATTCTGAAGCACTCCGACTGTGTATGACCCGTCATCGTTACTTGTACGCGCACGACTTCAATATTATGAATCTCAATATAACTGCCATCAACCCAAAAAGCAGCCACGCGCAATCCGTCAGGTCTTAGATTGAAGAAATCCAGAACCGGTCGCTCACCGTCAACAATCTCGCCCTTGTAAATGATATGCTTGTCTGCCGTTCCACTCTTCTTCATGTGAAACGCAATAGCATACGGACTGATTGAATCTGTAATCTGAGAATTATCGTACTTGTAATGGCCAGCCTTTATATGCACCACATCACCCGGTTCGGCCAACGCCTGAGCCTTGGTTATAGTGAACACGGGGCTTGATGCAGACCCGTTGTTTGTATCACTGCCTGTCGGCGACATGTACAAATCCTTACCAATAGAAGCCTGTGTCATAGCAAGGCATACAATAAAGGTAAATAGTTTTATAAGGTTGCCCTTGGTTAGCATTTTAAAGGATATTAGAAATGAGCAAATTTGCTCGTCTGCAAATTTATATAAATTTACGAACCCAACAAATTGTTTTAAGGAAAAATAGATAAAGGCGAAATATTAGTATAAACACGCGCGTTTACAACAGAAATAACACGTTTTTTTCAGTTGTTTCCCCATTTTCAAAGATTCATCTATTACACTACAATTTTCTTATCTAAAAAACGGGATTTTTTAGATAGATTCACACAAACGCAAAGAGTCCCCCTCAGGCATTGACCTGAGGGGGACTCTTACTGAAAAACGGCGGCTACCTACTCTCCCACATTGTATCGCAGTACCATCGGCGTGAGTGAGCTTAACTTCTCTGTTCGGAATGGGA
>FNBQ01000041.1 GCA_900102385.1 Bacteroidales bacterium KHT7 | reverse complement strand
AAAAAGATATTCAGGTGGTTATAGCAGTGAGGTTCCACCTCTTCCCATTCCGAACAGAGAAGTTAAGCTCACTCACGCCGATGGTACTGCGATACAATGTGGGAGAGTAGGTAGCCGCCGTTTTTCAGTAAGAGTCCTCCTCAGGTCAATGCCTGAGGGGGACTTTTTGCGTTTAGGCAGTTCCTATAAATCTGTATAATGCTAAAAAGAAAAATTGCCGTGTATAAAATCTTCGTAACATTTTAGCGTTATATATATGTTAAACTGCCGCCAGCATTGAG
This sequence comes from Bacteroidales bacterium KHT7, assembly GCA_900102385.1. Taxonomy (GTDB): domain Bacteria; phylum Bacteroidota; class Bacteroidia; order Bacteroidales; family Bacteroidaceae; genus Ga6A1. Next base: position 24,178 of record FNBQ01000041.1, on the reverse strand, counting down.
TGGCAATAAAATGTATATATGCACTTTGTTGATAGAATCCGTCAGATAAAAATCATTCTTGTAGTCGCTGCAATCATCATTGCTGTGGCATCACTCGTCGTTTCTCATTACTTGATTCGTGACTTACAAAAGGCTGAAATTAAGAATGTTGAGGTGTGGGCAGAGGCGATGCGAGCATTAAACGATGCCGACGAAAATACCGACCTTAACCTCGTGTTCAAAGTGATAAACGGAAACAGCAACATACCTGTTGTTGTGCTCGATAAAGACGGTGAGGTTGTGACATACAGAAACGTCGAATTAGACAGTCAGAACCCCGATTCTCTGATTTTCTTGAAGCATAAGGCTAAATCCATGCTCGCATCGGGCGATACCATTCATATCGACCTCGATTCTCACGAGCATCTTACGGTTTGTTACGACGAGAGCCTGATGTTGAAACGCCTCGCCTCGTATCCGTATGCCCAACTTGGAGTAGTACTTATATTCGTTGTCGTTGCCATCTTCGCCCTGCTAAGTTCAAAGAAGGCTGAACAGAACAAAGTGTGGGTTGGCTTGTCGAAAGAGACGGCGCATCAACTCGGAACACCAATCTCATCGCTTATGGCATGGGTTGAGATTCTGAAGGAGAACTATCCTGAAGATGAACTCATTCCTGAGATGGACAAAGATGTGAAGCGACTTCAGATGATAGCCGAGAGATTCTCGAAAATCGGCTCTCTACCAGAGCCTACGCCTTCTAACCTGAATGAAGTCGTTCAGCACGTTGTCGATTACATAAACCGAAGGACATCGAACAAAGTTCAGATGACAACTCACATGCCAGATACCGAAGTCATTGCCGTGATGAATGCCCCTCTGTTTGAGTGGGTTATCGAGAATCTGTGCAAGAATGCGGTCGATGCAATGGAAGGCAAAGGCTCAATAGACATAACGGTAACGGACGAGGAAAACCGCACGGTGATTGAGGTGGCTGATACAGGAAAAGGCATCAATAAAAAGCATTTCAACAGCGTTTTTACGCCCGGATTCACTACGAAAAAGAGAGGCTGGGGCTTAGGATTGAGTCTGGCAAAGAGAATAGTTGAAGAATACCACAAAGGAAAGATATTTGTAAAAAGTTCGGAGATTGGAAAGGGAACAGTGATGCGGATAGAGCTGAATAAATATTTAAGAAATAAAAAATAGCAGATTTAACTATTTAAATTATTGCAGTTTAGAAAAATATTGTTAATTTTGCAACCCAAATGGATACATTAAGCGCATACAAGATTGATTTTAAAGGGATAGTGTCTGACACTCACGTGTTTGACTATGTTCTCGATGATTCATTCTTCGAGGCGATTGATGCTCCCGAAGTGAGAAAAGGCAACTTGAAGAGCGAGGTGACTGTAAAGCCAACCTCGGGCGCTTTCCAGGTTACTTTTAAAACAGAGGGAACCATTATGGTACCTTGCGACCGCTGTCTCGACGACATGGAATTGGAGATTTCCACTAACGATGTCGTGAGAGTGAAGTTTGGTGCCGACTATCAGGAAGACGACGAACTCATCACCATACCCGAAGATGACGGTGTGCTTGATGTGTCTTGGCGAATCTACGAGTTTATAGCCCTTGCAATCCCCATTAAACACGTGCATGCACCTGGAAAATGCAACCGTGCGATGATTGATGCCCTGAACGAGCATCTTGCTACCCGAAGTAGTGATGAGGATGGCGATGAAAGCGATGAAGTTGCAGACGATGCCCCTGTCGATCCCCGATGGGCTGAATTAAAGAAATTAATAAAATAACAATTAAAGATTAAAACAAAATGGCACATCCTAAAAGAAGACAGTCTAAGACAAGAACAGCTAAGAGAAGAACTCACGACAAAGCAGTTGCTCCTACTTTGGCAAAGTGTCCTAACTGCGGCGAGTTCTATGTTTACCACACTGTATGCCCATCTTGCGGTCAGTACAGAGGTAAGGTAGCTATTGTTAAGGAAGAGGCTGCTATCTAATTAGTAAAGTAATATAGCCAAGGGTCCTCACTGGGCTCTTTGGCTAATTTTGTTTTTAAGGAGAATGGAAAAAATTCACGCTGTAATCACAGGCGTTGGCGGATATGTTCCTGACTATGTGCTGACAAACGATGAGTTGAGCCGCATGGTCGACACCAACGATGAGTGGATTATGACACGCATTGGCGTAAAGGAAAGACGTATTCTTAACGAGGAGGGTCTGGGTACTTCTTACATGGCTCGCAAGGCCTGCAAGCAGTTGCTCGAGAAGACTGGCTGCGACCCTGAAACCATCGACTTGGTTATCGTTGCAACTACAACTCCCGACTATCACGTTCCTTCTACTTCGTCAATTGTTATTGATAAATGTGGACTTAGAAACGCTTTCGCATACGATTTGCAGGGCGCATGTGCCGGATTCCTTTACGGAATGGACACAGCAACTGCACTCATAGAGAGCGGTAGATACAAGAAGATAATCGTAATCGGTGCCGACAAGCTGTCGTCTATGGTTGACTATACCGACAGAGCCACTTGCCCTATCTTTGGCGATGGCGCGGCAGCAGCTTTGTTTGAGCCAACTTACGAGGAGTACGGACAGCTCGACTCTTATCTTCGTACAGACGGCAAGGGATTGCCATTCCTTCACATGAAGGCAGGCGGCTCGGCTTGCCCTCCATCATACTACACTGTCGACAACAGAATGCACTTCTTGCATCAAGAGGGTAGAACAGTGTTCAAGTATGCCGTAACCTACATGTGCGATGCTTGCTCAATCGTTGCCGAGCGCAACGGCTTGAACAAGGACAACATCTCGTGGGTTATTCCTCATCAGGCAAACGTGCGCATCATCGAGGCCGTGGCAAACCGTTTGGAACTGCCAATGGATAAGGTGATGATGAACATCCAGCACTTCGGAAACACCAGTGGTGCAACTCTGCCACTATGCCTGTGGGAGTTCGAGAAGAAACTGCGTAAGGGTGATAACCTTATTTTTACTGCATTTGGAGCCGGATTTACCTATGGTGCGTCATACGTACGATGGGGCTACGATGCAGAGTAAACAATATAAGGAACGCATCCTCTTCAAAAAGGATGCGTTTTTTTAATCAAACAAAGAATTATGCATAAAGCAGGATTTGTAAACATTGTCGGTAACCCAAACGTGGGCAAGTCAACGCTGATGAACCAGCTGGTTGGCGAGCGCATATCTATTGCCACATTCAAGGCACAGACAACGCGCCACCGCATTATGGGAATACTGAACACAGAGGAGATGCAGATTGTATTCTCTGACACTCCGGGCGTGCTAAAGCCCAACTACAAGATGCAGGAAGCGATGCTGCAGTTCTCAGAGTCGGCACTTCAGGATGCTGATGTGCTGCTGTATGTTACAGATACTGTAGAGAAACCTGACAAGAACAGCGACTTTCTTGAAAAAGTGCAGAAGATGGATGTGCCTATCCTGCTGCTCATCAACAAGATTGACCTGTCCGACCAGCAGAAGCTGACAAATCAGGTGGAAGAGTGGGCAAAGGTACTGCCGAATGCCGAAATTATTCCTATCTCGGCATCGAACAAGTTCAATATCGACGTGGTACTGAAGCGCATCAAGGACTTGCTTCCCGACTCGCCTCCGTACTTCGGCAAAGACCAGTGGACCGACAAGCCTGCACGATTCTTCGTTACCGAGATTATCCGCGAAAAGATTCTGCTCTATTACGACAAGGAGATTCCTTATTCAGTAGAGGTCGTTGTTGAGCAGTTTAAGGAGGAAGACAAGAAGATTAGTATCGATACCGTCATCTATGTCGAGCGCGAGAGCCAGAAGGGCATCATCATCGGACATCAGGGCGTTGCATTGAAGAAGGTGAGCACCGAGGCGCGCAAGGCACTTGAAAAGTTCTTCAACAAGACCATTTTCCTGAAAACATTTGTGAAAGTGGACAAAGACTGGAGAAATTCTGATAAGGAACTGAAGAATTTCGGTTACAATCTCGATGTTTAATATTTAAGAATTTAAGAGAGTTTATGGGAAATTTGGTTGCTATAGTAGGTCGTCCGAATGTAGGCAAGTCTACATTGTTCAACCGTCTGACTAAATCGCGCAAGGCAATCGTCAGCGACGAGGCCGGAACAACACGCGACCGTCAGTATGGCAAGTCGGAATGGATTGGACGTGAGTTTTCTGTAGTGGATACAGGAGGCTGGGTTGTTAACAGCGACGATATTTTTGAGGAAGAGATTCGTAAACAGGTCATCCTTGCTACCGAGGAGGCCGACATCATTCTTTTTGTCGTAGACGTGCAGAATGGCGTTACCGACCTCGACATGCACGTTGCCACAATCCTGCGCCGCAGCAAGGTGCCGGTGATTCTGGTGGCAAACAAGACCGACAACAACGATTTGCAGTACGGCGCTGCCGAATTCTATTCACTCGGTCTTGGCGACCCTTATTGCATCAGTTCGCTCACAGGTAGCGGAACTGGCGACTTGCTCGACCTTGTGGTTTCGAAGTTCAAGAACGATACTACCGAGGAGGTCGAGGACGAGATTCCTCGCTTTGCCGTGGTTGGTCGTCCAAACGCCGGAAAATCGAGCATCATCAACGCCTTCATTGGCGAGGAGAGAAACATCGTTACCGAAATCGCTGGAACAACGCGCGATTCAATCTATACAAAATACGAGAAATTCGGCTTCGACTTTTATCTTGTAGATACTGCTGGAATCAGAAAGAAGAACAAGGTTACCGAAGACCTTGAATTCTACTCGGTTATGCGCTCAATCCGCAGCATCGAGAACTGCGACGTCTGTATTCTGATGATTGATGCCACTCGCGGCATCGAGGCTCAGGATTTGAACATCGTTCAACTAATACAGCGCAACCAGAAAGGGCTTGTGGTGGTTGTGAACAAGTGGGATTTGGTCGAGGAGAAGAACGACAGAGTGATGAAGGAATATATTGCCGCAATACGTGACAGACTCGCACCGTTCACCGACTTCCCGATAATCTTCGCTTCTGCTGTAACAAAGCAGCGAATCTTCAAGGTGCTTGAAGAGGCAAAGCAGGTTTACATCAACCGTACAAATCGCGTGTCTACTGCCAAGTTAAACGAGGCTATGCTTCCGCTTATCGAGGCATATCCGCCGCCATCAATCAAGGGCAAGTATATCAAGATTAAGTTCTGTATGCAGTTGCCAAACACGAAGATTCCAAGTTTTGTGTTCTTCTGCAACTTGCCGCAGTATGTAAAAGACCCTTACAAGCGTTTCCTCGAGAATAAGTTGCGCGAGAAGTGGAATTTCTGCGGAACTCCGATGAATATATTTATCAGACAGAAATAAAAAATAAAAAAGGCATCGCTCAGATTTTCTGAATGATGCCTTTTTTTTATGTAGAAATCTTTTTATTTCTTATGTTCCAGTTCTTCCTTCAGTTCTACTTCCTTAACCTTTCTGAAGAGGTCGGAAGCGAAGATGAACGAGTTCAGACGCTCGTTGTTTGACGAGATAATCTCGTCTTTAGTGCCTTCCCATTCCTTGTGCCCCTCGAAGATGTAGATGATGTGCTCGCCAATGCCCATAACCGAGTTCATGTCGTGGGTGTTGATGATTGTCGTCATATTGTATTCGGCGGTGATGTCGTGGATAAGTTCGTCGATTACAAGCGAAGTCTTTGGGTCGAGACCCGAGTTAGGCTCATCGCAGAACAGATATTTAGGGTTCAGGGCGATGGCTCTTGCTATTGCCACACGCTTCTGCATACCGCCCGAAATCTCGCCCGGATATTTGTTCTGAGCCTCTATCAAGTTTACGCGGTCGAGGCAGAACTGGGCGCGTTTTGTGCGTTCGCGCAGCGTGTCGTTAGAGAACATATCGAGCGGAAACATCACGTTTTCGAGCACCGACATTGAGTCGAACAGAGCCGCATTCTGGAAAATCATTCCCATCTCCCTGCGCAGCATTGTCTTCTCCTTCTTGTTCATAGCAACGTAGTTGCGTCCGTCGTACAGAATCTGACCTGTTGTAGGCTCAAACAATCCGACGATATTCTTTATCAGAACCGTCTTTCCCGAGCCGCTCTGACCGATGATAAGATTAGTTTTTCCGCTTTCGAAAACCGTTGAGATACCCTTTAGCACCTCCTTGTCCTCGAACGATTTATGCAAGTTTTTCAGTTCTATCATTTTGTAAGCAGTTGAGTAAGGAATAAGTCAGAAAAAAGAATTAGGATGCTGCTGTTTACCACAGCGTTGGTGCTTGCCTTACCAACCTCTATTGAACCGCCCTCGACCTGATAGCCGTAGAACGAAGCCACGCTCGATATGATGAAAGCGAAGAACAGACTCTTGATGACGCTGCACCAGAAGAACCACGACTGGAACGAATAGTGCAGACCGTAGGTGAGGTCGTCGGCTGTGAGCACATGACCCAGATATGCCGTTGCATACGCTCCGATGATTCCGGCGGCGGTGCTGAACGTAACCAGACAAGGCATCATGGTTACGAGAGCCGTAATCTTTGGCAGAATGAGATAAGATGCCGAGTTAACGCCCATTATGTCGAGAGCATCAATCTGCTGCGTAACGCGCATTGTGCCAATCTCCGAGGCTATGTTAGAGCCAACCTTTCCGGCAAGGATAAGACACATGATTGATGATGAAAATTCGAGAAGCATGATTTCGCGTGTGGTGTATCCCGTAACGAAGCGCGGCATCCACGGACTCTGGATGTTGAGTTTAATCTGGATACATATCACAGCTCCGATAAAGAACGAGATGAGGAGCACGATGCCTATTGAGTCTACGCCAAGCTGCGACATCTCTTTTATGTACTGTTTCAGGAACATACGCATTCGCTCGGGACGTGAAAAAGTGCGTCCCATCAGAATACAGTATCTGCCGAGAGCTCCAAGATATTTAAATATTAAATTAAACATATAATCATTTTAAAATGTCGCAAAAGTAACAAAAATAACAAAAATAATTACTATTTTTGCGCCAAAAAATTATAATGGACGAGGAAGTATCTGTGCACGGACAAGAAAAGATGGTGCTGAGAACGGAAAATCTTGTGAAGAAATACGGCAAGAGAACCGTTGTCAGCCATGTGTCTATTGATGTAAAGCAGGGCGAGATTGTAGGATTGCTGGGGCCTAACGGAGCCGGCAAGACAACTTCGTTCTACATGACAACCGGACTGGTTGTGCCAAACGAAGGCCACATCTATCTCAACGATTTGGACATAACCAACTATCCGGTTTACAAGCGTGCCCAGAACGGAATTGGCTATCTGGCGCAGGAAGCCAGCGTGTTCAGAAAACTGAGCGTTGAGGACAACATCGCATCGGTTTTGGAGATGACCGGCAAGCCAAAGGAATATCAGAAGGAGAAACTCGAAAGCCTTATTTACGAGTTCCGCCTCCAGAAGGTGCGCAAGAGCCTTGGCGACCAGCTGTCGGGAGGAGAGCGCAGGCGAACCGAGATTGCCCGATGCCTTGCCATCGACCCTAAGTTCATCATGCTCGACGAGCCGTTTGCCGGTGTAGACCCAATTGCCGTTGAGGACATTCAGCACATCGTTTGGAAGCTGAAGGACAAGAACATCGGAATACTCATAACCGACCACAACGTGCAGGAAACGCTCAACATTACCGACCGCGCCTACCTTCTGTTCGAAGGAAAAATTCTGTTCCAGGGCACTCCCGAAGAACTGGCGTCGAACCAAGTGGTGCGCGAGAAGTATCTGAGTAACAGTTTCGTACTTCGACGCAAGGATTTCCAGAAGCTATCTATCGAAAAAGAGAAGCAACTTGTCGAAAACGATGCTCTGTACGAGGCATAAGGGGAGGAAACCACAAGTTTTTCTCTCTATTATTTTGTATTTTAAAAGATTAGACTTATTTTTGCAAGCCGTAATTTAAGTAGAAATAATAATATAATAATAAAGTAATGAATATTACACTTGAAAATGTAGACAAGGTGAGCGCAGTGCTTACTGTCAATATCGAGAAGGCTGATTATGCTGAGAAGGTAACAAAGTCTTTGAAGAAAATCCGTCAGAACGCACAGATGCCGGGCTTCCGTAAGGGAATGGTTCCAATGGGTCTTATCCAGAAGCAGTATGGCGTAAACGTTAAGGCTGAGGAAATCAACAAGATTATGCAGGAGGCTATCTACAGCCACATCAAAGACAACAAGGTTAACATTCTTGGCGAGCCATTGCCACAGCAGCAGAGCGAGCTTGATATTGAGAAGGACGAGAACTTCGCTTTCAAGTTTGATATTGCTCTTGCTCCTGAGTTCAAGGCTACACTTACTGGCCGCGATTCAGTTGACTACTATACAATCGAGGTAACTGACGAGATGGTTGACCAGCAGGTTCACTCATACACTCAGCGCGCAGGCAGCCACGAGAATGTCGAGAGCTACGAAGACAAGGATATGGTTAAGGGTACACTTGCAGAACTTGATGAGAACGGCAATCCAAAGGAAGGCGGTATCTTGGTCGATGGCGCAGTTATGTTGCCTAACTACTTCAAGAACGATGAGCAGAAGGCTAAGTTCAACGGTGCAAAGGTTGACGATGTCGTTACATTCAACCCATCAGTTGCATACGATGGCTCAGAGATAGAGCTTTCTTCACTTCTTAAGATTTCAAAGGAAGAGGCTGCTAACGTAAAGAACGACTTCACATTCCAGTTGAAGGAAATCAAGCGTTTCAAGGAGGCTGAACTTTCACAGGAAATCTTCGATCAGGTATTCGGCAAGGATACTGTTAAGAGCGAGGAGGAGTTCCGTGCTAAGATTAAGGAGCAGTTGGCACAGCAGTTCGTTGCCGACAGCGACTACAAGTTCATGGTTGACGTTCGTGAGCACATGCTCAAGAAGGTTGGCAAGCTTGAGTTCCCTGACGAGCTTCTGAAGAAGATTATGAAACTTAACAATCAGGACAAGGCTGAGGACTATGTAGAGAAGAACTACGAGAAGAGCCTCGAGGAACTTACATGGCACCTTGTAAAGGAGCAGCTTGTTGAGGCTAACTCAATCAAGGTTGACGATGCAGACCTTAAGGAGACTGCTAAGCAGGCAACTAAGGCTCAGTTCATCCAGTACGGAATGATGAACATTCCTGAGGAAATCCTCGAGAACTATGCAACAGAGATGCTCAAGAAGCGCGAGAATATCGATGGTCTTGTAAACCGTTGCATCGAGGACAAACTTGCTAAGGCTCTCAAGGCTAAGGTTAAGCTTAACGAGAAGACAGTTTCTATCGACGAGTTCGGCAAGATGTTTGCATAATCCGCGGTAGCGAAAATATTTTCAAAGGCCTTTTGAACATTCTTAAAAAGGGTGTTAAAAAGGCCTTTTTTCTTTTATAAATAAAAAATACGATTATGATAAAGGATGATTTCAGAAAGTATGCCACAGGACATCTGGGCTTGAACAGCATGGTTCTCGACGATGTCATCAAGGCACAGGGCGGCTACCTCAATCCTTACATCCTTGAGGAGCGCCAGCTCAATGTAACACAGCTCGATGTGTTCTCGCGTCTGATGATGGACCGCATCATCTTTCTTGGCACCGAAGTGAACGACTATACAGCCAACGTTCTTCAGGCGCAGTTGCTTTATCTTGATTCAGTTGATCCGGGCAAGGACATCTCTATATACATCAATTCTCCGGGCGGATCGGTATATGCCGGTCTCGGTATCTACGACACAATGCAGTTCATCCAGAGCGATGTGGCTACAATCTGCACCGGAATGGCAGCATCAATGGCGTCAGTCCTTCTTGTTGCCGGAAAAGAAGGCAAGCGTTCGGCTCTTCCACACTCACGCGTAATGATTCATCAGCCGATGGGCGGCGCGCAGGGTCAGGCAAGCGATATCGAGATTACTGCTCGCGAGATTCAGAAGCTGAAGAAGGAACTCTATACCATCATCGCCGAACATTCGCACACACCTTACGAGAAGGTTTGGGCTGACTCCGATCGCGACTACTGGATGATTGCCGAGGAAGCAAAGGAGTATGGCATGATTGATACTGTAATGAAAAGAATGAAGGAATAAAATGGCAGGCAGACATAGAAATACTTGCAGCTTCTGCGGAAGAGACGAGAGCGAGGTAAGACTGCTCATTACCGGTCTGAACGGATGGATTTGCGACGAATGTGCAGAGCGTGCATCCGAACTGGTTAAGGAGAGCCTGAAATCCAGCTCGGCAGCAGGGGCAAAGAACCGTTCGTGGAAGGACATTCCGAAGCCGATAGAAATCAAAGAGCATCTCGACAAGTACGTCATCGGTCAGGACAACGCTAAGAAGAGCCTGGCTGTTGCCGTTTACAACCACTACAAGCGCATCGGTCAGAAGGCAAGTGGCGAGGACGTTGAGATTGAGAAGAGCAACATCATAATGGTTGGTCGTACAGGTACAGGCAAAACCTTGCTTGCCCGCTCAATCGCCAAACTTCTTAATGTTCCTTTCACCATCGTCGATGCAACCGTGCTTACACAGGCTGGTTATGTTGGCGAGGACATCGAGAGCATTCTTTCGCGCCTTCTTCAGGTTTGCGACTATAATGTAGAAGAGGCTCAGCAGGGCATCGTCTTCATAGATGAGATTGACAAGATTGCGCGCAAGGGCGACAATCCTTCAATCACGCGCGATGTTAGCGGCGAGGGCGTTCAGCAGGGACTCCTGAAACTGCTCGAAGGAAGCGTTGTGAACGTTCCGCCACAGGGAGGCCGTAAGCATCCCGACCAAAAGTACATTCAGGTTGATACAAAGAATATCCTCTTCATCTGCGGTGGCGCGTTCGACGGCATTGAGCAGAAGATTGCACAGCGCATGAACACTCATACCGTGGGCTTCAATTCGGTACAGAACATGATGAAGATTGACACCGACAACCTGTTGCAGTACGTTCTTCCTCAGGATTTGAAGTCGTTCGGACTCATTCCTGAAATCGTAGGCCGTTTGCCGCTGCTCACATATCTCGAGCCGCTCGACCGCGATGCACTCCGCCGAATTCTGGTTGAGCCAAAGAACTCCATCATCCGCCAGTACGAGCAGTTGCTTGCTATGGACGGCGTTAAGTTGGAGGTAGAGCCTGAGGCATACGACTACATCGTAGACAAGGCTGTCGAGTTCAAACTCGGCGCGCGCGGACTGCGTTCAATCGTAGAGAGCATAATGCTCGACGTTATGTACGAGGTGCCGTCGGCAAAGAAAGATAAGTTTGTATTGACAAAGGATTTTGCCGAAAAGCAGATGGCAAAGGCTAAGAGCCTAAAGGCATAGCAAATAGCCATTCGCTGATCAAAACCTAATATATTAGTAAACAGCCTCTTTTTTAAGGCTGTTTATTTTTTTTTCTTTTTTTTTGTAAAAAATATTGCAAGAAAAGAAACTTGTTTATACCTTTGTTTTGTCGATTAGTTTTGAATAGCCGACATCAAACTTGTAATAGTTCTATTTATGACGAAAAATATTGATTTGACAAGCCAGCTTAAACGTTACTTTGGATTTGATAAGTTCAAAGGAGATCAGGAGGCCATTATCCGCAATTTGCTTGCAGGTAATGATACGTTTGTGCTGATGCCAACAGGTGGAGGAAAGTCGTTGTGCTACCAGTTGCCATCGTTGCTGATGGACGGCGTGGCAATTGTCATCTCTCCGCTCATTGCGCTTATGAAGAATCAGGTCGATGCCATCCGCAACGTGTGCGAGGTCGATGGCGTGGCACATTTCATAAACTCGTCATTGAACAGAGCAGCCATAGAGCAGGTTAAGACCGATATCCTTGAAGGAAGAACAAAACTTCTGTACGTTGCTCCGGAATCGTTAACGAAAGATGAGAACGTCGATTTTCTGAAATCAGTAAAGATTTCGTTCTATGCCGTAGACGAGGCACACTGTATCTCGGAGTGGGGACACGATTTCCGACCAGAGTACCGCAACATCCGCCCTACGATAACGAAAATCGGAAAGGCGCCCGTTATTGCCCTCACCGCAACGGCTACCGACAAGGTGCGCGGCGACATAAAGAAAAGCCTCGGAATGGTTGATGCCAAGGAGTTCAGAAGTTCGTTCAACCGTCCTAACCTTTATTACGAAGTAAGACCGAAGACTAAGAACATCGACAAGGACATAATAAAGTTTATTAAGCAACATTCGGGAAAGTCGGGCATCATCTACTGCCTAAGCCGAAAGAAGGTAGAGGAACTTGCCGAGATTCTGAGAGCCAACAACATAAACGCTCAGGCCTATCATGCCGGAATGGATTCGGTTGCGCGCTCGCAGACTCAGGACGACTTCATCATGGAGAAGATTGACGTTATTGTGGCAACAATCGCCTTCGGAATGGGTATCGACAAACCGGACGTTCGCTTTGTAATACACTACGACATTCCAAAGAGTTTGGAAGGCTACTATCAGGAAACCGGACGCGCCGGCCGAGATGGTGGCGAAGGAATGTGCATAACATTCTACACAAATAAGGATCTTCAGAAACTCGAGAAGTTTATGGAAGGCAAGCCAGTTGCCGAGCAGGACATAGGCCGACAGTTGCTTCAGGAAACAGCCGCCTATGCCGAATCGTCGGTGTGCCGCCGCAAACTCTTATTGCATTATTTTGGAGAGACTTATGAACAGGATAATTGTGGAAATTGCGATAATTGTTTAAACCCAAAGAAAAAAGTGGAAGCTAAAGAACAGCTAAGTACTGTATTGGAGGCCGTTGTGGCCTTGAAAGAGAATTTCAAGACGGAATATGTAATAGACGTCTTATTAGGTAAAGAGACTAAGGAGGTTTTAGCGCATAAGCATCATGAACTTGAAGATGTTTTTGGCTCTGGAGTGGGCGATGATGAGAAAATGTGGAACGCTGTAATCCGTCAGGCCCTAATAGCAGGATACATGACTAAGGATGTTGAGAACTACGGTTTGTTGAAGGTAACAGACGAGGGCCGAAAGTTCATGAAAAAGCCAAAGTCATTCAAGATTGTAGAGGACAACGATTTCGACGAAGAGGAGGAAAATGTACCGGTGCCAAGCGGAGCATCGAGCGTGGTTGACCCAACGCTCTACAACGCGCTGAAGGATTTGCGCAAGAAACTCTCCAAAAAACTTGACGTGCCGCCATACGTTATATTCCAAGACCCATCGCTCGAGGCAATGGCAACAATGTACCCTATAAATTTGGAAGAACTCCAGAACATACCGGGTGTTGGTGCAGGTAAGGCTAAGCGATACGGCGAGGAATTCTGCAAACTAATCAAGGCTCATTGCGAGGCTAACGAGATTGACCGCCCAGAGGACCTGCGCGTGCGCACCGTTGCCAACAAGAGCAAGATTAAGGTGGCTATAATCCAGAGCATCGACCGCAAGGTGGCTCTCGACGATATTGCAGAATCAAGAGGCATCGACTTCGACGAACTGCTCGACGAGATTGAGTCTATCGTATATTCAGGAACAAAGCTGAACATCGACTACTTCCTTGAGGAGGTGATGGACGAGGATCGTATCGACGAAATATACGAATATTTCAAGGATTCGGAGACCGACGACTTGAAGACGGCTTACGAGGAGCTCGGTGCCGACGATGTTGAGCAGGAGGACGAGATAAGACTCGTGCGCATCAAGTTCATTTCTGAAATGGCAAACTAACAGACAAGTAATATAATCAGAAGAGGAGCCACGCAAAAAATGGTTCCTCTTTTTTTGAATTTTTCAAAAGAGAAAGGTGATTCCTATAGAAAAAGCAGTCTTCAACCGTTCCGAAAGACTTTTAGGTGCGCAGAAGATGGACGTTCTGTCGTCGGTAAAGGTGATAATATTCGGCGTGGGTGGCGTTGGCTCGTGGTGCGCCGAGAGCCTTGTGCGAAGCGGCATCAGGCACATCACGATGGTCGATTCGGACCGCGTGTGCATAACCAACTGCAACCGACAGCTTATGGCAACAACCAAGACCATTGGTCGCGTAAAGGTCGAGGCTTTGAAGGAGCGTCTGCTCGACATCAGTCCTGCTGCCCATATCGAAGCCATCCGTAAGGTTTACAATGCCGAGACAGCCGGCGATTTCGGTCTTGAGGAGTACGACTTCATCATCGATGCCATCGACTCGCTGTCGGACAAGGCTCTTCTGATTCAGAATGCCTGCAAGACAGCGCACGACAACAAGCGCACGGTCTTCATCAGTTCTATGGGGGCAGCCCTTCGCGTTGACCCTACCAAGGTTCGTGTTGCTGAGTTCTGGAAGGTTCAGGGCGATGCGCTTGCCCGTGCCTTGCGCAACAAGTTCAAGCGCAGCAAACAGTTCCCGGCAAGCAAGTTCATGTGTGTTTACAGCGAGGAACTTCCGCTGCCTAATTTAGGCGAAACCACCACTTGCGGAACAGACAGTTGCATCTGCCTGAAGGAAGCATCGGAACTTCCCGAAAAGGTGCAGGTAAACGGCTCGCTGAGCCATATAACCGGTATCTTTGGAATGACGATTGCTGGTCTTGTGATAAAGAATATTTACGAAAGATAGATTATGTTTCAGTTTACCGACGAGGAGAAGGAGAGATATGCGCGCCACATCATACTGAAAGGCATCGGTGCAGAAGGTCAGGAGAAGATTTGCAAGGGCAAGGTGCTCGTTGTTGGCTCGGGCGGACTGGGCTCGCCTGTGCTTATGTATCTGGCGGCGGCTGGCGTGGGCACGCTTGGCGTGGTTGACGGCGATGTGGTTGACTTGAGCAATCTTCAGCGGCAGATAATCCATTCGACCGATAACATTGGCAAGAGCAAGGTTGAGTCGGCGCGCGAGCGTATCCTGACGGTGAACCCTAACGTAAATGTGGTTACTTACGACGAGTTTTTCACCGTCGACAATGCTGCCGACATCATCAAGGACTACGATTTTGTGATTGACGGCACGGATAATTTTGATGCCAAATTCTTGATAAACGATGTGTGCGTAGAGCACGGCACGGCTTACAGCCATGGTGCGATATTGCGCTTCGAGGGCGAGACGTTCACTTACGTTCCGGGTTCGGCATGTTACCGATGTCTGTTCGACACGCCTCCCGAGCCGGGCTCTGTGCCAAACAGCAAGCAGGCTGGAGTGCTTGGCGCAATTGCCGGCATGTTGGGCACAATTCAGGCAGCTGAGGCTCTGAAATTCCTGACTGGTGCAGGTGAACTGCTTACAAACCAACTCCTTACCTTTGATGCCTTGTCTATGAATTTTAACAAGATAAGGTTCGGAAAAAGAAAAGGATGCGTGTGTGGGGAATGAATATTATCTGACTAATTCTGTGAGTTTTTCTGTTATGATTTCTTTTTCGTTGCTGCCCGTTGTTGAAAGTCGGAGAAGTGCAATTCCGTAAAGCGAAAGAATGTGATTTTTCATCTTGTCTCTTTCGTTTTGTTTTGTTCCTTCGTGATGGAATGAATAGCCGTCAACTTCTATGGTAAGTACTATTTTCTTGCTTACTCGATTGTAAATCAGAAAATCGACGTGAGTTGTAGGATATGAAATGTACGTTCTTTCGTCCTCATTTAAAAGTGATGTATCGGCAAGAAGAAGGTTTACTGGATAGTTTAGAACGATGTCGAGACACCTGAATGACTCGTTTTCTGATATAATTTCCCTTAATAGACAATATGTCAAATTCTCAGAATCATATATAGAAACTTTTCCATTCTTTTTGAAGAATTCTTCTCGCTTTTGTGCATATTGTTTGTAAAGCATATCGTAAACCGAGCAGATTTTGCTATCGGATATTTCTCCGCCGTTATATTCTATATAGTCGAGCAAGTCGCTGATGTTTCCGTGCTTTTCTTGCTCATTGCCAGAGACAATCAAGTAGAATTTGTTTTTTGCGCGCGAAACAGCAACGTTCAAAAGATTGGCATTATCGGCAAAATCTCCGATAGTATCGTCTGTAACGCTCATAATTATTACATCTTTTTCCCGTCCTTGATATTTGTGGACTGTCGCTACTTCGATTTTTGGGTCTACGGCTCTTTTTATGGCATTAACTTGACTGTTGTAAGGAGCAATGATGCCAATATCTTCGGGGTTGCACTCGATTTTTGGTAGAATCTCATTACAGATAATATCTATTTCTCTCTGATTCTGATGTCCGCGACAATGATTTCCTTTGACGGTTTTTATTGCGCCGATAGCCTTGCTGTCGGATTTTTCCGTCATAAGAACCAAGTTGCCTCCATAAAATTTTTGATTGCAGAAATTTATTATTTCAGGGTTGCAACGATAGTGCTCTTTCAGAAGAGTCTGTTTTACGTCTGGCAATATTTTTATGATTGATTCCAGAAAACTATTTTCTGAAGAGTTGTAGCCACCTTCGATTTCGTATTTTCTGATTATGGCATCGAACTTTTGTTTGTCCTCGTTTGTGACAACGTTCGGGAGTTGCATTGTATCGCCAACGATAACGGCATTTTTTGCACAACTCAGAGCCAATGCGCCAGTCTCTACTGTTACTTGCGAAGCCTCGTCCATTATAACATAGTCGTAAACAGCGTTTCTTACGCTGCTAACGGCTGAGAATGTCGTACTTAGCACGATTGGAAATTCTTCGAGAAAACGATCAGCATTGCGCATTAACTCGAATTCGACATTTATGCTTTCGTGAACGCTGGATGAATATTTTCTGGAGAGTGTATCTTTCAGTACAGACATCGAAAGTTGGGTGAGTTGTTGAGTCTTTTGCTTGATTCTGTCTGACTTACAGAATGATTCCAAATCGGAAATTTCGCTTCTAAGTTCTGAAATCCTTTTGCAATAGAACAAATACTGAATTTCCCGAATGGATTTTTCATTTGGGAAATTCAGTAGAGTCGTATTCAGTTTGTAAATATATTTGAATTTTAACTTCTGTACAAACCACAATAACTTTTCAAATCTCTTGTTTCTACGTTCCAAGAAACTTTGCTGAATATTCAGCAAATCAAGAAGTTTGTCAGAATTTATGCTAATGTTTTCTGTGCTGATGATGTCGCAATCGTTTGAGTTTTGGAAATGCTCAAATTCTAACTTCCAATCAGACAATTCTTGTTTAAGAGTGGCAAGACGCTCGTTTTTTGAATAGATTTCAGAAATTTCGTTCAGCAGATTCTTTATTTTGCTTAAACTTTCTTTATCGTCTGATTTTCAGTCGTTAAGCTCGTTCGGAATAATACGCCCTTGCGATTGACTGTCTATGAATCTTTGTTTGTTCTCGCTGTTCCCAAGCGGAGCAACCAAGAATCCGAAATTGTACTTTTGGAGTTTCTCCAAGACATTTTCGGTTGCTGAATTGTTGTTTGAAACAACTATTACGCTTTTGTTGTTGATAAGTAAGTTTGCAATGATATTAAGTATTGTCTGCGTTTTTCCAGTTCCCGGAGGACCTTGAACAACGCTAATCTGATTTTCTAATGCTTGTTTAACCGCCTTGTACTGACTCGAATTACATCCGAAAGGGAATATCGGGTTAGATGTTTTCTGATTCTCATTTTTGAATTTCTTCGGATTCAAGTATCTTGCCAAAACAGAATTAGGTAATATTTCTTCAATCTTATCGTATTGTTTGCTTAGAAGATTCTCATCATCTTCTGTTTTGAGTGCGTTTGCTGATGCAACTTCAGAAAGATAGTCGAAGACTTTTTTCGATTTCGGCTCTTTCAAAACTGTTTCTGTGATTCTAATTTCATTACCTTGAATTAATTTTCCAAAGCCATTAGAGAATGTAATGAAATAGTAGTTCTCCCACGAATTAGAAAAGAGTGAGACTGATTTTATGTTTTTCTGAACGTATCCGTTTATTTCAACGGTGTACTTTTGAGTGTCTATTTTTGTTGGATTCTGCATCCAACAAACTTTAGCAGAAGAGTATTTGTACGCCTTGTCGCTATTGTTGAAGACAACAATATATGAATGATTCTCGTACTTGATGAACTTTATCTGTGGAGTTTTGTTCACACCGCCAATAAAAATCAGATTTTCGCTTTGGTCAATCATCTTTTTGGATTTCTAATTATAATTGTGGGCTTGTTTTTAAGGTACAAAGTTAATTCAAAAATCTAAAACCGCCAAAGACGTACATTGTGTTTTTCAAACAGGTAGAAAACGAGTCGGAAACAGATTTCTCCGACTCGTTTAAAGTTTATTTCTTGTCTGTTAAGGATGCGACTGCTTTCTCCAACTTTTCGAGTGCCACCTTTAGTGTTGCCCTCGGACAGCCGGCGTTGAGGCGCATGAAGCCTTCGCCTTGCTTGCCGAATATTCTGCCGGAGTTGAGGGCAAGACCAGCTTTGTCGGTAAACAGTTTTTCGAGGTCGCGGTGGCTGAGGCTGAGCGCGCGGCAGTCGAGCCACACAAGATAGCTTGCCTGCGGACGCACAGGCTTTATTGACGGGATGTTCTCGTGGCAGAAATCCTCGATAAAGCGGATGTTGTCTTCGAGGTAGGCAAGCATCTCCCTGCGCCACGTCTCGCCTTGGCTTAGTGCGGCGATGGTGGCAACGGGCGCGAACATAGTAGGCTCGTTTAGTTCGTTAGCTTCGAGCCAGCCGTAGTATCTGCGGCGCAAATCGTCGTTTATAACTATCGCCCAGCTGCTTATCACACCGGCTATGTTGAAAGTCTTGGTTGGGGCTGAGAATGTTATGCTTACTTCTGCCGCCTCCTTGCTAACGGTGGCGAAAGGCGTGTGCTTGTGTCCGAAGATGGCGAGGTCGCAATGAATCTCATCGGACACCACGATGAGGTTGTGAGTCTTGGCAAAGTGAGCCAGACGGACGAGCGTTTCTCTGTCCCACATAATGCCGCAAGGGTTATGCGGATTGGCGAGGATGAGCAGACGGCATTTCTCGTCGCACACCTTTTCAAGATTGTCAAAATCCATCTCGTAAGTCTTGAGTGAGCCGTCGTTATTGTAGACAGGCTTCAGCGGATTCCATACAACCTCGCGCCTGTTGCCCTGCGCGGTGAGGAAGAACGGATGATAGACTGGCGGCTGTACGATGACCTTTTCGTCTTCTTTCAGAAACACGTTGATAACCATTCCGATGCCCTTTACTATGCCCGGCACGAACGACAGCCACTCGTCTTTTACGTCCCACTGGTGGTGGTCGAGAATCCACTTTCGGATAGTGCTCTTGTACTCGGGCGGCGTGATGGTGTAGCCCAGAACCGGAGTGTCGGCTATCTGCCTTGTTATCGCCTCCTTTATAAAAGACGGAGTCTCCCAATCCATGTCGGCTATCCACAGCGGCAGCAGGTCGGGATTGCCGTATCGTTCGTTCAAGGCATCCCATTTTAGTGAGTTTGTTCCCCTTCGGTTAATTTCATTATCAAAATTGTACATATTGCTATAAAGTGTTAATGTTGTTCGTTGAATATGATGCAAAAGTATAACAATAATGACAAACGGAATAATGCAAAATGTTAATTTTTAGGTGGTTAGATGAATATACCATAAATATGTTATGCCATATTACCCCACAAATGCGATTGTGTGATTTTGAACAACCCGCTACCTTTGCAAACGTAAACCAACATATATTTAGGCGTATGAAGACAAAGAGTATTTTCGCATTCACGGTAGCCGTATTTTTATCAGTTTCGGCATTTGCAGTAGGCGGTGGCGCAGGCAGCACAACATTCACTATAAAGACAAGCAAGGTAGGACGTTCGCTCGTTGAGGCTTGGACAAAGGCTTATATGGCAGAGCATCCCGAAGTAAACATACAGGTAGTAGGAACAAAGGCGGCAGATGCCGACCTGACACTAATAAACCACAAGGAAAAGAACCAGAAGGTAGCCTATGTTGCACGATACGCCCTTCTGCCCGTAACAACGTCGGGCAACCCTCTGCTGGGCGAGATTGAGAAGAAAGCGTGGAGCAGCAAGGATTTAAAAGAACTTTTCTTCACAGCCGACGAACTTGACGATGATTTTGCCGACGACGACAAGCAGAAGAAAGGCAAGAAGATAACCGACCGCCTTAACGTGGTGAGCGGAGCAAACTCAACATCGTCGGCATCTTCGTTTGCCGCCTTCTTCGGAAGAAACACAGACAACATAAAGGGCGAGAAGATTGCAGGCGACGACCTCTATCTTCTGAGCGCGATAAACGACGACAAGACGCTCGTAACCTTCAATAGCCTTAACTATCTTTACGATACCGACAGCCGCCAGCTGAAGAGCAACCTCCACATCTTTCCGCTTAGCGTGAAGAAGGAGATTGGCGATGCTCTGAAATCGGGCAACCTCGACAATGTGATTGTGGCACTCGAAAAGCAGCAGTCCGACGTTATTCCGGTAGACAACATCGGCTTTGAGTACCGCAATCTTACCGATTCGGAAGAGCAGTTTCTGAAATGGGTGGCATCCGAAGGACAGCAGTTCAATAATCAGAACGGATTCTTGAAACTGGTTGATAATCAGTAGTAACAAAAACAGAATTGAGCAATATAATGATGGTAGGAAGATTTTTGATTACAGCAGCGTTTGCCGTAGCGACTACGGTTGCAAGCGCACAGAAGATAACCGGAAAGGTGGTCGATGCCACCACCGGAGAGAGCATTATTGGTGCCACCGTTAAGTACGGCACGGCATCGGGTGTAATAACTGATGTTGACGGCGCATTTGCCATCGACGTGAAGAAACTGCCGGTAAAACTGAGCGTAAGTTATACCGGCTACCGACAGCAGGAAATAACCGTCTACGACGATGAGGAGAGCATAAATGTGAAACTTGCCGAGAAGCGAAAGGTGCTCGACGAGGTAGTGGTGATTGGCTACGGAACGCAGAACCGCACGCAACTCACAGGCTCGGTAACATCTGTAAAGAGCGACATTTTTGAGAAGAGCCTTTCAATATCGCTCGATGGTGCGCTCGGCGGACAGGTTGCCGGACTAAACGTAACGGCAGCCAGCGGTCAGCCCGGTGCGGCAAGCAGCATCCGCATCCGCGGCGGAAACTCGGTAAATGCCAGCAACGAGCCTCTGTATGTTGTCGACGGCTTCATCTATTTCAAAGACTCTGAAGGCGGAAACACCGGTCTGGGAGCGATAGAGAGCAGCCTCAATCCGCTTTCTACAATAAATCCAAATGATATTGAGAGCATCGAAGTGCTCAAGGATGTGAGTGCAACAGCCATCTATGGCTCGCGAGGAGCGAACGGCGTAATCATCGTAACAACTAAAAAGGGCAAGGCCGGCGACAAGAAGGCGCACATCAACTACGGATTCAGCGCAGGTGTGAGCATCGTAGGCAAGAAACTCGACTTGCTGAATGCCTCGGAGTGGGCGCAGTATCAGAAGGACTACTGGAGCAATAAGGGCGGATATTCTGACGAGCAGATTAGCGCGCTTGGTAAGGGAACAGACTGGCAGGATGCCGTTCTGCGCACCGCCTTTCAGCAAAATCACGAACTGAGCATAAACGGCGCATCGGACAAGAGCCGCTATGCCTTCTCGGTAAACTATACCGACCAAGACGGCGTTATTGTAAACTCCGGATTTGACCGCTACAACTTTCACGCCAACGTTGAGTGGGACTTGCAGAAGAACCTGAAATTCGGCTTTAATGCCACCTACGGCCGAAGCCGTCAGCGTGGACTAACCACAACACAGTCTGCCGTCTTCAACTCGTCGCCATATTCAGCCGGAATAACAAACAGTTTTGTCTATGCCCTGCTGATGCCTCCGGTAATAAGCGTGTACAATGCCGACGGCTCGTACAACTTTGTTAACCCTTACGAATATGCTTATTTTGCCATCGGCGACCATGCAGCCAATCCGCTCTACGACCTGAAGGAGAGTGTTGCCGAGAATATCGACAACTACCTTCTGTCGAGCGTGTGGGCGAGTTACCGCATAGGCGATTTTCTGTTGAAGGCATCGGTGGGCTATAACAACGACAAGATTACGCAGAACTATTTTTCGGGCGCATACACATCGCTCGGACTTGCAACCGAGGGCGTGGGAGGCATCGGAAACAGAAATTCAGACATTTGGCAGCAGGAATATACCGTAAGTTACAACAAACAGATAGATAACGACAACGACATCGACGCTCTGGTGGGCTACACCAAGCAGAATACCGCATCTAATTTCAGTTCGATACGAACCAACCATTTTACTAATGAGACGCTGAAGCACAACAATCTGGGCGACGGCTCGGGCATTTATCCGCCAGTTACGGGCATAAGTGAAAGTTCGCTAAACAGTCTTATCGCCCGCGTGAACTACACGTTCAGAAATCGCTACAACGCTACGGCAACGCTCCGTGCCGACAATTCGAGTCGTTTTGCAAAGAGTCACCGCTGGGGATATTTCCCTTCGCTGGGCTTGTCGTGGAACGTTGAGCAGGAGAAATTCCTTGCATCGGTAAAGGCAATCGACAATCTGAAGGTAAGACTCTCGGGCGGCGTTGTGGGCAATCAGGAGATAAGCGACTATGCTTTCTCAACATCTTATTCAACAGGCTCGTATGCAGGCTCTTCGAGCTATGCAAAGGGCAACGCATCGAACGATAACCTGAAGTGGGAGACAACGGCAAGTTACAATCTCGGCTTTGACCTTGGTTTGCTGAAGAACCGCATAAACATTGTGTTCGATGTTTATTACAAGAAGACGAGCGACCTTCTGCTCGATGTACCGATGGGCTTCTCGAGTGGTGTTAAGACTCAACTTCAGAACGTTGGAAACGTGGTGAACAAGGGCGTTGAACTTGCCATAGACGGCACGCTGATAAACAAGCGTCGCATATCGTGGACGGTGAGTGCCAACATTGCGCACAACAGCAACAGCATTACCGATATGGGCACGAGCAATAACATAATTCAAGGCTCGGACAATCAGCAGATTCTGCGACGTGGCGAGGCTCTCGGCTCGTTCTACGGGCTGGAGTTTGCCGGCATCGTTCAGCAAGACGAGGATGTGAGCAAGCTGCCGACAATAAACGGTCAGACACCGAAGCCGGGCGATGTTAAGTTTGTAGATGCCGACCATAACAACGTCATCAACTCCGACGACCGTCAGATTCTGGGCAGCGTTCAGCCTAAACTAACTTACGGACTGTCGTCGCAGTTTACCTACCGCGGATTCGATGCGTCGGTTTCCTTTGCCGGAAACTACGGCAGCAAACTCTACAATGCTCTTGGCCGCCGACTGGAGCAGACGGGCGATTCGTACAACGTGCTCTCTACCGTAAAAGACTCGTGGACGGCAGCCAATGGCGGAAACACTCTTCCGCTGGCAAGCACAACGCGCCAACTGTCGTACATCGACAGCCGATATGTTCAGAGTTCGTCTTATCTTAAACTGAAGAACATAACCGTTGGCTACCGTCTGCCGTTGCCAAAGTCGTTTCCTGTTGGAGTTAGGGTTTATGCCACGGCAAGCAATCTGTTCACTATCACTCCTTACAAGGGCTTTGACCCCGAGGTTAGCAGCGGAACAGACAGCGGAGCATATCCGTCATCGCGCACCTTTGTGGCTGGAGTGAACTTTACTTTGTAGTTTTTACATAGATTTGCTTAAAAATATCGGCATCTTTGCAGATTGTTGCAGAGATGCCGATTTGGGATAAATTTGCTGCTCGAGCATCCTATTGCTTATGTCGAAAGGTTAAATAATTATAATTTTTTGTCCGTTTTAAGATGAAAAGTGAAAAATGACTTAATTTTGCAGTCGTAATTAAATCATTTTTTAGTATATGAAACATATTTTTACAAGATTACTAAGTATCTTATTTCTTTGTACAATCTCTATTTCTGCCACGGCGCAGGAAGCCTATGCCGTAATGTCGAAAGACTGCACAACGCTTACTTTTTATTACGATAACAAGAAAGCATCTCGCGAGGGCACGGCGTATGAGTTGAACCCTGGAGAGAACAGACCTGAATTGAAAAAAACTAAAGATCATATTATTTTATATACCACTGATAATGATGTTGATTTTACTACGGTTGTTTTTGATGGTTCGTTTAAAGATGCTCGTCCGATATCATGTGCACATTGGTTTTCTGGATTTAAAAATCTGAAAAAAATAGAAGGCATAGAAAATTTGAATACGTCGAATGTAACGGATATGAGCTGTATGTTCATGCGTTGCGAAAGTCTTACAAGCCTTGATGTTAGCAATTTCAACACATCTAATGTAACGGATATG
>FNBQ01000035.1 GCA_900102385.1 Bacteroidales bacterium KHT7 | reverse complement strand
ATTGACTTTTCGAAAGAAAAAATTGATGTGGCAATCATTTTTGCCGAGGGACTGACAGAAACATCCATGAGAGTGTCCAATGAGTTCAAGAACTCCGTATCTGGTTACAAGCAGCTGGTCAAATGGGTCGAAAACAGCTCAAACGAGACAGAACCGTCACTGTGGCTGTTCTGCGGCGAGAATACCGGCGACTACAGCAAGCCGTTGTGCAACTTTCTCTACGGAAGGGGATTTGACATGTGGCTCGAGAATGCAAAAAGCATCAAGGACGCGTCAGGAATAAGAAGGCTTAAGTCTGACCGCGCCGACGACTACAAAATACACGGCGGATATATCAACTTCGGAAAGCAGCACGGAGGCGATTTTGGCATAGACTGCGGATTTTCAGACTATCTCTCGTTTGGCCTTGCTTTACGCGTGGTAGAGCCATACGTTGACGAGGACGGCGAGAAAAAACTAATAAACGGCATGGACGGCTTTATGACTTTAAAATATCACTTTCAGGAGACGCTTAAACTGCCTTCAAAATTCGATTTCTACGTCGGAGCACAGGCAAGTTTATTTGGCAGCACCGGACTGAATGCCGGCGTTTATTACAACTTTGGCGAGGTTGTTGGAATCTACGCCCAAGCCGAACGCAACCTGTTCGACGCATGGTCTCTGCGACTTGAAGATAACCATCCGTTCAAGAACAGCTGGGGCTTCAGCGCAGGACTCACATTTAATGTTGACTGGTAAACTTTTTTTGATTGAATATTAAAGAGAAGGGCTGATACCGTTAGTGGCATCAACCCTTTTTTCTTTTTTTGCGAGTTCGGATAAATCACAGATACAACTCAAAGACTTGTAAAGATCAATTATCTTCAGAAATACTCTTTTGGGAAACACAAAATAGCGGGAAGGTACGTCCAAGATACATCCAAGATACATCCAAGTAAGCTGAAAGGTACGTCCAAGTTATACCCAAGGTATATGATGAAGAGACAATGAGTATGTTATGGGAAAATTGAAAGTTGCAACGGCCTCAAAATATTATGCCACAATTATAATGGACTATTATTAGGCTTGAACAATCTGAAATTTCAACAGAATAATCATTTTTTACACGCAAGGTGTAATGATTAAGAACCAATCCTTTCCAATCGTTCCAAGTGCAAAAAAATATATCCGCACTACGCAATGAGGCATCAATATGCACTTGCAGAGAAGGAAACTTTATATTCGACATTTCATTACGTTGCGATTCAGAAATGCACCCTACTTCGATTTCCGCATTATGATAAACACTATCTGGAACAGTTTCAATCTTACTTATTACACTTTGCCACTCTTCATCAGTCAAGACCATTCTTTGTTTTTTGTACGAACCAAGCCCAGAAGTTGGCAAGAACCACTCTATATTGTGCAACATAACCCATTGCCAGCAAGCAGAACAAGAGAAATGCTTTAGTTTTACAGATTTCATGTAGTTTTGCTCTCTGTGGTTGTGACCATCGCTTGCAAAGACACGAGATTCACCACCCGAACTTTCCTTATTTGGCAAATCAATCTGAAGTCTTTTTCCTTCTTCAAAAGACAACTCGCTTAGGGACGAAAAAATGTCAGAATGCCAATTTTTACACCAAAATTCTGCTCGATTCATCATTCTCGCAAAACTTTCAGACACAGACAGCAAAGAGTCAATCTCAGTTCCGCTGTTACTGGCTGTCCGTCCCATGCAACAAGAAAATGAGCCCATGAGAATGAGCAAAAAACTCAATAAAAACTTCTTCATTTCATTTATTCGTTTAAAGGTTCGGCATCGAGCAGATGACTGTTAAGAACAGCCTCAGCAAGTGTTTGTTTGTTACGCTGAAGATGCAGGATTCGCTCCTCGAGAGTTGATTCGGATACGTATCGATACACAAAAACAGGATTCTGCTGCCCCATGCGATAGGCGCGGCAGATAGCCTGCTCCTCGGCAGCGGTGTTCCACCAAGGGTCGAGCAGAAGGACATAGTCGGCAGCGGTAAGGTTCAGTCCCACGCCACCAGCCTTTAGACTGATGAGGAAGAACGGACAGTCGGCATCGTTCTGAAAGCGGTTCACAACATCCTCGCGGTTCTGCGTAGAGCCTGTCAGTTGCACGAACTTCCAGCCGCGGCGGTCGAACTCGGCAGAGACGATTTCGAGAAGATTAACGAAATCACTGAAGATAAGAGCCTTGTGTCCCGAGCTGACGATATTTTCGAGATGGCAGAAGACAGCCTTCAACTTGCCCGACTCATTTATCGAGAGGTCTGATGGCTTGAGCGTTGAGCCCTCCTTGGTAAGTTCGGGCAAGCGCGGATGGTTGGCAATCTGGCGTATGCGCATCAGTCCTGCAAGAATGGCAGTGCTGTGCGTCGCGCTCTCGCCCGTGGTTATGATGAGATTCCGGACAGAAGATACCTGCTCGTCGTAAACCTTTTTCTGCTCCGAATCCATCAGACAAACCATAAGTTCGTCGGTACGTTCGGGAAGGTCGGTAAGCACCTGTTCCTTTGTTCGGCGCAAAATGTATGGCGCAACAATCTGCCTCAGCGCGGCGGTACGTTTCTCCTCAATCTGCTCGTTTATCGGCTGCATATAGAGGCGCGAGAAGTCGGTAAATCCGCCAAGGAGTCCGGGATTAAGCACTTCCATGAGCGACCACAAATCGCCCAGCGAATTCTCTATCGGAGTGCCCGAAAGCGCAAGGCGATGCTCGCTCTGCAACTGCGTTACGGAGTGGTAGAGTTGCGACGTGCGGTTCTTGAAGTTCTGCGACTCATCGAACACAACGTAGCCAAACGGCACGGTTTCGAGAAAATCGACGTCGTTGCGCAGCGTGTGATAGGTTGTGATAACCACGTCCCAACGCTGCATGGTCTGTTGCTTTGCCTTTCGCTTGTATTCGGGGCCTGTATAGTCGAGCACGTTGATGCTCGGCGCAAATCGGCTTATCTCAGCCTTCCAGTTGTAAACGAGCGATGCCGGAGCAACGATGAGCGACGTTTTGTAAAGCTGGTCGGGCGCAGGCGCGCTGAAAAGGTCGTTCATGCCATCGAAAGCCATCGAATAGAGTGTTTTCCCTTCCATATAGTTAAGCAGAAGGGTTATTGTCTGGAGCGTCTTTCCCAAGCCCATATCGTCGGCAAGACACGCACCGCAGTTGTATTGCTGAAGGCGATACATCCATCGGTAGCCCTCGGTCTGATACGAGCGCAGTTCGGCTTTCAGGGCAGACGGAACGGGCGCATCGGCAATCTCGTCGACGGTGTCATCGGCCTGAAGGTCGGTCTGCCCCCACGCGCTGCGGTGCACAAGCAGTCCGCCGCGCTTTCCACGGCGCGCCACGAGCATCGCCTTGGCATACTGCGCCATCAGTTCGTCGGGAATGATGAAGATGTCGCCCTCGGGCATCAGATATTCGGGATTGTCGTCGAGGATATTCTCGCGAATGTCGCCGATGGTTATCGTGCGCTTGTCATCAAGCCTTATGGTGAGATGTAGTTCGAACCAGTCGTTAAGTTTGCTGAAGCCCTGCTCTATCTTGAAATCGCCAAGAAAGACTTGAGGCGACATTCTCTTCTGAATAAGAGCCACGCCGGCTGCCGCAAGTGCCTCGCGATTGTTTCTGTACCACTCCATGAGTTGACACCACTTGTTGCGCTGCGGTGTGTAGTCTAGCTGAAAGAATGTGCCTTCGGCCGGCGTGCAGCCAAGTGCCACCACGGCATCGGTAGCCGCCTGCTCCTTGTCGAACTGACGGTCGATACAGAGGAATCTGAAACTCTCGTCCTGCTCCTTGAACGACACGAAACGCTTCTGCACATTGCCCGTGTAAACGATGTGGTTGCTGTACTGAAAACAGAGTTTCAGCGTAGGGTCGCCCTTCTTGCTGCGGTTTAGTATGATGAACGATTTTGGCTCAACCTCCACGTTGTCGAGTTCGAATCCCGACACGTCGAGGTCGGCATCCGATACGTTTTTCCAGATGAACTTACGGAAATATTCCCTCTCGGTGCGCGACGGCACCATGATGGCTTCCTTTGCAAGAAAAGGCTTCACTCTCTTGCCCGAGAAACCTTCGGGAAGCGTAAATACGCGCGTGTCGTCCTCGAGCACCAGTCCCGGCTCTTCGTTTAGCACCACCCACTTGCATTGGCTTGGCGTGCATACGGTGTGCTCGTCGTCGGGATACTCAAACTGAAGGACATACTTCGTTGTCTCCTCGCCTTTGTGAAAGCCGATGAGCGGATTCAGTTCGTCGTTAAGAGTTAGTTGTTTATCTATATAAATGCCATCGATGTGCTTTCGTCTTACGAACATTGGCACGCCAATGGCGAAGGCCGTCTCGATGCACTTGCCCAGTTTGGCATCGGCATAGTTGTGTACGAATTTTCGGGCGGCATCGTCAGCCTTCTCCTCAAAATCAGCCTGACGGCGAAACTTCTTCTTGTCGGCGAAACTGTTGTAGAGTGCCGCCGGATTTATTGAGTTGCACATCTGCACAAGTTGCAGTTCGTCTTCGGTAAGAGCCTCATCGTTCTCCTTCGGACTGCCTTTTATCTTATAACTTATCTCATCTGCCACCGCCATCTGTGGCTGAATTGTCCATTCAATCCACGGAGCCGAGGGCGTTAAAACCATAATCAATCTCTCCATTATTTACTTAAATGCAAATGTTCACTTTTTCGTTGCTTGACGGGAAAGACATCAGAAATGTCTAATCTGCAAGTACTTGTTTATCATATCGACCGACAGATTGTCGGGCGTTGTGTAAACGGTGTCGATGCCCATCTGGTGCATCTTGGCAATAAGGTTCTTCTTCTCGTCGATGAAGCGTTCGGCAAGCAGTCGCTGGAAATATTCCTCTTCGCTTTCCGCCTTGCCGTCGGCAAAAGTGCGCAGACTGCTGTCGGCAAATATCACGACAACAAGTCTGTGGCGTTCGGCAATCTGTCGCAGATACGGCAACTCGCGCTTCATGGTGTGGGCGGTGGCGAAGTTGGCGTAAAGGATTATCAGACTGCGCTTTGTAACCTTAGAGAGAAAATGCACGGCAAGAGCCGAATAGTCGCTCTCCGAGAAGATTGTCTGCTGGCGGTAGAGGCTGTCCATCATGCGGTGCATCTGTACCATTCCCCTTGCCGGTGGCAGAAAGGTGTCGAACTGGTCTGAGAAGGTTACGAGTCCAGCCTTGTCCTCCTTCTTCACGGCAACGTAAGAGAGTGCCAGAGCCGAGTTTATGGAATATTCGAGAAGCGACATCTTGTCGAAACTCTGCTGCATCATTCTGCCTTTGTCAATGATGCAATAGATGTCTTGCGAGCGTTCCTGCTGATATACGTTCACCTTCAGCTGTGCCGTTCGGGCACTCGCCTTCCAGTTTATGTTGCGGTATTCATCGCCGATAACGTAGTCTTTAATCTGCTCAAACTCGGTATCAACTCCCACGCGTCTGACTTTCTTTATTCCGTATTCGCGAAGATTACGGCGGATGGCAAGAAAGGCGTAGTTTGAAAGACGTGTGTACGACGGATACACCTTTACCGTCTGACTCTCGCCCACGGTGAAGCGGCGCATAACAAGCCCCAGCGGCGAGGTGAAGAAGATGCGTATGCGGTCGAACTTATACTCGCCGCGCCTCTTCGGAACAACGGTGTAACTGAGCGTCTTTTCCTCGGCGGCGGCAAGGCGGCAGGTAAGCATCAGGTCGCGCAACTGAAACTGCACGGGAGCCTCGTCGATAACCTCAACACCCACCCTGAACGGATAAGGGTTGCAGAACGATATCAACACTTGGTTCTCGTCGCCGTTGCTGAAGCGTTCGGTACACTCGCGCCGTCCGCTCATCTCGCCGTTGCGCCTGTACATCTGCCAGATGTCGAAGCCCACAATAATCCATGCCAGCCCGAAAACAATCTTGGCAAGCACAAACAGCGGACTGTATATGTAGGCGGCAACGAACAGAAGCACTATCAGCCACGCCGCAATATAGAATCGTTTTGTAAAAAACAGCGACATCAAAAACTATTTTGGAACTTCAACTTTGTCGATAAGTCGTTTGATAACCGTAACCACTCCCAAGCCTTCCATCTCGGCCTCGGCATCGAGTTGGATGCGGTGCTGAAGAACGTACGGAGCAACGAACTTAATATCCTCAGGCGTAACGAAATCGCGTCCCTGAAGCATGGCGTATGCCTTTGAACTCTGCATTATTGCTATTGATGCACGAGGCGATGCTCCGAGGAATACCGACTTGCTTACTCGTGTCTGCTGAATAATCTCGGCAATATAACGCAGAAGCGAGCTGTCGAGGTAGATTTCACCAACCAGCTTGCGGAACTTCAGAAGTTCGTCTTTGGTAAGTATAGGCTGAACGTTTTCGAGTTTTACCGAGATATTGCCTGCCTGATGGCGTTCCATTATCTGCACCTCGTCGTCTACCGACGGATATCCAACGGTAATCTTCATCAGGAAGCGGTCAAGCTGAGCCTCGGGCAGTTTGTACGTTCCTTCCTGCTCAACAGGGTTTTGCGTTGCGATGACGGTGTAGAAGTCGCCCATCTCGTAGCTGCTGCCGTCGATAGTAACCTGACGTTCTTCCATAACCTCGAAGAGGGCAGCCTGAGTCTTGGCAGGCGCACGGTTTATCTCGTCGACAAGCAGAATATCGCTGAAAACGGGGCCGCGATGAAAACTGAACTCGCTCTTCTGCATGTTAAACACCGTTGTTCCGAGAATATCGCTCGGCATGAGGTCGGGCGTAAACTGCACGCGCT
The DNA here is from genome assembly GCA_900102385.1 of Bacteroidales bacterium KHT7. Taxonomy (GTDB): domain Bacteria; phylum Bacteroidota; class Bacteroidia; order Bacteroidales; family Bacteroidaceae; genus Ga6A1. The sequence continues at coordinate 22,765 of FNBQ01000035.1, read as the reverse complement.
TGAACTGCGCATCTACCAAACGCGCAACGAGGCGCGCAAGCAGCGTCTTGGCAACGCCCGGAACGCCCTCGAGCAACACATGTCCGTTGGCAAGAATGGCGGTGAGCATGATGTCTACCGTCTCTTCCTGACCGACGATGATGTTGCCGATATTCTCCTTCAAATGTTCGAATCTCTGAGCAAACTCCTCAAGGTTCACTCTGCTTTCAAATATTTCTTCCATATTGTTATCAGTCTAAATTCTTTTCTATTTCTTTAATTATTTCGATGTATTCAATTATGTCTTTTTTTGCCGAGATTACATGCGCATCCTGTCCGTACTCGCGAATGAGGATAAACAGCTTGGCAATGCGTTCTTTCTTTATTCCTGTGATGACGTAGAGTCGGTTTATCAAATCAGAGGCCTCCATCTTTTCAACATCCCAGCCGTAGCGGCTCTGAAGGGTTGACTTCAGTTTGTCGTACTTCTTCATCAGGAACGGAACATGATTATCCTGATGATAGTAGAACGTGCCGAGAACCTTGGCAAACTGGAGCGTTGTATCCTCGTCTATCTTATGCACAGGGATAGCCTTCATGCGGCGGCGCGAGTTGAATACCATGTAAACAACCAGCAGCCCCAGAATGATGTAGAAAGCCCATTTAAGCGGCGGCTGCGACATGATGTACTTAAAGTCGCCGTCCTCTTCTTCCATCACGCTTTTTTTGTTCTTTTCTTCGTACAGGCGATACAGTTTTCTGCCTTTGAAGAACGACGACATGTATTCCGACAGTTTGCGCGCGTCGGAGTCCATAACGCTGTAGTTTGTAAAGACGAGCGGCATCGTAGTCACAATCAGCTTTCCGCCGTTAGGATACTCTCTGAGGCATGCCGTCGTAAGAGTGTCGCTGGCAACGCATATCGGCTTGAAACTATTGTCGTAATATTTGATACTGCTCTGACACAAAAAACTGCGAAGCTTCGTCTTCTGTCCGTTGCCGAACGTTACGGTTCGGTCGTAAGTCTGAACCTCGGCAGCAGTTGCATCCTTGTAATCTGTAACCGAATGGTAGTCTACACTCCTGATATCAACTCCAGGAGGATCGGCTTTGGGAGGCATCTTGGCTCCTACAGGAACAACATCATCGCCTCCATCAATAATAACGACCACCGCGCCTTTCTTTGCCAGATTTTTATATGTGCCCCACTCCTCATCTTCGAGCCAATATCCATAGGCTGTACTACCAATCAGAAAAGCACTTTCGCTATGCTTTACTTTCTTTGGCAAGCCGTAAGACTGAACGACTTTCTGCCCCAAAGCCTCGCCTACGATGCTGTCGTACAGAGCCACTCCAAATGGCTCGGTACACTTTGGCGACGGCTGATATTCATCCCAGTCGAATCGCTGAATACGCTTGCCCAGCCAAAATATCAAGGCAAGCACCAAGGCAAGCAGAAGGGCTTTTGCAATAGTCTGCAACGTGTTTTTGTTCATCCTATACCTCCTTTCAGCACCAAGTCCGACAAACGTATAGCCTCGTCGTACATCTGTATGGTTGCGGCATATCCGCCATACCTTACTTTCATAAACAAGTTTGTAAGCGTTTTGAAATCAACATTCTTCATTTCATACACATATTGCGTAGGCGTTTTGTAAGGCTCCCACGCAATGCGATGCGAGTCGTGCAGCGTTCTGAGCACCGACAGATATTTAAGGCGTATGCACTGCATATAGTTGCCTTCCTTCTCCATCTGCAAAATAAGGACTTCGAAGTCGATGCCGTAGATTGTGTCTTCCTCCGGGATGTCTACGGATTTCTTCTTCAGACTGCCCAATTTAAGATGGTAGAGCAGAAAGGTGGTAATTCCAACCAGCAGGAAGATGCCGATAATCCAGAGCACAATGGTGAAAAAGTCTTCTATTCTTTTTTCGGTCAGATTGTTATCCTTTACCTTTTCCTTAAGCTCCGGCTTCAGTTTTGTCTTTCCGAGTTCGCGGTTGTAGTCGTATTTCTCGGTCCAGCCGTCTATAATCTTTTCGTTGAAAACGAGAGTATTTCCTTCATTCATGCCTATCAGAGATTATCAAAATTCTTCAGGGTTCGGTTAAACGAAACGTTGTCTACCTTCTCTACCGCCGAGCCATACTGAATTACTCCGGCAATGGCAATAAATAGGCAGTAGACCATAAACGCCATTACGTTGAGAATGGATGCAAGGCAGCACATTAGTTCGAACATAAAGTCTGTGCCCATGTCGCGCAGCATAACCATCTTCAGTTCGCCCAGAACATACAGCGGAATGGTGAACACGAACGGCAGCATAAATCCCAGAATAGACATCGACAAAACAAATCCTACAGAGCCTGCCAGTTCTTCGACAACGAGTTTGAACACACGGCCTGTCGAAACATTCTTCTTATCACCCTCGAACAAAGCCACGCATACCGAAATGTTATAGAACAACAGTACCGTAGACTGCGGAGTAAGGATCAAGAACATCAGCAAAACTACATCCCCAACCTCCCTGATATTCAGCAAGATGGCAGCAAACGCACACCAAAGCACAATGGGTACGAGCGTTTGTGGCAGAACACGAGCCAACAAGCGCCAGTCGGCATTGCGTATGTCAATCTCGTCGGCACTCTTCTCGCCATCGAAGAAAGGCTTCAGCACAACCAACATTACCGACGACGCCACGCACGAGCAGAAGCACAGCAGAATGGCAAAGACAAAGACAATTGCGCCATCATCGGCATCGATTAAATAGAAACTGTCGAAAATGTTGGCTTCCTGCTCCCTGTCTACAACATAATAGAGATAGATGCCCAGCAATATCGGCATCCACAAAAGCCACTTGCCCACCTTCACTATGTTTCTGAAGTTAAGGCGGAGCACGTTGTTAAACTCGTTGAACTTGTCGGTAAAGTCGCGTTCAGTTATCAGTATGAATTTCTGCATTATGTACTTTTACAGGTAGATATACAAAATAAAGTAAGATGAGAGCCATAGTGCCGAAGATAATGGCAAGGTTTACTGGCAGAGCCATATCTTTGTCGGACAACCGTGTTATGTAACTCTCGATAAACGATGCGAAGAAGAAGAACGGAACGAGCGCGACCACAATCTTAACGCTGCTGCGCGCGCCCATAACGAACGATGTGATGCGCGGATAAGAGCCAGGAAAGAGCCAGCCAGAGCCAAGGGCCAGTCCTGCGCCGCCCGATATTATGATGCTCGAAATCTCAACCACTCCGTGAAGCCACACCGCCTTCAGGCAGTTAACCAGTTCGCCGTGCTGCGAAAAGAGCGTGATGAACGCCCCGAGCATGACGCCGTTCTTTACCATTATGAATCCGGTGTAGAAACAGGTAAGCACGCCGCTGATAAATGAAAGGACTGCAACCCAGATGTTGTTTAGCGCAATGAACCAGAAGCTCTCGTATGCTCCGCCCGAACCGTAGACTGCCATAGGCGCGCCCTTCTCTATATTTTTGAGCGACATCTCGACATACTCCTTACCCAGAATCGTAGTCTCGTCGGCAAGGTTATACTGCGACAGCACACCCACGGCTGTGGATATGACAAAGATTACTATGGATATGAGCATGAACTTGCGGTTGCGGTACATCTCAAGCGGCACGTCATGACTGAAGAATCTGACAAGCGACGAGAGTTTGTGCTTGCGCTTGCCGTAAATACGGTTGTGAAGCCGCAGCGTAAGACAATTAAGATAGTCGGCAAGGTCCGAATTTGGATAGTGCGTAAGAACGAATGCCAAATCGGCCGAGAGTCCTTCGTATGCCTCGACAATAGTATCAGGAGATTTTATCTCTTTCTTTAAGATTTTTTCGGCTATGAGCCACTTCTCCTTGTTTTTCCGAATAAATTGAACTTCTTTCATTTACGATTTGTTAATGCAAAGTTAGCAAAAAACAACAGATTAAATTAAAAAGATTGATATTTTTAACTATTTTTGCAACAATTTATCTAAAAAGGCTATCAGATGTATAGTAAAAACGTAATAACAAACAGTCAGTTCATACGCCTGAGACTTGTCCCGGCAAGCGTTGCGCAGAGAATTTTCGCACGCATCATCGACTGCATCATAGTATCATTCGCATCTTCCACACTGATGGGTGTAACAGCAATCTTGTCAAGCATAACCAACGACTATGTAACGTATAGCGTCATATTCCTCAACCTGCTGCCGTTCCTCTACCCGCTCATTGCCGAGGTTTTCTGGAACGGACAGACCTTGGGCAAGAGTTTCATGAAGATTCGCGTGATAATGGCAGACGGCAACGCCCTTACAACAAGCGCGGCGATAGTGCGCTTTCTGCTCTTCTTTGTCGATGCGTATTTCTTCCTTATCGGACTCATCTTCATGTTTACCAACAAGAGCCACCAGCGAATAGGCGACATGGCAGGCGGCTGCATAGTTATTTCCGAAGAGGATTTTGCCAAGTACAACATGGTAGTCAAGGAGATGAGCTTTACCGAGGGCGACTATACGCCTACGTTCGAGTTTGCAAAGGATATGACTTGGGGACAGATTTCGTTCATCAACAACACGTTGCACAAGTTCGACTCAAACTACATAAGCAACATCAACATTCTGGCACATACAATAAAGAAGAAATACAACGTTGAAAACACCACAATGTGGCCTAACGCTTTTCTGAAAACGATTATAAGAGACTATAACTACTACAACCGTGAAATTGGCATTTAACATAAAACGATGCGGACTGATGCTCGGTCTGCTTGGCTCTATTGCCGCGGCTATGGCGCAGAATACTGCAAAACTGCGCAACGGCGACCTTCTGTTCTGCTGCGCCAACATGAAGACGGCAAGCAGTTTCTCGCGCTCCATTGTGGCATCTACCAAAGGACGCGGCTCTAACGACATAAACCATGTTGCCATTGTGTGCATTGAGCGCGGCGCAACATTCATCATCGAGGCTACGGGCGACAAGGGGGTGTGGATGTGTCCGATAGACACGTTCATTTCTCGCGCTCCAAAGGCTGACGACGGCACGCCTCTACTGCTGCACGGCAGGATAAAAGGCGATGTTGACATCAGCACATCGATAGCCAACGCCAAGAGCCGCATCGGACTGAAATACGACCGTTTGTTCAGCAATACCGACGATGAGTTCTACTGCTCCGAACTGGTTCAGAAATCGTTTGTCGATGGCAAGGGAGGACTCATCTTCGAGCCAATCCCTATGTCGTTCCACGATGCCAACGGCACAATCCTGCCCTACTGGACAGAATATTATGCCAAAAGGGGCTTGGAAGTGCCCGAGGGAAAGGACGGCAGCAATCCGGCAGCACTATCCAACCACAAGAGAGTCAAGATATTGGGAAGAATTCAGAAGACAATTCACAATTAGAGAGAGTTGAGAGTTGAAAATTGAAAGTTCTTGGCTCATCGATAACCCATAACGAACAATTACAACGCTAAATATCCCTTTGGTAAATACAAAATAGTGGGTAGGAAGAAGGTAGGAAGAAGGTAGAAAGAAGGAAGGAAGAAGGAAGGAACATTCAAGGTATATGGAAGGTATATTGAAGATATAGGGAAGATATACGCAAGGTATAGCCAGAGTAGGTCATGAGTAGTCTGAAAGTTTAGAATCCCGACATCGTACAGTTGACGAAAAATCCCCCACATTCTAATCCATGCAAGCCCACAAGAAATGTTGCAAATTATTTTGTTTTCTGGGATAAAAATAACTACATTTGCAACAAAATGGATATTGGTTGTTGTCTTTGTTGCATCATTCCAATAGCATTTGAATATCATCAAACAAAAACAGATTTTTAAATTATGAAAAAACATCATAAACGTCTACTAATAAGAGAATGCATAGTTCTTGTCATTTTGTGTAGCGCATGCAACTTTTTGTTTGCGCAGAAACTTGATGGAAGATACAGCGGAGATTATGGAGAAATAATCATTTCTGGTGATACGCTTCTGTTCAAGGGCCATAAATCGAGCCATTTTCCCCCTTGGTGGGAATTGGACACTATTGCAAAGTGTTCTGTAACAAAAATAAACAAGTATCTGCTGGAAATAAACTCAGTTACTGACGACTTGTATGACACATGGTCTATAGAACAAAGCCATGAAGATAGAAGCGATGACTCAATAAAGATAAACTTTGTCATTCCGTACAATTTGGGGGATTTGGAAATAGGCGTATATACAGGTCCACATTTTGAAGAATTCAAAAACAATAATTACGAGAAATCAGTTACTATTCCCAAATGCGATGACTTTGGCTTTTATATAATGCCAACAAGAAATTTGATAGCATACGGATTTGTCGTTACATACGGAAGAATCATATTAAGTTCGTCAGAATTGTCTTCTGAAGATTTTGCAATAGAACAAGGTAAAAACCGAATAGACGTCAAAATCCCAACGTTAGACGACTACTTCTTTGTAAGATATTTTCTCTATCACGAATACGTCTATGTGAAAGGCGATGAATTGCATTGGAGAAACGAAATCTATAAAAAGAAGAAATAGCATGTCCAAATCAGCCGAATTTCCGCACTCGACCTCTGGTCGCCTGCAACCGAAGGGACGCAAGAATCCGGCAGAGAAAAAACAGTCCCACAGTTCTGCCAAATTTCCAAATTCGGCTGAGAAAAAAATCGGGAGTTTGCAACTCCCACCGCTAATTTTTTATGGGTATGAAAACAAAAGTTATAAAATTTCTATTTTCTATGTTACAGAATTCGAGAATTCGACTTAGTGCGGTACGTTTCCTATTTATCTTTATGATATTATCATATTGTAATTCTGCATATTCACAAAACAGAATAATAAAGGGTATTGTTGTTGACGAATGTGATTTAGAGCCAATTATTGATGTACGCATTATTGTTAATGACAGCAACTATGTTGGTGTGACAGATATAAATGGTCGTTTTCAAATAGAAATACCATTGTCTGTTAATGAAATTTCTTTTAGAGCATTAGCTATGGAAGATGTAAATTTGAAATTATCTGAAAAATGTGACAATATTGAATTGATTATGATTGGACGTGCTTATTATGATTTTATGTCATATCGTAAGATAAATAAAGAAAGACGAAAATTGTATAAGCAGCTTCCATTTCTGCATAAGAAAGCGTATGAGAAAGGCGTATTTCAGTCACCAGAACCATGTTGTATGCAAGAATTTGTAGAAAGGACAAAGGAACGTACGCCATAAACACCATTCATGTTCAGCCGAATTTCCGCACTCGACCAGTAGTCGCTTGCAACCAAATTCGACAGAGAAAAAAACGGGAGTTTGAAACTCCCACCGCCATAAAAAAGCATGAATACAAATCCCCATTTCAACACAAAAAAAAGAGCGCATCAAAAGTCGGTAAAACCTGATGCGCTCCATGCCTATCAAAAAACAATCTATTTACTTTTTCGTATAGATTACACTGTCTGAATCTGTGATTTTGTTGTCAGTTTTCGAATACTTCATCTCGACAGTTTCCTTATCCTTTTCTACATCATACCATTTACCCTTTGTAGGGTCCCACTCTTCGAACTTATCGAAGGTTATGATAATTTTATCATCCTTCTCGATGTAAGTACCTGTCTGACGATTTTTCAACTGATAAGAACCAACTTCGAGCACGCTCTCCTCTGAGCAAGTACCATCAGAATTGAAAATCAGAGTCTCAGCCATTTTGTTCTTCGTGCCCTGCCATGTTCCAACGATAGCAGAGACCTCTTCTTTCTTTACATCATCGTCGTCATCGCTGCCGCACGATGCAAAACTCATTCCCATAAGTGCTACAACCATAAAGGTAAGCACGCTCCAACAAAGATTTTTTACTCTCATAATTACAATTATTTAATATTTTAATCAGTTACTTTTTAGTAAGAACGACAGGCTTTTCTATCTTCTTGCCATTTTCCTCGGTAAAAGTGAGTTTCTTCTTCGACATAGAAATTGTCATTGAAGAAGTCTCCTTACTACCTTCCATATCAAACCATGTATCATCTGAAAGTGGCATGCCCTGTTCGAACTTTGTCCAGCTCATGGTAAGTTTGTTATCCTTCAGCACATAAGTTCCTGACTTACGAGTCTTTACTTTAAAAAGTACAGCATTCTTCTCGCTCACCAATGTACACTTGCCATCAGCGTTAAAGACGTATGTCAAGCCACCTTCGTCATTCTCGCCCTGCCATGTTCCAACGATAGCCTCGGCTGGATTTGTTACTTCATCATCGTCGTCATCGCTGCCGCACGATGCAAAACTCATTCCCATAAGTGCCACAACCATAAAGGTAAGCACACTCCAACAAAGATTTTTTACTCTCATAATTACAATTGTTTATTTTATAAATTTTAGATATCTGAAAACAAGTTTCAGGTCATTTCTTTAAAATTATAAAACTCGCACACGATACACATTATAAAGGCATCTGTATGCAGTCCATCTCTCAAACCAAAAGACTAATATCACACGATTTTGAAAGACGCGGCAAAAGTAACACAATTAGAGAAACGCGCCAAATCTTAGGTGATTATTTAATATTTTTTAAGTATTTATTGCACTTTTTTAACATTACGCCTCATTGCGCGAAAATTCTTGCTTTTCTTCAGAAAGAAATCAACCCAAGCCGAATGTTTTTTCACGAATCGAGCCAATGTTTTACTGCACTCACCTTGTCTTTGCTGACAATTATCTCAACATCGGGAAAGGCTGTCATGTGAACGCGCATCTTGCCAAGAAAATGAGTTGACAGCTTGCTTACGCCTGCGGCACTGACAACAAACTGGCGGTTTACGCGCATAAAACGCTTTGGGTCGAGCTGGTTCTCGGCTTCCTCGAGAGTCATGTTAAGAACATGCGTCTTGCCAGCGATAGTGCAAAGTCGCACAACACCGTCGCGAATGGTTATGTGGCTCACCTCGCCCACCGGAATAATAAGAAACTCGTCGGCACGATAAGGAATCAAGAAGCGTTCGCGGTAGCGTATTGTCTGACTCTTGACCGACTGCAACAACTGCGCAATGGCATCGGTTGTTGACGGAAAGGCAGAAGACTGCGAGTTGCTGACAGACTTTACCTTTTCCAGAGCCGCCATCAACTCTTCAGCATCGATTGGCTTTAGCAGATAGTCGATGCTGTTGAACCGAAAGGCTTGCACGGCATAATGATCGTATGCCGTGGTGAAAATGACGGGAATTGACGACGGCGCGGTGCGAAGCCCCTCGAAACTCAATCCGTCGCCCAACTGAATGTCGGACAGAATCAAGTCTACATCGGCATGGCTGGCAGCAAAAAATGCCTTTATCTCGGCATTACTCTGCGCCACGCCGACAATATCATGCTCACCTTCGAGCATCCGTCGAAGGCGGTCGGCACTACTCTGCTCGTCTTCGATAATAAGTATTTTCATTTTTCAGTCTTTACCAATATCCATACACAATCACAGCAGACTTCGAATTATCCGAAAATTCCATGCTTATGTGCCAGTCACTACGTCCTTCTCTACATTTCGGAACTCTTCCGCCATCCCCATATCTCGCTTGGAAACGATACCGATGTTCATCCTCTTTCAGCCAGCGTTTTTCAGTCTTTCCACTGTCCTGCTCAACCATCTTATTAACTTTCTCGATAAAGGCTTTCGATGGAAGACAGTCGAACTCAACAATCAGACTGTCGTCATAATCGCCATGGATATCCATAGAAGGGTCTTCGATATACTTTTTCATCTTGTAGCTTGGCAACTCCATCCCAACCACATCCTCCATGTCTTTACTATTCTCAAACTGAGGAGTTGCCGAGCATCCAGCCAAGAGTCCAGCCACGGCACAAATTGCAATAAAATTTTTGTTCATTTTTCTGTCTTTATCAATGGTATTGTTACACGGTATTCGTCTGGAGTGTCGTTTATTTCGACTTTTTTCCGAGTAAGAAGCCGATATCGCTCTACAATGTTATGCAGGCCGACATTGGTAGAAAGACTGCGAGAAGGCTCATCTGCCAAAGCGATAGGCTGCTTGCGATTGCAGACCACGATGCCACGCTCGGTGCAAGAAACACTTATTGTAAGCGGACGGGCAAGCGTGTGCTCGTTGTGCTTTATGGCATTCTCTATGAGCATCTGCAAGGCGGCTGGCGGCAGACTTCCCTGCAAGCCTGAAACCTCGGGCGCGATGCAGACCTTTATGCCGTCGCCAAAACGCTGCTGCAACAGCGCAAGATACTGGCGCAGAAACTCGAGTTCCTCGCGCAGCGAAACCGTGCTGTGGTCGAGGTGAGAAAGCGTGTATCGGTACACCTTCGACAGATTCATAAGATAGGCCGAAGCACGCTTAGAATCAACCTCGATAAGGTCGGCAAGGATGCTGAAGTTGTTGAACACGAAATGCGGACTGAGCTGGTTCTCCAGAGCCTGAAGGCGGAATTTGTCGCGCTCTCGCTCGGCCTTCTCGTACGACCGCCAGTAATAGATGGTTGAGAAGAGCGTGAAGAGGCAGCACATGGCATAGTCGAACAGCATCTCAACAGGGCGGAAAGGCCACTCCTTCTCAAGCTGTCCGCGCAGTTCGGCATCGACCACAAACCAGAATACATAATAAAGCAGCAGTGCCCCCAGCGAGAGCACCGCCACCACAAGCATTCTGTGCAATATCTTTCTAATCATCGGCGTTTCTTTCTCTGAGGTAAAGATACATCATTTTTCTCGTCATCATACCTTTTTCCGCCAAATTTGTAGCTTATGCCTACCGAAATATTCTTTATCGGCTCACGCATACACGATGAAGAGATGAAATCCTTGCCCTCACTGTACTGCTTCCACAACAGATTTCCGCCGTGTCCTATGCCCGTTGTGCCCGAGAGCGTTACGCTCCACTTGTCGCGGCAGAACGACTTGGCTATCGAGGCCGAGCACATTGCCATACCCGAATCCCAGCCTTGCAGCGTGTATTCGCGCGTCATCAGTTCAAGATTCGCGCTCAGCTTCAAGTTCCATGGCAGATTCTGCTGAATGCCGTAGTTGGCGCTGAACGACCATCCGCCGTTGCGCGCATCGAGAGCCTTGCTGCGAAGGTCGGCATATCCTGCCTCGGCATTCAGAAGCATTCGCGTTGAGTTTGTCATGCTCCAGTTCAGATAGAGATTGAGGACTGTCTTGCTGTTCTTTACCACGTTGCCGAAGGTAGTATTCAGCAATCCGTCGCGATAAAACGAATATTGCTGAATGGCGTTGGAAGAAAGCGAATGGCGCAGCGTGGCATTCATAGAGAAACGGCTGCCGCTGAGCGAATAGACGAGTGCAATGTTATGCGTCTTCTCGGCATCGAGTTGAGGATTACCATAAGATACCGCCGACGGATTTGAGCGGTCTCGGTAAGGGTCGAGCTCCTCTATTCCGGGGCGACGGATGCGCAGGTTGTAGTTCAAACCGATGTTCTGGCTCTCACCGAGCGATGCCGTTGCGCTAAGGGCCGGCACAAGCAGACCGTAGTCAAGCTGATAATCGTGCTGATTGCCAAGAAGATGACGGGTTTTCTGCCATGTATGTTCGTATCGCACGCCGGGCTTCACGTTAAGCCATCCAAAGGTAGCCTCGTACTCGCCATACAGAGCCACAATACCCTGCCGCTGCCTGTAATGCACCGCATCGCCGCTATTGTCGGCACGCACATCGACAGAGTTGCTAGTGTTGCGCTCCATGGTGAATTTCGCGCCGGTGTTGAGCCTCATCTTTTCGGTAAACGGAATAACAAAATCGGCAAGCAGATGATTGCTCATGTTCTTCTCCCTGACTTTCGATACGCGCGAGCATACGCCAGCCGTGTTTTCAGAGCTGAATCCGAAGAAATCGTCGCTGTTGTCGGTCCTCGTCGGATTGTGCGAAAACTGGTATGTAAGCGTCATGCTGCCCTTGTTATCAAGTCCGAAGAAGTGTTGATAGGCAAGATTTCCGTCGTACGACGTATTCTTCATTCTGTTATCGAGATGATTACTGAAACTGAGTCCGTCGCCGTACATTCCTCCGCTGTACAGATAGTTTGGCGTGCCATTGCTGCTCATTCCGAAGCAAGTGGCTGAAAGACCCAGATGCAGCGACGACAGCGAATCGAGCTGATAGCCCATGCTAAGTTCGCCCATCATGAACGGCATGTGAAAGGGACTCCTGCCCCAGCTTTTCATCGTCACGGGCGATGTGCCCTTCTGCGTGAGCGACGACTCCTCCTCGCCACCCTTGTAATAAGTGTAGTCGCCCATCATATTCAGGTCGAACGAGAAACGGTTGCGCTGTCCGCTGATGCTGGCATCCATGCCCCAGTTGTTGGTGCTTGCCGTTGCGTTCACGCTGCCGCTCAGTTCCCGAACCTTCTCCGTAAGATTCTTTTTCTTCTTTGTGGTTATGTTCAGAACTCCGCCCACGCCCTCAACATCATAGCGCGCTCCGGGATTGGTAACAACCTCTATGCTCTGCACGCTGCTTGCCGGCATGTTGCGGAACACCTGCGACGGATTGCGCGTTATCATCGTGTTGAGCCGTCCGTCAACATACACCTTGAACTCGCGCGAACCGTTAACCGTGATGTTGTTCTTGCCGTCTACCGTAACCATCGGCACTTTACGCAGCATCTGCAACACCGTCTGCGTCTTGGCATCGACATCGTTCTTAACCTGATAGGTCATCTTGTCAGTTCTCATGCGCACCATGGGCACATGAGCCACCACAGCCACCTCGTCGAGGCTTGCCTGTGCATCAATCCACGAAAGCGTGTCGGCAATCTGAAAGGTCGAATCATTCTTTATCTGGGCACTTGCCGCAACCGCCGAAACAAGCGCAACGTACAAACAGTATAGGCTTTTTCTCATCTTTTTACTTTATACTCAAGAATTTTACTTTTTTGCATTTCCGAGTGTAAAGTTACGCTCTTTTCCTTCGTGATAAAAGAGGAAAAGCAGTGAAGCGGAATTTTTAGGCTGTGAACCGACTTTTACGCCAGTTGGGATTTATTTGTGAAATGTTGCAAAAAGCAGATACTCATGTTCTGCCGAAGACAGAAAAGTCTTTTTCCATCCCGAAATGACAAAAAAAGCATAGTCCGCTGGGGACTATGCTCTCAAAATCTTAGTGTACAACCAGTTAAACAATCCGCCGAGCATTGCCAAGTAGGCAGCACCCATGGCGTATATAAGATGGGTTGTATTTATCTTCAGCTCGGTTATCTTGAACTGGCACATGATGTTGTCGAGTGCCGACACGATGAGCGTATGCCCATAATCCGAGCAGATAAATAACAGCGCGGCAAAGATACACACGCACGACCACATTCGACCAAGCACAACAAGCCTGTGGGTCTTTCTGTCGGGCAAATTCCTCATCACCCTGCTGCTGAACCCATTGTCTGGAATGTCTTGCTTCTGTTCTTTCAGAAACTGCAATACAATGTCATTATCCTTATCTGCCATAGCCATTATTTTTTAAATAAGTACTAAGTTTCGCCTTTCCTCTGGAGATGTGCGACTTGATAGTCCCTTCAGGCATCCCCGTAATCTGTGCAATCTTGTCGATGGGCAAATCTTCCATCAGATGCAGCGATACGCACGTTCTCTCGTTTGGAGTGAGAAGCCGCATGGCGTTGTGTACGTCGAGTTTCATTGCTGCATCGGGTTCTGAACTCTGCGGCTGCAACACAACATCGTCGAGCGATGATGTGTCTTTCCGGCTGCGAAGATAATCATAAAAAACGTTATATGCAATACGAAACAGCCAAGTTGAGAACCCAGACAGGTTTTTGAATGATGTTATGTTTGAATATGCCTTTATAAATGTTTCCTGCGACAAGTCATTGCTCAGTTCTACATCGCCCGATGTAAGGTTCAGTAGAAACCGCCGCACGGGCGACTGATATTTCTCAACAAGCTGCCCGAAGGCTCGCTTGTTGTGAAATACAGCCACTTGCGCAACGAGTGCAATGTCATTTATCTCTTTCATTACTTAAAAAGGACTGTCGTTGGTTGAGTCAGACTTTCTGTTCTCCGATTCGTTCTTATTGTATAATTCTTTCTGATTTTCGTGCTTCTCGTCCATCATGGCAACAACATACTTGCCAACGCCTATTATCACCACAAGCAAGCCAATCATCATTCCTAACTTGCCAATAAGATAGCCAAGGAACACAGCCAGACCAATGCCAATAAAAATCCTGCGCACAGCCTCGCGCTTCATCTTGTATATAGAGTCTGAATTTATTACATCAGTAGTAGTCTTATCTGCATTGATTATTTCTGCCGGAATCTCCTGTCCCTTGTCGATAGCCGACTGAGCCAGACGATACTTGTTGCGGCGGTTTCTGTAAATAAGATAAGCGATGAAGCAGACTGCCAGAAGAGGAAAACCGAATACACAAACAAGAGAGACTACGGTAATAATCATAATGTTATCCGACTTATCCGAGTCAAAGTTAAAATTCCATCTTTTGGTAAAATGGTCGTCGTTATCAGAATCGCCCCAGCTTTCTGTGCCCGCAACGGTATCGTTAAGCAGTGTGTCCGATACAACTGTGAGCGAGTTCTTTGAAGTACTGTCGGTAAGCACAGCCGATACTTTCTCTTTCTTCTGCTGTTTGTCTCCTGGCTTTGCCGAAGCCGTGAGTGTCATTGTTGCCATCATGCAGCAAGCAATGGCGGTAATGAATATTGCTTTCATATATTTCTTTAATTTTTTTTGATTTTCATGTATTAGACGCAACATCAACACCGAAAAGTTGCACCGATATGCATTTTTTTCTGAAAAAAACAGACTGGCAACAATTTTAACAGATTGCCGCCAGTCTTATTTGTTTTCTATACTAAAATTTCTTCTGTTTTAGAAAAGATATGCCACATGGAACTGCCAAGAGTTTGTCTTAGATGTAAGAGCATTCTTTGCTATTCCAAGGCTTGAATCGTCTGAAACTTCGGCAGTCTTGCCAAGTGCTATGTTATAGCCAAGACCAGCCTGAACATGGTCGAGCAATACAACGCCAGCACCAAGGTTAAGGCTAACATTAGAATCTTTCCATTTAACAGCCTTCATATCCTTCCACTTCTTGCCACCGATAGTGAAGTCGAACTGAGGACCAACGGCAACGAACATGCTTGCAAGTCCGCCCAAGCCCCACGATTTCTTGATATTGACAGGGATGGCGATAGAGTGCTGAGTTACATCTTTCATTCCGTTAACCTCCACAGAACCTAACTCACCATAAGACTCTGCATATTCGTAACCCACCTTACCGTTGCGCTGGTTGTACATCAAAGCACCGTCAACGCCAAGACCGATAAGAGGAACTTTTACATCGAGCATAGGACCGAAGAAATATCCTGCACGGTTGTCATTCTTCAAATTGTCACCGATAGCACCGCTTGTGCTAACCTTTGAGAGGTTAAGACCTGCCTTAACACCAAACTTTACCTGTGCCTGTGCCGGAGCAGCAACGAGCAATGCAACAGCAAGCGCGCACATTGAAATGATTTTTCTCATATATATTCTCTTTTTGTTGTTTTTTATAATCCAACTGCAAATATAAATACATTTTTTCTTCTCACGACATTTCTTCGGGTTTTTATTTCCATTTGCTACTTTCTACAACTGAGAAATACAAAAAGCGTTTTGCCTTCTTCTTATCAGAAAAACGACAAAACGCCAAAAACAAATTCTATGTGGTTGGATGTTTTTAATGTCTCTGTCGGCGAACCGATGCCCTTGCGCCCGAAGAGCCTGACGACTTAGGCTTAGACGACTTTGACGCTGAACTCTTGGTCTTTGTGCTCTTTGACTTCGTTGCGCTGCTCTTGCTCTTAGAAGATGAACCAGATGTTCCGCGCGAGCGACGAGCCGAACGACTGCGGCGAACCGACTTCTTCTCGTCGGTCTTGGCAACGGCTGCGCTGTCCTTCACGGCATCGGCATTAGCTGCCACCGATGGCTTCGGCTTCTCGGGCTGCGACCAGATGTTCTTCTCGAAGTCTACAAGCTGCTTGTCTATACGCTTCTCCTCGGCAATGCGTGCGCTGTCGGTCTCGCAATACTGCATTATCAGGCGGTTCTGCATGTTTGTGGTCTTGTAAACCTCGCCCTTGTACATATTCATGCTAAAGTAATCGTCAACGCTCATCGTAGCCGAGTTGTTTAAGTTGCTCGTCATAACCGGATTGCGAGTGAGGTATGTAGACAAATCCTTGTAGTTGAGCCAGAAAAGCGGATACTTTATAGGCGCAGAACTAAACTCGTCGGTGCGGTGCAGAACAGGGCAGATGGCAGTTACCTTCTTGTGATAACTTCCGGTATGCTGGTCGTAGAAAGCCACTTCCTTGATGAAGTAGCTCATCACCTCGTTCGACGGGATGTCGGCATTCTCAATCTTAAACTTGCCGTTATTCTCCTCGTAATAGATATGATAACGGTCGAGCAAATCCTTCACGTTAATCTTGTTGTCGGTCGTGAACACCTCGTTTCCGTCAAGACGATAGTCGTAGGCAGGCACCATGTTGTTTGTTACCAGTCTGAACACCAACGTAAACAAGTTCATTCTGCCGTTTACAGGCTCTACGGGATAGTAGAGGGCTGCGTTCTCGTCTTTTGTAAGGTCGAGTGTCCTGTACACCTCGCGGCTCCACATGACATCGTCGGGCATATCCTGCTGAACGGGATATGTCAGCCGTGCCCTCTCGGTGAGTCCTGTTGCACGGCTCTTCTGCTTCTCCGCCTGCTCCTTGCGTCGGGCAGCCGGCTGAGCCACGAGATTCAGTGCGAGGTACAGCGATATGCTGAAAAACAAAATACGTTTCATCTGTATTCTTTCTAAAAAAGTCGGTATTATCATTGATTAGTTTACAATAACCTCGAGTGCCTGATTAAGTTTGCGCTCTATGCCATCGGGACCAACCGCACGGATGCGCGAGATGTAGAATCGCTTGCCTCGACTTAGCTTGCGGAACACATCTTTCTGACGGGCAGAGAAATGCGCACCACTCGAAACCTCGGGAACGGCATTTCCCATGTTGTCGAAGAACACGGTTTCGAAGCCCAGAACCTTGAACTCAATGTTCAGCAGTCCGTCGTCGATGGCTGCGCCGAGAGTCTCGGTATTCATCAGCGTCGCCTTAGGCAGAGAGCCGCCCTTGAACTTGCCTGTGCCCATCTTTATGTAAGCCGTAGGGTCTGGCAGTTTGCGCACATGAAAGGTGAACTTGCCCATCTCCTGCACTCTGCCGTCTAACTTGGCAGAAACGGTTATCACCGCATCCTTGCCCACGGCAGTAGGACGTGCGATGTACGTTCCGTTGCCGGCAGGCGACAGCGTTCCGCCACTCATCACGGCCGAAATCTGATTGTTAGGCACGCCCGGAACAGACACGCTGATAGGGTTTGCAAATCCAGCATAGAGCACGTTCATCAGCGTTGCCGAAACGGTTGCCGACGGCTCTATAACGGTATATTTCTGAACAAAATCGCGCTTTATCTTCTCGCCCGATGCGTTTACCATCTCAAGATATCCGGCAAGCGTGTGCTCGCCTGTGCTTGAGCAGACGGTCTGATAGAGTCCGTCCTTCAGGTTGGCTTGCTTTCCGCCTATGTATATTGTCGGTTTCTGAGTTGTATCGACAGCCGCCATGACAATCTTTGCCTCAAACTTTCCGCCGCGGATGATGGTCTGCGAGTTCGGAATGACGTAGGCATCGAGTTGGTTTACGCGGATGTCCTTCACGTCGATGTTAGACTGAAGCGTGTGCAGAACCTCGCCCTCGGCATAGCGTATGTCGCTCTGGAGTTTCGACAGCAGAGTTACCGCCGCAGCCGACGGAGTGCTCTCGAACATGTACTGCTCCCAGTTTCTGCCCATGGCATCCTTGCCCTTCGGTACTTTTGTCTCGAGGTTTGATGCGATTATCTTGCGCTGATTCTCATCGGTAATCATCGACAGAATCTTCTCGCGGAATCGGTCTACGCCCTTGCGCAGCTGCTTGCCCTTGCCTGTTCCGGCAGCAAACATTACATGCGACACGGCTTCGGTGTTGTCCTTTCGGCGGATGTCGTCGGGATTTCCGTCCTCGCCATCGGCTTCCTTGGCAATCTCAATCTTCAGTTGGTCTATGAGATTGTAGATTGTGTCAGCCTCGTGCTTCACCTCCATCGCCTTGGTATACCATGCCTTCACCTTCTCGGGATTCTGCTTCATGTACTCGGCAAAATCCTTGTAAACATCGTTGTTCTCGCCCGTTGAGTTTGCCGTTGAGTGCAGCAGACTGTCATTGATGAGTGAGAAACCGTTCAGTACGTCGCTCGGAACGTTGAGTGCCAACAGAGCCATCAGCACGACGTACATAAGGTTAATCATCTTCTGGCGAGGTGATATCGGTCTTTTCTTTACTCCCATTGCCCTACAGTTTTTCGTTTATTTCTGCAAAGGTTGCTGCGGAGTGTATGGCTGTGCCGGCTGCTGGTAGCCCGAAGGCTGATAAGGCTGCTGGTACTGCGGTTGCTGCTGATAGTACTGAGGAGCAGAAACGGTGAGTGCCTGAAGCATTCGGGCATATACGTTGTTCAGTTCCTGAATCTGGACTGCCATGCGGCGTGTCTGCTCGTTTATCTGGTCGATGGTAGCCATCTGCATTCCTGCGCTTCTCAACTGGGTATCGTAAACCGAACTGAGGCTCGCGATGGTACGGTTCAGCGTCTCCATCTCGGCAGAGCCTTCGGTCATGCGTGTGCTCTGCTGAGCCACGTTGCTCAGAACCTCGGTAAGCTGCTTCAGTTGCTGAACATAGTCGTTGGTTGCCGATTCGAGTTCAGGATTGCTGATAGCCGACTTCTGAGCAGCGATAATCTCCTCGGTTGCAGCAAGACCCGAGATGGCGTTTGCCAGATTTGCAGCATCTACCGCGCTGCCCTGAACGGTTGCGCCCTGAGGTTGTGCCATAGGCTGCTGAGCCGCTCCGCTTGGCATTGCGCCAGAATAAGACTGTGCCGCCATCTGAGGCTGCGCTACCGGCTGCTGTGGCATGTAAGCCGTATGCTGAGGATTGACTGCGGCAGACGGCTTGTCATCGTCGTCATCGGCAAGGATGTCGTAATCCTCAGGCATCTCCTTGCCAATCTCGTTCTTGTCGAAAGGACGGTCGAAGGCTGCGAGGAAGAACACGATAACCTCGGTTCCCATACCGAGGCACAGCATGATATCTGCACCCGAATAGTGAAGCAGTTTGAAGAGCGTACCCAAAATTACGATTGATGCACCCCAACTATAGGCATAATTCAGAAATGTCTGACCAGCCACGCTGTCCATCCAGTTTTGCAGACGGACAATGATATTCTTTTTTGCCATAATTAACTTATTTCTTGATTTTTACTCTGCTGCTCGAAGCACCTGCCAGCGAACGCACGCAACGGAAGCCTATGTAACTTCGTCCCACGTTCTGATACTCTCCCACTCGCCAAGCCGAACGGATGAACGATTCGGGGTCTTTCCACGAACCGCCCTTCACAACCTTCTTCTTCAGACGGTAAGGGTCTTCTATAGCAGCGTTATATTTCAGATTAGGATTTAAGTCGCTCATGTTCTGCACACCGCTTTCTGTGTAGAGCGTGCTTGTCCACTCAGCCACATTTCCAGCCATGTCGTACAAGCCGTTAGAGTTGGCTGAATAGATTCCGGCCTTGCTCGTGATGAGGTTGCCGTCCTTGGTATAGTTGCCGCGGTCGGGCTTGAAGTTGGCATAGAAACAGCCTTTGTCGCTCTTCGAGTCCTCGCTCTCCCACGGGAACGGAGTGTTGTCCTTGCCTCGTGCTGCAAACTCCCATTCACTCTCGGTTGGCAATCGGTATCGCTGAATGAACTTGGCTGCTCCGCCCAGTCCTTTCATAAGGAATTCGGTGCGCCATGCGCAAAAGGCATTAGCCTGCTCCCAGTTCACTCCCACAACGGGATAGTCGTCGTAGACTGGGTTTGAGAAGTATGTGCGCATGTAAATCTCGTTCTCGGCATTCGTAAAGTCGTTTACCCAGCAAGTTGTGTCGGGATAGATATTTACGATGTAAGTGTTAAGGAAGTCGTACGGACCAGACAATGGTCGGTCTATCGTCTTGCGTACAATTCTGCCCTCGTCGTCGACATAGGCAGTATCTTTCGAAATCATCACAACCTTGTTGTAGTCTACCGGAACGTCGGTGTTGAGATTGCGTTCTTCGGGATTCATACGGTTACGACGAAGCGCGGCTGCCGTGTAGTCGTATATCTCGTAGCGATAGTTCAACTGTCGGTAGTCGAGCATCTTTGTGCCGTCGATAGGATGTGTGATGTAAAGGCTTTCGATGGCGCGAGCCTCATCTTCCGACGGATGCTTCCACGGAATAGGCTTGGCCCAGTTAAGATGCGGCTTCACGGGGTCGCCGTTCTTGTCCTCCTCAATCTTGTAAGCCTCGTTGCCGCCGAATGCAGGGTCGGCAAGTCGCTCGCGGATGATGGAGTCGCGCACCCAGTACACAAACTGTCGGTATTTAGCATTCGATACTTCGTTCTCGTCCATCCAGAAGCCATCAACCGATATTTCCTTCTCCGGAATCTTCAGTCCCCAAAGCGAGTCGGCAGTCATGCCCTGCTTCAGTGCTCCGCGCTTAACCATAACCATGCCGAACGGGGCGGGCTCGCTCATTGCTGTTCCGCTCACTCCCGTAACCTCGCCGCCCGAAACCATAGCGTTCTGCTTAGGTCCGAGGCACGAAGCCGTCATGGTTGCCATTCCAACGATGCAGATTATTGCTCTGATATTGTATTTCATAAGATTCTTACACTTTTATGCTTGTTCTTTCCTTTCTTGAAGAGGTTGAGGTCGGTCTGGAATCCGAGCACCAGCTCATGACTTCCGTTTGCCGCTCCCAAAGCCGATGTGTACGCCTCGTAGGCATATCCCACCGACACTCCGCCGATGTCGCCACCCAGCAGCACCGTAAACGAGTTTGTGGGACTGTAACCCACTCCGCCGTAAAAGCGTTTTTCGTCGTACTTGTAGGTGGCACGCAGCGTGATATCGGCTCGCAACGCCGTGGCATCCGACATAACCATCAAGGAAGGCTGTATAGAAATAAACGGATTATTTAGTTGTATATTGCATCCTCCC
The DNA here is from genome assembly GCA_900102385.1 of Bacteroidales bacterium KHT7. Taxonomy (GTDB): domain Bacteria; phylum Bacteroidota; class Bacteroidia; order Bacteroidales; family Bacteroidaceae; genus Ga6A1. Next base: position 1,620 of record FNBQ01000035.1, on the reverse strand, counting down.
AACAAATAATAAGATGGCGACACCTTCAGTTCGTTGTTCTCGCCCAGCAGAATCTTAGGCGAGTTAAGGTGCTTTGCGGAGAGCGAGAGCCAGTAGCCGTTGTAGTCGGCGCGGATGCCGGCACTAAGGTCGATGGCGTTGCCGTCTACTTCCGAAGACGGGAAGGCGGGGTCGGTCTCAGCCTCGCCAAACTCGATATCAGTAGGGTTGAATTTCTCGCTTATCATTCCAGCCTGAACGCCTCCGCTCAGCCTTATCTTTCCCACCATTCCGTGGTAGGCATACTGAATGGCGAGCCGCTGATGACTGAACATACCAATGCTCTCGGTAAAGAAGTTTACTCCCACTCCGTGCTCTGGCGGAAGCAGCGGCATGGGCATGTCGGCACCCACATGCAGCGATTTTGGGGCATTCTCGACACCCAGCATCTGCATAGCCACGGCTGCCGTTACGTTAAGGCGGTTCTGCAATCCCGACGATGCAGGATTGTAGTAAGGGTCGAGTGCCCAATAGTTGCTGAAGTGTACGTCGTATTGTGCCTGCAAATCGGGCGAAATGCAGACAGCCATAAATATCAACAATAAAAACTTCCTAACCACAATTATACAACTAAAAACCTTGCATTTTATTGCATTGATACGAAAAAAAATTATTGCTGTCCGGTAAAACATTTTTAGTGTGAAAAAAATTAAGGTCGTATTCCTCGCATGGAATCCGACCCTTTTTGTTATCTTTGTTTTAACCACAAAACAGCAATAACATGGGCAAAGATAGCAACTTTACCGGACAGCCGGTGTATAGTCAGATATTAAATCTGCTTGAACGTGAAAGAATCATGCAGATTAGCCGTGAAACAGAAGGCAGCGAGGCATATGTGAAGCGTTTTGACGGATACCAGCATCTGGTCGTTATGCTGTTTGGCATATTGAATCACTTTGATTCCCTGCGCGAACTGGAGATAGGCATGAAAGCGGAGGCGCACAAACTGCATCATCTCGGTCTGAACTATATGGTGAGGCGCAGTACGCTGGCAGAAGCCAACATACGCCGTCCGCAGGAGTTCTTCGCCAAGGTGTATGCCTACCTTCTGGAGAGATATGCCAAGTTTTTAGCGGACAGCCGCCCTCCCAAGAGTTACAAAGGGCAGACACACGAGCCGAAAGACTGGGAGAAGCTCCTCTACATGATGGATTCCACCACGATAACGCTCTTTGACAACATACTCAAGGGCGTAGGCAGGCATCCGAAGTCAGGCAAGAAAAAAGGCGGTATGAAGGTCCATACGCTCATGAAGTACCATGTAGGCGTCCCGATGGTAGTACAGCTCACATCCGCGGCAAAACACGACCACTACCTGCTCAAGGAAGTGCATCTGCCTAAGGACTCCACCCTTGCCATAGACCGCGCCTACATAGACATAGCTCAGTTTCAGCGCCTTACAGAGGAGGGCGTATGCTATGTCACAAAGATGAAGAAGAACCTGAAATATGAAGTGCTTGAATCCGTGACATATGTAAATCCGGATGGACTCGTGACGCACATCGACCAGAAAGTGCTTTTTACAAGAGACGAGCTGACGCACGAAGCACGCAGGGTTGAAATATTTGACGGGAAAAAGAA
>FNBQ01000020.1:19977-82708 GCA_900102385.1 Bacteroidales bacterium KHT7 | reverse complement strand
AACTACGCTGCTCACAAGACGGACTGGGTCGTCCTGGGCAATGTCCTTGTCGATTCTCTGAGGAAAAAGTATCGTCTGATTTGGAGAATACGGACGAAAGTGGTATCTTTGTTGCGTTTTATATTGCATGTTGTAAAGATACGAAAACTTTACGACATAACGAAGCCCTGGCTTGAGAAAGTCGGGGCTTTGATATAAAAAAAGGATGTGCCTATTTTGACACACCCTCTTATATTTTTTCCCTTCGGCTTACTTTATTGCCGATTCCTCTATCAAGCCGTTCATCAGCGCATAGACCGTGAGACCGGCAATAGACTTAATCCCTGTCTTTGCTATGATGTTCTTTCGGTGCGACATTACAGTGTGAACCGAAATATTCAGAGTCTCGGCAATTTCCTTGTTCTGCAAGCCCTTTGCCACAGCCACAAGCACCTCGATTTCGCGTTCCGACAAATCCTCGTTCATGGCATAAGCGTTTGTTCCAACCACAGGCTCTGCCAAATCCTTAGGCTTGTCGCCTGATATGCACTGGCGAAGCACATCCTCAATCTGCTCTGCACCGTCTGAAAGTTCGATGTAGCCGTCGAACTGCTTCAGAACACTTCTGTCAACATAGTGCGTCATAAGTGCAACAAGGCTGTATCCGATGGTAGACGGAATGTTGTGCAGAACGCCACGCACGGCATTTCGGGTAGAATAATCGATGATATGCGGCTCTACGATGAGCATCTCCGCACGGTTGTGGATAACTGCCGACTGCGCCAACTCGAGCGACGATGTGCGCTCAACCAAAACAAAATCGGGCATATTGCCAATTATCGCACTCATGCCCAAAGACACAATTTCCGAATCACTTAATAGTACTACCTTCTTCTTCATTTCATCTCGTTTTCAAGAGCCTCAACCGATGGAGCAAGTAAATAATCCTCAATAAGAGCGTGTTTCTTCAGGTCTGAAGACAGCCTGAACAAATCGAACAAGACCGATGTGCGCTCACGCGGCAGCGAATCGCCGGGCAGATACTTAACGATGATGTTTATCAAATCATCGAGTTTGTCCTCGATGTTGCTGTGGTTTTCTTCGAACTGGCGGATGCTGAACGTGACTTTCTCCTCGCCCTTCAGCAGAGAGTCGATGTAAGGAAAGACACTATCTTCCTCGAAACTGAAATGACTGGCAACCTCGGTGCGATAGTCATCGAAAAACTTCTTCAGGATATTGCCGAACTTTGGCTCTATGCTGTTGGCTATGTGCAGAAGATGATTTCCGATGTGTCCCACGCGCTCGTCAAGATAGTAGCGGTGCGATTTCATCAGATAGTCTATCAAGGCTTTCAGTTGCTGCTCGTTCAGAATCGACTCGGGATAATATCCCTCAACTCCGTAGATGTTGCCAACCATCAGGAACAACGCCACATCTACGTTATACATGTTGCACACCTCGGCAACAGAGCGGTCGCCAAAGCCGAGATTGATGCCGAAACGCGGCAAAACGAGTATAATGTCGTGAAACTCGTTTACCATGTTTGCCATTTTGTCGTCGGCAACAAACAGTTTTCTATTCTGAATCATAAGCAAAATTTGTGTTTGTGCAAAGATACAAATTTTATCCGTCTTGGCTTTGCCGAAAGAAGCAAAAAAACGAGGGCAGCAATAAAAAACTGCTACCCTCGCTCTTAATATTTTACATTTTTAGCACGGACGCTTTTTTGGCAGGTTGAACACATCCTGCACTTCTTTCATAGCCTCGGCAGTCATACCATCAGGCTCGCTGCCCATGCTGCGGGCGCACATATAGATGTTTGCAGCCTTGCAGAGCACGTCAGTCTGGTCGAAGGCATCCATGATATCCTGACCTACGGCTACGGTGCCATGCTTCTCCCAAAGCACTACGTCGTGAGTCTTAATCTTCTCCAAAGTGTCCTTTGCAAGTTCTACCGATGAAGGCAGACCGTAAGGCACAATACCGATGCCAAGCGGAGCAAAGGCAAGAGTTTCTGGAATCATAGACCAAAGCACGCGTGTCATCTCATCGTCGCGCAAAAAACGCTGAATGTGGCTCATTGCCACAAGTTCTATCGGATGAGTGTGCAAAGTTGCCTTATAGCATGAGCCTGTCTCGAGCAGATAGTTCTGCAATGCGAGGTGTGTAGGAAGCTCAGATGTAGGAGCAACAGGCTCGTCGGCAATAATCTCGTAACTTGCGCAATCGTCGCAGATGCGAACGATAGAGCCGTTCTGCATAGGCCAGCGTGCCAAGTCGCGCATACGCTTGCCAGTACCCTTGCAATAGAAATATTTGCCTTTAAGTTGTGGCAGAACCATGCCAATCTGCTTAACAGGTGCAATGGCAGGCATAGCCTTGCACTCATCATCCATAAACTCAGTAACATTTACGGTAATGTTACCGCCATTACGCTCTGCCCAACCTTTCTGCCAAAGGTAACCGGTTACCTCGGCAATTTGGTCAACGACAGCCTTCAAACCGTCGCGACCGTCAAGAATACTTTTCATTTTGTTTATTATGTTTTAATTATCCTACCAAAACCGGAATGAATGTTGATACAATAAGCACGATGATGCCTATCACCAACACCGTTATAGTCTTCTGCGAACAGCCCTTCCACTCCTTCAGGATAATACCCCAAAGATTTGAGAATGTTACGTTTAGAGCCATGAGGATGCAGAATGCCAATGTTGTGAGTGTCTCAGAAGATGTAAGGAAGCCCTTGCCAAGCGACAGTCCGAAGAACTGGCTGTACCACAAAGCACCAGCCAAGGCGCAGAACAAGATGTTGTTTCCCCATACATCAGCCTTCTTGTAGTCAGACCATGTGTTGTTTACACTGTTCTGATAGAAGCAATATATAAGGTTTGTAACAAATCCGCCGAGAGTTACGAGCAACGTAGCCGGAAGTGTAGCAAACATTGGGTCTGATTCGGCAAAATGAATGTCCTTTCCAAACTCAAGACCAACGTTGAAGCAACCGCTCATGAAGCCGGCAAGCAGCGCGATAGCAAGACCCTTAGGAAAGTTGAAATCCTTAACAGCCTCTTTCTTCTCCTCTTCAGAAAGCGAAGAAGCCTTCATTGAGCCTGCAACACCGATGATGGCGATGCCCACAAGCGTTACGACAACGCCCAAGATTACGGCAAATGTAAGCGATGAAAGTGCATCAAGCTCTGGGAAGAAAACATTGAGCAAAACTGGTCCCATTACCGTACCAAGTCCGGCGCATGTTCCAAGCGCGATGCTCTGTCCGAGAGCAACGCCAAGATAGCGCATAGATAAGCCGAAGGTCAGTCCGCCCACGCCCCACAAAACGCCGAACAGAACTGTCATCCAGATGTTAAACGAACTTGTCTCGGCAAACATTTCACAGAAACTGTGTCCCTCAGGAACGGCGAGCAGCGCACCCAAGAACGGGAACAGCACCCAAGCAAACACGCCCTGAACAATCCAGTAACTTTCCCAACTCCAGTTCTTTATCTTGTTTATCGGCACATAGCACGATGACTGGCAGAATGCACCGACAGCAATTATCAAAAGTCCTATAATCAATTCCATGTAACAGAATTTTTATATACAGAAAATACCCCAAACCCCTCCTTTGTAGAAAGAAGGGGCAAGGGGTACAAAATCCTTTTCTATTATCTCTTCAATGTTACGTTCTTCTCGTACTCCTGACACTCCTTGATGAAATCAAGACCTACAGGAACATTGTTACGGAGGCAGAACTCATCGTAAACTGCGTTCCATGGCATTGCCTTGTGCTCCTCGATGGTAGCAAGCTTCTCGAAGCCCTGACCAGCGTTCTCCATGTCGCGAATCTGCTGAACTGGCTCGAGCAATGCACGAGTCATACACTTCTGAGCAGCGCGTGAACCAACAACGTATGCACCGATACGGTTGATTGAGCCGTCGAAGTAGTCGAGACCGTAGTGTACGCGGTCGATAGCACCTGCACGAACAATTTCGTAGAACAACTCTGTTGTAAGGTCGTCCATGATTGTTACGTGGTCTGAATCCCAACGAACTGGGCGTGAAACGTGAAGCATCAACTCAGGAACGAACAGAAGCAAAGAGCTTACCTTGTCGCCGATTGACTCTGTTGGGTGGAAGTGACCAGTATCGAGAGTTACCATCACGTTGTTCTTTGAAGCGTATGCGTTGTAGAAGTCGTTAGAACCAACAGTCATTGACTCAAGACCGATACCGAATACCTTTGACTCAAGGCATGGCTTCTCCCACTTGTATTTTGTAGCAAGAATCTCGTCGAGGCTCTCCTTCAACTGAGCGCGGTACTGCATACGGTTAACAGTAACGTCCTTAGAACCATCGTGAATCCAAAGGTTGATGATACATGGATCGTTCTGATACTCACCCATTGCGTTTGCAATCTCGCGGCAACGCTTCATGTGCTCAATCCAGAACTCGCGAATCTCCTTGTTAGGATTAGAGATTGTAAGGTTTCCGCTCTTTGGATGAGAGAAGTTTGTTGAGTTGAAGTCGAGTTTGGTATTGTTTTCCTTACCCCACTCCATCCAGCCTTTGAACATGTCAACGCTGCACTCGTTACGGTCGATGAACTTGCCGTTGAACTCGCCGTAAATCTCGTGAAGATTTAAGCGGTGTGTTCCCGGAATAAGGCTCTTTGCCTTAAGAATATCGGCACGAAGTTCGTCGATATTGCGAGCAGCACCCGGATAGTCGCCGGTACTCTGGATACCGCCAGACATTGCGCCAGCCTTTGGCTCAAAGCCGTGAACATCATCTGCCTGCCAGCAGTGCATAGACAGGTGGAAGTCCTGAAGCTGTGCGATAACCTTCTCTGTATCAATACCAAGTTCAGCGTAGCGTTCTTTTGCTACCTCGTAAGCTGAATGAATAAGCGATTCTTTCATAACTTTTCTATATTAAAATTATAGTTAATATTATCTGTTTACAATTTTCTTGAATTTAGCATATGCAGCATCCCATGCAGCGGCATTCTGAGGCTCGAACTTATCGAGCTGGAGAGTTGATGCAAGAACCTTGCGCATAGCGTAAAGGTCTGATGCTTCGCCCGATGCCATAGCCTGAACCATGATGTTTCCGATGGCAGTAGCCTCTGAAGGACCGGCAACGACTGGCAATCCGATGGCGTTGGCAGTGCACTGGTTAAGGAACTTGTTACGGCTTCCGCCACCAATGATATGAAGCGTTTCGATGCTGTTTGGAGTGAGTGTGCGAAGCATCTCAAGAACCTCGCGGTATCTCAGTGCCAAACTGTCGAAGATACAACGCACAATCTCGTCGCGGCTTGCAGGCACAGGCTGAGATGTCTTCTTGCAATAATCCTTAATGGCAGTCTCCATATCGGCAGGATTTGCAAACATCTGGTCGTCAGGGTCTATAAGGCACTTGAACGGCTCAGAAGCCTCAGCGCCAGCAATGAGCTGACCGTAGTCTGTCTCGCCCCAGTTAGGACGGCAACGCTCCAGCAGCCACATTCCGCAGATATTTTTCAGAAGGCGGATGGTGTGCTGAACACCGCCCTCGTTTGTAAAGTTCAGTCTTTCTGTCTCAGCTGTGATGACAGGCTCTTCTGTCTCAACACCCATAAGACTCCATGTTCCGCTGCTGAGGTAAGCGAAATTCTTGCTTACGGCAGGAACGGCAGCAACCGCCGAGCCAGTATCATGTCCGGCAACGGCAATCACAGGGATTGCTCCAAGTCCTGTCTGCTTCTGCACCTCGGCAGTAAGTTCGCCGACCTTCTCGCCCGGATATACAAACTTTCCGAAACTGTCCTCAGTCAGTCCAACTGATTTCAGAATCTCTGGTTCAAGTTTGAATGTGCGCGCATTTACAATCTGCGCTGTTGTTGCTATTGTGTACTCGCAAACCATCTGTCCTGTAAGAAGATAGCTCAGGGCATCAGGAATGAAGAGGATTTTGTCGGCATTGGCAAGCGCGCTGCAATTGTTGCGGCGAAGCGTGTCGAACTGGAAAAGTGAGTTGAAATTCATCACCTGAATACCAGTCTGCTCGTAGAGTTTCTTGCGGTCGTACTTCTCGAAGAACTTCTCTGGCGCGCCCTCGGTGTGAGGATCACGGTATGCGTATGGCTGACGCTGGAACATTCCGTCCTTTCCAACGGTAACAAAATCAACGCCCCAAGTATCAATACCTATAGATGTGATTTCGACATCCATTGTCGACGCAAGTTTCAGTCCTTCTACAATATTATAATATAGTTCGTATATATCCCAGAAGAAATGTCCGTTCATCTCTACAAGATGATTGGCAAATCTGTTAACCTCCTGAAGTTCGCACTTGCCATCGGCAAAAGAACCCAACATTGTACGGCCGCTTGTGGCTCCAAGATCGACCGCGAAGAAACATTTTTTCATTGGCTAAATAGTATTTGTAATGTCGCAAAGATACATTTTTTGCGTTAACGGCAAATATCTAAATGCAAATATTTTTCGGAAATATCAAATTTCCGAGTTAAAAATATCATAATCAAATTACGGGCTTAACAAAGGTACAGACTGATTATGTTTTTGTCATTGCTGCTCACACAGTTGTAAAATGTTGTACGCACACGGATTTTTCCTTCTTCAGACATGAAAAGCAATATTATTCAAAATTCATGCAAAATAATCGGATTTATTTTATACCTTTGTAGTTCATATAGAACATATAAAATACAGGATACTATGGCTAAAAAGTATTTCGCATCGTCAGAACTCATCATCAACGAAGATGGTTCTGTTTTTCACCTTCACCTCAAGCCAGAGCAACTGGCAGACAAGGTGATTCTGGTTGGCGACCCGGGCAGAGTTAACTTGGTTGCAAGTCTATTCGACAGCAAGGAATGCGACGTTGAGAGCCGCGAGTTCCACACCATAACCGGAACGTACAAGGGCAAGAGAATTACAGTGCTGAGCACCGGTATTGGCTGCGACAACATAGACATTGTGCTGAACGAGCTTGACGCCTTGGCAAACATCGACTTCAACACCCGCGAGGAGAAGCCAAAGCACCGCACTCTCGAAATAGTGCGAATAGGCACTTGCGGCGGACTTCAGCCTTACACTCCGGTGGGCACTTACATCATGAGCGAGAAGAGCATCGGTTTTGATGGTCTGCTAAACTTCTATGCCGGCAGAAACGATGTTTGCGACCTTGAGTTCGAAGAGGCTTTCAAGAAACACACTCAATGGCTTCCGCAACTTGCAGCACCTTATGTTATTGATGCCGACAAGGAACTGCTCGACCGTATTGACGGTGAGAACATGGTTCGTGGCGTGACTATCGCCTGCGGCGGATTCTTCGGTCCGCAAGGAAGAGAACTGCGCATTCCGCTTGCCGACCCTCATCTTAACGAGAAGATTGAATCGTTTGAGTACAAGGGCTACAAGGTTACCAACTTCGAGATGGAATCGTCTGCCGTGGCTGGTCTGAGCCGTCTGATGGGACACAAGGCTATGACTGTATGCATGGTTATTGCAAACCGACTGGCAAAAGAGGCAAACACATCGTACAAGTCGGGAATGCCTGATTTGATTGAAAAGGTTTTGAATAAGATTTAAACTCCATAAAACGGCTGTTCTTCATCACAAGGGCAGCCGTTTTTGTTATGTTTTTCAGGCAAAAGGTATTAGGCACGAAAAAATGTTTTATATTTGCTCCCGGCAGTAGTCACAATTAAGTTTAAGAAATATGAAAAAGACCAATCTTTCGTTGCTCGCACTCGTAGCAATCTGCTGTGCGTGGCTTATTTCGGGCTGTTCGGGAAACAAGAAGCAAGCCGTTAATCCAACCGAGGACACGAGCCAGTTCGTAACACTTACCGATGCCGTGCCCGATGCAATTCTGGAAATAAGATATTTCAGCACATACAACTTTGTTGGTAAGCGAATTGACGGATACGAAGAGCCAACCGCACTCATCACCAAGAAAGCTGGCGACAGTCTGCGCGCCGTGAGCGACGAACTGATGTCGCAGGGCTACAGACTGAAGATTTACGATGCCTACCGCCCTCAGAAAGGCGTAGACCACTTTGTGCGATGGGCAGAAAACACATCAGACACGCTGATGAAGACTTACTTCTATCCCGACCTCGACAAGAGCGTGCTGTTTGAGCAGGAATACATCATGGCGCACAGCGGACACACACGCGGCTCAACCATCGACCTTACGCTCTTCGATATGAAAACAGAAAAAGAGCTCGACATGGGTGGAACGTTCGACTGGTTCGGTCCTGAGAGCCACCCTGATTTCTGCGGAAATCCCGAAACAGGCGAATTTACAGGCGACAATCACAAAAGTCCGACAGGCAAGAGCATCACAGCCGAGCAGTTCAAAAACCGCATGATTCTGCGCCGCGCAATGCTTAGTCACGGCTTCAAACCGCTCGACACCGAGTGGTGGCACTTCACGCTGAAGGACGAACCTTTCCCCGACACTTACTTCAACTTTCCAGTCAGACAAATCAAGAAATAACATATGAGCGCAACAAACAAAATCAACGCTTTAGGACTTGTTTTTCTGCTAATAGGAATCTTCTCTTTTGCCATCCCGTCGTACTACATCTACGCGAAAGGCGGAACAGACGATTTCTACATCGTTACGAGCAACGTAAACGGCATCGAGACAACCGAATACAACCCAGCATTCGTCATCGGAATGCTTGTATTCTGCTATCTTTTTGCCATAGGATTCATTGTCGGAGGCATATACATAATAAGGAAGGATATCAAAAGTTCGTACGTCTCTGTTGAATCAAGATACGACCACAGAACATTCAGAACGCATAGCCAGACCGACATCCTGCCTAAGATTTTCATTGGTCTGGGCGCGCTGCTGATTATCATCGGACTCTCGCTCCTTGCTTGGGACAAATGTTCGATATCGTCGCTCACAAAGACCGAGGCGACGGTTCTGAAGACTTACAGCACAACAACACACAACGTCTCGGCAAGGAGAAGCACATCAAGACACTACTACGCCGTAATCAGATACGAGATTGAAGGCAAGGAATACACAAGCAAGATATCGGTATCGGAGTTTTTCAGCGACTACGAAGTCACCGTATACTGCGACCCAGCGAATCCGCTCATCTGCCGGACAGCTAACGATTTCCTACTGTTTTACATTGTACTCTTCAGCGTTGGAGCAGGCTTTACCTTCGTCGGATTCTTTATAAAGAAAAACGCTTAGAAATATAAAACGAGTAGCATTAGATTGTGGTTCGTTTCATTTTGATAATGATTAGGTTTTGTGTATTTCATAAAAATCTGTATTTTTGCGATTTTAAGAAAAAATAGAAAGATGACAAACGAAAACAAAAAACTAAAAACAGTTACACTAGTAACCATTTTTACATTTGTTGCTATCCAGATTTTATTGCTGATATTTCATTTTGGAAATCCGCAACATAGCGACCAAGTTGTTCACATGAATTTAGCGAACAAGGCTTTAAACGAAGGAACATGGTATCCAACGGCAAGTAATCTTTATAATAGTTTTATCGTTGCCCCCGGACTAATTAACTTTCTCATTCTACAACTGAAATTGTTTGGAACGATGAATTACAACGGAGTTTTTCAGTTGCTGATGAACTTAACAATGCTCTTCGAGGTTTACTACATTGCAAAGCATTTCTTCTCAAAGGTTGTAGGCTACATTGCAACAATCATCTACTGTCTGATATATTCGAATTACATGGGAATCCTTATCTGGGGTACTGAAATTCCATTCCTTTTCTTATGCCTGACAGCCTTCTCTCTCAGCCTTACAAAAAAATGGTACAACGTTCTGATTGCATCTGCCCTGCTTGCCATGAGTAATACAATCCGACCTCTGAGCATCTTGTTTATAGTTACAATATGCCTTTACTTTGCATTGAGCAAAACAAGATGGAAACAATACGCTCTGCTTTGCATCCCTTTCTTTCTGTTAAACTACGGATACGGAAAGATCAACGAAGCCCGAATGGGATATTTCGTTAATACATCTACAACCGGAGGAGTGAATCTTATTCAGACAGCATGCGACAATGCCGACGGTACTACAGCTGTAGGTTACCAAATTGTCGGTTCTAAAGAATCAAAATACGCATACGTGAATAACAAAGACAAGACCGTATTCGAAAAAGACAAAATGTGGCATGACGCAGGAATTGAGTGGATAAAAAAGAATCCTGGAAAATATTTCAAGATGTTTTTCTACAAAGTTCCGTATATGTATGCCGACGACACTTGGCCTGAAAGACTTATTGATTTGGAGAATTTGACTAAAAAAGAATCTGGCGACAAGACATATCTCATCATGATGACAATAAAGAACATGCCTTACTATACCGTTTGCCTTCTTGCCATTTTGGGAATCGTCTTTTTCTTTAAGAATCTATACAAAGAACACCGAAACGGACTCATCACTTTGCTGGTATATTTTATAATGGGCACTGGCGGCACGGTTCTGATGCCCGTTATGCCCCGCTACCACTATCCGTTCCTATTCGTACTGATAATCTTTGCGGCCTACACCATAAATCGCACATACAGAAATAAATTCGCCAAAGAATAATCCTTTTCAGAAAGGAGCCTTACTAACAATGGTGAGGCTCTTTTTTGTTAGGGGATGAACGAACGAAATCTGCTCGGCATGGAGAAAGAGACGGCTCGAACGAATGCCGTACAACTCATCGCCGATTATCGGGGCATTGAGCCCCTGAATGCTTGCGCAATGAACACGAAGTTGATGCGTGCGTCCAGTCTTCGGAAACAGTTCGATGCGGACAGAATCGTTGCCGACAGAAACGACCTTGTACGTCGTAACAGCTGTTTTTCCGTTCTCAAAATCGACCTTCTGACGAGGACGGTTTATGTAGTCGGGCGCGAGCGGAAGCTCTATCTTGCCACTCTCACTTTCACTTAGATTTCCGCGCGATTCGAGTAGCGCGACGTACTTTTTCGCCACCTCGCGACCTTCGAACATACGCTGCATCATAGCGCAAACATCTTTGTTCTTGGCAATTACGAGCAAGCCCGATGTTGCCATGTCGAGCCGATGAACAACCAGCGGTCCGGTGGCATCTGGATAATTATCGGCAACCCACTGATAAACGGACACTTCGCTCACCTTTCCCGGAACGGACAACATTCCAGACGGTTTATCTACAACAAGCAGCCATTCGTCCTCGAAAACTACTTTTGGCTGATGGTTGCGCGATGCCTCTTTCTCATGCTGATTTTCCTCAACGTCAAGTCCGATGAGCATGTGCCTGAGCAGCGGAGCGCACTTGCCTTGGCATGCCGGATAGAAGTTTCCGTGACGGCGAATCTCGCCTTTTGGCGACTCGCCCCACCAAAATTCAGCCATCGCAACAGGGCGAAAGCCGTTGGCATAGGCATACTGCAAAAGCTTGGGTGCAGCGCACTCGCCTGTTCCTGCCGGCGGAATGTCGGGATGGTCTGGCGACTGGGCAAAGAGCGTACAGATTCCCTTCGCCTCGCCCTTGGCATTCAGTAGACGGAACTCGTCGAAAAGTTGCATCTGAAGTCTGAACGAACGTTGCTTACGCTCTTGTTTCAGACGTTCAATCTCATTTTTTACGGCATCGACCTTCTCTTTCAGTCCGTCGAGTTGAAGTTTCAAATCGCGCTCGCGTCTTTTCAGTTCGGCTTTCTGAAACTGACTTTCTTTTATCAGCAAATCGATGGTTTCTTTGTCGATGGCAGTCTTACGCAACTCATCACGACGCGCCTTGTCTGCCTTCATCTGATGACGGAAAGCATCAATTTTCTGGCGTCCTTCAGCCTCTTTCGTTCTCAATTCGTCGACAAGATTCTGATATTCCTCCGAGTTCTGAAGTTCCGAAATCCGATGATTGATGGCTGAAATATTGCTTTCTTCCTGCTTGAAAAATCCTTGCGGATTGAGCAAATCGTAGACTGGCGGAACGAAAAACGGATGATTGTTGCTGTGCGCCAGATTTCCGCTGAAGGCCGCCAGATAGCCAATCTCGCCCGATGCGCTCTCGCAAACCAACACACCGAACATCTTGCCTTGGTTCAACTCATTGTGCCAGTCGGTGCGCATGGCAATATAGTTCCGCACCTCATCGGCGGCAGCGAGGCACAGCGGATGAGGTGTGTAACAGAAAGGATTGTTGAACTTTGCAGGAAGTTCGGTATTCTTGTCTATTTTCAGTTTATGAAACATCAGCGTCTGACTTTTAAAGCGGTTCGTTCGGCAGAATTTATCTTTTCAACGGCATCCATACGGTCGAATTTTATTGGCGCGGTTACGAACTCCGGAACATTGTACGAAAGCATCAGCTCGGCATAATATTTCTTCGGATTTTTCTGCGGAAGCATAAACGGTTTGCTCTCCTTTCCGTCGGCACCGATGTGCGAGAGGTAGAGGCGCGTAAACTGACCGTCGTCGCGGCGCGAACTGAACACGAACCAGCGGCTATTGGTGCTCCAGTTGTGATAACTGTCGGTGTCGCTACTGTTGGCCAACGAAAGCGCGCGGCTCTCGCCCGTTTTAAGGTCGAGCAGGTACAAATCGGCCTCGTGATGCCAGATTGAGAAGCAACCGTAGTCGCACAACGTGTACATCAGATAGCGTCCGTCGTACGATGGCTTCGGAAATGTGACGCTCTTGCCCGTAGTGCGCACACTTACAAGCGTATCAACATCCTCGCCAACCTTTCCTGTTTCGGGGTTGAACGACGCCTTACAAAGGCTGTATCTCACCTCCTTCAGCTCCGACGGAATATCGGCTTTCTGGGCTGTGCAGAAATAAAGCGTCTTGCCGTCGGGCGAGAATGTAGGATATGTCTCCCACGAGTCGGCAAGCATCACCGAGTTGCTCAAAATCAGTTCTTTCTTCTGAATATCATACACTTGCAAGTCCGATTCCAAATCGAAGACCTCGATTATCTTCTCGGGCATCGAATGGAACATCTGTCGCGTGGTATTTGTAGAGTAAACGATGAATTTTCCAGACGGATGCCAGTACGGATAAACACAGAATCCGAGGGTGCTGTCAGTCTTCGTGTTCAGAGCCTCTATGCCGCCTTGCGTTCTTATGAGCGTGGCACTGTGGTCGCCGCGGATGTGCATCGTCAGTCCTTCGGGATTGCACTTGTTAAACTCGTGGCAGTTCAAGCAACCGTCGAACTGCGTATTTTCGAGCACCGCCGTTTCGTCGAAGTTCGACAGATTGCGCTCGTATATTCCCATCTTGCTGAACACTTCGTAGCCCGGCGCGAGTTTACGGTAGGCAATGCCGTAATCAATCTCATCGCCGCTAACGCTTATGCTGAACTTGCGGAACGTAGTCCAGCCGCCGTCGGTCTTTGCGCTGACTTCGAACCATATTTTCGAGCCGATGTTCTGTTGCAGAAGTTCCTTCCATTCAGCCTCGTCAAAATCGGCATATTCGCCCTGAACGTGGATGTTTCCGCCTTTCTCGCCAGTTGCAACGACATCAACGAGCAATGCGGCATCGTCAGCCATTGCAAAGTTCAGCGGTGCAATCTGTGCCGGCACGGTAACATCGACATAATCAGGATAAATCTTCGGAAAATTGCCTTCTGTTCGAGCATTTTTCACCGCCTCCATACCGCACGAAGTCATCAGCACACAGCATACGGCAAAATATATAATCGTCTTCATAAGATTTCTCATTTTAATTGTTTGCAAAAGCGAAATAGTACCAATAAGTGTTGCCGAAGTTCGCCTTCATGTAACTCTCGGGAGCCTTGCCTTTGTAGGCGTGCATAAAGTTGGAAAAACTCATCTGGATGTCCTTTTCTATCGGATAAGGGATTCCGCTGAAGTCGCGATGCCCCTTTGCCCACGCCAGCGCAATTACCTCTTGATAGAGGCGTGGCAGAGGCTTTCCGTAAAGGTCGTGGTTCACATCAAAAACTTCCACGAATCGCGGCACGTTCTTGCCAAGCAGCAACCACGAAATCATATAGTCGTATGCCATCGTGTTGCTTGTGTTTGTAAGATAGACATTGCCGAGCATCGAGTCTGTCTCCGTCTCGGAATAGAAGAAATCGTTTTCCTTTCTGATTAGGAACTTCCTAAGATGTCCATAAACCGGATGCGATTCTACAGCCTTGTCTGTCAGCAGTTTCTCGGCAGAAGGCGATGCTCCTTTGTGCCACAGTAACTGGCTGACGTCCTCAGCCCATTTGCGGTAGCAAATCGTATTTTTCAGAAGTGAGACGTATCTTTTTGCCACCTGATAGTTACCTGTAATCAAGTTGCACTCGGCAAGCACTTTGTAGCAGAACGCACTTTTCTGATAGTCGGGAATGCACTCTTGCGCCTCGAATGTTGAGCGCATGGCATCGTTTATCATTCCAAGATGATAGAATACCTGAGCCGTAACAAGCGGCGCAACATAGTCTTTCGTAAACTCAGGCAGAAGGCATTGCGTTCCGTGCTGCGGATAGCAGAAGAGGCTGTTGGCATTGCCGGTCTTTATCAGCGCAAGATTCAGGCAGATTGCCGACATCGGATTTGTTGGAGGCT
Source organism: Bacteroidales bacterium KHT7 (assembly GCA_900102385.1). Taxonomy (GTDB): domain Bacteria; phylum Bacteroidota; class Bacteroidia; order Bacteroidales; family Bacteroidaceae; genus Ga6A1. The sequence continues at coordinate 68,159 of FNBQ01000020.1, read as the reverse complement.
GCTCGTTGGCAAGGGCGATGATGTCGTTCCACTGCTGATCATACATCAGTTTTGAGTATCTCATCGCCATCTCCTTGCTCGGCATCGCCTTCTTATTAACGGCATAGACTGCGCCGACGGCAATCACTAACACGGCGCACCATCCTATGTATTTCTCGGCTTTCTCGCCAAGTTTTATCATTGCCGAAGCCACCAGAACCAATGGCACGACGGCGGCAGAAAGCCACAGATAATACGGAGTTGCAAAGCGAGGACGGTAATAATGAAGTCCAAACATCAGCCAGTCCGACTGATAGCTACAGAAATGCTGCGCCACAAACGGGCACGCAACAGCAACAGCCACGGCTACCATCATCAAAATCAGCCACTTCACAAGATTCATCTTTCTGTGCAGAAACTCATCGGCAAGGACTATCGGCACAAAAACGACACTTATGTTTCCGAGCATGAAGAAGAGCAATGGAACAAGTGCAATAAAAAGCAGTCGGCGAAGAATATCGCCCTCAACAGAAACAACAATTCTTGCTGCAAGAAGAAGCAGGATTTCGGAAACGGCGAGCGGCAGAAGCACGTCTTCGTCGAGATACAAAACCATCAGAATTGCCGCTGGAATGAACGAGAGCGAATAGTTTAGCAGACTGCGACGGCGCAGCAACGAGGCCGAAAGAATCTGCACGGCAAGCAGAAGAGCCGCCATTATCGCCGCTCCGCAAGCCGGCATGAAGAAGAACTGCGTAAGAAATCTGCCAACATAAGCCGACAGTCCGCCGGGCAGCAAGATTAACTGCCGCGCAAAATCGGCGGTACACAGAAAAATCTGATACTGCTCCTGAAATATCAAGTGATAAGGATATTTCAGCCAAAAGAACAGAAAAACAGCCGCGGCAAACGCAGCCGACAGCACCGCATCAACACACGGAATCCACTTTGGGTCTTTAATGTTTATCATTGTACTATAAAAGCTTTAAGTTACTGAACTTTCCCGACTCTCCTGACTCTGAATTTCAGATAGAACCAGTATGTCTTTCCAAAACGTGGTTCGAGAGCCTGCTTGTTACCGTTTGTCTCGGCAAACGCCTTGTTGAAGTCAGAAAATTCGCGCATCGTCTCCTGCATCACAGGATACTGCTGAATCTGACTTGCCAACTGCTCGTCGCCATGCTGCTTTGCCGATGCGTAGACAATGAGGAGAGCCTCTTGATATATTCGCGGCAGATTGCCCGAATAGACTTTCCGTCCGTACGCCTGAAGGTCATTACAGAATGGCTGAAGCGCACCTGTCAGAAGGTCGTAGCACAGCAGATAGTCTATCGCCATTCGGTTTGGCAACCTGTTCTGTGCCATGTTTTCAAAACATCCGCGGATGTCGTTTGTTGTTACAATCGTATCGTTTTCAGGCAGAATCATCTGCGTTTTTTTTGCCGCAGAATGTGCTGTCCACCGGTAGCAAATCATCTTGTCCAACATCCGTCTGTACTTATTTTCTACTTCCTTCTCGCCAGTCAGACGGTTTATCTCGGCAAGTTTGCGAACCATCTTGGCATTTCTACTTTCGGGCGAGAAGATTAGACCGAGCATGGCGCAATGTTCGGCAACCGTAGTATGCCCCATCGCCAGCCAAAGGTCGCATCCACAGCCCATAAGCTGATAGTTGGTATTGTTTGACATCTCCACCGCCAGTCCCTTTGCCGAGCAATAAGGGCTATTAAGCAGATTATCGGGCAGGGCATTCTGCATGGCATTGCCGAGATTGTAGTAATACGCAAAATATCTGTCCGGACCGTATTTCTTCTGAAAAGCCAGCGCATCGGCTGCACTCTTCTTGTAATTTCCAAAATAATAACTGTTTATAACCGAATAGAGGTCTTCTTCGTACCAGTTTGGAAGGCAGAACCATTTTCCAGAAGCGTAGGTGTATGCCTTTTCTTCGTCAAACTGATAGTGCCCTGCCATCAGCCACGGGAATCCGGCGGCAAGAACTACAGCCATCGGCTGAGTCCAAAGACGGTATCGCACGGAATGAACGAGAATAAGCACTCCAAGAAGCAGAAATCCGTAGCCGAGCATCCAATATGAAATAACCATCAGAAGCAGTCCGATGAAGGCATGAATATAGCGGTTGCAACTTCCGTAGACATAAAACTGAAACATTGCCGCACCGCCCGCCAGCGACACGGTAGATGCCAGCGGATAGAACGTGTCGATGTTTCTGAGCCCTTCGTAAACAACGGCAAGCAAGGCAACAGCAAACGCCACCCACCGCGGAAGCGACACCTTCAGTCCGCCATAGAGTGCCAGCAGAAGCAGAGCCAGCAGAATGGTTATTACCGTCGCGCCTCCACCTACATAATACAGAAACTGAGTAACGAAATCGCCGGCAAGGCAAGCAAACCACCCCGGCTTTGTGAAGTAGTGCCTGATGTACTCATTATCGAGCAGAAACATCATGTTCTGTTCGCGTACATACAAATGGTTAGGATATAGTATAAAGAAAAAAGCAAAGATACCGCCCAACACCAAAAGGCTTACGACGCACATTATTGCCCTTCTCCATTGTATCGATTTGTTTAACATAGTTGCAAAAATAACACTTTTATTGTTATCTTTGCAATCTGAATTATTAAAATATGTTCAAACACTTACTTTACCCACTTGCAGCGTTTATTTTATGTGCCTGCAACGGCGCACCGGGCAACTACACCGCTACTAACACCGCAGCGCCAATGTTTCCCGACTATACCGACATAACTCTCCCCTACAATATTGCTCCGCTCAACTTCATGCTTCGCGGCGGATATTCCGAAATATACGCCAAGGCAAAATGCGATGCCGACGAGATTGAGGCAAGCGGAAGCACAGAACTGATATGGGACGAGGGCGATTGGCACGACTTTCTTCAGCGAAACAAGGGAAAGAATGCCCAACTTAATGTCTACGAAAAGAAAGACGGCAAATGGCTTCTGTTCAAGTCGTCTACTTGGACTATAGCCAACGAGCCTATCGACTCCTACATCAGTTACCGCCTGATAGAGCCGGGCTACGAGGTGTGGAACCACATTCAGATTTGCGAGCGAAACATCGAGTCGTTCGATGAGCGCGTACTCATAGACAACCGTGATGTTGACAACAGTTGCATGAACTGCCACACCTACGGCAAGAAGAGCGGAAACCTGTCGTTCTTCCACCTGCGCGGAAAAAACGGCGGAACAATCATCAACAACGAAGGCAAACTGAAAAAACTCTTACTGAAGGACGAACTGAACGATCCGTGCATCTACGGCGACTTTCATCCTTCGGGCAGATTCATTGTCTACACAACAAATACCATCATCCCTGCCCTGCACACCAAAGGAGCAGAAAGACTCGAGGTCTACGATGCCTCATCAAACTTAGTGGTGGTAGACACAAAAGACAACCGTATAGTAACAAACAAGGCGTTGAGCGACTCAATCACGTTCATGTCGTTCCCTACCTTCACACCCGACGGCAGAAAGATTCTGTTCTGCGGCGCGCGAAAGGGCGAGGCTGCCGACCTTCCATTCCTGAAATACAGCCTTTGCTGCGTCTCGTTCGACCAAGTTACGGGAATGCCGGGCGATGTTGTAGATACGCTCTACAACGCCAAGGAAAACGGTCATTCTGTTTCGTTTCCAAAGTGCTCGCCCGACGGCAAATACATTCTTTACACCATCTCGGACTGCGGAACATTCCCTATCTGGCACAAAGAGGCTGACTTGCAGATGATGGCGATAGCATCGAAAAAAGTCAACAATCTAAGCGAGACAAATTCGTCTAATTCTGATACTTACCATTCATGGTCAACCAACGCGCACTGGTTTGTCTTTGCCAGCAAGCGTGACGACGGAATGTATGGCAAGCCTTACTTTGCGCATGTTGACGACAAAGGAAATGTAAGCAAGGCATTCTGCCTGCCGCAGAAGCATCCAACGTTCTACGACAACACATTTAAGAGTTTCAACATTCCTGAACTGAGCAACACACCTGCCAACTTCAACGCCGACGACATAAAGAATGTCTATTTCAATACGCAGGCGCAAAAGGCCGACATTCTTTCAATAGCCGAGGAGGATTCAACGAGAACAATTGACAATTGACAGTTGACAATGGACAATTTTTTAATTGAAAGTTGAAAATTGAAAGTTTAAAGATTATGTCAAGGTAGATTCAACATAGCTTCTGAGTTCGAAGAAGCTATGGGGAAGATACGAAGAAACAAGCCGATAGTAAGTGGGAAGCAAGCCTGTACTACGGGGTAGATACGGGGTAGCAAGCCGCAAGGTACGTTCAAGGTACGTTGTAGCTACGAGGTAGCTACGGGGTAGGAACGGAGTAGCTACGGAGAAGGTTCGGGGAAGGTTCGGACAATTCTAAGTTAAAATTTGAGAATTGAAAGCTGAAAATTAAAAAATGAAGGTGTTTTTTTTGAATTAGGGTCTATATGGAATTTAAAATGAGGGGGTGAAAGCTGAAAAATCTTTTTAACCCAAAACGGTCATTAGAAAAAGTAAGTAACAAAATGTAAGTTGGTTTAATCATTCAGAGTCAATCATTAGCACTTTTCGCTTATATTTTCATAGGCTCCGAATACTTATCTGAACATTATGTAAGGCAAAATTTCTAATGACCGATTTGGGTTTAATTGAAACGAAGAAATAGATTACAAACGAAGAGCACATGCATGCACACTTTCCGAACTCGCAAGCATCATTATAAATCCGAACAAGCATAAAAAAATCAAGCTATAAATATTTCATAACAAAAAAAGCAGCTCTGCCATATTGCTGGCAGAACTGCTTGAAAATATTATTATTTGTACATCATTTAGGCATTGTAAAATGCTTGAGGATTTCCGTGCTTGTCCTCGTTCTTTACAGACGGACTGATTGTCCAGTTGTCGTCGTCAGAACTTTCGAGGATTGAGCAACGCTCTATCACCTCTTTTACCGCCATTTCTGGCTTAACATACATTTGTTTCATAATCCGATTTTTAGTATTAAACATTATTGGCTAAAACAAACTATGCAACAGCAATTATAATGCCGCTGCATAGTTCTGTATTTTTTACTTACGCTTGAAACACCAAATGTTACATGGAGTTGTATACCAACTTACTTCGCGCTTTCCATCTGTAGTATGAGTTAATCTAAATTCTTCCCCATCAAGAACCAAAATAGAATAATCACGAATATTTGCAGGACGTTCATAAGACTGGCCATGATTATGCAAGAAAAATGCTAAAGGGAAAGAAACACCACCCTTATATGTCCAAATACCATTATCTACTATATGACCTCCAGCTTCGGTATAATAATGCTCATTAAAATTAATCTCAAACTCACCATAGTTTTTATAATAATCATCCATTCGAGCACCATTTCTTATCAAATATTCAGAATACCATGCAGCAGTCAATGTTGTATGTTTATAATTCTCATTGATTTTAGTTCCAAGATTTTCGTATTCTAAATTAAAATTTGCATCATTATACTTAAATTCTTCAGATTTTCCATCTCTATAATTTGAATAATCTGCCCAAAAATTCGCAGACGCCAATGGAGGAACTGCACCATACTCAAGTCCCTGACATCCAACAGGAACAAATGGACATTGCATGAAATTCTTAAGATTTGCATCACCAGTCACACCTGGCAAAGCCCAGTCTGTAGAATTTTCATTCTTTATCAATGGAGTTTCATGATTTCCATTCTTTGCAAGATGTGCATAAAATACATCCCAAGAGTTCAACCATTCCTTTCTTGGCCACAAGCTCAAACCAGATGCTATAGCATGAGTCTTTCTCGCAAACCATTCCTGATTGTTTTTGTCTTCTACATTAGAAAGAATTGCATGCATTGGAGTATCTGGCATTGGAGTAATTGCATCATCGCCCTCATACTGATACCCAAACACAGGATAACTTGTATATCTTATGATAGAACCCTTAATTACATCTCCCTCCTTACGAGTCTCTATATACATTCCATCGAAAGATGTATCATATACACCAAGGTAATTATTATGTTCTCTATAATGTCCAAGCGTAGCCTCTCTAACGGCATTTCTGTCAGCAGAACCAGTTGAATAATAATAAGGATAAAGACTATTCAACGTAGAAAGACCCTGGTAAGCCCATTTCTGTTCCTTTGGATTGTAAACAGGATTGATAAAGAACTCACCGTTAAGCAAGAACTCCTTACTTTCTACAGGACGAGTAAAGTCGGCACTTGAACATTTACCTGCTTCCAAATTGAAACCTGTTGCCTTTGTAATCTCGATAGGATAAGCAAAAGACATAACTCTTTCATTTTGATTATCAGCTCTATTCAACATTGATACTACACACTGAAGATGCTGTCCCTTAGGTATAGTAGTTGGAGGAACTGCAAAGTAAACATAGAAAGTCTCATCGGTTGTAGAAAGGTCTACATCCCAATAATCCTTTGTTATATTGCCGTTTTTATCCTTCTCGTTAAGCATAACAGTCATGTAAGATGTCTGGTGACCAGTATTCTCCATTCCCGGATTTGTTACAACAGCATAAGGCTGGAATGCAACATCCTTAATCTCGCCGCCATCTTTTGGAGCGAGGTCAACATATACCAAAGAATCGAAATAGCACTTCTCTGTAATAAGCGAAACCTTGTAAGGCTTCCAATCCTTACCAGCAGGCTTGCCACTTGAATCTCTGATCTTGAACTTAGCCAAGATATAAGACGAAAGCGAGTTTAGTCTCATGCTTGGAAGGTTCTTGCCCATATCCTCGTAATAATATGCTGATCCGTAGCGAAAATCTACAGAACGTCCACTTCTTGTCTTAAATTCAGGTATTGCGTTTGCGCCCTGCACCTGATTGCGGAAGCTGCAATAAATGCGGCTTGCTGTGTTTGTCTTCTCTTCAGAAGCCTCAACGGTAGAACCGTTCTCGTACTCGGTAACCAGCTGTCCGTTCTTAACCTTTGGAACAACGATGTTAGACTCGGCAGTATAGAAAGCGTAAATGCGGTCGCCATCCTTAGGAACGTTACCTGTACACTTAAACGAGCCAGAGAACTCGCCCTGCTTTGAGTTTGCACCACCCGTAAGGTCGAACAATGCACCAATATTCTCTCCACCAACAAATACAGAAAGCTGGTCGTTTTCAGCCCAGTTTACGACAATTTTTGACGGATTTTCGCTATTTGCATCGTAGACAAAACGAGTTTCAGGTTCTGTTATATTTATTTTGTATACACCTTCAGCATCAGTTTGGTTACCGGCGGGCAACACGTCATCAGTACATGAAATTACGGCTGAGAGTGCCACCCCCAACCCTAATACTTTTAAATACCTATTCATAATACCTGGTTTTATTAAAGATTCATTAAAATACGACATAACTTAGTTTGTGTTATTACTGGTAGCCTTCATCAGGCGTTGTCATGGTAGTGATATTCTCATTTCTCTTCTTAGAGAGACTACCACCTTCATCAATATCTCCCAAACTCACATTAAGGAAATAGGCATCTGTGATTAGAGCAACCTCGGCAGACACGGGTTTTACATATCTGTTGCGAGTTTCCTTACCTGATGCACCAGCAAGCTGCGACACATTTGAATTTACGAAGTTTTTCCCCATCATTCTTGTTTATTAACAGAATATACTTATTATAAAGAATTCTCACGCCCCTTTTAATTTTGCTTGTTTTAGGGGCGCATTTCCAGTGTTTCCAGTGACTTGTCAAGGCACACTACACGGTATTAACCATGATTTTATGCCATTCGGCTGCAAAATAACAAAAAAAATAAATACGCTACAAAACATTTATTCTAAAAAAATGCTAAAAAAACAAAATATCATAACTTTAAAACAAAAATCAAACTAAAAAATGCCAAAATTTTTCGGATTGGAAACATCATTTCAGACAGTTTTTTATACAAATCGCACATCTTGCCGCTACGACAAGATATTTCGCAAGCGGACAAACAAAAAAACGGCTGGAAATGAAAGAGTTCACTATCCAGCCGAGTTTTTTTGTTAATCAAATATATCCAAAAGTTCTTTTAGTTGTTTTCTGGACGAAGTTTGCGAACTGTAACGGCAGTCTGCCACATCTCGCTCTCGCGAAGTGCCTTCAACTCCTTCTCCAAGCCCTCACGATAGTCAGGCTTTGAGTTAGCGTCGATTGAGATCTGTGCCTCGTTACCAGACTTAACAGACTCGTAAAGTTTCTGAACTACAGGCTTGCAAGCATCGTGGAATGGGCCCATCCAGTCGAGAGCACCACGCTGTGCTGTAGTTGAGCAGTTTGCGTACATCCAGTCCATACCGTTCTTTGCGAACAATGGCATAAGCGACTGAGTAAGCTCCTCAACAGTCTCGTTGAATGCCTCAGATGGAGTGTGACCGTTCTCGCGAAGTACCTCGTACTGAGCAAGAAGCAAGCCCTGAATAGCACCCATCAAAGAACCACGCTCACCAGTAAGGTCTGAAGTAGCCTCGCGCTGGAATGTAGTCTCGAACAAGTAACCAGAACCGATACCGATACCAAGAGCCAAAGTACGGTCGAGTGCCTTGCCTGTAGCATCATTATATACAGCGTATGAAGAGTTCAAGCCACGACCCTCAAGGAACATAGTACGGAGTGATGTACCAGAACCCTTAGGTGCAACCATGATAACGTCGATATCTTTAGCAGGAACAACGCCTGTGCGGTCGTTCCAAGTAATAGCAAAACCATGAGAGAAGTAAAGAGCCTTGCCAGGAGTAAGGTACTTCTTGAGTGTAGGCCATACTGACATTACAGCAGCATCAGAAAGCAAGCACATTACGATAGAAGCCTTCTCTGCAGCCTCCTCGATACCAAACAATGTCTCACCCGGAACCCAGCCATCAGCAACTGCCTTCTCGAAAGTCTTGCCCGGACGCTGACCAACGATTACGTTGAAGCCGTTGTCGCGCAAGTTCAAAGACTGGCCCGGACCCTGAACTCCATAGCCAATAACTGCGATTGTCTCGTCTTTAAGTATTTCACGAGCCTTCTCCAAAGGAAACTCTTCGCGGGTCATTACGTTCTCAATAACACCGCCAAAATTCATCTGTGCCATTTTATATTATATGTTTTTTGTGCGCCTTTTATAGCGCGTTATTATTAGTTTACGTTTTTCGCTTGCAAATTTACACTTTTTTGCTCTATTCCGTGCAAATTTATCACTTTTTTTATGCAAAAACTTTAAATTAGTTGAATAAAGCCTCTGCACACGGTTTCAAAAGTGCCATTTTCAGCTTCTTTGCGCACATCTATCAGATATTCAAGTTCTGAATTTTTATGCAGAAAGAAGTGAAGCACATCGCCGATATACGATTCGGCAACGTAGGCAATCTCGAAACGCTTTATGAAATGCTCCTTGAAAAGTTGGAACGGAAGCAGGTTTATCATGTGCTCCATGTACTTTACGCTGTTTACATGACCGTTCACGTCGATGTCGCTGTAACAACTGCGGTAAGTGAACACGGGCTCGGCATCTGTCACCTTCACTCTGCCGGGAGGGTCGATGGGACACTCCTTCTCGGGTACAACATAATTTACAATGCTTCCGCCGTGCAGAACGAGCAGGTCTTCGGGCTTTCGGGTATCGAGCGATATCATAGCCCAGATGCTCTTGGCATAGCCATACACCTTTCCGCCATCGCCCTTGATGGCGAAGTTACGGTTGGTGAAGAACCTGAACACCTTTTCAATCCACGTTTCTATCGAGTAGTGTTCGTACTGGCTGGGCATCTCGTTCATCTCGATTACGAAACGGGAGAGCACCCATGTGTACTTGCTCTGGTTAAGTGTGGCAATGCCGAAGCCGCGGTCGTTGGCATGGAAACCAGCTGTGTTGAGCAGGTTGTTGCCAAGCACGCTCATGAACAGTTTGCCGTTGAAGTCGACCTGAAAGGGTTCGGCAACGTATGGTGTACTACTTACGTTATCCATCTTTCTTTTTTTATTTAGAAGCCATATATTTCTGTTCGCGTTCAGAAAGATATTCGGTAAGGTGCTCTATGCAACTCTTTGTGATGGCAATTCTGCCCGAGCGCACGTACTGGAGCACGCATCCGCAGTCTCTCAGAGAATGATAGAGCGACTCGATATCTTCGGTAAGACCGTTCTTTGTGATGATGCTGTACGTTGGATTAACCTCTACTATGTTGGCATCGTGGATGCGGATGTATCGGCTAACCTGCGGATTCTCGAGCATCACGGGAGTAGAAATCTTTATCAGTCCGCACTCTTCGATGAAAATCTCGTCGTCGGTGAAATAGTTTGCCTGAAGAACATCAATTTTCTTTTCTATCTGACGCGTAATCTTGTCAACCGTCTCCTTGTCGCTGTAGCATGTGATGGTGTACTTGTGTACGCCCTTTATGCTCGAAGCCGAAACGTTAAGGCTCTCGATGTTTACCTGTCGGCGAGTGAACACGGCTGTAATCTGGTTCAGCAGTCCGGCAAGGTTCTCCGAGAAGACAAGAATTGTATATAATGTTCTGTTGTTCTGTTCCATCTTTCTGTTATTTAAATTCCATCGTCATATCATCGACATCGTGTCCAGGCTCGCACATCGGCAATACGTTGCCTTCTTCCTCTACAGCCACCTGAAGCAGGTAAGGGCCTTTGGTTGCCATCATCTTCTTCACGGCATCCTTCAAGTCCTTGCGGTCTACAACGGTCTGGCAAGGTATGTTGTATGCACTTGCTATCTTCTCGAAGTCGGGATTTGTCATCGGCGTGAACGAGTAGCGGCGGTTGAAGAACATTGCCTGCCACTGGCGCACGTTGCCAAGATAGTTGTTGTTAAGAAGAATTATCTTGACTGGTGCCTGCTGCTCCATTATAGTGCCGAACTCCTGAATGGTCATCTGCATACCACCGTCGCCAAGGAAGAGGCATACATCGCGCTCTGGTGCACCGAATGTTGCGCCGATGGCAGCAGGGATTCCGAATCCCATCGTTCCCATTCCGCCCGATGTTACGATGCTTCGCTTCTGCGTGAACTTGAAGTAGCGGGCAGCCATCATCTGGTTCTGGCCAACGTCGGTAACGAGGATTGCCTTGTTGCCTGTCTCCTCGGTAACGCAGTTTACAACCTCGCCCATCTTTATCGGTCCTTCGGTTGGATAAACTTCCTTGTCGATGACCATCTTCTGCTCTTTCTCCTTGAACGGAGTGAAACTGTCAATCCATTCGCGATGCGATTTCTTGCTAACAATTTCGGTAACGGCTGCAAGTGTCTCCTTGCAATTGCCAAGAACGGCCAAATCTACCTTTACGTTCTTGTTTATTTCCGAAGGGTCTATGTCGAAATGAATCTTCTTAGCCTGAGTTGCGTAAGTGCTGAGTTTTCCGGTGATACGGTCGTCGAAACGCATTCCGACGGCAATCAAAAGGTCGCACTCCTGAGTCTTTACGTTAGATGCCAGACTTCCGTGCATACCAAGCATACCCATGTTGAGCGGATGGTCTGATGCCAGCGCGCTCAAGCCGAGGAGCGTGCATCCGGCAGGCGCATCAATCTTCTCGAGGAAGTCGACAAGTTCCTTCTGCGCTCCGCCAAGTTCTACGCCCTGACCAACCAGCACGAGCGGACGGCGTGAGGCGTTAATCATGTCGGCAGCCACCTGAACGGCATCGGTATCCATCTCTGGAACAGGAACATAACTGCGGATAAAGTCGATGTGCTGAGGTTCGTACTCGCAAGTGCCCACCTGAGCATTCTTGGCAAAGTCGAGCACCACAGGACCCGGGCGACCGCTCTTTGCGATGTAGAATGCGCGGCTCACAGCCCACGCCACATCCTCGGGACGGCGAATCTGATAAGCCCACTTTGTGATTGGCTGAGTAACGCCGACGAGGTCGACCTCCTGAAAGGCATCAGAGCCAAGGAAGGCTGCGCCCACCTGACCGGCAATTACAACGAGCGGAGTGCTGTCCATCATTGCATCAGCAATACCCGTAATGGTGTTTGTTACGCCCGGACCGCTTGTTACAATGCAGCAGCCTACCTTTCCGCTTACTCGCGCATAGCCCTGAGCGGCATGTGCAGCAGCCTGTTCGTGACGAACCAGAATATGGTTCAACTTCTTTTTATGGTCGTATAGTGCATCGAATGAAGGCATAATTGCACCGCCCGGATATCCGAAGAGGACATCTACCCCTTCGTTCTCGAGCGAGCGCATAAGAGCCTCAGCACCTGTTATTGGATCTTTCATAATCAGTCTTCTGGAATAATTCTAACACCACCCTTGTCGGCTGAGCTTACCATAGAAGCGTATGCCTTGAGTGACTTTGGAACAATACGTTTTCTTGTCATCGGACGCTGTGGACGGGCTGCAAGTTCCTCGTCTGTAAGCTTAACATTTATTGAGCGTGAAGGTATGTCGATTACGATGATGTCGCCGTCTACAATCTTGCCCACGTTGCCGCCCGATGCAGCCTCTGGAGAGATATGTCCGATGCTCAAGCCCGATGTACCGCCCGAGAAGCGTCCGTCGGTAATAAGCGCGCACTCCTTGCCGAGATGGCGGCTCTTGATGTATGATGTAGGATAAAGCATCTCCTGCATACCCGGACCTCCCTTAGGACCTTCGTGAGTGATTACAACCACATCGCCGCTGACTACCTTTCCGCCAAGGATTCCCTCGCAGGCATCCTCCTGAGAGTCGAACACCTTTGCCGGACCTTCGAAGTGCCAGATGCTCTCGTCAACACCAGCAGTCTTTACTATACAGCCGTCCTGAGCGATGTTTCCGAGCAGAACAGCCAGACCGCCGTCCTTTGAGTAAGCATGCTCAACATCGCGGATACATCCGTTTGCACGGTCGGTGTCGAACGATGTCCACTTGCTGCTCTGCGAGCCCATCTTTGTGCTGAACTTTCCGCCCGGAGCAGACTCGTAGATGCGCTGTGCCTCTGGGTCGATTGTAGCACCTGTAAGGCTGTACTTAGCGATGTCCTCGCCCAGGGTTGCGCCGTTTACGCGCTTGAGCGATGTGTTGAGCAAGCCAGCCTTGTTAAGCTCGCCAAGGATTCCGAGGATACCGCCGGCGCGGTTGCACTCCTGAATAGAATATTTCTGTGTGTTTGGCGCAAGCTTGCAGAGGAACGGAACCTTACGGCTAAGGTTGTCGATATCCTGCATCTTGAAGTCTACGCCAGCCTCGTTTGCAATTGCAAGAAGGTGAAGCACGGTGTTGCTCGAACCGCCCATGGCAATATCGAGCGTCATGGCGTTGAGGAATGCCTCGCGAGTGGCTATGCTCTTTGGCAGAACGCTCTCGTCGCCTTCCTCGTAATATTTGTATGCGTTCTTTACTATAAGTGCAGCTGCATCTTTGAACAACTGTATGCGGTTTGTGTGTGTTGCCAGAATTGTTCCGTTGCCCGGAAGAGCCAAGCCGATAGCCTCGTTGAGCGAGTTCATAGAGTTGGCGGTGAACATACCTGAGCATGAACCGCAACCCGGACAAGCGTGCTCCTCAATCTGGTCGAGTTCGTCCTGAGAAACGGTCTCGTCAGCACCCTTAATCATTGCAGATATAAGGTCGATGTTCTCGCCCTTCCATTTTCCAGCCTCCATAGGACCGCCCGAAACGAAGACCGTTGGGATATTAAGACGCATCGAAGCCATGAGCATTCCCGGAGTAATCTTGTCGCAGTTTGAGATGCAAATCATGGCATCTGCCTTGTGCGCATTCACCATGTACTCAACTGAGTCGGCGATGATGTCGCGCGAAGGCAAAGAATAAAGCATTCCGTCGTGTCCCATCGCGATACCGTCGTCTATGGCGATAGTGTTGAACTCAGCAGCATAACAGCCCAGTTTCTCAATCTCAGCCTTCACCAGCTGTCCCACCTCGTGCAGGTGTGTGTGTCCCGGAACAAACTGTGTGAATGAATTGACAATAGCAATAATTGGCTTACCAAACTGCTCTCTCTTCATACCGTTGGCAACCCACAGAGCGCGGGCTCCTGCCATGCGGCGACCTTCTGTGCTGAATGCACTTCGTAACTGGTGTTTCATCTTATATCTTATTTATTAGTTTAGCATATATAAAGCAGAAGCCCTTCTCGTGAAAGAAAGGCTTCTGTATATCTTGCAATCATACTACATATGGTCACGCCTTTCTCACGCCATAGGGTTTCCCACGACGACCACGAGGCGAATCACCACGCTATGATTATATTTAGTTACTTTTAACATTAAAAAACTTACAGTCTTTAATCAATCGAGCGCAAAAATAAACAATCTTCTTTACATAAACAAATTTTATTGATAAAAAATAATGTTTAAGAGCCTATGCCGATACTTTATTTTGATTTTCGGCTGATGCAGCTTGAAAAGTGTTACTGAAGAGCCCTGCGTTTTTTCTTCCAGATGCTTGATTGCCGAGTTTTTATTGACAGCTGTAAAGAATGAATCTCCCAGTCATGACATTCTATAAAAGATTACTATTTTAATTTCCACATTTGCAGAACTTAATCAGCGGCGTTTTATATATAAGTTCTGAATAAAAAAGCTATATTCATATATCATGAAATGATTATTCAGAATGACGCTTTCAGCGTCTATAATGAGTATAATACACAGATAGTCAGATCTATTATATTTTACAGAAGCAACAATACCATGCGTTGCATAAGTAAGGAATGTATAAATTATCCCGAATTCGCGTATTTTATACGAAATTCCCCAAAATAGTTAAACGTCTGATTTTCAGTATAAGTTACATTTTTACGTCCTTAAAAGTGTAGAGGTTTAACACTTTTTCGTCCTTAAAAGTGTAAAAGATGCGAAAAATATTACTATTTTTGCAGAAAATATATGGCTTATGAAAAGACTTGCAATAAAAGATTTATACAAGTGGAAGGAAAACAAGAGGCACAAGCCACTCATTATAAAAGGTGCGAGGCAGGTTGGCAAAACTTGGCTTATAAAGGAGTTTGCCAAAGAAGCATACGAGAAATCCGTCTACATCAACTTCGAAGAAGACGAAATGCTTCAGAATGTTTTTCTGAAGGACTTCGACACTAAACGCATAATTACAACCATAAGTCTTGCAAAAGATATAGACATAGATTCCGAAACTCTGCTTATCTTCGACGAGATTCAGGCTGCGCCGCGCGGAATAACATCGCTAAAATACTTCTGCGAGAATGCTCCGGAATACGACATTATCTGTGCTGGGTCGCTGCTAAGAATAGCCATGCATAACAACGACTCGTTTCCTGTTGGCAAAGTTAATTTCATCGATGTGTCGCCAATGAATTTCGAAGAGTTTCTTCTCGCTGTGGCTGGCAAGAAATACGTAGACCTTATCAAGTCGGGCGACTGGGAACTTATACACACCATAAAAGACAAACTTATTTCATGGCTGAAGACATATTACGTTGTCGGCGGAATGCCAGAAGTTGTTGACACTTATTGCAAGACTAACGATTTTTCTGACGTTAGAACCGTGCAAGACGACATTCTTGAAACATACAGCAACGATTTTTCGAAGCATGCACCAATCAACGAAGTGCCACGAATAAGAATGGTATGGAACTCTATTCTTGGTCAGCTTGCAAAGGAGAACCGCAAATTTTTGTATGGTATGTTAAAGGACGGAGGACGGGCAAAGGAATTTGAACTGGCTATAGAATGGCTGATAGATGCAGGTCTTGTGAGCAAGGTAAACCGAACAAAAAGCGGAGAATTTCCACTGAATGCTTACGAAGATTTCAGCGCGTTCAAACTCTACATGCTCGACATCGGTTTAATGTGCGCCATGAGCAAAATTTCGGCAAACGTTATAATAAACGGAAATGAACTGTTCTCGACATTTAAAGGAGCACTCACCGAACAATACGTTTACCAGCAATTAAAGCCGAGCGCCGACAGCATTTTCTATTGGTCTGCTGAAAACTCGCGTGGCGAACTGGATTTCATAATGCAAAGCGACAACAAAATCCTGCCGATAGAAGTAAAAGCAGAGGAAAATCTGAAAGCCAAAAGTCTTAAATTCTTTGTAGATAAATTCAAAGGGTTACACGGAATCCGCATATCGATGGCTGACTACCGCCGTCAAGACTGGCTCACAAACATTCCTCTCTATACTTTAAGTATGCACAACATTTCCGAGGAATGACATTTCTGTTCGTTGCCATCTTAGCCGAAATGCTGCAAAAAACATAGAGCGGAAAAAAAGAAGGATTGACTCCTCGTTTTTTCCGCTCTATACTTAATTATTATAATACGAACTCTGCGGTGATGCCCCACTTTATCATGGAATGCAAATCGGCATACAGGTCGGCATGCAGTCTGGCAAAATGCTTGCCTACTGCCATCTGCACGCCTGCACCAAGATAGCCGCCAGAGTACGATGTTGTTCCCAAATAAGCCGTTTCATATACCTGAGAACCGGTGTAGGCAGTTTCCCTTTCGCCCATGTCAACTACGCATATTCCACCGCCACGAACAAGCGGAATAATCTTTCCTTTGCCAAAAGGTTTGACCAAACCTAAAGACAAAACGAATCTGCCCTTATACTCATATTCCATGCGGTATCGTCTCTGTCCGCCAAAAAACTCGATGTTGCACTCTGTTCTGTTTTTTGGAGAATATGCCAGTCCCAACTCCAAGCTGCCGTCCTTTATAATTCGCTCGATGCCCATTTCCGTTCCGACACCAATCTCGAATGACGAACTGGAATAGGTAACACTTGGCATACCCTGATTGTTTCTTTCTATCGTCCAGTCTAAAAGTTCCGGGGCTTCTTTTGAATAGTATGCAAAACTTGTGAATGCCTTAAAACGAAACTTTGACTTGTCGGATTTTTCATCATACTCGTACACCATACATGTGCTGCCATCGGTACATACGTCATTGTGATAGTTGCGTACCACATTTACAAGACCTTTCCTCGACAATATTTTTTTCGACATTCCTTTCTTATTCATGTCTTCGATAGCCGTCTTCGAATCTTTCAGCAAGTACTTCACTTTTCCGTACTGTTCTTTCCTTTTCTGCATGATGTTCTCTCCTTCCTGAACAGACGACAAGTAAGCAAGCGAATTGTTTGTAAACTTTACCATCTCACCATCCTCGCGTTCAAAGAAGAAGTGTTCTTCTGAATCGTCTGCCACGCAGTACAGGTTCATCTTGCCTTTGACCATGAATTCGGCAAAAAACAGTTGCGGTTTGCCGTCGACATCAAGCTTGCGCGTAACGAAATATTTGCCGTTACCGTCGAACCTGAAGCCTTCGATGTCGCCGGGCTTGTAAGTCTTACCCTCGGTTTTACCTTCTGCCCAGAACTCACATTCTCTTGAGAGCGTTTCGTTTGTACGGAAGTCAATAACACCTCTGATTGTGTCGCCAGAATTTGTAATGATAAATCCTGATTTCGGGTTTATCTGTGCCATCACCATTGTGGCAGAAATCGCCAACAAGGCGAAAAGGACAATTTTTCTCATCATATCAGAAAACATCAATATTTTTTAGAATTAAAATTACAATCCGAACTCGGCGGTAATGCCCCACTTTGTCATAGTATGCAAATCGGCATACAGGTCGGCGTGCATTCTGACGAAATGCTTGCCTACCGCCATCTGCGCACCACCGCCAAGATAAGCACCAGTAAACCATGTACTTCCCATAGCGTAGCAATTATACATCCAAGAGCCTTCGTAGGCTGTTTCCTTTTCTCCGAAATCAACAACGCATATTCCACCGCTACGAACAAACGGGAGAATCTTTCCTTTACCAAACGGCTTAACCAAGCCTAAAGAAAGAGTCATTCTGCCCTTACTTTCGTATTTTGTATCAAAATGTCTCTTCCCATTAAAAGTTATGCCGTTACGTTCAAAGCTACTTTTGGGAGAATATGCCAGACACAACTCCATGCTACCGTCCTTCACAATTCGCTCGATACCAAACTCAGCTCCTATACCAATCTCGAATGTAGAACCAGAATAGCTGACACCTTGCCATTCCTGAGAATGAGTTTCAGCATACCAATCCAAAAGTTCCGGTTTTTCTCTTGAATAGTATGCAAACCCCGTAAATGCCTTTAAATGAAACTTTGACTTGTCGGATTTTTCATCGTACTCGTACACCATACAATTACTGCCATCGGTACATACATCATTGTGATAGTCACGTACCACATTTACAAGTCCCTTTCTTGACAAGTTCTTTTTCAGCAAGTTTTTCTGGTTCATGTCTTCGATAGCTGTCTTCGAATCTTTTAGCAGGTATCTCACCTTTCCGTACTGTTCCTTCTTATTTCGCATATAATCCTCTTCTTCCTGAAATGTCGACAAACAAGAGGAATGCGGAATGTTGGTAAGCTTTACCATCTCGCCGTCCTCACGCTCAAAGAAGAAGTGCTCATTAGGATTGTCGGCCACGCAGTACAAATTCATCTTGCCCTTAACCATAAATTCGGCAAAGTACAGACGCGGTTTGCCGTCGACATCGAGCTTGCGCGTAACGAAATATTTGCCGTTACCGTCGAACCTGAAACCTTCGATGTCGCCGGGCTTGTAAGTCTTACCCTCGGTTTTACCTTCTGCCCAGAACTCACATTCTCTTGAGAGCGTTTCGTTTGTACGGAAGTCTATAATACCTCTGATTGTATCACCTGAATTTGTAATGATTATTCCCGATTTTGGATTGATCTGCGCCATCGTCATCGTGGCTGAAATAGCCAACAGCGCGAAAAGAATGATTTTCTTCATTGTATAAATAGTCTATGTTTTGTGTTTACCAAAAACGAAAAGAACGCCATGGCTAAATAGTAGAGCCATGGGATTCTTTCGTGCTATGTTTAGTCTGTTAGAGTCCAAACTCTGCGGTGATGCCCCATTTTGTCATTGTATGTGCATCGGCATATAAGTCGGCGTGCAGTCTGGCAAAATGCTTGCCTACTGCCATCTGCGCACCTACGCCCAAATAACCACCGTAATACCATGTATTGCCCCAAGAAAAATCCAGTTTCTTCCTTGACTTGTAGTAACAAACTTCTCTGTTGCCTCTATCATACACGCCTATTGCACCGCCACGGACAAGCGGCAGAATCTTTCCATTGCCAAACGACTTGACCAGTCCTAATGAAATAACCGTGCTGCTTTTCTTCTCATACCTTGTCTGTGACGGCTCTTGTCCTTTCGAAACAACTACATCGTGCTCAAAACTGTTTTTAGGAGAATACGACAAACCCAACTCCACGCTACCGCCTTTTAGTGTTCGCCCGATATTCAACTCAACTCCTATACCGAAATCGAAAGCGCAACCAGTGTAGCTCTTACTTGGCAGATATTCAAGACAAGACTTTTCTCTTGAATAGTATGCAAAACCTGTGAAAAACTTGAAATAACACTTCTCCTTATCAGATTTTTCATCGTACTCATACACCATACAAGTGCTGCCATCTGTACACACATCTTTGTGATAGTCGCGTACAACATTTACAAGACCCGCTCTCGAAATGTTTGTTTGCGACAGACTTGTCTGACTCATATCATTGATAGCCGTCCACGAATCTCTCAGCAGATACTTCACTTTTCCGTATTGTTCTTTCTTCTCCAACATTTTGTCCTGCACCTCTTGGAGGGTTGATGTCGAATGAAATGCTCTGCTCGTAAGCTTTGCCATCTCGCCATCCTCGCGTTCAAAGAAGAAGTGTTCATCTGAACTTTCAACAACACAGTAAAGATTCATCATGCCCTTAACCATAAATTCGGCAAAGTACAGACGCGGTTTGCCATCGACATTCAACTTGCGCGTAACGAAATATTTGCCGTTATCATCAAACCTGAAGCCTTCGATGTCGCCGGGCTTGTAAGTCTTACCCTCAGTTTTACCTTCTGCCCAGAACTCACACTCTTTTGAAAGTTTCTCGTTTGTACGGAAGTCGATAGTTCCTCTGATAGTGTCACCAGAATTTGTAATGATTACGCCAGATTTGGGATTCACTTGCGCCATCGCCATTGTGGCTGAAACAGCGAACAGCGCGAAAAGAATGATTTTCTTCATTGTTTTTCAAAAATATCGCAGCAAGATTTTAATACTTATTTTGGGATTTACCTGATTTATAAAGATCAAATGCAACAACAGTAACTCACCTTGTCAATATTCTGCTTGTGTATGTGCTGCAAACCATAAACAATAGAAACTGAAAGGTTTGCAAAAGTACACAAATAAAACAAAATATAACAATTTTCTTATAATATTTTTATTGAAAAAACGAGAGTTCACACTCCGCGAAGATTCATTATTCTGCTATCGGTCAAAAACCTTACTAAATTCATCAACGCTAATCTTCACAGGCTCAACCATAAACTCTGGGCGGTTGTAACTCTTCAGCAGGAAGGTATTGTATTCGGGGTCTTCCTGCGGCATAAGGAATGCCTTTTCAACCTTTCCGTTGTTGAAGTACGAGAAATACACACGGCTGTAATTTCCGTCGTCGCGACGGCTGGCGCACATAATCCAATGTCCGTTGCTCGACCATGACGGATAGCTGTCTGATTCGCCCTTGCTGTTTAGAGAACTAAGATCTACATACGAAGAAGCTTCAATCGTGAGAGCCGAACCAGAGAACTTATCCATAGGTATGCAAACGATGTCGGCATCGCGATGACGGCTATGGAAACAACCGTACTGACCTTGTGCAAACAGCAGATAGCGTCCGTCGGGGCTGATGCGCGGCAGGGTTACGCTCTTGTCTGATGATGCGGCATCGTACACAAGTTCTTCGTCACCAAAGTTATGCGTTGCCAAGTCGAACGAGCGGCGATACAGATTATACTGCACCTTCGGATATGTTGTTCTTATATCCTTGTCGCGCATCTCCTCGGGAAGCGGAACGGACTTGCAGTAATAGAGATACTTGCCGTCGGGCGACCATGTTGGATAAACCTCAAGAAGCTCTGGGTCGTTGCTTACAATTGTTACCGAGTCGGTTGTCACATCGTACAGAATCATATCGCTGGCAAGGTCGTAAACCTCAATTTTATTGTCGTTCGAGGTGTGGAATGCCTGTCGCGTAAGGTTAGTAGAGAAGGCTATCAGTTTAGCCGTTGGATGCCATGCCGGATAAACTCCTCCCGAGATGGTATAGTCGCGCTTCATATTCACTCTCGAAACCTTGCCGTCGTTAACAATAACCGTTCCGCCGTTAGAAAGGCGCACATGAAACAGCATGTTGTCGGTCTTATAGTTCTGATAGCTGTGGCAGTTTATGCATTGGCCTTTTGCCCTGTCATTCATCGTAATCTCGTTGTTGAAAATCTGAGTCTCCTCGAACGATGTGAGGTTGCGCTGGGCTATCTCCATAAAACTCCATGCAACGTATGTCGGCTCAATAAGGCGATACGACAGATACTCGTCGATAGGCTCTTTGGCTACACGTATTTCAAAAGGCTTGAACGACAGCCACTCGCCTTTTTTCTTGCCCCACACCTCAACCTTTATGCTCTTGCCTTTCGAAGCATCGAGCATATCGTGCCATTCATCCTCTGGAATCTGCACCTTAACGCCATCGCCGTATGTCTGCTGCTTGCCGTCGGCCGTAGTGAATCGTGCCACGCACTCGTCAAACTTATCTTTTAGAAGCATAAAGTTGAGCGGAGCGATATTGCAAGGCACGGTAACGTCGCAATAGTCGGGAAAGATGTCGGGCTGACATTTGGCATCCTTAGATGCTGAAGGAACATCAGGATGACTTACACACGATGACAGGAGCAACAGAACTCCAAACAAACAATAATATATATTTTTTCTCATGATATTCTTATGATGCTATTTCGCTATCTTTACTGTTAACGGTATTAGAATATTGCCTTCCGAAGAAGTAATAATACCAATAGGTATCTCCAAATTCTTCACGCATTTCTTCAGCAACCTTTCCAATAGTCTTTCCAGGCTTTACTTGTTTCGACAATATATCACAAAAATGCTTATAGCGATTATAAATTTCCTCTTCAACAGGAATCATCATACGCTTTTCTTCCGGGGCTCTATCAACAAACAGTATATAAGCCTCCTGCGCATGCAGAGGAAAATCCCCACCCTCATGCATTTTTAAATAATTACGCAACGATGGCCAGAAGCATTGTGAGTTACAACGCAACATCGAATAGAACAACGCTTGTTCTGATGCGACCTTTATATCCGAATCGCGCCACAGGCTAACTGTATTAACAATGTAACTATCGCTGTTCTCAACGCCCGTAAGTTCGTCGGAATATGCCCTTTGTAAGTCTACAACATTTTTCGCGACCTTGGCAGGCTTCCAGTTTGCATAAAACGGATGATGATGCAGCAATGTAGTATAGCGTTCAACCAGTTTTTCATCCCCATTAGCCAAGGCACAACGCGAAAACATTTTTAAATAGAAAGGCGAAAAACCTTTTTGTTCTGCCATTTCAAAATTCAGGCGGATGGCTTCATTCATCAAGCCATAATTATAATATACCAAAGGGGATGCAATACTCAAAAGACTGACAAAAAGCGAATCAGGATTGGTGATATCTGCACCTATATTGCCTATTTTGAATGAACGGTCGAGCAAACCGCCCTCGTTCATAAGGGCTATATTCTTCAAGAATACCATCGTAGTCGTTGGCTTCTTAGCATCAGTTGCGATATTAAGAACCTCTTTCCAGTTGTCATCTTCGGCATAGCGCACCATACGCATCTCGTCGATATAGTTCTTGTCCTTAAACATCAACGACGAAACAAAGATGATACCGGCTACAGAACACAACGCCGGTACAATCCACTTGTCAAGATACCTGCCACACAGCGAAATGAGAATAGATATGCCACCAAGCACCCAAAACGGAATGGAAGCGTGCGTACTACTGTCAGTTGGAGTTACAAAGCGAGGCAAACCAGCAAACACGACATCGTCGAATTTCAGATTTGAATAGAATAAGCGGTGCCAGATAAGGGCGGCAAAAATGAGCAAGATTATGCCCACAATCTCACGCCATGTAATTTTCTCGACAACCGCAAGACACAGAATAAAAAGCAAAGCAAACCACCCAAGCACTGGATAGACGACAAAACCAAATATATACCATACAATATGCCATTTGCGCGGTGTACAGCGTGCAACCCACAACAGCAAAAGCATTGCAAGATAGCCCACCGACTGCGAAAACCAATAGCCTCTCAGAGTCAAGATATAAATCCAATAGCCCAAATCGACAACCGATGTGAGCAGACAGGCTACAGGCAAGAGCATCATGGCAGCGGCACTTCCATTCAACCTGAATGCCTTAGAACCAACATAGAATATAAGAGCCCAGATAGCCGCCAGCACTCCTGCACCCAAGGCAGGACGATAGAAAAGTTGTGTTAGCCAGGCTCCCACATACTGAATAAGTCCAAAAGGCTTAGACAGAAGTCTATGGAAGAAAGGCGCTCCGAAGATGAATTCAGAACGGTCGTGAGCGGTATAGAATACCTCCTGATTTATAAATAATATATATGCGACAAAAGAAATGAAAGCCAACAAGCTCACACATAGAATGCCATTAGAAACTTTGCTGATATTTATCATCTTTTTTGGTATAAAAAGGCTGACTCATTTAATTGAGTCAGCCCTGAATATTTCCTATAAGGAATAATTAATACTCATAGTAACAAGCTTTGATCTTAATTCTTCCTCGTGTCATCAAAAGATCAAGATCTTTACCAGCACCACCATCTTTTTCAGCAGCACACTCCTTAGCCATTTCTTCGGTGATTGGAAGTTCCCAATAGCCTTTTGTTGGAGTCTCATTATCATAATAATTGGTACTCCACCAACCATTCATGACACGTATAGTAAGACCAACATCCTCTTTTTCGGTTTCCCAGATAAATTGTCCCTCTTCTGTATCGGTAATTTCAAAGACAAGTGTCTTGAGTCCAAAATAGGTCTCTTTGTTAAGATATGGGAAATACTTACCTTCATTATCGCTGAAACGTCCAGCTCCTGCGTCACCTGACTCAAGCCAGAATTCTGGCTGCTTTGCAGGATCTTCACCATAAATCCAGAACTTCTTGATTATATCAGTTTCAACCTCACACTTGATAGGGTAATCCACCTTGACTTCAGTACCATCTGCACAAAGAGCAGTAAGAGTAACGGTATAATCACCAACTCTCATTTTTCTTTTTGCATAATTTCCAAGGAACTCCTTACCACCAACATCCCATCTTGCATTGACAGGTGCTGATGTCGAACAAGTAATGACGTTTCCATTATGACCCTGACCATCATTGTCGACAGTAACAGAAGTCATTGCCTTGAGCTCGTCAACCGAGATGTGACCGCCATTGCTGATATCCTCGTGAGTTGGATCACAAGCAGTGAAAGCACATACCGTGACAGCAAACAAAAATGATAATATCTTTTTCATCTTAATTTCTTATTAATAAAGTGAAACGTATTGTGTCTTAGCATCAGCAGCATCCCAACCAGCGTTCTGCACAAGTTTACCATTCATAAGGTTAATCTGAGACTGAGGCTTAGCCAAGAAACCGTTGGTAGCAATGTAACGCTCGGTCCAAGAGCAAGTCATGTGCTTCATTTCGCGCTTGTTTGCCTTATCGCCAAGACACACAATCTTCTGACCTTCCTGACGCTGCAGAGCCTTAGGTGCGTAAGAATCTGCTGTTGGGTTTTTACCACTCCAACGACGCATATCGTTGAAACGAAGTCCCTCGAATGCAAACTCCCAACGACGCTCGTTCTGAACAGCAGTCAAAGAGTATGGAGTTTCAGGAACTCCTGCACGCTTCTGAACCTGATTCATGTACTGAGCATCACCTGTAAGCTCGGTAAGCATCAGAAGAACATCAGCATAACGCATCAAGTAGAAGTCCTCAAAGTGGTCACCCTGCTGGCTGTTACCAAGCGAACCTGTAGTAAAGCCAGGAGCCTTAGTCCACCATGTATCGTTTTTCTTATGGTTACCATTATCATCGACACAAGCATCAAGAGTTACAGGAGCATACTTCTTAACAGAATAGCCAGATTCCTCACAATCGTCCTTAACGTATGTATATTCTGCAAGTTCATTATCGCAGTCAATCAAAGAACCAAGTTTGCGAATATCGGTATAACCTCCTGCCTTTTCAGCTGCAGTCCAATCATTCCAGATGTTTGTTGAAGGAGTTCCCTGACCCCAGCCCTCGTTGAAAGGATAAGTATGATTAACATCACCATTATTACCGTTACAACGAAGAGCCCAGAAACATGACACATAGTTAGAATACTGGCGCTGATTCTTGTAGAAGTCAGTTCCAATATTCCAGTGAGAAGCATTCATAAACTGAATCTGGAAAATCTCCTCGGTATTACCATTACCCATGCCAGGCTGGTCGAAGCAGTTCTCACGCTTCATGTCTGCAATGAAGTTATAAGCATGAGTTCCCGCAGCATTCTCGCCATTCTCACCATCGTGAGCCTCATCCCAAAGGAGACTATTAGAATACTGCCAAAGTGAACGGAAATCTTCACAAAGTTTATAGCCGCCATTTGAGACTACATCCTTAAGGTTTGCAATAACATCATCCTTAGAAAGAGATGCAACATTACAGCCCTCCTGCTCTACAAGGTTGATGGCTGGAACTGAAGCTGTTGCAAGTTCGCCTGCATTCTTATAGAAACCAGCCCAGAACATATAAGCACGGGCAATGAACGACTCGGCAGCATACTTATCGGCATGACCAGAACCATTTGCTCTCTCAGCTTTCATAAGGTTCTTTGCTGAAACGAAATCTGAAAGAATCTGAGGATAGATAACATCCTCTGCACTTACCTCCTGCTCCATCTCTGGAGTAATGGTTGTAGAAGTAACCAATGGAACGTCACCGTACAACTGTGTGAGCCAGAGAGTATAGAGACCACGCATAAAATAAGCCTCGCCGAGAAGTTGATTACGCTGTTCCTTCTGCCCTTCTGTCCAAGGTACATTGTCTATAGTTTCAATTTGGTTGTTTGCACGCGCAATACCACCATAGAGAGTTACAAACAATGATTCGAACTGATTGGCACTTGCCTCTACAAGATAATGAAGAGACTTAACCTCCTTATCCTGCAAACCACCACTACCGAAGCAGTTGTCAGACATAATCTCCCACCAGTAGTTAGGGTTATTTTGCAAACCGCCTTTATCACCGCCACCCAAGACATTCAAAATGCTATATGTAGCAGCATTCAATGCCTCAACATCCGCAGGCTTACCCGGGAAAGTAGCCTGGGTCATCTCTGTAACACGTGGATCTGTATCCAGCATGTCGTTACAAGATGTTAACAAAGTTGCTGAACCAACAATTAATGCTGATAAAATATATTTCTTCATACTTATTAGTCGAATTAGAATTTAATACTTGCACCTACCATATATGTACGAGATGGTGGGTATAGACCCAAATCGATACCAGATGCCCAACTGTCAGTACCACCAGATGAACCAACCTCTGGGTCAAGACCAGTGTAACCAGTGAATGTGCAGAGGTTCTGAGCCTGAACATATAGACGAAGCTGTTGGAATGGGCAAGACTTCCAGATGTGCTTGAAGTCGTAACCAAGAGTTACAGCCTTAATCTTGAAGTAGTCTGCATCCTCCATATAACGGGTAGACACATAAAGTGTGTTTGGATGACCTGTTCCTGAAAGGCGTGGTACAGAATTTGATGTACCCTCACCATGCCAACGGTTCAAGATTGTGGTATCGTAGTTGTGATATGGGGTATCACAATAAGAACGATATGAACGCATAACCTGCATACCAAATGCACCCGCACCGTTTATTGCAAAGTCAAAGCCCTTCCATGAGCAACCGAGGTTGATACCAAGAGTTACATCAGGATTAGGATTACCAATCTCGTGGCGGTCGCAAGTCGCACCTTCAGCATTTGTAATCACGCCATCACCATTCCAGTCATCCCAAATACAGTCACCCGGCTGTGCATTGTCGAGAACAGCCTTACCAGCCTGACGTGCAGCTTCGATCTGCTCCTGATTCTGCCAGATACCACTATATGACATACCATAGAAGTAACCAATTGGTTTGCCTACCTCTGCACGGTAGATATAGTCTGTACCCTGTGAAAGGACATTATCCGGACCATTGATGTAACCATTCTCGTTAGCGATACGAGTTACCTTATTCTTATTGGTAGCAAAGTTCACACCAACGTTGTAGTTAAAGTCCTTACCAATCTTGTCGTTCCAAGTAAGAGCAAGTTCAATACCTGTATTCTCAACGTCACCACCATTGATGTAAGCTGGGTTAGTACCCATAACAGCCTTATGTGGACCTACAATCAACCAGTCCTTAGTTGTCTTCTTATACCAGTCGAATACTACGCCCAAACGGTTGCTAAGGAAACGAGCATCGAAACCGAAGTCGAGCTGCTCAGAAGTTTCCCAAGTAAGGTCTGGATTAGGAACGATGTTTGCGTAAGCACCTGTATTAGGTTTTGAGACAACAGAGTTTTCCATGCTTGAACCAAACTTGTAACCATTGTCGTTATACTCTCCAGACTGAGCAATTGTAGCAAGATACTGGTACTTAGAAATTTGGTTGTTACCGTTCTGACCCCAAGATGCACGAATCTTCAAGAAATCCATCCAGTTCTGAGTGCTTTCCATAAAGCTTTCATTGCTGATTACCCAACCTGCAGATACTGATGGGAAGAAGCCCCAACGATGACCATCGGCAAAGATACTTGAACCATCATAACGCATAGTTACGGTAGCCATATACTTCTCATTCAAGTCCCAGTTCAAACGACCGAACCAAGAAGCGAGGTATTCTTCATCATTTGGACCACCACTCAAAGAAGCACCAGAGTCACCAACTTTAAAGTTAGACAACCATGCAGAATTCCAGCCCTTAAGCGTTGCAAGCTGCTCACCAGCGGCAACCTTGTTAGAGCCTGAAAGGTTTGTGCTCCAAGCTGTACTCTGGAAACTCTGACCAACCATGGCACTAAACTTATGACCATTAATTACAGGAAGATCGTAAGTAAGAGTATTTTCAAAAGAGAAATTAGAGTTCAACCAAGTGTTCTGGCTAAGGCTATACTCTGTAACTGTACCAGTACCTGGGCTCGGAGAACGCGGTTCTGCATAGCCACGATAAGCACCTGCACTCCAGTTGTAGTTAAACTGAGAACGCCACTTCAAACCCTTAATTGGCTGAATAACCAAGAACGCAGTTGCTGCGGCATTGATGCTGCGGCTTTCTGCCATAGAGTTGAAACCACCCTTCTCAAGGTTCTCCCAAGGGTTATTGAACAATACAGAGTTCCAGCCTGTTCCCGCATTGGCATTGTTATATATCTTACCGTCGTCTGTATACTGTGGCAAGAATGGAGCTGTCTGAAGCAAACTGTGAATATAACTCCAATACATACCATCCTCTGCCAAATCGTGATTCTTGCTATAGCCAATAGAGATATTCTCACCAACAGTGATAGCATCGAAGTCCTTAACTCTCAAAAGTACATGGTCGCTGTTGATACGGATTGTATGACGGTTATAGAAAGAAGCCTTGTCTGCACCCATGATACCTTCATTATCAGTATAGGTGTAAGACATTGCAAACTTAGAACGATTTGAACCACCTGTTACTGTTACAGAATGATTCTGCTGCTGAGCATTCTTATTTTGGAATACGTCCCACCAGTCAGTACCTTCCCAACCATTCTCTACCTTATTAAGGATATCCTGAGGAACCCAGCTTGCCCAATCCATATACTTATCAGCAGAAGAAGTATTGAAGGTGAACTCATCTATGATAGTCATGTACTGCTTAGCATTAAGAAGCTGTGGACGCTTGTAAACATTAGACCAACCCATAGCACCATTGTAGCTGATTTCAATCTTACCAGCCTTACCCTGCTTTGTTGTAACGAGGATAACGCCGTTGGCAGCACGAGAACCGTAGATAGCTGCAGAAGCGGCATCCTTCAAGACATCGATACTCTCGATATCGTTAGGGTTGATACCATCGAGGTTACCACCTGCTACACCATCAATAACATAAAGAGGTGCAGCATTACCAATAGTTCCGGCACCACGAATCAATACCTTGTAGCCCTTACCCGGCTGTGAAGAAGACTGTGTAATCTGCACACCCGGAGTCTGGCTCTGCATAGCCTCGAGAGCATTGGTTGTGTTCAACTTGGCGATATCATCACCCTTTACCTGAACAGTTGCACCGGTAACCAGTTTTTTCTTCATTGTACCGTAACCAACTACTACAACCTCTTCGAGACTCTTAGAGTCCTCAGCGAGCTGAATTGTCAACTTGTCGCCGGTGACTTTCACTTCCTGCTGAACATAGCCAATGTAAGAGACAACCAGAATTGCTCCACTTGGCGCTTCAATAGTAAAGCGTCCGTCAAAATCTGTAATTGTACCATTTCGGGTACCTTTTACCAGCACGTTTGCGCCGATAATTGGATCGCCACTCTGATCAACTACTGTTCCTACGACTTTCTGTGTCGGTGCGCTTGCTTCTACAGGTGCTGTAGCATTAGAGGCGAATACTTGCACAGGAGTACCGCCCAACAGGAAAGCAATACATGCCCCTGCCATTAGCGCTTGTTTTCTAGTAATTAAATCCATATATACTGTTGTACTAAATTAAAGGCTTTTAACCTTTTGTTAATCTCTTGTTAGGATATTAAATTAAAGGCTTGCACCTTTTTGTTGTTATTCTCTGGTTATTAAATTAACGGCTATTCTTTATCACCTTGGGGGTTAATCTCGTGTTAGGTCATTAAAGCAATGTTTTTCTTTCATCACCTTATTCGAAGTTAAACTCATGTTAGGTTATTAAAGTAATGGCTTTCCTCTTTTTTACTTCGTCACAAAAATAGAAATATAGAGCATCAAAAAATGATATTTTTTTATCTAATTTTGATACAAATTCTATTTTAAGAAATTTTAACACTTCAATTTTGGGAATATGCAAAGTACATGTTACAAATTAAGGGTAGTTAGATTCCAATCCGTTTTAATTCATCTTTGTACTGTTAACGATAACACTAATATATATGGATTTTGTCGATTTTATTTCCCGAAAATACAATCATTATATGTTAAGTCGAATTTCCGTGCTCAACCTATGGTAACTGCTGCCGAAGGGATGCAAGAATCCCCTCCGCCGAAAGGAATCAGTAAATGCCTACGCTGTCAATACAGACGCTGATGGCGTTTCCACATAGTAACAAAGGAGTGCCCCATCTAACGTCATAGAACTCATAAAAAGGAAGAACATTTACCATCATGAAATGGCGCATAAAACACGGAAGGAGTTTTTTTGCTGGTTTACACTCATTACTGACAGTACATTTACTATTTATTTATGATACATTCCCAATAAAAATTTACCCAAAGTTGTATCGTCACCAATGTTATGCCCCATACTTATTGTACGCTCCACATATTTGTCGTACAGATATTTTCTTTGTTCGCTATCATGCACCCCCTTTAACGACTCATGAAATTGCTCTGTTATATTTTTCCACAATTGCAAAGAGTCATTCTGAGGAGTACCAAAACCTGCGCTTTTTTCGTCGATAGAAACATGAATATTTCCGTTTTCCGTAACAACTAACAGTTCTTGATAAAGGTAACGATATGCCCTTGGCAAATGTATAGACGCAAGCCTTTCCTTATTACCCGTAAACACGAAACTGCCATTTACGAGCCTTACAGAATCTTTAAAACGTTCCTTTCCGTTTGTTGTTACAGATTCCAGATACACCCATACGCTATCCATTTTTATACCAGCATAAGCAACATTACCACTTATTCTATAATTGGAATCTTTCTTTTCGTTGTTACAAGCCGCTAAGCAGCAAACAAACAAAATAAAAAATACGAAGTTTCTCATCATCACAATTAAATTACACCAAGGTTTACGAGCGCAAAAAATACCCGACACTTGGTCTTTTTACATCGTTTTTATATAAAGGCAAAGACTGTACAAATAACAGCCTTTGCCCATTATCTAAGTTTATAAAACTATTTAGCCTTAAATCTCCAGAAAGTATATTCATCCGCATTGGCTGGATGACCACCTGTATCCATCAAAACCATTCTGTCGCCGTCAATACCGGCAATCTGGAATGTTGTTGGCTTCTTACCACCTGTATTAATTGAGAATGGGAACAAAATAGCTCCCTCGGTTGTTGTCATTGTTCCAACATTAGTAGCAGATGGAGTCATTGAAACCTCATACTTACCAGAACGAATCTCCTTGCCATTGCCATCATAGCACTTAACAGAACCATTTACATCAAATACCATATACGCATCAGCAGATTCTTCGCCTGTAGCCTCGCCTGTATCTGAGTGATTAAGCTGTGTAAGCAACTCCTCTGGACTCTTAACGCCCCACCACTTGGCATCACCAGACTTGAAGATTTTATCAGGAGTTGACCATGAAGGATTACCCATATTACCCCAACATTCTTCTACAGAAGTGCAATCCCAAGTCCATGCTCTGCTTGAATAAGCGTGCAAAGCTCCCTGCCAGTCAGACTTGTTCTTAAATCTCCAGTATGTATATTCATCCGCATTGTCTGGATGACCACCTGTATCCATCAGAACCAAATGGTTTGCATCAAGACCTGCAATCTGGAACGTTGTTGGCTTCTTACCACCTGTATTTATTGAGAATGGGAACAGTATTGAGCCTGCATCAGTTGTAAGAGTACCTACAGCTGTAGCAGTAGGAGTCATATCAATAGACCACTTACCTGTACGGATTTCCTTGCCGTCTGCATTGTAAGTATGAACCTTACCATCAAGATTACTAAACACCATGTAAGCATCCTCAGACTCTTCGCCTGTTGCATTTCCTGTATCTGAATGATTAAGCTGAGTAAGCAATCCCTCTGGAGTTTCAACACCCCACCACTTGGCATCGCCAGAAGCAAAAATCTTATCAGGGGTTGACCACGAAGGATTACCCATATTACCCCAGCATGCTCCAGCTGTAGAACAGTCCCAAGTCCATGCCTTCTCCTCATCATCAGAGCAAAGATATAGAATTTCTTGTGGAAGTTCTGTCTGTACCCATACATTTACCGATTTCTCGGCAACAATCTCCTTTCCATCAGAATTATAAGTTCTGATGTACAAAGTCTGATCGTTACTTGAGCCACGACTCGGTGCAAGATTAAACACTCCGTCGGTACCTGTGGCAAGCACATTCTGTTCGCCAGCCTTTATGTTGTAGATTGAAACTATAGTACTTGGAGAAGTTGAATACTTAACCCAGTTACCCTCACCCGGACCAGCCTCCTGAGTACATTCCTTGTCCTTATATACCTTTAAGGTCACACTATTGCCAATCTGCTCTGCTGTATAGTCGTTAGGGCTAAAGTCCTGACTGTCTCTTACTGGATCACAAGATGTCAGCACACTTGCAGCGACTATCATACTAAATAATATTCTTTTCATTTCCGTAGTGTCTTAGATGATTAATTAATAAACAGGAGTACCAGACATATTTGCATCAGCAACATCCGATGTCCAGCCTGCATTCTGCTTCAAAACGGTTTCATCACCAACAATGTTAATCTGTGATGGTGGAATCATCAAGAAACCGTCAGTCTCTGCATATCTCTTAGCCCATGAAGAAACAGCATGTTTCATAACAGTCCATCTGCCTGTATAGTTTACTCTTGTACCCTCCTGTTTCTGAAGAGCCTTTGCTGCTATACAGTTTTCACCGCCACCCTTGCCTGACCAACGACGCAGATCGTTGAAACGCAAGCCTTCACCGGCAAACTCAAAACGACGTTCGTCCTGAATGCCTTCCCATGAGTATGTTGTCTCCTTCAAGCCAGCACGAGCACGAACCTTGTTCTGATAGCTTACATCGCCAGTAAGCTCAGTAAGCATAAGAAGGATGTCAGAATAACGCATCAGTACTATATCTCCAAAATGGTCGCCCTGCATACTGTTTTTATTATTTTGAGCCTGTTTTGCCTCTTCGCGAACAACACCCCACCAAATATAAGGTCCAGAAGTTTTATCGTTACCAGCAGTTGTCTTGGTTGTAACAGCCATC
Source organism: Bacteroidales bacterium KHT7 (assembly GCA_900102385.1). GTDB lineage: Bacteria > Bacteroidota > Bacteroidia > Bacteroidales > Bacteroidaceae > Ga6A1. The sequence continues at coordinate 35,034 of FNBQ01000020.1, read as the reverse complement.
AATTTTTTGTTGTACAAACCTGCATCTTCCGAACAAGATGAAGCGAACGCAAAATCAGCAAGCTCATCCTGTACGTTAAGAATAGTTGCAGCCTTACGAGGATCTGAATTTGACCAGTCATCCCAAAGACCAGCATTTATTGTGCCTTGTCCCCAGCCCTGAGCAAATGGGAAAGTTTCAATGCCACCATTCGAAATGTTAGCACCGCTTACAATACCAGTACCTTCATCGCAACGCAATGAACAATACAATGAGCTCATGTTTGTATAACCCATTGATACAGTTCCGTTCCATGAAGCAAAGTTACCAAATTGTATCTGGAACACTTCTTCCTTGTTTCCATTTCCAGCCCACGATTTGCCAGCCTTAGCCAAATCTTCTGTAAACTTGTAATCTCCTACCGTATATTGATTTGTGTACTGCCACAACAAACGGAAATCTTCTACCAGCTCATAACCGCCATTAGCAACCGCATCCTTCAAAGCGTCTGTCACCATACTCTTTGTCAATGTCTCGTTTATTGCTTTTGACTTGATGCCTTCGTCAAGGTCAAGCATTTTAACATCTGGACATGAAGCCTTTGCAAGTTCACCCTGCTTCTTGTAGAAACCTTGATAGAACATATACGCACGGGCAAGATAGCCAGCAGCAGTACCCTTTGTAGCATGTCCGTCACCTTGAGTTGTATAGCCATACGACATAAGCTGATATGCACTATAAAAATCGGCAAGGATATGCGGATAAATAACGTCCTCGGCACTCTGCTGCGGACATGGATCAGGAGCAGCAGCAGCCCAATAAGCAGGAATGTCGCCCCAGAACTGTGTTCCCCAAAGGTAGAACAGTCCTCTCATAAAGTAAGCCTCACCAAGAAGCTGGTTTCTCATTGTTTCCTTTCCAGTCCAGTCGAATGCGTCAACCGAATAGATTATGGCATTTGCACGCGCAACACCTACATAAGTCGCCTTGAATGCGCCGTCATACAAAGCGTCTTTATTCTTCATCAAATGACCGATAGCATGAGCCTCAACGTCACCAGTACCACCTGCACCATTACAATCATCAGACATAATATTGTAGACTAAATATGGAGTCTGCAAAGGATCGTTGCAATACTGATTCAATACTGAATACAATGCAGACAATTCGGCATTCAAGTCAGAAGCCTGCGCAGGAAAGTTTGCAGTATTTGCACCTGTATAATTCTCGGTATCAAGCATACTGTTGCATGAAGACAAGGCAACAGCTGCCGCGATAGCCAACGATAATATTTTTTTCATATTACTTTCTTATTAACAAGTTAATTTTTAGAACTTGACACTAACACCAAACAAGTAAGTACGAGCAGATGGGTACAAACCTACATCAATGCCACTTGCCCAAGAATCTTTTCCACCATTTGAACCGACTTCTGGATCTACACCCTTATATCCGGTAAAGGTATACAGATTCTGTGCTTGGAAATAAACTCGCAACTGACCAAATGGACACGTCTTAAGAAGTTTCTTGAAATCGTAACCAACAGTAACGTTCTGAATCTTAAAGAAATCAGCATTCTGCATATAGCGAGTAGAAACCCACTGGTCGTTGATAGAACCAACTGTCAAACGTGGCTGGGTATTGCTTGTGCCCTCTCCATGCCAACGGTCGAATACCTGCTCTGTATAGTTCTGATACTGATTGGCAAGGAGTGCAGTACGATAGCACTGCATAACCTGCTGTCCAAATGCACCTGAACCTGCGATATTAAAGTCAAAGCCCTTGTAGTCGAAGCCAAATGCAATACCGAGAGTCACATTTGGATGAGGATTACCAATATCATGACGATCTTCGTCATAATTAATCTTACCGTCACCATTATAGTCAACCCAAATCATATCACCAGGCTGCGCGTTATCAAGAACTGCCTTTCCTGCAGCACGTGCCTCGTCTATCTGAGCTTGATTCTGCCATATTCCATCGTAATCCATACCATAGAAGTAGCCAATAGCATGACCAACCTCTACACGGCTGACATAATCTGAGTTCTGGAACAAGGCACTTGTCTGACCGTCGATTCTGCCACCATCTGTTGCCAAGTATGTTACACGGTTACGATTTGTACCAATATTAACGTTTGCATGATAATTGAAGTCAGAACCAATCTTGTCATTCCATGATAATGCCAACTCAACACCTGAGTTTCTAACATCACCACCATTCAGCCACTTTCCGTTAGGAGTTCCTGCGAACGCCTTTGGAGTAGGACAAATCAACCAGTCTTTTGTAGTCTTAACATAATAGTCAAAGTTAACCCCCAAACGGCTATTCAAGAATCTGGCATCAAAACCGATATTTATCTGCTCTGAAGTCTCCCATGTAAGGTCTTCATTTGGCATGTTATCAGTATATGCACCAGGAGTCCATCCTGTTGGGCTGACAGTCTGTTCATTACTGCTACCGAACTTATAGCCATAGTCGGCATAATCTGTAGGAGAATACTTTATGTTTGCAACATAGCTAAACGGAGTTACATTACAGTTTCCGTTCTGTCCCCAAGATGCTCTAATCTTAAAGAAATCCATAACATCCTGTATTGGCTCCATAAAACTCTCGTTTGTCACAACCCAGCCACCAGAAACAGAAGGGAATGTACCCCAACGATGTCCGTCGGCAAAATTAGAAGAACCATCATGGCGCAAGATGAATGTTGCCATATACTTCTCCTTATAGTTATAGTTCAAACGACCAAAGAATGCTGCTTCTGCATACTCCGTATCAGCAGAACCATTATAATTAATGGTTGCGCTACCACCATAGTTTACTGGCAAATTATAAGAGAAGCCTTTTGTAAGCAAAGAATTTGCACTTTCTTCACCAATAGAGTGTGTGGTATTCAGACTGTTATTCCACAAATTCTGTGTGTATTCCTGACCAACCATCAAATCGATTGCGTGACCATTGAATTTTGGCAACTCGTAACTAATTGTATTATTAACAGAAATACTACCACTCTCATTCATATAATACTGCAAACCGTATGTACTAGTAGCATTTGTATTGCTACTACTGTATGGCTGTGAAGCGCTACGTGTATTACTTCCACTATATCCAGTATTAACCTGTCCTCTGTATCTCAAGCCCTTAATAGGTTCTATAATCCAATAGAATGTTGCTCCTACACCAAAATCACGACTCTTGTTAATAGCATTGTACTCACCATTATACAATCCGTTCAATGGATTTGTATATATCATAGAACTGTATCCTGCTCCGTTTTCTCTGTAACTTGCAAGAGAACCATCCTCGTTAAACGGCTGCACAAGCGGAGAGGCAATATATGCATTCTGCATGATGTTGAAATAGCCGTTGCCTTCTGCCAAATCGTGACTCTTATGATACCAATAAGAAAGGTTTTCACCTATAGTTATAATATCATGTTTACCTCTAAGGAGAACATGCTCAGAATTGATACGACCGCCATAACGCTGGTAGTTTGATGCCATAGCACCACCCATTATACCGTTATTATAACTGTAGTTCAAACTCATTGAGAACTTTGATCGGTCGTTACCACCTGTAATACTCAAGGCATGGCTTGTCTGAACAGCATTCTTGTTTGCATATTCATCAAACCAGTCTGTACCTTCCCAACCAGCATTGACCTTATCCAAGATTGCCTGCGGCACAAGCTTCGACCAGTCTGTTTTTGTGCCTGTCGCACCAAAGTTCACCTCGTCAATAATCTGCATGTACTGCTTCGCGTTCAAAGTTGCAGGTCGCTTATAAGCATTACTCCAACCCACATGTCCGTCATACTGAATAGACAATTTACCAGCCTTACCCTGCTTTGTTGTTACCAAGATAACGCCATTGGCAGCATGAGCACCATAGATGGCTGCCGATGCAGCATCTTTCAATACATCAATGCTCTCAATATCATTAGGATTCAAGCCGTTCAATCCATCATCGGCAGTACCACTCTGAACTCCATCTATAACCAACAAAGGAGATGCACCATTGATAGTACCCATACCGCGAATATTAACCTTGAATCCCTTACCCGGCTGTGAAGAAGCCTGAGTAATCTGAACACCCGGTGTTGAACTCTGCATTGCAGTCAAAGCATTTGTAGTGTTCATCTTAGCAATTTCATCTCCCTTCACCTGAACAGTTGCGCCAGTTACGAGTTTCTTCTTCTGAACACCGTAACCAACTACCACAACTTCTTCGAGGCTCTTAGAGTCCTCTGCTAACTGAATTTTCAAATTGTCGCCGGTAACTTTCACTTCCTGCTGAAGATAGCCAATGTAAGAGACAACAAGTGTTGCTCCCTTTGGCGCTTCAATAGTAAAGTGTCCGTCAAAATCTGTAATTGTACCATTCTGTGTACCTTTTACCAGCACGTTTGCGCCGATAATCGGGTCACCACTCTGATCAACTACAGTACCCACGACTTTCTGTGTCGGTGCGCTTGCTTCAACAGGTACTGAAGCATTAGAGGCGAATACTTGCACAGGAGTACCGCCCAGCAAGAAGGCAATACATGCTCCTGCCATTAGCGCTTGTTTTCTAGTAATTAAATCCATATCTACTGTACTAAATTAAAGGTTTATAACCTTTTTTGTTAATCTCTGGTTTATTAAATTAATGGCTATTCTCTTTTACTTCTATTACAAAAATATACATTAAGTATATACAACAATAATACTATTTTTTCGTTTTTTTGAACTATTCTATCATTAAGAATATTTAACATTTACAACTTTTACATAATGTCAAGTTCAGTTAGCAAAAAACGAACGTTAATTTCTACAAATCCATCTGTTTCCACATCCATTCATTCCATTCATCATACTGCTCCTGATACCAATAATGACCAGTCTGCAAATAAGGTTTGAACTCTTTAGGGGCAGAAACGGTATTATATGCTGCATACATAGATGTTGGTGCAACAACATCATCATTATAGCCAAACGAGAACCATCCCGGCACTTTTATTCTGCGAACAAAGTTTATTCCGTCGTAATAACGGCTTACAGTCACTTTCTTGTCATCGGCCTTCTTTCCGTAGAAATAATGTGGCCAACCGCATGGCTGCTTCTTCAACGATGCAGTATGGTCGCACATTGCCGGATGGACAACGGCATAGAATGTAACTCTACTGTCGAGAGCCGCCGTAACGAAAGACAACATACCGCCCTGACTCGAACCAGACACGCCGAGTTGCTTGCCATTGAACTGAGGCAGAGAGCAGATAAAATCGACTGCTCTTACTGCACCGACAAAGACTCTTTTGTAATAGAAGGCATCGCGATCGTCGCTGTTGCTCTCCCAATAGTTATACAATGCACCTTTGAAAAGTTTATCGTAATAGTCTTGCGTATAAGTAACAGGAATGCCGTGGATTCCAATCTCTAATGTTATTGCACCCTTCTCGGCTGTCTGCACATCGCCGTAATATGGCCTGATTCCAGCTCCCGGCACTCTGAGCAACGCTGGATATTTGCCTTCAGCCTTCGGCACGCACAAGATTCCGTATGTTCTGCTGCCCCATCGGATATTATGGAAACTTACCTGATAGACGTTTACCTTTTCGGTGCAACGTTCTGGCAGCAGCACCATCGTAGGCTCAAGCGGAGTATTTCGGGCTTCCTTCAGCGAATTAGTCCAGAAGGTATCAAAATCCGATGGCATCTCGGCACAAGGCTTTATGTTCTCGGGACTGTAGGCTACGGTAGCCATTCCATCGTAATTTCTTCCGTTAACCTTTGCCGTCACCTTCACGCGATAGAATCCGGGCTTGGAAAGTTTGCCTCTCAATACCAGTTTTCCATCTTTCAACGTGACATTATTTTTCGTAACTTCGGGATACATTTCCTCGCCCTGCTCATAGTCTATCACTGCGCCCTTCAGCAGGCATTGCGCCTTGTAAACCTGTATTGTAAACGTAGCGGTTTCACCAGTTTTATAAGTCCAGTTATCACGGTCAGGAGTAACCATTACGCTAATTTCCTTGCCTCTTATCTGTGCACATATATATAAGGTGCAGATAAAAGCCATGAGTAAGGACAAAATAAGTCTTTTCATATTATCAATCATAGTTTTGTATTTGTTATAACGCAAAGGTAGAACAAAAAGATCTGGTAGCATTGTACTATTTTATCTAATCATTGCACAAATAAACTAAAGAAGCGAATCTGTTTTCACAAACAAATTCGCTTCGCCTTATTCTATTTTAAATCTCAAGTAACAAATTTTCTTTTTTCTCAGAATCGGCATCCGTAAACCTTTGTGGTTTTAACAGAACCGTCTGAGTACGTTTTCTTTACCAAAGTTACACCTTCTGGTGAAGGAACTTCAAGTTTCTGTCCCTTTACAGAATAGAACTCTGTTGATACAACCTCAAGGTCGTCTGCCTCAAGTTCATCAACTCCCTGATAGCCAGTACTTGACAAGACACAATATGCATCTACAACTGTGATACCAGTACCCTTCAAGTGCTTCATCAACTTAATCCACTGAACGCTTGAACGCTGAACCTGAGTAATCTTTGTACCGGCTGAGTTCTTTGCATTTGCAACATCAAGAACAACTACCTGACCATTTCTGACTGTAGATTCAGTTGACCAGAAGTCTGTCATTGTTGCACTTGGTGCAATACTCAGTCTGATATAGTCGTCAGAGCCAAGACTCAAAGCTTCCTTAAACTTAACCACTACATAGTCTACTGAATAGAACACATTTGACGAAGTGGAATTTGTAACCTTCATGAAATTACGCTTTGTAGGGTAATTCCACAAGAAGAAGCGATCGTTGAAGTTGAAATCGCAAACCACAGTCTGTGAAGTTGAATTCGGAACAGTATATGTTGCAGTTGTCATTGTCTGTGCAGACAAATCATAAAGTTCGGTGAGAGAACATTCGCCTGCTTCGCCCGGAGTAGTCCAAGAAGTACCTATGCCTGCATCTGTAACCTGACCGCCAGCAACAGTAAATGTCTGATTTGACAACAAGAACGGTGCCTTGATTTTTACTGCACTTGCAGCAGCCTCAGCCTTAATCTTTACACTTTCAAGATATGCACGGTCGTTAGAGGTAATGCGCACAACACCTGTTGTCTTTCCCTTTGAAATCCAGCATGTATCGCTACTAGTCTTTGAACCATTCTTATAATTAAGCGAAACAATGTACTTTGTTGTTGCTGCTGCATCCAACGTAACAACAAAAGCCTTGAATGCAGAAATATCATGAGGCACGCCCCATCCAACCTCCTGACCAGCAGCAAAGGTTGCTGTAACTGTACCTGTACTTCCCGAAGGAGCAGCAGAAATTGTTGCTGTTGACGCATCTGGATATGCATTTCCTATAGAGAAGTATGACAAGATACCTTTCACATTAGAACTAACCTTTCTCTTAACGAACATTACGGTAGGAGCCTTCAAAGTAACCTTTGAAGAGCCAGTATTCTTCAGGCCAATCTTGCCAACTACACCATTAGCAGCAGCAACAGATACGTCGAACTTGCTTACTGTAGAAGGCATGGTAACTGTATTCACAACCTGATTAGACTTGTTGTATACGATAATCTGCAAGCCAGAGACCTTAGCCGACAGATTGAACTTAAAGCCAGAATACTCTGTTGAACTCTGTGTCGGTTTAAAATACGCCTCCTTTCCTGCATCGATATCGCAAGACGAAGAAGTATATACACTATTAGCAGGGCTATATAAACTCGTATAGTTATAGTTCTGAGCAAAAACCGTTGCGCAGAATATAAGCATCGCCAATGTGAAAAGTATTTTTTTCATCTCAACCTTACTTTAGATTTACAATAGAATTACACCGGCAAAAATAAGTATTTTTTTTATACCATCAAATAAAAACGGAATTATTTTAGTTTGTTAAGATAAATTTTAACATTTTAACATTTTTTAAGAGTTCAAACAGGACAAAAAAGCGTTTTTTTGTTGTTTCGAGATTGCAAATGGCGCATCTATTATATACAATAAGGTGTGAACCGATTTCAACAAAACGACCCTGTTTTACAAGTATATAGCATTTTGGACTTTCAGTTTAAGTAGTGTGCTAAATTACGTTTCACGACAATTCAACAAGTAAAATCGAAGCAAAAAAGCTTTTTCTGTGAATAGATAGTCCTAAAAAGCAAAACCGCAAGAAAGTTTACTCAACATTCTTGCGGAAACTAGTTCATTTATGATTTTTTGGCTATTATTAAAATCTATAACCCACTTAAAACCAAAAGCTCTTAATTTTATTTAAGGCTTATAAAATTTAGATAAACAGTAATTTTTTTTACACCATGACCTTGCTCCACGCAAAGCCTTTGAGTTTTGATAATAGTAAACTGTAAATTTAGAATCAATATGAGAATTCAAAATAACAGCACAAAATTATATCTCACGATAATTATTAACTTCAAATGTAATGATATTAGAATATGCTTTCCCTATTTTTTAATTTAATTACTTCTTATTTCCGATACAAAACTATAAAATATTTTTCAAAATCCACTTAAAATATGTTACAAATAATTCGCATTATTTTTCATTTTTCTTCTATATTTTATAAATATTTATTTTTCAACAACTTACAAAAATAATATTTTATCTGTTTTATCAACAAAAAGTTAACAAAACACACACATGTTAACAAACCATACATATCGAAAAAAGCATTTATAAAAGATTACAGCGTGTATACTTACTTGCCAAATCATGGAAAAAATACAGTTTTTCTTCACCATAAAATGACATTTCAGAAAGATGAAGAAGGCATAACAGTTCAAAAAAACGAAGTTTCAGTATGATCCCGCGGACAGAAATGACACTACCATCATCGACTTTAAAAGCTGTCGCCCATATTACTTTGGTCCTGCATTTTTTTCAGCGGTGGGAATTCTTGCGCCCCTTCGGTAGCAAGCGACCATAGGTCGAGCGACAAATTCCCTATTCTTTTCAAAGTCGAATTCTTGCGTCCCTTTGGTAGCAAGCGAACAGAGTTCGAGCGGCAAATTCGACTTAACAGAGCGGTTCTGCCGAATTTGTGATTCGGCAGAACTAAGTACTAAGTGACATGAATTGCCTACAAGTATGCAGAAGAAAGCAATTCTGAATTATGAATTATGAATTATGAATTGTTAATTGTCAATTCTGAATTGTCAATTGCAAACTCATCTTCCAAACCTGTTAACCATGTCAGAAATTATCTGCAACGTAGTATAATCCGATGCAAAGACAGAGTTCAAGCCCTGCTGTTCCTGAGCCGGGTCGCCAGTATAGTCATCGCCCACCTTCCAGTTAGTATGCTGCGGATTGGCAAATCCGCCCCAAGCCCAGAAGTTACAGCCTGCAAAAAGCCCCTTGTTCTGACTATCCTCGACAATCAGACCGAAGACATACTTATAGAAGCCATCGCGCGCCTTTGTCGAAGCATTTTTGTCGAAACGGAAACCATCGCGAGGATAGCCAAACTCCTCCATCACAAGAGGCTTCTGCAACTTCTTTGCCAGAACAAGATGCTTGTCTATATACTCCTTAGCCTTCTTGCAACTGTTGTCGAGGTCCTCGAGAAGGGTTTTCTCGTGCGCCCACCCCCAGTTGTAGGGCCACAGATGACAATTTATGTAGTCGATATTCTTGTCGGCATGGATTTTTTCGAGAAGAGCGGCATCATACTCGCAGCCGTGAAGTCCTTCGCTGCCTGTCGAAACCATGTGGTTGGCGTCCATGCCTTTTATAAGAGCCGATGTCTCCGCCATCCACTTGGCAAAGGCTGTCTTAATCTTGGCATCCTCGCTGAAGGCGCGAGGCTCGTTGCCAATCTGCCACGACATGATTGTAGGGTCGTCAACATATTTCCTGCCGTTATAGCGGTTTGTTCTGCCAACGATAAACTTCACATAATCGTAGAATATCTGATGTGCTTTCTTGCTCTGGGCAAATTTCTTGACGAAATCCATATACGCAGGCCAGCCGTCAACCGAAGGAAGCGGCGCTTTGCCCTCGCCTGCCTGTTCAAGATAGAAGCCATAGCCGCCGCTCCATTCCCACGAGTTGTTGAGGTAGAGGACAGCAACCATATCGCGCTTGTGCATCTCGTCGAGAAGGAAGTCGAGACCGGCAAGAATAGTATCGTTATACTCACCGGCGGCAGTCTGCAACGTTGGCTCAACCTTCGACGGAACGTTTCGGCAGCCGTCTGCCCCGACCAGAACGCGGAGGTTGTTTATGCCCTTGCTCTTCATAAAGTCGAGTTCCTGACACAGACGCAAGCGATTGCCGCCCTGCCCTTCTGAACCAAGAATTGCACCAAACCAGAAATTTGTGCCTACATAATAATAAGGTTTGTCGTTTCTTAGAAACTGACCGTCCTTAACACGTACAAACGGATTTGTCTGTGCCGATGAAGGCAAAGCCATCAATAGGACTCCCAACAGGAATCCCACAAAGCATGTGTTCTTCATACAATTTTCGAATTCTTAAATTTTAGTTTTTGTTTTGTTTTTCTTATGGTATTGCTCGCGGAATTCCTTCGGCGAACATTTTTTCTTCTTACGGAAAATCCTGTTGAAGTTAGAAAGGTTATTGAATCCAGAGCCGTAGCACACCTCGGCAATGGAGTCGGTTGAATCGACAAGCATTCGCGAAGCATGTCCGAGCCTTATGTCGATGATATATTCTGATACATTGCGCCCCGTGCGGAGTTTGAAGAAACGGCTGAAACTGACTGGAGTCATATTAACCATGCTGGCAAGAACAGGCAGACGGAGTTCTTCCTTGAAGTGAGAATCGATATACGACTGAACTTTCAGAATACGCCGGCTGTCCGACTTAGCATCTACGTTGGCAAACGAAGGCGACGCGAGTTGATAAGCATCATCGCTCTGCGACATGATGTAAAGCACCTCGAGAAACTTGAGGAGAGCACGGAACTGGTCGGACTCGTTAACCACGTCTTCGAGAAGCGGATAGACGCGCTTCACCGTCGGCTCTTTGAAAGCCAAGCCTACACGGGCATCGATAATCATCTGCCTTATGGAGTCGAACTGATTGCGCAGGAAGAAATCGTCTTTCTCGAAATCCCAGTTAAACTGAATGGTTATTTCTTCCATATCCTTGCCCTTACATTCGTACTGTTCCCAAGCATGTTCAAGGTTTGCGCCTGTTATGAGCACAAGGTCATAGTTGCCAATAACCTCCGAGCTGTCGCCTACTATGCGCTTAACGCCGCGTGCATTCACAATAAGGTTCAACTCGAACTCTACGTGGCTGTGTATTGGATAAGTGAAATAGTCTTTCACTCTCTTTGCAATATACAGACATTCACGGTTTGCGAGCGGGGTTATTTCTTGTATTATGTTATTCTGTCGTGATTTCATATCAGTAGCCTTTGTCAAATTCAGTTATTCGCTTGCAAATATAACATTTTTCTTCATTCCCAATGTTAAAAAAGTATCTATTTTTTCATTCATTTTTTTGTAGATAGGCAGCGAAACAAACTGAGTATTCTTTCGGAGCATGGTGTCTACGCTTCCAAGGCTGCGCTCGTAGCATGTAAGTTCGTTGTATTTCTGCTTGTCATGACCGCTCGACTGACGAATCTCGTTCTCACGCTCGCGGCGCAGCATGGCACAAACAGGTTCGAGAATCTTTATGACAACGTTGTTCATAAGGAAATGTCCCTGAATAAAGAGATATGTATTTTCGGGATGAACGCCGAGTTTCTCCAGTTCTTCCTTCAGCGGAACAAAGTCGTGGCGCGCATTTGGGTAATGCTTCTGCATGAAAGCCACCTTCTTGTTTACGCGATGGCGAAGTCGCTCGATGCACTTTTCGGGACTGTACATATTGAAACCGTCAATGCGTACCTCGTCGCAAAAGTCCATCAGCGGGAACTCCTTGTATCTGTTTGAGCGGTAAATCCATACCGACCAGATGAACAGCGGATAGATTATCTGCGAATAAATCTTCATGAACTCTACGAAGTTGAAAACCTCGTGGTCGTTGAGCGTTACCATTACGCACACGTCGTGAAGGCTCTCGGCACAGCACTGGTAGTTCTCGATGGCATAGACATAGGTGTGAAAGACGTATGGCGACTCGAGTATCATGCGCGATGTAGGGGTGCGTCCCTGAAGCATGTAGTCGTAGTCGGCATCTACGCAGGCAACCATGTTCTCGCCCAACTGACTCTCGCCCAGAACATTCATCAAGGCTGCCTTCTTGCCACGCTGCAACGATGTTTTCGAAGGCAGCATCACCTCGAAATAATATTCGTCGGTTTCGTGCGCCTTCAGCACCGTTCGCCAAAACAATATATCATCATAACTCTCTACATACGCCACAATCTTACGCCTCGTCTTGTTTGACCTCAACTTGTTTGCCGCGCCGATGTAAAGTGAACTAAGGTTATCAGTCAGTCGTTTTCCCATAACTTAAATGTCTTGTGTTATGTCGCTCACCTCGGTGACGGCATCAATCCAGCCATTCATTATCACCGCAGGCGAATGGGTGGTAAGAATAATCTGCACATTAGGGTTCAGTTTGCGGATGAGTGAGATGAGTTGCTGCTGCCACTCTACATGAAGGCTCACCTCGGGCTCGTCCATGAAAAGGACACACCGCTGCTGGTCCTGAATGAGCACGGTAAGGAGAATGACAAGTATCTGCTTCTCGCCGCTCGACAGTTTATAGGGCGATATCAGTTCCTTGCCGTACAGGAAGGTTATCTCGTTTGTCTTTCGGTTTATCTTCTTGCGCGTATCCTTGAACAACTCGTCTATCATATCCTGAAACATACGCTTTGGCACAGACAGGCTCGAAGCCTTAGCCTGCTCCGCGGGATCGTCGGACGACAGCATGTCAATCATCTTGTTTCCGATGTTTACCTGATAGTCGAGATAGCGACGCTGAAGGTTGTACAACTGCCAGTCGAGTTCGGTATGCACCTTGCGGTCAATCATCTTCTCGAGCAGTTCGAAGTGTATGAGCGGACGGTCGAAACTGCGTATCACATCGTAACGGATAGACGTGGCGTTCTCGGGATAGAACGTGAGATGTACCGCCGGATGCTGCGGCATCGGCAGTTCGCCGTTCATCTCGGACAGAGAACTGACAGAGGTGTTTAGAATGGTACTCTTGCCTATACCATTCACGCCACTCAGGATATTTACATCGGGACGCAGTTTCCAAACAATATGCTTGAGTCCCCACATCGAATAGATTTCGATTTGCTGAATATATTCAGCCTGTACCTTCTCCATTGTACTTTAATTTAGGATTTATTGCAAATATATATTATATTTCCGTAACTTTGCAAAAAAATTGAGAAAAATGGATAATTCGGAAAAAGATTGGAGAGGTCATGCCTGCATGTTGATGGCAGGCATTATTTGGGGTTTGATGGCACCGATAGGTAAGGCTGCCATGGCAAACGGGATAACAGGCCTTGACATGGTTCTTTTCAGAACGGCAGGAGCAGCCGTATGCTTTTGGATAACATCGCTGTTTGTACAAAGAGAGAAGGTTGAGCGACGCGACATGATTATGTTCTTCTTCGCCGCCATGCTGAGCATTGTATGCAACCAATGCTGCTTCATCGTGGGACTGTCGAAGACATCGCCTATAAATGCGAGCATCGTTACTACAACGATGCCTATCTTCACGCTCATACTGTCGGCTATCTTCATGAAAGAGCCTATCACGGGCAAGAAGATTCTTGGCGTGGGACTTGGCGTGGTTGGCGCGCTCATTCTCATCATCGGAAGCAGCAGCGCAACAAGCAGCGACGGTAACCTTACGGGCGACATACTCTGCCTTCTGGCACAACTGAGTTTTGCAAGTTATCTGGCTATATTCAGAAAACTGATAAGCAAATACACGGTCATAACCTGCATGAAGTGGATGTTCCTTTATGCCACAATCGTTGCGTTGCCGATATCATACGGCAACATCTCGCAACTCGACTGGGCAAGCATCGGCATCGCCATATGGGCCGAATGTTTCTACGTTGTGTTTGCAGCCACATTCATCTCGTACATACTTATGATGAAGGGACAGAAATCGCTCCGCCCTACCGTTGTGAGCATGTACAATTACGTTCAGCCAACAGTTTCGTGCATTGTCAGCGCAGCCGTTGGACTTGGAATATTTGGCTGGAGTCAGGCTATAGCAATCGTTGCGGTATTCTCGGGTGTATGGCTCGTTACTCAGAGCAAATCAAGACAACAGATTGAGGAAGAAAGGAAGAAGAAGTAAAAAACTTCTTCCTTAACCGTTATTCTGATTGCTGCGACTATGCACGATGTGCTTCAGCTTAAGAGCATGCATTATCTTATGCTCGTGCTCGTGAGCCTCTGCCTTGCCATGAGCAAGTTTGTAAACTCTGAATGGCGAAGTGAAATATCTTAGTCCGATAATGCAGTAATCCCACTTGTGCTTAGATGTCCAGAATGAATGACTGTGATTCTGTTTTGAACTCATAATACTTGTTTTAAAGCTTGAATTTTATGCAAAAATAGCATTTTAAACATTCTGCACAAACTTTTTTTGTACTTTTCCATACACTTTACTGACAAAAAAGAAGAAAAGAGCACTTTTTACAGCGGTTCGCGCCATAAAATGTGCTCTTCGTCTATTTTATTCAGAATTCAGAATTCACAATTCATAATTCATAATTCATAATTCATAATTGACAATGGACAATTATCTGCTCGGGATTATCAACATTCTTCTCTTCTCCCAGATTATTTTACATCCTCGATTTTCAACTTACCCATAATCTATATTGGACGAACCTTTCGTCTTGCTATCCCCTTGCTATCCCCTTACTACCCCCTTACTATCGACTTACTTCACTTCACCATAACCTACCCATCACCTAATCTGGCTTACCCTACATATAGATAACATATAGTTTACATATAGCTTGCATATACCCTGCATATACCTTGGACGTACCTTGGATATACCTTACGTATAGCTTCCGTATATCTTCAATATACCTTCCATATTCCTTGAATGTTCCTACCTTCTTCCTACCTTCTTCCTACCTTCT
>FNBQ01000020.1:0-19967 GCA_900102385.1 Bacteroidales bacterium KHT7 | reverse complement strand
TTCCTACCTTCTTCCTACCTTCTTCCTACCTTCTATTTTGTATATAATAAACGGACAATTTCTGGCGAAATTGTCCGTTATAAATCCTCAGCAATTATGAAAGCAATTTTGAATTATCAATTATGAATTTTGAATTATTCATTGTCAATTGTGAATTCTAAATTGTCAATTCTGAATAAATTTTCAACTTTCAATTTTCAACTTTCAACTCACTCATTGTCAATTCATTTAATCCTGATAATACACCTTCTTTACGCGAGTGCTTATACCCGTCAGGACCTCGTAAGGAATAGTGCCAAGGATATCGCTCAGAACGGTTACAGGCAACTCATCGCCAAAGATTATCGCCTTGTCGCCCTCCTTGCAAGGAATATCAGTAACATCAATCATGCAGACATCCATACAGATATTGCCAACGTAATACGCCTTCTGACCGTTTACCAAGCAATATGCGTTGCCGTTGCCAAGATGACGGTTCAGTCCGTCGGCATAACCGATAGGAATGGCGGCAATACGCGAAGGACGCGTAATCTTACCCTTTCGGCTGTAGCCAACCGTATCGCCGGCAGGCACATCACGAATCTGTAGAAGAGTTGTCTTCAGCGTGCTCACGTTGTGTATCGTCTTGTTATTGCGCGAGTTGATGCCGTACAATCCAAGTCCGAGACGCACCATGTCGAGATGACGCTCCGGGAAGTGCTCAATGCCAGCCGAGTTGCAGATGTGGCGCAGAATCTTGTGAGGGAACGCAGCCTGAATCTGCTTGCTTGCCTTGTCGAACAAGTTGAACTGATATTCAGAGAAATCATCGAACGAATCGTCGTCGCTTCCCACGAAGTGAGAAAAGATTGAGCGCGGCATCAGCGCATTCTGATTCTTCAGGCGGTTGATAAGTTCGGGAACATCAGTCTCGGGATTGAAGCCCAAGCGGTGCATTCCTGTATCTAGTTTGATGTGGATTGGCATATTTGTTATTCCTTCCTTCTCTGCCGCCTTGATGAGCGCGTCGAGAAGTTTGAAGTTATACACCTCAGGCTCAAGACCATAGTCGAACATCTTCTTGAAAGCCGTCATTTCGGGATTCATAATCATGATGTTCGATGTTATTCCAGCCTTGCGAAGCGTTGCGCCTTCGTCGGCAACAGCAACGGCAAGAAAATCTACGTTATGGTCTTGCAGAGTCTTTGCAACCTCTACGCTGCCAGCTCCGTAGGCACTTGCCTTAACCATGCACACCATCTTAGTCTCTGGCTTCATGAAACTGCGGTAATAGTTAAGGTTCTCTACCACCGCTCCAAGGTTTATCTCGAGAATCGTTTCGTGAACCTGCTTTTCGAGACACTCGATAATCTCCTCGAAACGATAGTCGCGCGAGCCTTTGACAAGTATAACCTCGTCGTGCAGTTTCTTGAACACATCGCTCTCGAGCAAGTCGGCTGTTGTATGGAAGAAGTATTTCTCCATCTCGAAACGGTCTGCCGCGCTGCTTATCTCATCGCCCACGCCTATAATCTTGTCTACTCCGCGACCGTTTACGAGTTGCGCCACCTTGCGGTACAGGTTCTTGGCGTTCAGTCCGGTCTGAAGCATGTCGCTGAGGATGAGCGTGTGCTTTCTGCCCGAAACATCAGCACGGCGACGCATAAAGTCGAGCGCGATGTCGAGCGAGTTGATATCGCTGTTATAACTGTCGTTGATGAGCGTGCAGCCGTGGTTGCCATCCTTCACCTCAAGGCGCATGGCAACAGGCTCAAGACTCTTCATCTGCTCGACGATGACATCCTGCGGAATCATCATGTAAAGGCATACGCCCAAGCAGTTGAGGGCATTCTCGATAGATGCATCATCTATGAACGGAATGGTGAAGTTGCCGTCGGTTCCGATATATCGGTAAGAGATGTGCGTCTCGTTTTCCTTCTTCTCTATCGAACTGATGAACAGCGGTTTGTCTGAATCTGTCGTGCTCCACGCAATCTCACGGGCAGACAGCATCGACTTGGCAACGCAACTGCTTATAAGACTGTCGTCGCCGTTATATACTATTACGTCGCTGCTGGTGAAGAGTCGGAGTTTCTCCATACATTTCTCCTCGAGCGAATAGAAGTTCTCCTGATGTGCCGTTCCGATGTTGGTAAGCACTCCGATGGTTGGCTTTATGACCTTATAAAGAGCCTCCATCTCGTTTATCTTTGATATTCCGGCCTCGAACAGAGCCACTTCGGTCTTCTCGTTCAAGAGCCATACCGACATAGGCACGCCAATCTGCGAGTTGTAACTGCGAGGCGAGCGTGTAACGACCTTTACAGGCGAGAGAAGTTGGTTGAGCCACTCTTTCACCACGGTCTTGCCGTTGCTTCCGGTTATTCCGACAACGGGGATGTTGAATTGCGAACGATGACTGGCAGCCAGCATCTGAAGGGCATGAAGCGTGTCATCAACAACAAAGAAATTGCAATCATCTGCCACCATGTCCTGTGGCAATCTCGACACTACAAAATTACGTACACCTCTTTTATACAATTCCTGCACATACTTGTGGCCATCGTTGCGCTGGCTCTTTAGTGCAAAGAACAAAGTTTCCTCGGGGAAACACAAAGATCTACTATCTGTTAGTATCCAATTTACGTTTGCAGAAGCAGAGCCTATTCTTTCGGCTCCCATCCATTCTGCAATTTGTTCAACAGTGTATGACATATATTTTTTTCTTTATTGAATGCAAAGTACGGATATTTTACGCAAAGTCGGTCAATTTTTAACAATAATTGAGTTAAAAAATGTTTATAAGCCTCATTTTCGGGGTGAAGGGGGCGGTGTTCGAGCGCTTTTCGCACCTCGGAATAGTCTTTTGCAAACTCCTTCGTGCTGTTTTCAAAAAATGATTCAATAAAACAATCGATGATGTATCTTACAGCCTGCTCGGACGGATGAATCATGTCTTCGGCATAGAAACGATAGTCGCGCAACTCGTCGTTCATAATCTCGTATGCCGGAAAGTACGAGCAGTTTGAGTTTCTGCCAACAACAGCATCGGCGGCAAGCAGCAGAGCCGCCTTGCTTAACTGACTTTCGTGAAATCCGTACTTGCGGTATCGTATAGGGCTGACGGTAAAGATGAACTTCTTTGAGGGGTTCGAAGAAACGATTCCGTTCCAAAGGCGTTCGATTTCTGAAACGTCGAGAAGTTTTTCAGAAAAAGAACCTGACGGCTGCTTGTGACAGTTTGATACGACTGTACCTTCGTTAAGATAAACATGATTTGTTCCAAATGTAACGATAACGACATCAGCCTTGGCAAACTGACTGCTAAGAATCCCGAAGGCATCCCGAACGATGGCACGGCATTTTTCCTCAGAAGGTGACTCCAACTCGGTATCGGTATTATAGTCGAACCACACTCCCCTGCGCTCGTCGAATATTATACTCGGCGAATATTCTCCGCGTGCGGCAATATCTATGATTCGGGCGATGCTTGCAGGGTTGTAAAGCACACCGAAGGGATTGACTACGCAACTCAGTCCCGATGTGGCAAGATGCTCTCCTACGCGCTCGGCAAAGCACGAGCCAAGTACCAAAATGTTTGATTGGGGAACGATTTTCCAGTCGGAAACGGGCTTATCTACTATGGTCTGTAACTTCATAACGATAATTTTACAGCACAAAGTTAGTCAACTTATAAGAAATATTAGTACTTTTGCACACTATATTTATAAAATGGAAGAAAATAAACGACATAGTCTTTTGGATGGTATTCACGACCCTTCAGATTTGCGTAAACTAAACGTTGAACAGTTACCTCAACTATGCAAGGAACTACGAGATGACATTATCAGCGAGTTGTCGCGCAACCCGGGGCACTTTGCCTCGTCGCTTGGCGTCGTTGAACTGACCGTTGCACTTCATTATACATTCAACACGCCATACGACCGCATTGTGTGGGACGTAGGACATCAGGCTTACGGCCATAAAATCCTGACAGGACGCAAAGACCAATTCTATACTAACAGAAAATTCAAGGGCATACGTCCGTTCCCATGTCCCGAGGAAAGCGAATACGACAGTTTTACTTGCGGACACGCTTCCAACTCGGTATCAGCAGCCTTGGGCATGGCGGTGGCAGCCGTACACACCAACAACAAAAACCGCCATGTGGTTGCGGTTATCGGCGACGGCGCAATGAGCGGCGGACTGGCTTTCGAGGGGCTGAACAATGTTTCGTCATCGGACAATAATCTACTCATCATTCTGAACGACAACAATATGAGCATAGACCGAAGCGTGGGCGGAATGAAGCAGTATCTGCTCGAACTGAACACTAATTCGACCTACAACAAGTTCAGATTCAAGGCGGCAAACGCGCTTCACAGCGCAGGACTGATGACCGATTCGCGCAAGAAGAGCATCATTCGCTTCAACAACAGTCTAAAGGCTCTTCTGGCTAACCAGCAGAATATCTTCGAGGGGCTTAACATCAGATATTTAGGTCCGGTAGACGGACACAACATAGAGGAACTTGTAAGGGTGCTGAACGACATAAAGGACATGAAAGGTCCGAAGTTGCTTCACATCCACACGATAAAAGGAAAAGGCTACGAGCCTGCCGAGAAGCACGCCACAACATGGCACGCTCCCGGCAAATTCGACATCGAGACAGGCGAGCGTCTTGTTAGCAGCAACGACGGTCAGCCGCCAAAGTTTCAAGATGTATTCGGACACACGCTGCTCGAACTGGCAGAGAAGAATCCGCGCATAGTGGGCGTAACGCCTGCAATGCCTACGGGCTGCTCAATGAACATAATGATGCAGGCGATGCCCGACCGCACATTCGATGTTGGCATAGCCGAAGGTCACGCCGTAACATTCTCGGGCGGAATGGCAAAGGACGGTTTGCAGCCTTTCTGCAACATCTACTCGGCATTCTCGCAGAGAGCGTACGACAACATCATTCACGATGTTGCAATTCTGAATCTGCCTGTGGTTCTGTGCCTCGACCGCGCCGGACTGGTGGGCGAAGACGGACCGACACACCACGGAGCGTTCGACTTGGCGTTCCTTCGCCCAATACCTAACCTGACGATTGCCGCGCCTTACGACGAGCACGAACTGCGCAAACTGATGTACACGGCACAACTGCCCGACAAGGGCGCATTCGTGATACGCTACCCTCGCGGCAAAGGCTCGAAGATTGACTGGAGATGTCCGCTCGAAGAAGTGAAAGTAGGCACGGGCAGAAAGATGAAGGACGGCAAAGACATCGCCATCCTGTCGCTCGGCCCTATCGGAATAAATGCCGAAAAAGCCATCAGCATTGCCGAAGAAGAGGCGAAGGCAAGCGGAAAGGAACTGAACATAGCCCACTACGACATGCGATTCCTTAAACCGCTCGACACCAACCTTCTGAAAGAGGCTCTGGAGAACTGCCACAACATCATAACCATTGAAGACGGCGTGAGAAACGGCGGATTCGGAAGCAGCATTCTCGAATACATAAGCGACAACGGATTCACAAACCGCGTTATCCGACTCGGTCTGCCCGACTCTTTTGTTGAACACGGAACGGTCGGCGAACTTCAGCATCTTGTCGGAATAGACGTCGAAAATATAGTTAACACAATAAAAAGCATCTGCTTATGAAAATAATAATAGCAGGCGCAAGCCCCATCGGTATTCATCTTGCCGAACTCCTTTCGAGAGAGGAACAGGACATAATCGTGATGGACTCGGATGCCGACAAGCTCAGCGAACTTGACGACAACTTCGACTTGCTTACGCTCAACATCTCGCCATCGTCAATCAAAGGTCTGAAAGAGGCTGGCGTGGCTGACGCAGATCTTTTCATTGCTACTTCTACAGAAGAACATTACAACATAACATGCTGCACCATGGCGCACAAACTTGGTGCAAAGAAAACCATTGCGCGCGTTGACAACTACGAGTACATGCAAGACGAGTACAAGGAGATGTTCACCGAACTTGGAATAAGTTCGCTCATCTACCCCGAACAACTTGCAGGTCAGGAGATTATCAACAGCATCAAGACAAGCTGGATTAGGCAATGGTGGGAGGTCGAAGACGGCGCGCTGGTGCTTATCGGCGTAAAGGTAAGACAGAACGCATCTATCATAGACACCTCGCTGAAGGAACTCGGCATTCAGAAGATGCCGTTCCACGTTGTGGCAATAAAGCGTAACGGCTCGATGATAATTCCGCACGGCGACGACATGATAAGACACCTCGACATCGTGTACTTCATGGCAAGCAAGCAAGACCTTCCGCGCATAAAGCAGATGGTTGGCAAGGAGGATTATCGCGACGTTAAGAACATAGCAATCATGGGCGGCGGAAAAGTGGCATACCACACCGTTCTGCAAGCCCCGGGATATATGCGTTTCAAGATTGTGGAGATTGACGAGAAGCGCATAAATGAACTGCACCAGAAACTGAACATCAGCAACGACCGTCTGATGATATTCAGAGGCGACGGACGCGACATCTCCAAGTTCAAGGAAGAATATCAGAACATCGAGGCATTCGTTGCCCTCACCGGCAATTCGGAACATAACATTCTGGCGTGCCTCACAGCCAAAAGTTTCGGCGTGAGGAAGACGGTGGCGATGGTAGACAACTTCGAATATCTGAACATGG
The DNA here is from genome assembly GCA_900102385.1 of Bacteroidales bacterium KHT7. Classification (GTDB taxonomy): domain Bacteria; phylum Bacteroidota; class Bacteroidia; order Bacteroidales; family Bacteroidaceae; genus Ga6A1. The sequence goes on along the minus strand of FNBQ01000020.1, from coordinate 13,325 downwards.
CAGAAAGCCTCGACATCGGCACGCTCATAAACAAAAAGACAATAACGGCGAGCCATATCTATCAGGAAATGCTCGATGCCGACAAGACAAACCTCAAATGGATTGCACTCGCCAATGCCGACGTGGCGGTGTTCAGCGCAGAAGAGGGCTCGAAGATTACGAAAAAGCAGGTTAAAGACCTCGGTATGCCGAAGGGTATGACTCTCGGCGGACTCGTAAGAGCCGGAAAAGGTATGCTGATTAAGGGAACAACGCAGATTGAACCGAGCGACAAGGTCGTTGTCTTCTGCATAAACATGAAGATTAAGAATATTGAAAAATACTTCAAGAAATAAAAGATGCTAAACATAAGGCTTATATCCAAACTCATGGGCAACCTAATATGCCTTGAGACTATATGGCTGCTTATCTGCGCCGTAGTATCGCTATGCTACGGCGAACCGTCGGCCATGGCCTTTGTTTACACGGCTATCATAACAATCCCTACAAGCCTCACGCTTATTTTCATAGGACGAAAATCGAACAATACGATGACGCGCCGCGACGGATACTTCGTCGTGTCGGTTGCATGGATTGTATTTACGCTGGTGGGAATGATGCCATATCTGTTCAGCGGAAGCATTCCGAGCGTGACGAAGGCTTTCTTCGAGACGATGTCGGGCTTCACCACTACCGGAGCGTCGATAATGAACGACATCAACAGTCAACCTCACGGCATACTGCTGTGGCGAAGTCTCACGCAATGGATTGGCGGTCTGGGCATTGTGCTGTTTACCGTTGCCGTTCTGCCAACCTTCGGCGTTGGCGACATCAAACTGTTCTCTGCCGAAGCCACAGGTCCTACCCACGGACGCATAACACCGCGAATAAGCAACACCGCAAAATGGCTGTGGACGATATACCTCGCCCTTACTGCCATGAACTGTCTTCTGCTGTGCCTTGGCGGAATTGACTTCTTCGACAGCATTACACACGCACTCAGCACCGTATCTACCGGCGGATATTCTACAAAGCAAAGCAGCCTTGGCGAGTTCAACTCAATCTACTGCGAATACGTAACAATCGTATTCATGTTCCTTGGCGGCTGCAACTTTCTGCTAATGTATAATCTGATGGTAAAGCGCCACCTGAAGTTTCTGCGCAACAACGAGGAACTGAAGTGGTATGCAACGAGCATCCTTGTCACAACCGTAATAATTGCGTTGCTTCTCGCCTTCATTCCATCAAAATACACATTCGTAAACTGGGAGCAGACTATAAGAGATTCGCTGTTTCAGGTAACGTCTATCATGACGAGTACTGGCTTTGCCACATGCGACTATATGTTGTGGCCGCAAGCATGCTGGCCTATCCTTCTGCTGATAATGATTCAGGGAGCGTGCGCCGGCTCAACCACCGGCGGACTGAAATGCGTACGCATCGTGATGCTGGTCAAACTTGTTAAAAACGAGATTAACCGTCTGCTTCATCCAACGGCAGTCTTTCCGTTGAGAATAGACTCACAGGTTATCGACAATTCAACAAAAATAAAGCTTCTTGCCTTCGTTTTCCTCTATTTTACCATAATTCTTGTGGCTACAGTAGTCCTGATGCTTTGCGGAACAGACTTTATGGAAAGCGAGAGCATAGCCATCACATCGCTGTGCAACGTAGGTCCGGGACTTGGCAAATGCGGTCCGGCCTACACGTGGGACACTCTGCCCGACGCAACGCTGTGGATTAGTTCGATACTTATGCTTATTGGTCGTCTCGAAATATTTGCCGTGATGATAATCTTCACTCCATCATTCTGGAGAGACCATTAATTTTCAAACGCCAGTTCGGGATAGCAAATTTTGTCTTACAGCATTATGAAATGCTGATACTGCAGACAAAATAGACATCACAGCCCCATAAAGACTGGGAGGTTTGTCGCAACTAACCATACGCAAACCTCCCAGTCTCTATAAATTCTCAACTACCCATTGTCAACTGTCAATTCTGAATTGTGAATTATGAATTGTCAATTCCAAATTCCACCCTTTTTCAATTTTCAATTTTCAACAGTCAATTGTCAATTGCAATTCTTATTTCTTAATAGCACGCATTATGGCGGTAACAGCGCCTGCAATGCCGAGCGACGAACTCTTTACGCATAGGTCGTAATTGTTCGGCGCGCCCCAATGTGTGTTTGTATAGTAATTGTAATGGTTTGCGCGAGCCTGATTTATGCGCACAATCTCGTCGTAAGCCTTCTCACCCTCGTACTTGAACTCTTCCATAACCCTGCGACGGGCAAACGGCATCGAAGCCGTTACAAACACATGGAAGCAGTTAGGGCTATCTCTCAGAATCCAGTTGGCACAACGCCCCACTATTACACACGCGCCCTTCTGCGCCTCTTCTCTGATTATCTTAGACTGAGCCACGAACAGGCGGTCTTCGGGCGAAAAGCTCTCCTCTACCGGCTGTATGTTGTCCATCCACATATTCTTCCAAATGCGCTGCCACACCGACATATTCTGCTCGTACTGAGCGATAAACGACGTTGGCAAGCCCGAATCGCACACGACCTTGTTGATAAGTTGCTGGTCTATGAAAGACCATCCGAGTTCGTTGGCAATCCGCTGACCAATCTCATGACCGCCGCTGCCAAACTCGCGCGCAATGGTTATAACCGTAATATTATTGTCGAGCACAACATCCTTCTCGTTATGGCGGTTAAGCCATGCCGTGATGCGCGGTCCAATCATCGACTGAATCTTCCCGGCAATAAGTCCGACGAGCAAGACAGAAACCAGAGTACCCTCGCGCATCGCGCCCTGCTCAACAAGAAGATGCCACCCGAAGAAATATGCCATTGCCACGGCAACAAGAAGCATCGTTATATCGAAGACTCTCTTCACCCTTCCGAACGAAATCTTTGCCGCCCCGGATATGGCAAGCGCCAACCCCTCGACAGGAAGGAGCAACAGTTTTGATGTGACCTCAAACACCACGCCCAGTCCGATAAATAACGTGCTGGTAAGAATAAGCACAACACTGTGCCAGTAGTGCGTAGGCACAAGATGCTGGGTAAACACGTTTGTAGCATCAATCAGTATTCCGAAAATGATGCTCGACAGGAACACCTGCAAATACTGCCTTTTGCTGTACCGTGACCTCTGAATAGCCATCTGCACAAGCAGAAACAGAGTATACAACACAATAACAGCCTGCCCCACAGTTACCGAACCAAACACAAGGCTCGCAATATAAGGCGGACAAAGCACCGGAATAACTCCCAGTCCCGATCTGATAGAAAGCGCGATACCAAAGGCAATCAGAAACAAACCAACGGTAAACACAAAATATCTTTCTGCGTATTCTTTTTTCTTCATCTAAGTATTTTTTTTGCTGTTCTGAGAATAATACACTACCACAAAGTAACCTTTCCTATTGTCCCAAGGTCGAGCGTTGCCGTTCCAACCCCTAACGCCTTGAAAACGCGGCTTATAGTTGGTATTGTTACGCTATGTCCTTTTTCTATGCGCGAAATCTGAGCCTTCTTTACGCCAATTCGTTCGCCCAATTGTTGTTGAGTGAGATGCTGCATTGTACGCGCTTTTTTTACAGCCGCTCCAATCTCTGCTGCATGGACAGCCTCCTCAACCTGATGTTCAAAATCATCTCGTGCAGGAGTGCCAATCTTGCCGATTCTTTTGTCCAGCACCTCTTCGAAATCAATCAATTCCATATTTCCAACTTTTTTCATTGCTCATTTCTTTTTAGTTCAAAGTATTCCTTCCTAATCCTCTCAGCCTTGTTTATTTCCTTGGCGGGAGTTTTTTGAGTCTTTTTTACAAGTCCGTGCGTAGCAATTACCAAAGTATCAGTCTCGGTGTCCCAGAAAGCGAACAAACGATAGGCAATGCCGCCAAACAATGTGCGAAACTCCCAGATATCAGAATTTTCCAACTTCTTGAATATTTCAGAATCCAAATCACCCATCTGGACTCTACGTATATTGTAGTACATCTTGTCCCTCGCTTTTAACGGCAGGGATTGCATGAAGTCATCTGCTTCCTTGGTCAAAAGTAACCGAAAACGAGGTTTATTCATACATTAGTTTCTTTAGTGCAAAGGTATAAAAAAAGTTTATTATCTACGAAACTTTTTGCATTTCTTGTTTGTTTATTAACACGCTATGCATTAAAACTTTACAACAAACAATCATATCCGAAGCGTGCGTAAACCATTCTGCACGGCAAATATAATGTTTTTGTTAATGTTTCTATACTTTTTTTAATAAAAAGTAACAACTTTTCACAATTTGTCTCCATCCTTCTACAATTTCACAGAATAAATATTGCATTTTAAAAATATTTTTTTAGATTTGCCACTATAAAGCAAATACTTATAAAATACTATAATATGGAGAATAAGATTCAAGAACTTACAGAAAAGCTCCTACAGGACGGAGTGGAAAAGGGTAAGGCCGAGGCTGAAAAAATAATCTCTGAAGCACAGCAGAAAGCTGCACAGATTATCGAGGAAGCAAAGGCTCAGGCTGCTGCCATCGAGGCTGAAGCACAGAAGAATGCCCGGGCACTCGATGCCAACACAAAGTCTGAAATTAAGATGTATGCAGCGCAGGCTCTCAATGCACTGAAGAGCGACGTTACAAATGTTGTTGGCGACAAGATTGTTAAGGAGGCGGCCGCACAAGTTGCAGGCGACAAAGCGTTTATGAACGAGTTCATCCTGAAACTCGCTGAAAAATGGGGAGCACAGGAAGACATCGTTATCACAACAGCCGATGCGGCAAGCCTAAAGGCTCTCTTTGCACAAAAGGCAAAGAATCTGCTCGACGCAGGCGTAAAGATTGAACAGGTTAACGGACAGAAGACTCTTTTCACTATACAGCCAGCCGACGGCTCGTATAAAGTTAATTTCGGAGAAGCCGAATTTGAGAATTATTTCAAGAATTTTCTACGTCCGCAGCTCGTGGACATGATTTTCTAAAAATATGGGAAACTTTTATTGCTTAATGACAGGTCTGCCCACCCTCAGCCTCAACGAGGCAGAGAAGGCATTGCCGGTTGCCAGCATAAAGGAACTTATTGAAGAAGAACAAGGACTGTCGGAGGCAGACCGCAAAATCATCTTCACTTTCTTCCTCGAAGGCGACTGCCGAAACCTCCTGTCGGTATTGCAACACCCCGAACTCGAACTGCCTCAGGTGGGCAACTACACGCGCGAAGAACTCAACGAGATGATTGAGGACGCACAGGATGATATGTTTGAGGACGACCCAAGATTCCCTGCCTTCATGCCACAATTCGTACGCGAATACAACGCGCTGAACGGACAGAAGGACTTCTTTGCCGAAGATGCCATAATGCTCTCGTACTGGGAATATGCACAGAAGGCAAAGAGCAGCCTCGTATCGGAATGGGCAAAACTGAACCTCAACATATCAAACCTTCTCACCGCACTTATCGCACGCCAGCAGAACTGGAACATATCAAGCTACATAAAGGGCGAGAACGAGGTTAACGAAACAATCCTTTCGAGCAAGGCAAAGGACTTCGACCTCGGTCGCGAATACGACTATGTAAGCCAGCTTATGCAGATTGTAGAGTGCGAGAATCCGGTAGAGAAAGAAAGGCGCATCGACGCTCTGAAGTGGCTGTGGCTCGACGACCAGACATTCTTCGACACCTTCAGCACCGATGCCGTGTATGCCTATCTTTGCAAGACGCAGATGCTGGAGCGATGGTACAAACTCGACCCGGCAAGAGGCAAGGAACGATTCGAGACAATTATCGAGAACCTACGAGGTGAGGCAAAAGTTCCGGAAGAGTTCTTGACATCTTCCAACAAAATCAACAGATAAAAAACAAAGAATTATATAAGGTATGACAAAAGGAACTGTTTCTGGCGTTATTGCCAATATGGTAACCATCAGCGTTGACGGTCCTGTTCGTCAGGGTGAAATATGCTTCATCGAGACAGGCGGCGACAAATTGATGTCTGAGGTCATCAAGGTTGTTGGCACTGATGCCTACGTGCAAGTGTTTGAGTCAACACGAGGACTGAAGGTTGGCGCGCCAACCGAATTTACAGGACGCATGCTTGAGATTGAGTTAGGACCTGGTATGCTTTCCAAAAACTACGACGGTTTGCAGAACGACCTCGACAAGATGGACGGCGTATTCCTGAAACGAGGACAGCGCACCGAGCCGCTCGACCGCGACAAGGAATGGGACTTCACTCCTATCGCAAAGGTGGGCGACGAGGTTGAAGCATCGGCATGGCTCGCCGAAGTTATTGAAAACTCACAGAAACTGAAGGTAATGGTGCCTTTCCAGATGGAGGGCAAGGCCAAGGTTAAAGAGATAAAGCCGGCAGGCAAATACAAGGCTTACGACACAGTAGCCGTACTTACAAAAGAAGACGGCACCGACATCGAGGTGAACATGGTTCAGCACTGGCCTGTAAAGTTTGCCATGACAAACTACAAAGAGAAGCCACGTCCATTCAAACTGCTTGAAACAGGCGTGCGCACAATCGATACATTCAACCCAATCGTCGAGGGCGGTACGGGATTCATCCCGGGTCCGTTCGGTACTGGTAAGACCGTGCTTCAGCACGCAATCTCAAAGCAGGCCGAAGCCGACATCGTTATCATCGCAGCCTGCGGTGAGCGTGCCAACGAGGTTGTAGAAATCTTCACCGAGTTCCCTGAATTGGTAGACCCTCACACAGGTCGAAAGTTGATGGAGCGTACCATCATCATCGCCAACACATCAAACATGCCGGTTGCAGCCCGCGAGGCATCTGTATACACCGCCATGACAATGGCTGAGTACTACCGCTCAATGGGATTGCGCGTGCTTCTGATGGCGGACTCAACATCACGTTGGGCACAGGCTCTGCGCGAGATGTCAAACCGTATGGAGGAGTTGCCTGGACCTGATGCGTTCCCAATGGACTTGGGTGCCCTCATCTCTAACTTCTACGGTCGTGCAGGATATGTTTATCTTAACAACGGCGAAGTGGGCTCAATCACCTTCATCGGAACAGTATCACCAGCCGGTGGTAACCTTAAAGAGCCTGTAACCGAGAATACAAAGAAGGTTGCACGATGCTTCTACGGACTTGAGCAGGACCGTGCCGACAAGAAACGCTATCCGGCAGTAAACCCTATCGACTCATATTCAAAGTATCTTGAATACCCTGAGTTTGCAGAATATATCTCTAAGAAAATCAACGACAAGTGGATTCCAAAGGTTCTCGACCTGAAGACAAGAATGCAGCGCGGTAAAGAGATTGCCGAGCAGATTAACATCCTTGGCGACGACGGTGTACCTGTTGACTATCACGTTGTGTTCTGGAAATCGGAGATTATCGACTTCGTTATCCTTCAGCAAGATGCGTTCGACGATGTTGATGCTGTGACAAGCCTTGAGCGTCAGGAGGAGATTCTGAACCTTGTTACGGAAATCTGCAACACCGAATTTGAGTTTAACGACTTCCTTGAGGTAGTAGACTTCTTCAAGAAGATGATTAACCTTTGCAAGCAGATGAACTACTCTGTATTCAAGTCTGAGCAATACTACGACTTTGTAAAACAGATTAAGGACATGCTTGCAAGCAACAAGAAATAATATGGCAACAGCGTTTCAGAAAGTATATACAAAGGTAAGCCAGATTACAAAGGCAACCTGCTCGCTTAAGGCTAAGGGAGTGGGCTACGATGAGTTGGCTACCATTAACGGCAAACTTGCACAGGTTGTAAAGATTGCCGGCGACGACGTTACACTTCAGGTGTTCGAAGGTACTGGCGGTATCTCAACCAACTCCGAGGTTATGTTCCTTGGCAAGGCTCCATCGCTTAAGGTGAGCGAGCAGTTGGCTGGACGCTTCTTCAATGCCTACGGAAACCCTATCGACGGTGGTCCGGAGATTGAGGGCAAGGAGGTTGAGATTGGCGGTCCTTCGGTAAACCCGGTAAGACGCCGTCAGCCATCAGAACTTATCGCAACAGGTATTGCAGGTATCGACCTTAACAATACACTCGTGTCAGGACAGAAGATTCCGTTCTTTGCCGACCCAGACCAGCCTTTCAACGAGGTTATGGCTATGGTGGCACTCCGCGCAAAGGCTGACAAGATTATCCTTGGCGGTATGGGTATGACTAACGATGACTACTACTTCTTCAAGAACACATTCTCTAACGCAGGTGCTCTTGACCGTATCATCGCCTTCATGAATACAACAGAAGACCCTGCCGTTGAGCGATTGCTTATTCCTGACATGGCACTTACGGCAGCCGAGTATTTCGCTGTAGAGAAGCACGAGAAAGTGCTCGTTCTGCTTACCGATATGACATCGTACGCAGAGTCTTTGTCTATCGTGTCTAACCGTATGGACCAGATTCCGTCTAAGGACTCTATGCCGGGTTCGCTCTACTCAGATCTTGCAAAGATTTACGAGAAGGCTGTTCAGTTCCCGGAGAGCGTGGGCGGCGGTTCTATCACCATCATTGCCGTAACAACGCTTAACGGTGGCGATATCACTCATGCCGTTCCTGATAATACAGGTTACATCACCGAGGGGCAGCTCTTCTTGCGCCGCGACTCAGACATCGGTAAGGTCATCATCGACCCATTCCGCTCACTTTCACGTCTGAAGCAGCTTGTTGCAGGAAAGAAGACAAGAAAAGACCACTCTCAGGTAATGAACGCGGCTATCCGTCTGTATTCAGATGCGGCTAACGCCAAGACAAAACTCGAGAACGGTTTCGACCTTACAGACTACGACAACCGCTGTCTGAACTTCGCAAAGGAATATGCAAACAAACTGCTTGCCATCGACGTAAACCTCGACACAACCGAGATGCTCGACGTTACATGGTCGCTGTTCAAGAAATACTTCAAGATTGAAGAGGTGAACATCAAGAAAGAGTTTACAGACATTTACTGGAAGTGATTTTTATAGCTTATGGCAATTAAGTTTCAATACAACAAGACATCGCTTCAGCAGATTGAGAAGAACCTGAAGATGCGACAGCGCACCTTGCCTATCATCAAGAGCAAGGAGACGGCGCTGCGCCTCGAGGTTAAGCGCTGCAAGGAGGATGCCGTGGCACTTGAGGAGAAACTGAAGAGCCAGATAGGTGGCTACGAGTCGATGTATGCCCTCTGGGGCGAATTCGATGCCAATCTCGTAGCACTCAAGGATGTAGAGCTCGAAGTAAAGAAGATTGCAGGCGTTCGCGTGCCTGTGCTCAAAAACATCCAGCTTGAGGTCAAACCTTTTGGCCTTTTCAGTTCACCAAAATGGTACTTCGACGGCATCAGACTGCTGCAGGGACTTGCCAAGACAGCCGTTGAGCGAGAATTCGTGATGGCTAAGCTTGGACTGCTCGACCATGCCAGAAAAAAGACCACCCAAAAGGTGAACCTTTTTGAGAAGGTGCAGATTCCGGGATATCAGGAAGCTGTGCGCAAGATTAAGCGATTTATGGAGGACGAGGAGAATCTGTCTAAATCATCACAGAAGATTCTGAAGTCGCTCCAAGAAAAAAGAGCGAGAAAGGAGGAAGAGGAATCATGATACAGAAAATGAAAAAACTCACATTCCTTGTATACCATAAGGAATATGAAGAGTTCCTCGAAGAACTCCAGAAACTGGGAGTGGTACACTTGCAGAACGCCGACGACCAGTCGGCCGGAGACGAGCGCAACGCTGCCCTATACAGCGAGGTGAACAAACTCGAGGAAGAGTTGAAGCACGTTGCTGCCATTAAGAAGGAAATGGCTGACTTGAAAGGCATAGACATCGACACCGTAGTTGCGGGAAATGCCGATGCAGCCGCCGAAGCCATAGCCCTATACGAGCAGATAAAGGATAAGATAAGCGCAGCAAGCCAAAATGCTCTGCGATATGAGCACGATGCCGACGTGCTGCGCCCTTGGGGACAGTTCGACCGCGAGCAGATTGAAAGGCTCGAGGCAAACAACATCCACATACACTTCCATGCTGCTCCAAACTCTGTGTTCAAGAAGCAGTACGAGGCTTACACGTCGGGCGCAATAAGCCAAGACAAGAGCTACGTCTACTTCGTAAGTTTTACACAGAACGACGATGCCGACGAGGTTGATTTGGACGACATTCAGTTGCCAGACATCTCTCTAAGCGAGGCAGAAGAACAACTTTCTCTGACATTGAAAGAGGCTGAGTCTCTAAAAACACAGTTGTTGGAGAGTGCCGACGCGCTGCCACACGTTGTGGCTTACGAGAACTCGCTCATAAACAAGATTGAGTTTGAGAAGGCGCAGATTGACACCGCCTTGGCTGCCAACGGCAAAGTGATGGTTGTTGAAGGCTGGTTCCCTGTGAATCTGGAGGCTAAAGTGGAATCTTTCCTGAAGAAGGCCGACACTTACTACGACATCCGCGAGCCACAGAGCGAGGACGATGTGCCGATTATGTTTAAGAACAACAAGTTCACCAGCCTGTTTGAGGGACTGACTAAGATGTACGGTTTCCCAAGTTACAACGAATGGGATCCGACACCAATAATCGCACCGTTCTTTACTTTGTTCTTCGCCATCTGTATGGGCGATGCCGGCTATGGAATACTGATAGCACTCTATGGCTTGTTCGGCATAGCAGGAAAGACAAAGAAAGTGCCTATCCTTGGCGAGATGCTTGCAGGCTGCGAAGCAATGGTATTCGTTCTTGGCGTTGCCACAACGATTGTAGGTTTCTTCCTTGGCACATTCTTCGGAATAAACATTGTAGAGGCTGGCTGGATTCCGGCAACAACTGCTTTGGGAGGCATCTTGGCATGGCTTCAGGGCAATGTTCCGGGCACAGAATACTCAATACAGATGGCAGGTGCAATCTGCATCGGTGTATTCCACATCTGCCTTGCCATGATTATCAAAGCCTTGCTCTACACTCAGAAAGAAGGCTTCAAGTCGCAAATCAGCACTTGGGGATGGGTAATTCTGCTTGTTGGCGGCGTTATTACTGGCGTGCTTACTCTCGCAGGAACTCTGTCGCAAGAGCAGATGCAGCTTGTACTCATCGGAATAGGAGCCGTGGCAGCCGTTGCCATCTATCTGCTTAACGATGTTGGCAGAATGACAAACAGCCCGATAAAAGGTATCATAATCAATCCGCTTGCCGGACTGTACGACACGTACAACATGGCTTCGGGACTGATGGGCGACATTCTCTCGTACATCCGTATCTATGCCCTCTGCCTTGCCGGCGGTATGCTTGGCGGCGCGTTCAATATGATTGGCGACATGGTTAGAGGCGACGAGATGAGTTGGACGATTGTCTTTGCCGTTATAATATACGTTATCGGACATATCTTCAACTTGCTTATGTCGGCAATTTCAGCCTTTGTTCACCCATTGCGTCTAAACTTCGTAGAGTATTTCAAGAATGCCGGATACGATGGCAAGGGAACGGGCTACAAACCTTTCGAGGTTAAATAATAACAATTTGATTTATAAAAATTTAAAATAAAAAATTATGGATTTAATTCTTGGTTATCTTGGCTTGGGCCTTATGTTGGGCCTTGCCGGAATTGGAAGTTGTTATGGTACAACAATCGCAGGTACTGCTGCTGAAGGCGCATTGAAGAAAGACCCTTCAAAGGCATCTGGCTATATGGTTCTTTCTGCACTTCCTGCAACACAGGGTCTTTACGGTTTCGTTGCATTTCTTATGACAAAGGACAAACTTGCCGACCCAACACTTGGTCCTCTTATGTTTGGTATCGGTCTTGGCGTAGGTATTGTATGTTTGTTCTCTGCAATCCGTCAGGGCAAGGTTTGTGCAGCAGGTATTCAGGGTTTGGCACAGGGTCACGATGTTCAGACTAACACAATGATTTACGCAGCCCTTCCTGAGTTCTACGCAATTCTTGCATTGGTTGCATCACTTATGGTGTAAGTAATTCTTTTACAAAGAGAAATAAATTTAAGGCTGAATTCCAGATTTGGAGTTCAGCCTTTTTTTGTAAGTATTCTACTTTACGACCTTAAACTTCATCAGTTCTTCTCCCGACAGGAATATCGGCATTCCTTCGAGATGGTTACCGGATTCCTGCGAGTGGGCTATGATTTTTGCCACATCGATATTAGTAGACAACTGCACCTCTTCGTCGAACACATAGCAGAAGTAGTTGCCGCGCGGATTGGGATACCATGCGCGTTGCATACGCTCTGCATCCATAGTGGCATGGTGATGAACGTGAAAGACTTTGTATTCGTTTTTGCCTTCCTCGCCCAGTTTGTACAGAATGACGAACTTTACATCCATCTTTGCCAAATCGGCAGATGACAACGCGCCGTCTCTTTCCTCAGTACCGCGCTTTTTCAGACGGATATTGTAAAGATTCGTGCCTTTGTCGTTCTTGCCCATAATCCAAGCCAAATGTTCATCGGAACGGTAGCAGCCAACAAGAAAATGCTGATTCGGATAACGTTGGACATGATGAATGGTGAGCAGTTGTTGCGATGCCGAGGCAACCGTATTATGCACAACCTTTGGCAACACATCTTGCGGATTCTGCCCCAACTTGCACTCTTTGCAATAGAATCCCGATTCTATCAAATCGAGTACAAATTCATTTTCTTGCGGATAGCCTTTGTCCAACGCCAGCGAATAGTATTGCTGTCCGTCTTGCGTTTCGAACGGCGTATAAATCTTGCCCAAAAGCGACTGAAAGTTGTCCTTTATAAACTGTTCGCCGTCTGTATTCTCGCGCGGCGTGATGGCGTAAAATTTGAAATCGGTCTGAAGCCATTCCTGTATCTCCTTGCGGAATCTGTTGCGCATCGTATGCTTCCACTCGGCTTTTTGTGAGGCGTTATCTCTTGCATATAGCGACAGCACGAACAAGAAATTTACATCGTAGTGAAACAGCAAGAGCGTGTCGCGGTCGAAAAGGCGGTTTTTGAAGTGCATCTTGCTATGCTTGTTGTTTTGGCGGTCCTGACTTCATCACTTTTTTGTGCCATTACATAGCGCAGATTGAAAATCAGGTAGTTACGTCTAAATAATGGGTGACTTTGGGTGACGCAAACAGGAAAATGCGTACCTTTGCGCCATGTTTATACGCAGGAAGAAAAACCGCTCAGGCTCTATAAGCGTGGTAGCCGTAAGTAAGGCTAATGGAAAGTTTCGTGAGATAAGGCATTTTGGAACGGCAAAGTCTGAGGACGAAGCGGACATCTTGTATTCGGAGGCTCAACGCTGGCTTCGTAATCATGACGGGCAGCAGGAAATAGACTTTGATGACAAGAGAGGACGCGAGATTGAGGAAACGGAACGCT
>FNBQ01000005.1 GCA_900102385.1 Bacteroidales bacterium KHT7 | reverse complement strand
GACCTACCTTGGACCTACCTTGGACCTACCTTGGACCTACCTTGGACCTACCTTGGACCTACCTTGGACCTACCTTGGACCTACCTTGGACCTACGAACAATTTCTGACGAAATTGTTCGTTACAAATCCTAAGTTATCAATCAATTCAGAATTTTGAACTTTCTTTATTAGTTCTCCGCGTTCTGCCGAATTTGGTATAAATTCCTAATTATCATCCAATTCAGAATTTTCAATTTTCAACTTTCAATTTTCAATTCAAAAATTGTCAATTTAAAAAAATCGACCCACACTTTAGTACAAGAAAGCTAAAGTATGAGTCGATGAATAATTATGATAACTAAACTACTAAAAATGAAATTTTCAGGATAAGAATCATTTAGGAAGGCTAACTGTTACCATTCCGCCGCACGACTTAGTTGAGTAATAGCAGAATGCATAGCGAGAACCCATAAACAGACGACGGTAGTCGAAACGCATCTTGTAGTCGCCGCCGATGGCATTCCACTTCTTGCCGTCGAGACTGTAACTGAATGTTGCGATGTCGCGTCCCGGATTGAAATCGCCGTTCATCACCATTCGCACATTCTTCAGCTTAGAAGCAGGTATTTTTACGCGTGCAATCTCCTTGTGGTCAACCTTTGTTATGGCTTTCGTATCGTCGGAAAGCGCAACATTCTCTTCTGAGAAGATGAGATATGTGCTTCCACCCTCGCGACGAAGACTCAGAAAGCCCGTATCGCCATTTAAGGCTGCAAGACCTGCAACATCGCCGTCCTTCATCTTTGAGGCATCAATGCAGACTGTATCGGTGCAGAGAGGTCCCCAAGTACGCCATGTTAGCGTGTTGCGCGCATCAAAGATGCTGTTTGTCTTCTTCGAAGTCTTCAGCTGAAGCTTCTTAACCGCGCCGCGAGTCCATTTATTGCCGTTTACAAGATGTCCGTCGAGTATCTTGACATCAGACTGGATTAAGTTGTGATTCCACTGATAATCCTGCTCAATTACGGCATATTCAGACTTGCCGCCGCGCTTATCCACACCGTCGAGCGTCATTGTCTCCGGAATCTTTCCGTCAGAGAGATTGCCGAGCATTGGCCAGCCGTCAATCCAGTTGCAAGGCTCGATTGTGAGGACACGTCCGCATCCGCCACGGTCTTGGAAGATTACTCCGTACCACTCACCCTTCTTGCCGTTCACGATTGTGCCCTGACCAGCATATGGGAATCCGCCGAAATCGCTCTTCAGGATGACTTTAGACTCGTAAGGGCCTTCGATATTGCTGCTTCTGTAACATATTTCCTGACGACCGGTCTGCGGCCACGAAATACACAAAAGATAGTACATTCCGTCGTGCTTTATTACACGGCTACCCTCGTGCAGTCCGGCAGGCTTGCCTTTCAGTTCGAGAGTTTTCCTTATTCCGCCAACCTTCTCAGCAGTAAGGTCTTGAGTAAGCTCTACAAGATGAATATCGCCGCTTCCAGAGAAGACATATACACGGTCGTCGTCATCGAAAAACAACGAAGAATCGTGATATGCCGGCAGACGGCTGTGAAGCTTCCAGCCCTTGGCTGGGTCGTCGGTCTTGAATACCATAGACTTGTGAGGGTCGTCGTTTGCCACGAACAAAGCCCAGAACGTGCCTTTGTGGTATCGCAGAGATGTAGCCCACTGTCCACGTCCGTAAACAGTACCTTGTTCGAGGTCGTAGCGCGGAGTATCGGTTATCTTGTCGAACAGATAAGATACCGTTTCCCAATGAACGAGGTCGGTGCTTCGCATTATCGGCGCGCCCGGAAACAAGTGCATTGTTGTTGTAACAAGATAATAGTAATCGCCCACCCTTATGATATCAGGGTCGGGAGCATCCGCCCAGATAAAAGGGTTGCGCACCTGCATCTGCTGCGCGTTGACAGCAGATACAAATGCGACAAAAAGGAATATAATAGAAATGAATTTTTTTCTCATCAATGCTGTGTGTTATATTCGTTATTTCTTCAACTGCCAGTAGTCGAAGTTGAACAACTTGCAACCCTTCAGGCCCTTAAACAAGAAGTAGAGGTCGTGCTTGCCCTCTGGAGCGTTGGCAATGTTGGCAGAGAATGTCTCCCACTCTTCCCAACCGCCTGTTGGAGCAACGTTTACAGTTGTTAGAACCACGCCGTCTGGTGAGTCGAGGCGAACCTCGATGTTACCGCCCTGCAAAGCAGATGCAGCAGAAAGTTCGATTGACTTAGTGCCAGCCTCAAACTCAACCTCGCGAACTCTCAGCCAGTCGCCGTTGTGAATATCGCTCACAAACACGTTTCCGCGCTTCTTGTTCCACTCGGTGCGAAGACCGTCGCTGTATGATATTGTCTCAGCCTCTACACGGTTGTATGGGTTCAGTGTGCCGATTGGCTTAACACCATCGTATGTAGGCTTAATCTGTGGCAATCTGCCGTCGCTGTTCCACTTGAACTCCTCGCAGCACACGCTACGGCCGAATCCGCCACCATTTGGCAACCAGCCTGTGTGATAGAAGAAGTAGTTGTGTCCCTTGAACTCGACAATACCGCTATGGTTTGTAAACGAGTTTGTGCTGTTAGTCTGAGCCATCACATCGCCAACATAAGTCCAAGGACCTTGTGGTGAGTTGCTCTCGCTGTATGCAATGCTTTCAGGAATTCCGCCGGCAGCGTACATCATGAAGTACTTGCCCCAAGCCGAGTTCTTGCTCGAATCGAAAAGCTTGCGGTTCTTCTTCTCAGCCTTTGTAAGCTGTCTCTGATGGAAAATCCAAGGACCTTCGGTATAACGTTTAAGCGTTGTATCACACTTAACCTCGCCTGCAAGACTAATCATGTCCTCGTTCAGCTTAACTGAGTAGAGGCGTGGATTACCCCAGTAGAGATAAGCCTGACCGTCGTCGTCAATGAACACAGTTGGGTCGATGTGATCCCACTTGCCATCCTCGTAGAGAGGCTTGCCGAGGGCATCGCGATAAGGACCTGTAACCTTGTCAGCCACCGCAACGCCGATAGCCATACCGCCCGAAATCTTTGAGTGGATTGGCACGTAGAGATAGAACTTACCGTTGCGCTCGATGCACTGAGGAGCCCATGAGCGGTCATCAGCCCACTTAAAATCGCACTGAGCCAATGGGCATCCGTGGTCGGTCCAGTTTACCATGTCGGCAGTAGAGAACAAACGCCATTCGTTCATCCAGAAGAAATCAGCCTTGTCCTCGTCGTGACCGGTGAAGACATACAGACGGTCGCCGCTCACCATCGGAGCAGGGTCTGTGCTGAAGCAAGTCTGAACGATAGGGTTCTGTCGGCTGCGTCCGAGCAGTTTGAGCATGACATCTGCATATCTGCGTCCAAGGATTCTGTATCCCTCGGCAGTGAAGTGCAGTTTGTCCTTTGCGCCCGGACAGCCAGCAGACGGAACGATGTGTGCAGTTGGTATCGTCTCCTTTATATGATCAATTACTGTATTATGCAAGAAACAGCATCCACCATCTTCCTCGGTCATCAGTTTACCAACGAGCAGAGGCACATCCTGCGCTTTAAGACCCAGTTCGGTAAGCATACGGGTATATACAAGGTTAACGCGCTTAGGCCAGTCTTGCTGACCATTGTCGGTACAACCCTGATGAAGAAGAATACCCTTGATTACGCCTACCTTCTGGGCCTGTTTGGCAAGATTTATGATTGTTCGATATGGATTATCATTGTATTCTTTGCAGAAATTCTTCAACCAGTCTGGCGAGCCGGCAATGTAAGCCTGCGCCTTGTCCTCGTCGAAGAGGTTTATGCTGGCGCCACCAACCGAAACGTTGATGACACCAACCTTAATGCTGTCAGGTAATTTCTCGACCAATGTACGTCCAAAATAGTCGGCTGGCGTAAGACCAGTGTACTCGCGGCACAAAGGCGGAACGGCTGCGTACCACTGTCCTTTCTTTCTGCCGATTTTGTTCATATCGACTGCCGAAAGCATACGGAAACGCGAGTTGATGCCTTTTCTGTCCTGAGGCTCGATCTTAGCATTGCCTTCCATGTTAGACTGTCCGAAACAGATATAGATGTGGAAGTTAGGGTCGAAGGTGGCGGGCTGTTCAATCTCGCCCGCTGCCTTCTCGCCATCATTGTAGTTAAATACTTTATTCTTCTCGTAGAAGCCAGACACGTTATTCTGCGCACCGGCTGTCAACAATCCGAAGAGACCAATAACTGTTAAAATGATGTGTTTCATTTTTATCCTTTTGCCTTTTTACTTGAATAGAATCTGAGCAAACTCCTTAAGGCTTCTGCGCCATGTAAGGAACTCGTGACCTGTAAGGTCTGACACATAAGAAGTAGCGTTGAAGCCAGCCTTCTTCAGGTTATCTACAGACTCCTTAACTCGGTCTGGATTCTCGCGGCTTCCGCAAGAGATGAAGATGTGCTTTGGCTTCTCCATGCCCTCAAGTTTGGCTGGGTCGTAAACGCCGCCAGAGAACAATCCCCAGTAGCCGAACACCTGTGGACGAGCCATTGTTGCATTGAGTGTCTCCATACCGCCCATTGAGAGTCCTGCCATTGCACGGTTGTTGCGGTTGGCAAGTGTGCGGAAGTGCGAATCTACGTAAGGAACAAGTTCGTCCATAAGAACCTTCTGGAATGCAGTCCAGTCGAACTCATGCATGTGTCCCCACTTCAGTTCGTTAGTCATGCCATAAGTCATTACGATGATGAATGGCTTAGCCTTGCCCTCAGCCAAGAGGTTATCCATGATGAGGTTTGCGTGTCCCTGATTAGACCATGCAGTCTCGTCCTCACCCCATCCGTGCTGCAAGTAAAGCACAGGGTAACGCTTCTTAGGATTCTGATAATACTCGGCAGGAGTGTAGACGTATGCCACGCGCTCGCTGTTTGTGCTTGGCGAGTGGAAGATAATCTTCTGTACGTTTCCGTGAGGAACATTCTTCAGAGCATAGAAATCCTTGTCGTGTGCAGGAATCTCGATACCGCTCTCCCATCTTACAGAACCATAGTAGTTCTTTGCACCTGGGTCGTTAACTACGCCACCGTCGATAGTAAGGTGATAGTAGTGGAAGCCCTCGTCCATAGGACCGTCGGTTGTTCCAACCCAAACGCCTTCCTTGTTCTTGCGAAGAACTGTGCCGCCTCTGCCGCCGAGTCCGAGACTTACGACAACCGACTTAGCCTCTGGAGCAACCACGCGGAAGCGCGCATAACCCTGTGAGTTTACCATCGGATACTGCTGTCCAGGCTGGTTCAGCTCGCTTGGTACGAAATCTTCCTTAACAACGAAGTTATCCATCTTTGGGTCGAAGTCGCGCACCTCGTAGTAGCTCTTCTTTGGCTGAGCCTTAGCATCGAACAACAAAGGATAGTTGCGAACGCCAACCCATGAGTCTCTATCTGATACGTTCCAGAATGTTACGCACTTTACAACGTCCTTGTGCTTACGAAGAAGACGGAAAAGCTTAACGTACTGGTCGATGTGCATTGCCTCAACGTGCTGGTCAATCTTCATACCCTCAGTAGAGAAGATAAGCTGACCGCCCATCTGCTCGTTTGCTCTGATGTCGAGTTCGGTGATGTGGATTGTCTTTACCAACTCTGAATATTTGTTGATGGCAGCATCGATATCCTCCATGCTTGGACCGAAGATGTTGTAGTGTCCCTGCATACCGATGGCATCGATAGGCACACCTGCATCCTTCATCTTCTTAACCATATTATAGATGCGCTCGCACTTTGCAGGATCGGCTGCATTATAGTCGTTGTAGAACAATATTGCGTTAGGATCGGCAGCGCGTGCAAACTCGAATGCCTTTGCTATGAACTCGTCGCCGCAAAGTTCGTACAGTTTAGACTGACGGTAAGGATTTACCTCCTTGCCGAATCTGCCGAACTTAGGACCGTCTACAATGGCCTCGTTAACAACGTCCCAGCCATACACAACGTCCTTGTAGCGGTTTACCACCGTGGTGATGTGATCCTGCAATCTCTTATAGAATACCTCTTTCTTTACAGGCTTGCCTTTCTTGTCGACAAGCATCCAGTCGCAGAACTGATTGTGCCATGCCAAGCAATGTCCGCGCATCTTGATACCATTCTTACGGCAGAAATCGGCAATACTGTCAGCCGCGCCAAATGTCCACACTCCTTCTTTTGGATGAACAGAAATAGGCTTCATTTCATTTTCACAAGTAACGCTATTGTAATTAGCCTTTACAATCTCCATCTCGTTACTGTGGTCTAAGTTTCGTCTATTAACAGCAACTCCAATCTTGAAGTAATCCTTGTAGGCATCCTTCAACCCCTTCTCACCGTTTTGTGCAAAACAGCCGAAGACATGGGTAGCCATCAATACAATCAAAAATGTTTTCTTCATTGTTTGTTTAAATGATATTAGACAAAAAAACAGAACGCAAACACTAAATGTTTACGCTCTGCAATATTATAATTTTTTTATTTCTGACGGGATATAAAAAATTACAAATATATAGTAATGTAATTATAGGATACCTCTTTTGTAACAAATCAGACTATTCCTCGCTGTTCATATACTCCGACGGCGTCATGCCAAAGAGTTCCTTAAATGCCGAAGAGAAGTTTTTCGGAGTCCTGAATCCAACGGCATAGGCAACATCCGATATAGTCATCTTCTTCTGACGCAACAATTCCGATGCTTTTGTAAGGCGGATGTTACGCACATAGATTGTGGCAGACTGGTTTGTCATCTCTTTCAGTTTGCGGAAGAGGTGAACACGGCTAAGGCCTACCTCGCGGGCTATGTCGTCTGTTGTCAAGTCAGGATTGCTGAGGTTGTCGTTTATACACTTTATGATGCGCGCCAAGAGTTTCTCGTCGGCACTCTGCACACGAGGAGTATCAATGCGGTCAGACGGCATAACGTTGCCGCTGTATGTGTTGCGCACCACATCGTGGCGATACAGCAGATTTCCGATGAGCGTGAGCAGAAGTTGTAGGTTGAACGGCTTTGTTACATACGCATCGGCATTAGCCTGCAAGCCTTCGAGCCTGTCGCGATCCGAAGCCTTGGCTGTGAGCAGAATGACAGGAATATGACTTGTTCGCATGTTGTTTCTGATGCGCTTGCAAAGTTCTATTCCGTCGATGCCCGGCATCATGATATCGCTAACCACAATGTCTGCTCCCTCGCGCGAGATAATCTCGTAGGCCTGCTCTCCGTCGCCGCAATCAACAACATTGTATAGGGCTGCAAGCTCCTCGCAAAGGAACGAGCGGATTTCCTCGTCATCGTCGACAATAAGGACTTTCTTTCTACTTATTGTCTGAACTACATTATTGTTGCGAGCCAAGCCGTCATCATCTTTCGCAGTATTTCGTTCTGCAACGGCATCGTCGTTATATGCAACTTCCTCTATCTTCTCCTCATCTTTCTTTCTCACTTCCAGCTCCTTAGGACTGAAAGCATCTTTTCCGAGAGGCAATTCGATGGTGAATCTCGTACCCTTTCCGCTCGGATTATCGCTCACTCCTACCGTTCCATGATGCAGTTCTACGAGCGATTTTACGAGATTAAGTCCAATGCCCGTGCCTTTTATGTGCTTCTCGTTGTTTACCTGATAGAATCGCTTGAAGATATTCTCCTTTTCCTCGGCAGGGATTCCTATTCCGTTGTCGGTTATGCAGAGGCGGAGTGCTCCCTCGCGGAAGAAGTCGCTCGGAGCGATAGTCTCCCACGAAACATCAATGTTGCCTTCATCGGCTGTGTACTTAAAGGCGTTGCTCAGCAAGTTGAGCACGATTTTCTCGAAACTGTCTACATCGAGCCACATTTTTGTGTTCTCCTCGGTCATGTCGTTCATGCAGAGGGTTATGCGGCGCGTTTCGGCAACATCGTTCATGCTGTTCACTATTGAGCGGATTACGTTGCTCACAGGCACTTCGGCACAATGAATCTCCATCATTCCGCGGTCAATCTTGCGAAGGTCCATAATCTGGTTTGTAAGACTGAGCAGGCGACCGACGTTTCGGTTTATAATCTGATACAAGCGAGTGCGCTCAGGAGCGTTATCGACCTGCATAAGTTTCTGCAAAGGCGTAGAAATGAGAGTAATAGGTGTACGAAGGTCATGAACCAGATTCATAAAGAACTGAATTTTGCCCTCATTTATATCCTTCTCGCGTTTCTCCTGAAGCATTCTGTCGCGCAGCACACGGCGACGATTCACCTCGTTCATCAATATATATGCGATGAATGCGATGAGCATTGCCCACAATATGATGGCCCACCAGCGCAAGAACCACGGATATTCGACCATGAAGGACGTTTCGGTAACATCAGAATCAACGCCGTCGATGGTTGTCTTGGTATAGAGTGTATGATTTCCGTAGCCTACATTATTAAACGTGATGCGGTTCACTCCAACGGGAAGCGTTTCCCAATCGCCATTGTCAATGCGATAACTGTAAACCACGCGGTATGTCATGTATAGCGGACGCGTTGCAAGTTCGACCGAGAACGAAGATGTGTTGCTTGGCAGAACGAACTCGCCTTTTTCGAGCGGCAGAATGTTGTTCTCGCCCGACTTAACGCCAACCACCCGTACGATGCAACTGCTGTGGCTCTTCTTGATGTCGGCTGGAGAGAATGCCGTTATGCCGTTGATGCCGCCAAACCACAGTCTGCCGTCAGAACTTACCATCGAAGCATTCTTATAGAATTCGTTGCCCTGAAGTCCGTCGCGCATGGTGTATGTCTCGAGCGAATTGTTCTTCAGGTCGAGGCGCATAAGTCCGTTCGCGCTACTCATCCACAAGCCGCCTTCGCGATCGGGCTGGGCAGCATAGATTGTGTTGCCAACAAGTCCCTGTCGTCCTGCAAAATCCTGAATTTTGTTCTTTGCAATGTCATACAGAACCAAGCCTTTGTTTGTGGAGAACGCCACTACGTCCTGCGACACACGCGAGATGCTGTTTACAATATATTTTTGCAGAATGGTCTTCGCCGTCTTTTTAGGGTCGGCAGTCTTAAACATCACCACTCCGTTGTACGTTCCGGCAAATATCATGTCGGTCTTCTTGTCGTAGTATATCGAAGTGCTCCATGCAGCCGAATATTCATTCAAGCATGTCTCCATCTGCCTTTTCTGCTCGTTGTATTTCAGAATTCCGTTTCCCATAGAGGCGGCCCACAGTTGTCCGTGCGAATCCTCGGTATACCCAAAGATGCTTATCTGCTTCAATTTCCTGCCCTCGAACGAACAATAGTCGCACTCTCCTGTCTGCAGGTTTACCGTTCCGAAGCCCTGATTGTATGAGCCGAACCACACGTTGTGCTTCGAATCCTCGAACAGAGAGCCCATTGTAGATGGCAATCCGTTAGGCACGGATGTGTTTACGTTGAACTTGCGGATAACCTTAAAATCGGGCGTGAATCCGTAGAGTCCGCCATTGTCGGTAGCCGTCCAAATCTCGCCCGAATGAGTCTGGATTATGGAAGTTACGCATCTGTCGCCAATGAAATCATATTTCTGCGAGCGGTGACCGATGTACTGAAACGGCACGGAATACGACGATGCCATGAACACGCCCTTCTGATAAAGAGCCATCCATATTTCGCCCTGCTTGCTGATGTATAATGAATGTGCCTTCTGCGAAGCGATATCGATAAAAGGATCGTCGAACTGATGAGAGACTATAAAATGGTGCGATAGGCAGTCGAAGAAACGCACTCCCACTCCATCGGTTGCCACGCACAGCGTGAATGTGCCAGGAATAGCCTTAACGTCGCGCACCTTCAGAAGGGTCTCTGTTCCCTCAACCAAGTCGAATTTGTCGGTAAGTTCGTTGTAGATATAAAGTCCTGCCAACATACTGCCGGCATAGAGTTTACGGTCTGGACCGCAGCAAAGCGAACTGAATGCGCTGTCGTGGTTGTTGCTGCTGCCAACTGGCACAAGTTTGCCCTCAAGATTTATACGGCATACTTTGTAATGCTGAATAACCCACTTTCTGCCGTTGCTGTCTTCGAAGAAGCGGTGCAGCACGCCAACCTTTCCCGTTATTTGGTTTGGCTTAACGTGCGGAACATCGTTTTCATCAACAGTAATTGTAAAGCACTTCTCGCCTGCCACCACAAGACTGCCGTCTTGCAGCAATTCAAGTTGATTTACATTGCACGAGTTTATGCCTTGTTTTTCATTTATCAAAAGAGGTGTAAAGTCGTTCGTAAGCGGTCTGAACATCTGTACGCCCACCGTTGTTCCCACAAACACGTGCCCGCGTTTGTCTACACACACACAGCGCACAAAGTTATCTTGTATCGAATTTGGATTTCCGGGTATCTGCTTGTATGTTACGAAGCTCGAGCCGTTGTAACGGGATAATCCGTCCTCGGTGGCAATCCACACCATACCGTCCTTGTCCTCGGCTATACAGTTGACTAATGAGTTTGGCAAATCATAGTCGGAGGTGAACAGCATATTAAATTGCGCACGCGCTGGTAAAACAATACAAAATAGAAATATTAAGATGCTCAGTTTTTTCAGGGTATTCATAATAAATGTGACAAATGACACCGTAAATTACGCAGTATTTTTCCAAATTCACAAACTTTTTTATGAAAAATGCGTCATTTTACGAAAAAATTATATCCGGCGTACCCTTATTGTAAGATAAACAACATGAAATACTCAAAAATACACAAATAAATAAACTTCATGTACAGGATACAGATATTTTTCTTAAAATACACAATAAGCACACATGCCGCTTTTGTTACAGCATCTGTTACATCGAGAACTCCAACCTGCCTCATATTCATATTTATCCAAAGAAAGTTCATGTAAATGTTAAAAAAGTATCTTTACCGCACAGCGAATATTGAAATCAATTCACGCCGTACCGACTTGTTTTTCACAATAATCCAAACTCACTTCAGCAAAAAATACTATATGAAAAATAGCCAAACGGCTTTATGGTAACACGAAATGTAACAAACGCAAGAATATACAGAAAAGATTTTGTAAAACGAAAAATCCCCGCAAGGACATCAGTTTTTCGAACCTGATGCCTTGCAGGGATTAAACTTGTTCACCAACGGAAAGAGCCGTCGGTAATACCTATCTTTGTTACTTGATAACCTTTACGCCGTTGATAATGAAGATGCCCTTTGTAGCATTCTTCACCTTACGGCCAAGAAGGTCGTAAACAACATTGTCGCCATTCTCGGCAGACACAGCCTTAACACCAGTTGTGCTTGCCACAACCTTAGCAGGACCGAAACCTCCGCGACCGTTTGCAGCACGCAAAGTAACGTTGCCCTTGCCCTCGATAAGAGCCTTTACAGCAGAAGCGGCTACGATGCTTGTTGCGCCGTCGACAGTAGCGAGATAGCAGTCAGATACAGTCTCGTAGTTGCCTTCAGCAACAACCTCGTCAGAAATTTCCTTCTGTGCAGCAACGCTCTCAGGAGCCCACTCGCCAAAGATGTTAGCGATTGTAAACTCGGCAGCCTTGCTGTCTGTAAGGATTGTCTCATACTGCTTGTTGCCAGTAGAATGAGTAAAGTTAATCACGTTAGAAGCAGGAGTGATATTCTCGCCGCTTGCATTCATTGTGCCGTACTCATAGAAGCCGTAAGCAGCAACATTCATACCAGCAGCAGTAAAGCGTGAAGAGACAAGCTTCTCTGGCTGAAGCAATGTTGTGCGAATGAATACAGCCTTTGACTCACCGCCCCATGAACGGCCAAAATCGAATGTCTTGCTCTTTGTATCGATTGTACAGTCAAGATAAACATAGCCCCACTTGCACTCTGCTGAATGATTTGGAGCACAAACTGTACATTGACCATCTTCCTTATTTGCAGCACGAGACTCGTTAACCAGCTTACAACGGTTGTAGATAACATCACCGTCGCCACACATATAGTCTACTGTTCCGTGGATTTCAGAATCCTCAAAATAGAACTTAGAAGCCTTATTGCTATAATATGTATCCTGATGAGAAAGCAGTCTTACATTCTTGCAGATTGTGTTAGAACCCTTTTCATGCAAGCAGACAGCACGACCGGCAGCACCAGCCTTATAATAGTCGAGTGCATTCTGCAATGTCAAATCCTGAAGATAGAGGTTGCTTGAATTATTCAGCAGAGTTGCAGTAGTACCGATACCCTCGTTCTCTACAAGCGGAGCGTTCTTGATGATAGTACCCTCCATGCTCTCGCCAATGATAGAGATGTTCTTGCCAGAGACTGAAGTAAGAGTAATCTCGCCCAAATCGTATGTTCCGTTTGGAAGGAATATCTTAACATCGCCCTTTGAGTTTGCATCAGCAAGAGCAAGCAAGAAACTGTTAACATCGTTTGCCGGAATCTTGTAGTAGCCAAGAGTTTCATCAAACTCTACGAATTCGCGAACGCAAGCCACTTCGATGCCATGAACATAAGCTCCGTTAGGATATGTTATTGTAAGAGTTGTAGCCTCGCCATCATACTTGATAGATGTTGCTGCACCATCGCTTGCAGCAACGGCATTAAAGCGGGCAATCTCCTTGCCAGCCTCATCTGTTACAATGCCCTCGCCCGCCTTAGAGAACTGGCAATTCTTTATTGTAATATATGCCTTGCCGCCCACTTTCACCTTGAACGAGCCGCCTTGGGCAACCACCCATCCGTGTTCGTTGTAATATGAAGCATTAACAGCCTCAATTGCCTCGTGATTTTCGATATAGAAGTAAGGCTTTGTAAGGTCATAAATGAAATGAGAAACATCTGTTACATTCTCGATATCTGTAGCCCTTGCATACAACTTGATGTCCTCGGTAATCTCAAGCCCCTCGGCAACCTTGGTTGATGTTGAGAGTTTGCCGTTAAACCATCCACGGAACTTCTGTCCCTCAGGAACGGTCACGTCTTTCTCGCTATACTTGAACGCAAGCTTAGAGCTTCCCTCAACAGTCTCAGTACCAAGAACAGTCGTGTTGTCGGTATCGTAGTATGTAACGGTACACTCCTCAATATAGTCGCAAGCCTTAACCTCGAGCGATGGGCAATACTGACCGCAATAGATTGTGAGTGTTGCAGGCTCTTCCTTAT
Organism: Bacteroidales bacterium KHT7; assembly: GCA_900102385.1. Classification (GTDB taxonomy): domain Bacteria; phylum Bacteroidota; class Bacteroidia; order Bacteroidales; family Bacteroidaceae; genus Ga6A1. The sequence continues at coordinate 150,234 of FNBQ01000005.1, read as the reverse complement.
TATATGTATATTTTGCAAAGCCGGTACAGCCAATAGACTTGGTGTCTAATGTAGCAACTACATTACCGTCAATAGAAACAGTTGCCGATTTATTTGAATGTTTGCAACCTCCAACAAAAACCTCAACCGGACCGTCTACAGGAACAGATACGCTGAACTCACTATATCCGTGATCTTTGTCGTGCCATTCACCACCGTTTACAACAACGCCAGCAGGCAGAATGCCGTCAGAAGGAACGGTTACAGTATAAGGATCAGGAGTCAAATCGAGTTTGAAATCAACGAACTTACGAGCTGGAACAAGCACGTTTCCGTAGATGTTCATAGACAACACATAAGCATTCTGGTCATGAACGAATGAACCAATCTTAATCTTACAGTTCTTGCGGTTAACTGTAAATGACAAAAGTTCGCCCTTAGCCGACACAATGCTCTTATTGTGAAGCTCAACCCAGTCGGCATCGCCATCACCCTTAACGCTTACGGTAATGCCTCGTGTGCCGCCTGTTGCAGCCTGATAAATCTCGAACTTTGTAAGGTCGGAGATTGCAGATGTCTCGATGTAAGGCGGACATTCCTTATCTGGATCTTTCTGTGTCTGAAGATATCCGGCAGTCACACCTTCTGCCGTAAACTTACCTGTGTCAATACCATCATTATCTACAGCGGTATTGTACAGATAGAAAGTAAGAGTCTCGCCGTTCTTCATCTGCTTGGTAACGGCAACAGCCTTAGTTTTGTCAGCTTTTACATCCTCCCAATCCTGAAAATTGGTTTTGTAAAGCAGCTTTTCTTTGTAAACATAGTCCGCATCTTCTGCCGAACTTTGCGTTACTCCCATAAAAGCAAGGAGAAACGCCAAAAAGAAATGTAATTTTTGTTTCATTCTTTTTAGTGATATTAAAGTTATTAAAATTGAGTTTGCTATCGTATAAATTAGTGTAATTAATATAAAACGGTTGTTTGTTTACGAACACAGAATCAGCAAATGTAAATCATCGGTCACAAAAATAAGACTATATGTCAAAATCAGCAAATTCTTTCTTAAATATTTTTCGTCATATTTTCATTATTTTATATAACGGTACAAAAACGGTGTCCTAAAACATATTTTTCCGCATTTTTATAATATCTGAAAAAAACAGGACAAAATCCAAAGGAATCTCGAACGCATCCCGAAGGAATCCCGAATTATTTACACGAGGGCGGCGAAGGCAATTCTGGAACAATATGCAAAGCGACGAATCGATATGCAGAAAAAGTCGAAAAACCAACTTTCAAGCAAGGGAGTAGATACGGGGTAGCTACGGGCAAGGTACGTTCAAGCTACGTTCAAGGTTCGTTCAAGTAAGCCACAAGGTACGTTCAAGCTACGTTCATAGTTCGGGGAAGGTTCGGTAAAGCAAGCCGATAATAATTGCCAATGTCTGTTGAAAGTTGGATGTAGTAACTTGAACGATTGCCACAAAGCAAACCAGAGTAAATCGAAGCATCACGCTTTTCAAGACCCCGTTTTTCATTCTACCCTACCGAAAAACATGTCCTAAATCATAAAAAATGCGAATTAAGCGTAAAAAAGTTATTAAATCGCTTGCGATATAAATTTATTTGCGTATATTTGCATCGTAAACGATATATTAAAGATTCATAACAATGGCACCCAATTGCGGAAATTACAAATTCAGAACACATTACGGTCAGAAAGCGAAGCACAACGACTGGCAAAATCAAGCGTTGACACATCAATTTCAGCCCAGAGTGTAAAGATAAAGATTATTTCGCAAGCCTATGCAAGAAAGATAAACAGAAAATACGACAACAATACAGTTTTACAAAGTATTAAACTTTCTTAGCATTACAACACAAAATTTTCACGACAAGCATGTAGCCACGACGTGACGACGCGACTGCAAGCCAACATCCGTACAAGACCACAATCTTGTGCGGATGCTTTGTAACCTATACTTTACATTTTGCCGTACAATACACCGTTGCGATGACAAAAATGAAGTCGGCAGACCGAAAACTTCCCGAAAAAGTACAGTTTTTTTACTTGCATATTAAAAATGTTTAGTTACATTTGCGACAACTTAATGTAATAAAGACTATAAACGCTATAAACAAGAGTTTAAACATAACTATCACTTATAGCCGGAATAACAATTTTATACTAATAAAATAAAATAAGACATGGTTTATTCAAAAGAAGTGCAGGAAATGTGCTGCGTAGCCAAAGGTCCTAATCACGGACCAGCTCCAATTCCAGAAGAAGGAAAGTGGATTCAGGCAAAAGAAATAAAGGACATCAGCGGTCTTACTCACGGTGTGGGTTGGTGTGCTCCTCAGCAGGGTGCTTGTAAGCTTACACTTAACGTAAAAGAGGGTGTTATCGAGGAGTGTCTCGTTGAGACTATCGGTTGTTCAGGTATGACTCACTCTGCTGCTATGGCATCAGAGATTCTTCCGGGCAAGACTATCCTTGAGGCTCTTAACACAGACCTCGTTTGCGATGCTATCAACACAGCAATGCGCGAGTTGTTCCTTCAGATCGTTTACGGACGCACACAGTCTGCTTTCTCTGAGGGCGGTTTGATGATCGGTGCTGGTCTTGAGGACCTTGGTAAGGGTCTTATCTCACAGACTGGTACACTTTACGGTACAAAGGTTAAGGGTACTCGTTACCTTCAGCTTACTGAGGGTTACATCACTAAGATGTTCCTTGATGCCGACGATCAGGTTTGCGGTTATGAGTTCGTTCACATGGGCAAGTTCATGGATGCTATCAAGAAGGGCGTTCCAGCTGACGAGGCTTTGAAGAGTGTTACTGGTACTTACGGCCGTACAAAGGCTGAGGACGGTGTTGTTAAATCTATTGACCCACGTAAAGAATAATAAGGAGGACCCATAATATGATTAGAGAAGTAAAATTTGAATCACAGGATCGTCGTATCAAGCAGATTCTTGCTTGTTTGAATAAGCATGGCATCGCTTCTATCGAGGAGGCTAACCAGATCTGCGACGCTGCAGGCCTTGACCCATACTTGACATGTGAGGAGACTCAGATGATCTGTTTCGAGAACGCTAAGTGGGCTTACGTTGTAGGTACTGCTATCGCTCTTAAGGAGAAGGCTAAGAATGCTGTTGAGGCTGCAAACTACATCGGTGAGGGTCTTCAGTCATTCTGTATTCCTGGCTCTGTAGCTGACGACCGTAAGGTAGGTATCGGCCACGGCGAACTTGCTGCTCGTCTTCTTGAGCCAGAGACTAAGTGCTTCGCATTCCTTGCAGGTCACGAGTCATTCGCTGCTGCTGAGGGTGCTATCAAGATTGCACAGATGGCTAACAAGTCAAGACCAGCAGACAAGCCACTTCGTTGTATCCTTAATGGTCTTGGCAAGGACGCAGCTATGATCATCTCTCGTATCAACGGTTTCACATACGTTAAGACTCAGTTCGACTACTTCACTGGCGAACTTAAGATTGTTGAGAAGAAGGCTTACTCAAACGGTCCACGTGCCGCTGTTAACTGCTACGGTGCTGACGACGTTCGCGAGGGTGTTGCTATTCTTTGGCACGAGGACGTAGATGTATCTATCACAGGTAACTCTACTAACCCAACTCGTTTCCAGCACCCAGTAGCTGGCACATACAAGAAGGAGCGTATCCGCGCTGGTAAGGCATACTTCTCAGTTGCTTCAGGTGGTGGTACAGGTCGTACACTTCACCCAGATAATATGGCAGCAGGTCCTGCTTCTTACGGTATGACTGATACTCTTGGTCGTATGCACTCTGACGCTCAGTTTGCAGGTTCTTCATCAGTTCCAGCACACGTTGAGATGATGGGCTTCCTTGGCATCGGTAACAACCCAATGGTTGGTTGCTCTGTAGCATGTGCCGTAAATGTTGACTTGGCTCTCAACAAGAAGTAATTAGATAACTTCATACAAATAAATTTTAAATCGCCTGCATATTCGAAAGAATAGCGCAGGCGATTTTCTTTTTTTTACATTTATAAAAGGATTCTACCTATAAATATAGCATTTTGGTCACCTTGCGCTTTGATTTGCATCAAAAAGAAACACCAATAATATATTTTATTTACATTTTGTTTCATATTTCCAAAAATTAATTTATCTTTGCAACATAAACACAACACAAACTATTCATTATGCTATTTTACAAGACAAATTACATAACAAGTTTGATATCCAACCAACAATAGGTTATCCGTTTCTCTGCATACCGCAGAGAGTAAATTTTTCGCATTTTCACCAACACGATTAACAACACCATAACTTTACAGAGAGAGACAGATAAACACAAATCACAACAACTAAAAAAAGACAAAACTATGAGCATAAAGATAAAAGAACTGACTGAAAGTCGCGACACCGTAAACAAATGGATGGAACGGTATGGCGTACGTTTCGGAGTGTACAAGAACGGTGTATTCAACGAGCAACTGTTTCCATTCGACCCCGTGCCACGCATCATCGCGAAAGACGACTGGACTTATCTGGAGCAAGGACTAAGACAGAGAGTAATGGCGCTGAACCGTTTTCTGTGGGACATCTATCACGAGAAGAAAATAATAAAAGACGGTATCGTGCCCGAGGAATTCGTATATTCATCGAAAGGCTATCTGCCTGAGTGCGAAGGGATCAGTCCGACGGGCGGCGTATATGCCCACATCGCTGGCATCGACCTCGTTGAAGGCAAGGACGGACAATGGTACGTTCTTGAAGATAATCTGCGCATTCCGAGCGGCGCAAGCTACCCTATGATTGCGCGCAAGATTACTCGCCGCGTAGCACCATCGACCTTCACAGCCCTTGCCGTTGCCGACAACCGCGACTATGCCGACCTTCTGCGCGACATGATGGACGAAATGAACGACAACCGCGGCATCTCGGTAATCCTCACCCCGGGTCGCTACAACTCAGCCTACTTCGAGCACTCGTATCTGGCTGAGAAGACTGGTGCAACGCTGGTCTACCCCGGCGAGCTTTTTGCTGAGGATAACATGGTGTACTACACAGGCATAAACAAAGAGCGTACCCGAGTGGGCTGCATATACCGCCGTGTAAGCGACGAATATATGGACCCGATGATATTCGAGGCTTCGTCGCTCCTTGGCATCCCAAACGTGATGCAGGCTTACAAGGCTGGCAACGTGGCTCTCGTAAATGCCATCGGCAACGGCGTGGCCGACGACAAGGGCATCTACTACTTCGTGCCGAAGATGGTTGAATATTACTTGGACGAAAAGCCTATTCTACAGAATGCCCCAACCTATCTGCCTTATTTCAAAGATGACTATGATTTTGTCCTGAAAAACATACGGAGGCTTGTAGTCAAGGATGTGAGCGAAGCCGGCGGCTACGGAGTGGTTTTTGGCAAGGATTTGCAAGATGATGAGCTTGAGAAACTGAAGTCGCTCATCATAGAGCAGCCGCGCCGATGGATTGCACAAGAGGTAATCGACTTCAAGGATTTGGAGATTCTGGAGGGCGACGGCTTCGTTGAGCGCAAAGCCGACTTGCGCGCCTTCGTAATAAGCGGAAAGGAGACAAAAGTATGGCGCAGCGGTCTGACACGCTTCTCGCGCAATCCAGACTCGTTCGTGGTGAACTCATCGCAAGGCGGTGGATTCAAGGATACTTGGGTAGTGGAGAATTGACAGTTCATAATTGACAATTCACAATTTTAATTGAAAATTGAAAAAACTGAATTCAAAATTCATAATTGCCTTCATAATTAATTAAAAAGACGAGGGTTTGAAAAAAATATCCTCTTTACTTTAATAACCCTTCATTATAATTTTAAGAATATGGTTAAAAGCACAATAATATCGGCACACAAGGCCAACAATCTGTTTTGGCTGGGACGTTACGAAGAACGCGTTTACATTACGCTGCATCAGTTGAGCAAATGCTGCGACAAAATGATTGACGGTGAACGGAATGACTATCTGCCTATCTGGCAGAAGCTCGATTCGACGGGCAACTATCAGACTAACGACGAGTTTACCGTTGGCATGATGTACGACGAAACGAATCCATCCTCAATAATGTCGGCACAGACAAGGGCGATGGACAACGCCATTCTGCTGCGCGAGGAGATAATGTCGGAAACTCTCGGCTACCTCGAAATGAGCGTGGCTCTGCTGAAAGAATGTCGTAATAAGCAGGAGATGAACCTCTGCAATCTGCAACCAGTGATAGACTGGTCGCTCGCCTTCTGGGGCGCAGCAGAACAGCGTCTGCACAACCACGAGGCTCTCTACATCATGATGATGGGACGCAACGTGGAGAACCTGGACATGCTGCTGCGGTTCGACTACGACCATGAGCGCATAGCTCTGGCATACGACTCGCTGAAGCGTTACCTTCGCCACATGCCCGGTCTGCTTAACGAAGACATCGAGAGTCAGCTGGACGAGCTGATTGCAAGCAGACGGACAAAATCGGCCGACACAGAATACAAAAACAGTCTGCTGTCTCTGCTTAACCAACTGACCAAGATTTAAACGATGAAACGATATCTGTACAACTATCAGACCATCGTGACATTCAGCGAAGCAGTATCGAGACACACCGTGATGCTGCGATGCCAACCTGCCGTAAACGATTTTCAGACAATCGAGCAGGAACACGTTGTGGCATCGCCCGACTACGCTCTTTCTACGGGCACCGACGCCTTCGGCAACCGCATCCTCTTCGGCAGCACAAGAAAGCCACAAACGGTTTTCGCCTACGTCAGCACCGGAATCGTAGCAACAGAAACATACTTGCAGAAGCAATGCGGCGGAAACATCTTTCTCTACCGCCAGCCGTCGCGACTGACTGGAATAAACGAGGCGATGAAGGCTGCGGCAGTAACCGACCCTAGCATGACAACCATAGAAAAGGCCGAAGAACTATGCCACCGCGTATACAAGATGATGAAATATCAGCCAGAAACCACCACGGTTGATACGCCGGCGAGCGAAGTGTTTGCCAGACAGTGCGGTGTGTGTCAGGACTATGCCCATCTGATGATTGCCTTCTGCCGCGCCAACGACATTCCAGCGCGCTACGTGAACGGATTCCTCGAAGGCACGGGGCAGACGCACGCTTGGGTCGAGGTGTTAGACGGCTACGTATGGCAAGGCTTCGACCCTACGCACGACTGCGAACTGATTCAGCAGGGCTACGTTAAACTGGCGCACGGACGCGACTCAGCAGACTGCCCCGTGAGCCGCGGAATGTTCTGCGGACAGGCCGTGCAACAGACACAAATCAACGTAACACTACAAGAACTATGATTAAGACTATAGTATCGACAGAGCTGCCCATCGACGAGCAGTTCTGCATCCGCAAAAACGTGATACACAACGGCAAGGACGGGCTGCGGTTCTGCGTCGTCACAGGCACTCACGGCGACGAGCTGGAGGGGCAGATGGTGTGCTACGAGCTGGCGCGCATCGTTGGCGGACATCTGGACTCGCTCAACGGAACACTCGAAATCTTCCCGGCCCTCAATCCGTTGGGCATCGACACCATACAGCGCGGCATCCCTAACTTCGACCTCGACATGAACCGCATCTTCCCCGGCGACCCGCACGGCACAATGGCAGAGCAGACGGCGCATGCCATCATCGAAGACATCAAGGGGGCCGACATGGTCATCGACATACACTCAAGCAACCTATTCCTGCGCGAGACGCCGCAGGTTCGCATCAACGTGCAGGATGCCGAATGGCTTGTGCCCTTTGCCGAGCATCTGGGCATGGACTTTGTGTGGGTTCACGAAGCCGCGACGGTGCTCGAGGCCACGCTGGCACACTCGCTCAACAGCACCGGAACGCCGTGTCTGGTGGTCGAGATGGGCGTAGGCCAGCGCATCAACCACAAGATGTGCCAACGGCTGGTCGGTGGCATACTGAACCTGATGCAGCACATGGGCATGTGGCGAGGCGATGTTCTGGACGATGTGCCAAGCCCCATCGTCTGCAAGGGCGACCGCGTGACGTTTCTGAATGCCGAGACATCGGGCGTATTCCTCACCGAGATGACATGCGGCACCAACGTGACCGAAGGACAGACCATCGGACAAATTGTTGACCCTCTGCGCGGCAAGGTGCTCAGCACGGTAAAGTCGCCGGTCAACGGATATCTGTTTACCATCCGAGCCTACCCTATCGTCTATGAAGGCTCGCTGATGGCACGAATCTTTAATTCTGAAGAAGTATGAGAGAAGAAACAATATTTGAGATGACATCGTCGTACCGCGATAACTTCCGCATCCGTGGATACCGCTTTGGCGAAGGGGCAAAGACGATTGCCATTGTGGGAGCGATGAGGGGCGACGAGGTGCAGCAGCAATACATCTGTGCCCAACTTGTAAACCGTCTGACAGCCATCGAGCGGCAAGGCGGCATTGTGAAGGGAAAAAGCATATTGGTCATACCGTCGTGCAACCCTTTTTCGATGAACGTGAGCCGACGTTTCTGGGCGATGGACAACACCGACATAAACCGAATGTTTCCAGGTTACGAAAATGGCGAGACGACGCAACGCATAGCCGCCGCCGTCTTCGATGCGCTTAAAGGATTTGAGTATGGCATACAACTGGCAAGCTACTATGTGCCGGGCGATTTTATTCCGCACGTCAGGATGCTGAAAACCGGCTACGAAGATGTCGCCACGGCGCGCCTGTTCGGAATGCGCTATGTAACGACCTACAAGCCGCGCCCGTTCGACACGACGCTGCTCAACTACAACTGGCAACTGTGGAACACCAAAGCCTTCTCGGTCTATGCCGGAAAAACGACTCAGGTTGACCAGGCAGCGGGAAACGAGAATGTAGATGCCATCCTGCGCATGATGAGCCGCACCAACATCATCGCCACCCACTTTGGCGGCGCAGCCTTCGAGTCGGAAGCCATCGACGAGTCGACGCTCATGCACATCAAGGCGCAACATGCCGGAATACTGCTTAGGCAAGTAAGTGCAGGAAGTCGCGTGCATCGTGGGCAATCGTTGGCAAACATCATTCACCCGTACAATGGACAGATTCTAAGCGACGTGAAATCGACGGTCGAAGGTACGGTCTTCTTCGCCCACAACCGCCCCGTGGTGCTGCAAAACGCCCTGTTGTTCAAGATTCACGCAATAGATTTGTAAACGAATAAAGCCTTCTGTAAATTACCGTTTTTTACAGAAGGCTTTATCTGTTCTGAACGAGATTAATCTCTTTGTTACTCATCAATCACTTTCAGTCCGTAAGATTCTACTTGGGGACAAGAAAAAAGCGAGTCGCCACTGGCATTTACGACAAGCGTATCGGCTTTCAGACTTATATCTTTCACGGCGTATCCTTTATAAATCAAGACGGAGTCATCATTGTTCACGAAATAGACAGACGACGGAAAATCTTGGTCAAGATTACCGATTTCATGAATCAACACGAATTTACCGTCCTCAATATCAATATGCTTACATTCTTCATTGTGGGGCTTGAAACTTGGGAAACAGCCACAAAACAGAAACAGACACAGAATAAAGGCTATTTTATCCTTAGGCATTTAAATCAAAATCATAAAAAAAACGCCGCAAAGCTACTCAAAAATACTTTTACAACAATGAATAAGCGCATTTTCTTTTCGCAAACAAACAATTAAGAATTTCCAAGATTTCCCTCCGCAAAGTTTTGCTTGCCAAAAGACCGTTCATTCCGAAAAAACTTTGTACTTTTGTCACCACTAAATTCAAGCACAGAAAATGAGTTTTAAGAGAAGCATTGACGATATTAAGACACAGCCACTTAACCACGACAGCGGAACGAAGAAGGTATTGTTCAACTATCAGGATTTCGACACGCCTTGCAGACAGATTAGCGTTGCCACGTTCAACGCAGGCGATGTGTGCGAGGAGCACGTCCATCCCACTCTCGACGAGCATTTTTATTGGGAAGAAGGCGAAGGATTCTTCACGATAAACGACGAGAAAGTGCCATTCACCAAGGGTGATTACATCTACGTTCCTGCCAAAACGTCGCACTCCATCAAGTTCGAAAAGACGAGCAGATGTATGTGCATCGGCATTGCCCTCGATTGGAAAAATCCACAAAAATGAGATAAACAAACAAAAAATTAAACGTAAAAGAAATGAAACATTTCGACAGCGACTACATGGAAGGTGCACATCCGCTTGTGATGCAGCGCTTGCTCGAGACAAACCTTGAGCAAACCACCGGATACGGAAGCGACGACTACACGGCAAAGGCAAAGCAACTAATCAGAGAGGCTTGCGGAAGCGATGAACTCGACGTTCATTTATTGGTGGGCGGAACGCAGACAAACTCTACCGTGATTGACGGCTTGCTGGCACGTCACGAGGGTGTATTGGCTGCCACAACGGCACACATCAATGCACACGAATCGGGCGCAATAGAATCGTGCGGACACAAGGTTCTTACTCTGCCATCGCACGACGGAAAGGTAGATGCCGATGAGGTTGAGGACTTCATAACAAACTTCTATGCCGACGAGACATACGAGCACATGGTTGCTCCGGGAATGCTGTACATTAGTTTTCCAACCGAGTACGGAACAATCTATTCTAAAGAAGAGCTAACTAAGCTGCACGGCATCTGCCAGAAGCACGACATTCCGCTTTACATCGACGGCGCACGACTTGGCTACGGCTTGGCTTGTCCTGAGGCTGACATCACGCTGAAGGACATGAAAGACCTCTGCGACATCTTCTACATCGGCGGAACAAAGGTCGGTGCGCTGTTTGGCGAGTGCGTGGTGGCTCGCAAGGGCTTACTCAAGCACTTCTTCCCACTAATAAAGCAGCACGGAGCATTGCTCGCCAAGGGAAGACTGCTCGGCATTCAGTTTGCAACACTGTTTACCGACAATCTCTACCACAAGATATCGGCTCACGCCATCGACATGGCAATGATTCTGAAGAAAGGTTTCGAGGCGAAAGGCTACAAGCCGTTCATCGACTCTCCTACCAACCAGCAGTTCTTCACCCTACAAAACGAGGTGATTGACAGGCTGATGCAGACATCTACATTCGAGATTTGGGGCACACGAGGCAAGACACATTCAACCGTGCGCTTCGTAACAAGCTGGGCAACAAAGCAAGAGGCAGTTGAGCAACTTATCGCAGAGTTGTAAAAGCATAAAAAAGTTCCTAACCGTTTAGCGATTAGGAACTTTTCTTTTATCTCTGTTCTACTTTTATCAGTTCAAGTTCGAAAATGAGTGTTGAGTAACCGGGAATGTCGTCGCACCGTTTCTTGCCATAGCCAAGGTCGTACGGAAGGATTATCTCGAAGCGGTCGCCAGCGCGCATCTTTGTGAGAGCAATCTGCCAGCCCATTATCAGTTCGCGAACAACAAAGCAGGCAGGCAACGAATGTCCGTCTTCGGTTGTGTCGATAACCTTGCCGTCAATCAACTTACCTGTGTAGTGGACAAACACAATGCTGTTTGTGCGCGGAAAGACCGTTCCGCCAGCCCCCTCCTTAATCTTGCGGTAGAGCATTCCGCTCTGGTGCTTTGTATAGATGCCTTCTTCCTCCTTTGTTTTAAGAAAAAGAGCATTGGCTTCTTTGTATCGTTTTTCTCTTTCGTTCATTGTTTTTCCATTTTGTAGCCAAGACGCTTCAGTTCGATGGCAGCACCGAGTTTATAAAGCACCTTTATGCTGCGTACATACACATGAAATGCCATCGGACTTCCCGGCTCTACCTGCTCGTGACGGATTATGTCGAGAGACTTCTCGGAGCAGATGCGCACAAGTTCCTCGCAACGGTCATACTCCTCGCCTTTCATCTGCAAGATATCCTCGCGGATGTATTCGTCCATACAATCGAATCCGCGCACGTCGCGAAACGTCTCGTACAGATTTTGACAGCCCGAATATTTCTCCCACTCGGCATCCCAGCAATGTGCCACAGCCATTCCAACGTACATTGCCCAGCCAAGCGAGACGGTAGGATATTTCTCGAACTCCTTAACGGCATCGCCCATGTATGGCAGAGCAATCTGCTCCCATCGGTTGTCTATATCGGGCGATGATGCAAGAACCTTGTCGGCAACTTGCATAGCCACGCACATCTGCGCTATCTTCTGCATCAGCGCATCTTCATACTTGTCAAGATATTCCTGATTGTCCATTCTTTCTGTACCTGAAAATTATCTGAGCAGTCCAAGTGCCGACAGTTCTTCCTTGCGAAGATTCTTCTCTACCTGCTTAACCAAATCCTCGAGTTCGAAAACTTGTTCTTCAAGTTGATAAAGCGAATTTGCCATGCGCTGTCTCTCGGCAACCGACGACGATGCGTAGACAAGTCTCTGCTGTTCGAGTTTCGCACTCATATCCTCAAAGTGCTTCTTGCGAGCCAGCCAGTTGTTTACCGACGTGTAAGCTGAAGGGCTCTTGAAGTCGGACAGATAATAGTAAACATGGTCGTCGTCTACCACAAAGGTGAATTCCTTCTTCGGAACAACGTTCTTCGCCGCCTCACTCTGGTTGCGTACGAAGGCGAGACGCTCAAGAGCCTCATCAACGGCGTCCTTGTCGGTCCAAGTATCCTTCAGACTGTGAAGCATTGCCACCTTCTGGCACTGCTTGCGCTCATCAGGGTCGTTGTAGTCGTAAGAAGTTCGCAATCCTTCGGGAATGAAGATGTAGATGCACACCTTTCCCTCGGGCTGATATCGGTCGCTGACGAGCCATCCAAGTTGGTTAACGTCGTCTTCGACATAAAGATATTCGTTAAACTCAGAATTGAACGGATAACCGAGGTTGGCAGGCTCAACAAAACCCGTACCGTCGCCGTTCTCGCGAGTCATGTAAATGTCGTATCCTCCGATGCCTTCGCGACTGTTTGACGAGTAGTACATCTTTGTTCCTTCGGAATTTACAAACGGATAATTGATGTCGCAATCTTCCTGAAGTCCACGGCAGATGTGCGATTCTGTCCAACCATCACCCGCCTTGTCGCAGGTGAAAAGCTGAAGATGTCCGGCCTCGTTGCGATACGAATATGTGAGTTTTGTTCCGAATCCGTTAAGGAAAATCATCGCGCCGGTAGAATCGGCTACGTTGAAGAAATGCTGATACGAGTCGATGGTTCCGTTCTCCTTGTCCATCTTTATCTCGCTTAGGAAAGCCTCCTTGTCAACCACCACGCTGTCGATAAACTGCACCTTCGATGTGTTTGGCAGATTGTCGCGCAGTTTTCGCACCTGCTCGCGCAGACGAGCCACAGCCATTGCCTCGTTGCTCTGCTTCTTCTTGTTCAGAAGAATTATCTGCTTGGTGTAATAAGTCTCGGCATCGTCGAGCATCCAATTGGCACGATAATAGGCAGCCAACTTGGCGCACGACTGGATGTTTCCTTTCATCGCCTGCTTCTTCAGCAGGTTTATCTGTGCTGCCGTCTGAGCCCACGCGCTTCCGGCTACGAGCATCGCAACGGCAAGAAAAGCATATCTTATAATCTTCATCACTATTCTATTTATGAAAAACGGCACAAATTTAGCATTTTTTATGTAAACGGCAAAAATACACAAGTATTGTTTTTATCGCGGCTGAATGCTCGGTTTTAGTTGGAAAATGAAAAACTCCGGAGCAACCAACTTTTCTTGCTTCGGAGTTTTCCTGAATTATTTGTAGATTTCGGCAAGTTTCTCGCCGAGTTTCTCGCCCATCAGATTCTTTGCAACAATTGTTCCGTCGGGAGCAACAAGCACGTTCGAAGGGATTGACATGATGCCGTAAGGCTCGGCAGCTACGCACTTCCATTGCTTTAGGTCGGACAACTGAACCCACTTCATTCCAAGACGCTCAACCGCACCCTTCCAAGCCTCAGCCTTCGAGTCGAATGAGATTCCGATTATCTCCAAGCCTTTAGGATTGTACTTCTCGTAGTTGGCAACCACGTTTGGCATCTCTCTTCGGCACGGACCGCACCACGAAGCCCAGAAGTCGATAAGAACATACTTGCCCTTTCCTATCCACTCGCTGAGTCGATGAACATTTCCGCTGGCATCTGGAATCTCGAGGTCGATGTACTTCTTTCCTGGCATCGACTTCTCGTAAGCCTCCTTAACCTTCTTTGGACGGCTCATTACCGAGTTTCCGAAGTAAGGAAGCGAAGGGTCGAGCATTTTACAAAGTTCCTCATACTCAACCTCATAGCAAAGTTCGTTCATAAACACTCCGGCAACCACGTTGTTGCGGTTACGGCTCACTATTTCTTTCAGAGTCTTGACGTATTTTGCCTCGTCGTTGTCAGCAATGCTTCCGAGGAGGGCGTTCTCCTTCTTCAGAAGGTCGTTGAGTTTTGTGCCGCTGCTTGCACCGGTTGTAAGGTCTATGCTGATTTTGTCGCCATCTACAATGTACATAGCCGACTTGTAGCCCGACATTCGGCGGCTCTTGCGCGTTGCCAGCACAAGCACCTGATTAGCCTCTGTTGATTTTGACTTGAACACAAACGTGCCAGACTTTACGGCAACGCTGTCAATAGTGTTGCCTAGCATATCGTTTACATAAAGTTTCTTTACGTTTGATTCGCATTTTCCGTTAAGCATATAAGCTTTTTGTGCCATAGCACCAATACTCAGCATTAGTGCAAAGCCGAGCATTTTACCTCTAATTTTCATGTTCATTATTCTGTGTATTAAAATGATTATGCAAAGATATATTTTTCCGTCGAGAAAAACAATGCTTTTTGGCTGATTATAAATTAAAACGGTAATACTTTTAGATATAAAACAACAAAAAAGTATTCGATATTAAATTAACAAATGTTAAAAAATGTTAATCGGAGTAAAATTTTAGCTCAAATATGTTGCAAAACATAAAAATTGCCGTATCTTTGCAACGTGTTTTTCATGGTATTAGATTAAAGGTTATAAAAGATGGGTTGTCGGGATGACAACCTTTTTTTGTGCCCTTACCCTAACCTATCATACCAAGGAAATATCGGTGAACCCTCAAATCATCATTCAGTTCGGGATGGAATGAAGTGGCAAGCAGACTACCCTGACGAACAGCCACAATGTTGCCATCGACCTTCGCAAGCACCTTTACGCCCTCGCCCACCTCAACGATAAACGGAGCGCGGATGAATGTCATCGGCACTTTCTCGTCTTCGGAAGATGAGATGTCGCCGAAGGATTCTTCGGTATAGAAACTGCCGAGCTGACGGCCGTAGGCGTTTCTGCGCACAACCACGTTCATGGCAGCATTGCCAAGGAACGATTCAGAATCGTTGCCCTCAATCTTTTTTGACAAGAGAATCATTCCGGCGCATGTTCCAAAAGTAGGAAGTCCGCCGGCAATTGCGCTGCGGATAGGCTCTACGAGATTCTCATCGCGCATGATGCGTTTCATTGCCGTACTCTCTCCGCCCGGAATGATGAGTCCTTTCGGCTCGTCGCGACCGATAAATTCCTGCCAGTCGGGCAGATTGCGAATCAGAACAGAGTCGGCACCTAATTTTTGGAGCATCTGCTGATGTTCAGCAAATGCTCCCTGTAATGCTAATATTGCAATAATCATATTACTTACCTCTTTCAGCCATCAGCAACTCAATCTCACTCTCGTTGATGCCAACCATAGCCTCGCCAAGATCCTCGCTCAATTCGGCAATGACCTTAGGATTGTTGTAGTTTGTAACAGCCTTTACGATTGCCTGAGCACGCTTTACCGGGTCACCGCTCTTGAAGATACCGCTACCAACAAAAACGCCCTCAGCACCGAGTTGCATCATCAGAGCCGCATCGGCTGGAGTTGCAACGCCGCCGGCTGCGAAGTTTACGACTGGAAGTTTGCCGTTATTATGAACGAAATCTACCAAATCGTAAGGCACGCGAAGCTGCTTTGCTGCCTCGTAAAGCTCGTCCTCGCTCATTGAAACAAGGCGACGGATCTCGCTCTGCATCATGCGCATGTGGCGAACGGCCTGAATAACATCGCCCGTGCCCGGCTCGCCCTTTGTACGAATCATTGTAGCACCCTCGTTGATTCGGCGCAATGCCTCGCCAAGATCCTTAGCACCACAAACGAAAGGCACTTTGAACTTGCGCTTGTCAATGTGATAAACATCATCTGCCGGACTGAGAACCTCGCTCTCGTCGATATAGTCAATCTCGATGGCCTCGAGAATCTGAGCCTCAACAAAATGACCGATACGGCACTTTGCCATGACTGGGATTGAGACAGCTTCCTGAATGCCCTTAATCATCTTAGGGTCGCTCATACGGCTAACGCCGCCTGCTGCGCGGATATCTGCCGGAATACGCTCCAATGCCATTACTGCACAAGCACCAGCTTCCTCGGCAATGCGAGCCTGCTCTGGGGTTGTTACATCCATGATGACGCCGCCCTTGAGCATCTGCGCCAAATTACGATTTAGTTCTACTCTGTTTTCCATTTTGCGTTTTATTTTCTTTTGTTTGAAATTTGTGGTGCAAAATAAATTTCATTTGCACAAAACGACAAAATTCTATTCCGAAAAGAGAAAACAATAAGCCGAAACAAACAAAAAAAACATCTGGAAAATTTCTGTCGAAACAATCCTAATGCTTTCTTTTTGTCAGATTTTCAGTAGTCTTTACGGACTTGAGTCGGCGATTTTCCGCAATTATTACGGAAGAACTTGCTAAACATTGCCTGAGACGAAAAGCCAAGGCTGTCGGAAATCTCCTGAATGGTGAGACGCGAGTTTTCGAGAAGCGTTACCGCCTCGTGCATTATGTATTCGGCAATAATCTGCTTTGGCGACTTGCCCACAGCCTTATCCGTAACTTGACAGAGGTAACGTGTTGTTATGGAGAGTCTTCCGGCATAGAAAGCTACATCGTGAGCCGACTTGTAATTCTCGGCAATTATCGACATAAAACGATTGTAAATGTCGGCAGGACGCGCCAGACGACTTTCTGCCGTTACCGAATAAACCACCTGACTGTGAACATAGGCATGGGCATTAGCCACCGCCTGAAAAACATCGTCGCCCATAGCCATGCGCGTTGCCACCGCCGTAGAGAATACTCCGGCAACGCCGTGCTTCTGCCAGCCTTCGGTGTTGTGCGACGAGAAGAAACGCTTCTGTCCCTCGGCATAGAGAATGGCGGTGAGCATTCCCTCGGTCTGATGTCCGCCACGGAGCATCACGGCCTGCGCTCCCATCTCGACAAGCCTTTCTGCGGCACGAACCATATCGTCGTTTGTGGCGACGGTCATGCCGAGAAGAAGTTCGGCCTCGCTACACTTCAGTATGAGCAGAGAAGCCTCGGGAATGAGGTTCGACTTCCATGCCTCGATGGCGGCATCGCTGAGCAGACGCTCGCCATGCGACGACAAGATTCCCGGCACGAGAACAATCTTCCGGCAGCCGATAATCTCGTTTCGCAAAGCCCTTACAGTCTCGGCATCACGCACCATCCCCACCTTCACGGCTCGCGGATGCACATCGTTGAACACCGCCTTTGTCTGTCCAGCCACCATGCTTGCCGGAAGGTCGTGGATGCTCTGAATCCCGTAGGCATCCTGAACGGTTATCGAAGTAATTGCCGTGACGGCACGCGCTCCGAGAGCCGAGATTGTGCGTATGTCTGCCTGAACTCCGGCAAAGCCCGTATTGTCCGAGCCTGTAACGCTCATAACTGGTATATTCTGCTTCATTCCGCGAAGATACATTTTTTTGCGCCACATCACCAAAAAAGAGTTCCGTTTTTAACAAATATACAGCGGAAAAATCTTTCCTTTCAGCATTTTTCTGAATCCACGTGGCTTATGTGCGCTTTTTTTCATAATTTTGCCTGCTTATTATGAATAAAATGGACGAACAGAAAAAATTGTCGGAGGAGTACAAACTCACCAAGCGCATCCGCACGCATTTTCAGAAAGGATTGGTGCAATATTCGCTCATCGACGAGGGCGACAAGATACTTATTGCGCTTTCGGGCGGAAAGGACTCGCTGGCTCTGCTCGAACTGCTTGCCGAGCGCAGCAAGGTTCTGAAACCGCGCTTCACGGTAGAGGCGGCACACGTTGTGATGACCAACATAAAGTACGAAAGCGACCACAAATATCTTGAGGAGTTTGCAGCGAGCCACGGCGTAAAACTTCACATCGTGGAGACATCTTTCGACCCCACAACCGACAATCGGAAGTCGCCATGCTTTCTCTGTTCGTGGAACCGGCGAAAAGCCCTCTTTATGCTTGCAAAAGAACTGGGCTGCAATAAGATAGCGCTCGGGCATCATCAGGACGACATTCTGCAAACGATGCTGATGAACATCACCTTTCAAGGAGCATTCAGCACCATGCCGCCGAAACTCGTGATGAGGAAATTCGACATGACGATTATCCGTCCGATGTGCCTCGTTCACGAAGCCGACCTGAAAAGGCTCGCAGAACTTCACGGCTATCGGAAACTGATAAAGAACTGTCCATACGAAACCGATTCGCACCGCTCTGACATCAAGCAGATTTTTGCGCAGTTAGAGCAGATGAATCCGGAGGCGAGATACAGTCTGTGGAACTCGATGAACAACATACAGACAGAACTTCTACCGCAGGCAAAAAACAATTAAACACCCATTTTTTTGATTATGATTACGGAAGATACGATATGCGCCATTGCCACCGCCCGCGGAGGTGCCATAGGCGTTGTGAGAGTTTCGGGAACAGAGGCGATTAGCATTGCCGACAAGATTTTCAGAGGTCGAAAAACGCTTGCCAAAGCAAAGGCGAACAGCGTTGTATTCGGCTATATTGTCGATGCTGAGCGGAACATCGTCGATGAAGTATTGGTGAGCGTCTTCCGTGCGCCGCACTCTTACACTGGCGAGGATTCGGTTGAAATTTCGTGCCACGGAAGCGACTACATTCTGCAAACCGTGATGCAACTCCTCATAGCCAACGGAGCGCGCACCGCCAAGGCTGGCGAATACACGAAACGCGCCTTTCTGAGCGGCAAGATGGATTTGAGTCAGGCTGAAGCCGTTGCCGACCTCATAGCCTCATCGTCGGCAAGCACGCACCGATTGGCTCTGAACCAGATGCGTGGCGGATTCAGCAAAGAACTTGCGCAACTACGCGAGAAACTTCTGAAAATCACGTCGTTGCTTGAACTTGAACTCGACTTCAGCGAAGAGGATGTTGAGTTTGCCGACCGCATCGAACTTCGAAATCTGGCGGCAACAATCGAGGACCGCATCAGCTATCTTACATCATCATTCAAACTTGGAAATGCCATAAAGAACGGCGTTCCGGTGGCAATCATCGGTGAGACGAATGCCGGCAAGAGCACACTTCTGAACCGACTGCTTAACGAGGAACGCGCCATCGTGAGCAACATTCACGGAACAACGCGCGACGTGATAGAGGAAACTCTGAATATCGACGGAACGATATTCCGCTTCATCGACACAGCCGGAATCCGTCAGACAACCGACGAGATTGAGCGCATAGGCATTGAGCGCAGTTTTCAGAAGATGGACAAGGCGGAAATCGTGCTCTGGCTAATAGATTCTACAACTTTCGCCGGAACAGACAACGAGGCGATGGGGGACATCGCGCGCCATTGCAAGGACAAGAAACTTGCCGTCCTGCTCAACAAATCGGATTCAGCAACAGAAAATGCCGTTGCGCAATGTGCCGATATAATACGCCGCGCTCTTGGCGATGGCATCGACATAATGTCAATCAGCGCGCTCGAAAACAGCGGCATAGAGGAACTGAAGCAATGGCTGGTGGCAAAGGCATCAATTCCGCAAGTAAACGAGAGCGACATAATAGTGACAAACCTGCGCCACTACGAGGTGCTGTGCAAGGCCGGCGAGAGCATTGCCAAGGTGCGCACCGCCCTCGACCTCAACATTCCCAGCGACCTCGTTGCCGAAGACTTGAACGAGACAATCAACATCCTCGGCGAAATAACCGGTCAAATATCAAACGACGAGGTTCTCGGCAACATTTTCAAGAATTTCTGCGTCGGAAAGTAGATTCAGTGTGGGAAAGTAGATTCCTTTGAAAGCCAAACAATAAAATCTGCAAATATAGCCACTTGTTTTCATGCCCTATATTTGCAGATTTTTAAGTTTTTTCTTAATTCTATCTACCGAAATAACTATAATGGTTATTGTCGGGATTGACCACTATTTGCTCAACTACAATTTCCGGATCTATCATGATGAGCTTTAGTTTGTGATGGCCCGGAGTTATACCCTCGAAAGTGGTATCGAGCCAACGGAGGTTGTCGAACACCTCATCGCGACGTGGCAACTGATGCCCTTGCCAGAAGCCACTCAGAGCCAGACGACTGCGTGGAGGCAGAGGTTTCAGGACCTTGGAACGGGAAATGTTCTGAGGATTGTACTCCGAGAAAGTATCGACAATGCCACGACGGGCATCGATGGTCTGCATAGGCTGACTGTCAATCTGTATGCCAAGGCGAAGACCACGAGCCGGATATATGTCCTGCGTAGGCAGGATGCCTATAGCAACCTTACAGTCGGCAGTCAGGTCGATTTCATATTCCAGCGTAGCACCGCTATTCTGTACGAGAACGTTGCTGCTCCCCATGCACCCTTCCCCTCGCCCGAGGTCTGGCAGAAATGTCCACGAGGCATCATTACCATCAGTTTTGCGAATGTACCGATAGGCAGGAATGGAATACTCCTTAGTGGCTTTAGGCTCGCCTACGGCATGGCTAACATCGAAGCCCAGCGTCGTTGGGTCTATGTTTCTATCAGGCATCGACCACTTGGTATAGCCAATGTGCTTGTCTTGCATCATCTTGCTCCATTTGCCGCCAGCAACTTGATGATAGTAGTCGCTAAGCTGCTGGTCGCGAGCCATCAACTGACCGACGAGCGGCTTATTACCACGGGTAGCGGCATTATAGATGAGCTGGACGCCGGCACTTGCCACTACGGGATAATAGACCAACTGATAATAGGCATCCTGCGCCTCGGCTGGAATCTTGGTGCGTAGAGCCTCGGCACGGGCAGCTAACGAGAGCCACAAGCTGTCTGTCCGTTTCATTTCCTCCTGATTGAAGATGCCCTGCACCTGAGCCTCGGCTTTTCGCCAAAGATTGTATTTAGAATACTTGGCAATGAGGGCGGCGGATTCTTTTGCATATTCACGACCAAATACAGAAGCCGTATAGCCTTGCAGCCATGCCTGTTCATCACCAGCCTTTACGGCCTCGGGGTTCCAAGCATAGTGCATTATGAAGTCGATGGGGACTTCTTTGGGCTTCAGGTCGCCAACGTTGATAATCCAGATACGATCGATGCCCGTCTGGTAAGCAAGGTTCAACTGTTCGCGCAGTTTGGAAATGGTGGTCGTGTTCACCCAGCGGTCGTTCCATGGTCCACCGTTCATGTCAATATGATAGTAAAGTCCGAGACCGCCCTTGCGCTTGCGCTCGAAGTCGCGACCGATGCGTCGGATATAGCCCCAGTTGTTATCGCAGAGCAACAAGGTTACATCATCTGGCACAGTAAAGCCTGCATCGTAGTAGCGTTGCACTTCCGTAAAGATGGCCCAGAGCTGCGGCACGGCATCCTCGCGACCGTACACTTTCTTGATAATCTGTCGCTGCCCCTTGATTACTTCGCGCAACGTTTTCATATTATCCTCGTCATCGCCCTTGCCCATAGCCACATCACCATCGCCACGCATGCCGATAGTTACAAGATTATCGTATGCCTTGTTACGCTGCATACCTTCGAGGAAGAACTTGTCAACACGTTCTTTGTTCGTGGCATAGTCCCAAGGGCCTATCTGCTCCTTGCGGTGCAAGTATTCCTGATGTGCTCGCATCATCGGCTCATGGTGCGATGTGCCCATCACGATGCCGTATTCATCGGCAAGGCGGGGGCTCTCAGAGTCATCCTCGTTGAAGGCTGTAGCCCACATGGCAGGCCACAGATAGTTGGCTTTCAGACGCAACAACAGTTCGAACATGTGAGCGTACATCTTAGAGTTTACACCGCCAAAATGCTCTGTTGCCCATTCACCAAACGACGGCCATTCGTCATTGATAAAAATACCGCGATACTTCACTTTCGGCGACGGCTGCACAAATCTGCCATCAGCCCAGTAAACTTCGTCCTGATGTCTTACAGGCACATCGGCCCACCAGTACCATGGCGACACGCCTATGCGCTGGCTTATCTCGTAGATGCCGTAGATTGTACCTCGCTTGTCGCTGCCTGCAACCACAAGATTTCCGTCGACGACATCGATAACGAACGACTCCCACTGCCCTTTCACTTTATTCACATCAAGTTTCTTCTGTTTGATGAATTTGTTGATGATACTACTCTTGCCAATAGTACCGACCACGATGTTTGGCTTGTCGGTAGACATCGCGCTGACTACGGAACAAGCCGTTCCGCATACCTTCCGAACATCGTCGCCAAGGTCGTTGGCTGCACGGGCAACACCCTTCCAATCCTGTTCATCTACCACGATTGCCGCCGTATTTCCGTCCTTGGCAATACAGAATTTTTCTTGTGCCATCACGCTCATCGTCATGACAAGCAACATAAGACTTGCTGTTAGGATATTTTTCATTATCAAAATGCTGTTTTTATTTATTAAACTCGAAGTCCGTCCAGTCGAAGTCGGCATGGCTGATGGTCTTTGTGAGCGTATGGGCAAAGATGCCGATGTGTACGCCACAGAAACCGCCGATAGTCTCGGTACTCAGGTAGCGGTAGTCCATTTGTGCAAGATGAGTGAAATGCTCGCCATCTACGGAGTAATGCAAGTGATAGAACTGCGGATCGGCAGTAATGCGCAGATATACGATATTCTGTTTCAGAGGAATTTCCTTCTCGATATGCTCCATCTCACCAACACGAATCTTGGCCTGAAGGTAACGCTTGCCGCCCCGTACTGCCACCTGCACATCGTAATGATTATGATGGGCAGCATAGGCCGTAATGCCAGCCGCTCCGCCATCCTTCAATCCTGAAACATCTACCTTTGTCGTGGCTGTAAAGTTTGGTTCAGACTGACGATGCCCGATGAAGGTAGGATTTCCCACTTCATCGAGAGTGACAGTCGATGTCTTCATGCGGAGCCATCCCTTGTGGCTTGTCAGCGAATAGTTCTCCCTTTGCGGCATATTCAAGTGACTCCAATAGAGCGACAGCTTGTCTGCCTCAAATTCATCCTTAGAAGGCTCTTTGTGCATTGGTACTTGGGGCAACGTCTGACATTGCATGTCAAGTTGCAATGTACCATCGTTATTAACTACAGGCCAGCCACCCGCTTCCCACTTTACAGGAGCCAAGAAAGTCTCGCGTCCCATAACGTGCTGCAGATAGCCGTGAGTGCGATAGCCAAGGCATATCATCCACCACGACCCATCCGGAGCCTGCACCAAATCGGCATGGCCTAATCCCTGAATAGGGCTGTTCTGCATCTTCATGCTGAAATGCGAGAGAATCGGATTGGCGTTGTTTGGCTCATACGGACCAAACAGATTCTTGCTGCGCAGGATATTCACATGATGCCCATGCTCCGTGCCACCCTCGGCCAGCAACAGATAGTAATAGCCGTCCTTCTTGTATATATGCGGTCCTTCAGGATATCGTCCGCCAAGACCTGAGCCCAAAAGATGAATGTCACCAAGTTGTTTTCCTGTCTTTACGTCTATCTCGCAAATCTTTATTTCGCCTTCCTTCCATAGGAAGTAACACTTTCCGTCGTCAAAGAACAGCGTCGGGTCGCAACTTCCCACACAGAAATCAATATAAATAGGGTCTGACCATTCGCCATTCGGATTGTCGGTATAGACATAGAAATGCTTTCGAGATGGGAACACTGTCGTAACCATATAGAAACGCCCCTCGTGATAGCGGATGGTAGGGGCATAGATGCCCGTCTGCTCGTCCATACCCTCTATTCTGACCTGCGACTCGCGTGTAAGACACGCACCAACCTGCTCCCAGTGAATCAAATCCTTGCTATGGAATACAGGTACACCAGGATAATATTGGAACGTGCTGTTCACCAGATAGAAATCATCACCAGCCCGACACACCGAAGGGTCGGCATGAAAACCGGGAAGTACCGGGTTGCGGAATCCCTGCGAATACCCCGTAAGGGTTAGCAATAGTAAAGATGCTGTTACGATATGCTTCTTTATAAACTTCATTGATTTTGTATCATTCATAATTCTGAAAATTCTTTATAGTTTGTCAATGCTATATTTGTCTATACACTTTTTTCTGTAAGCATTATTGATGTATCAAGATGATATTATCGAGATTCAATGCCTTAAGCCAAGAATGAACGGCCTTTTCTGCCATGTACGGTAGCCGTCTTAAAAATCTTACGGAAACAAAAGTACACTTTTTGTTCTGTCTGACCAAACTTTATTACACAAACATATTCTAATTTTTTTGGGGGCAACAAAAAGCAAGCAGTAAAAGAATTTAATTTGCTCCCAACATCAACAATCTTAAACCAGATGAAAAACAGCAAAAAGAGAACAAACAATCTAATCTTTTCTTTTTGGCGGCAAAAAAATAGTACCTTTGCAACATTTGAAAAGAAGAACAAAGAAATTCTTCTCAAAAAAACGACATCAGAAATTCGCCTCACAAGCACAAAACTAACAATTAGGAATTTACAAACATGACAAAAAACAGAATTCAACTCACAAGACTATCAGAAGAGCATACCATTGCTTTCAAAGAAGAGATGCAGATGGCTTTTGAGCATGGCTTCAAATCTCACAGTCATGAAAAAACGGATGCCGACGACGCTTCAAGCCAATGGCAGATATTGCCCGACAAGGACTTCTATCAGTCATTAGAGGCTGAAGGGGCCGAAGCATACGAAGCCATCAGCGAAGATGGTCAGCGCGTGGGCGGCGCAATCATTATCGTGAATGGCAATTCTGGTGAGCTCGCATTCCTCTATGTAAAGACAGGCGTTCAGAGCAAAGGCATCGGCCAGTCCATCTGGAAAACGATAGAGGCCATTCATCCCGAGATAGAAGTTTGGGAAACCTTCACCCCTTATTTTAACCGCCGCAACATCCATTTCTACATTAACAGCTGCGGTTTCCACGCCGTCGAATTCTTCAACGAGCATCATCCCGACCCAAACATGCCTGAGCAGTTCGAACAAGAAGATGGACTCTTCAAGTTTGAGAAAAGAATGAGACAACTGATTTAATAAACCGTCGGTGCAAAAGAAACAAAACATGGAAATAATAAGAGCAACAAAGACTGCCGAACAGGCCGGAGCCTATTATGTACGCATACAGGCAATGGCGCGGAAACACCAGATTACGCTGTACGAAGAGTTCGACGAACACGACACGCCCGATACAAAATATATCGTAATCGTAGACAACTACTTGCCTGTTGCCACATGCCGTCTGTATGGCATTGACGACGAACGGGTGATGCTTGGAAGAATCGTAGTTCTGCCTGAATATCGGCGTCAGGGACTTGGAACGCTCGTTGTCAGAGAAGCCGAGATGTGGGCAAGAGAACTGGGCTACAAAATATCAGTATTGGAGAGCCGCGACAACAAGATTCACTTTTACGAGACTATGGGCTATGTGGCAAACCTCGACAAAAAAATCGAAGGCGTTACTTTCACCTGCTTCAGAATGGAAAAGAACTTATAAACAAGCATATCACCACGACATTTATGAAAAGAGTTGTAAGAAAAGCGAAGTTTGAGGATGTGGCAGCCATAATGTCAGTAATAGATGTCGCAAAGAAGATAATGCGTCAGTCGGGCAATATGCACCAATGGGAAGGCAACTATCCGTCTGAAACAGTAATTACCTCAGATATACAAAAGAATGGCGGATTTGTGGTCGAAGATGATGGAAAGCCTGTAGGCTACTTCGCCTTTCTACCCTCGCCCGACCCTACTTACGCAAAGATATACGAAGGAGAATGGCTTGATGATGAGCGGTCTTACCATGTCATTCATCGCATCGCCAGTTATCCCCACACACATGGAATTTTCAGCAGCATCATGGACTTCTGTTTCTCCCACGATGCAAACATCCGCGTAGACACTCACAAGGACAACAAGATTATGCAGCACAATCTTCTGAAACACGGTTTCACCTATTGCGGCATAATCTATCTGTCCTCAGGAGACGAACGGTTAGCGTATCAACGTCTTCTTTCTTAAATAATATCCCACGATGACAATGAATGTCAGAGCCTCGCTAATCGGAGTGGCAAGCCACAGACCTTCATCGCCAAAAATGTTGGGCAGAATAATAAATATCGGGATGATAAGCACATAACCGCGCAGCAGCATAAATACGGTGGCAGGTTGCGGCTTCTCCAATGCCTGATAGTAGCCTATCAGTACCAGATTTAGTGTGAAGAATACGAAACTCAAGGCATAGAGCGGAAGCCCTTGGGCGGCTATCTCCCACGAATGTATGCCGGGCTCGAGAAAGAGGCCAGCCAGCAAATGACCGCCAAAGATTCCGAGCAGCGTGATGAGCGTGCCTGCAGTAGCAGCTACGGTCATAGACAGACGGAACGTGTGAGCGATACGGTCATGCCGTCCCAAACCATGATTATAACTGATGATTGGCAGAGCCGACTGAGCTATGGCATTGCCCACCATGAATACCAAAGGAAACAGATAACAAGCCACCGAAAAAGCAGCCACGCCATCCTCCTGTAATCGACTCATGAACATATAGTTGCCAACAATCATCATGCACGATAGGGCTGTCTCGCCTAAGAAAGTAGAGACTCCCAACTTCACCATATAGCCGGCATTACGCATTGTCAGGCGAATGGCTTTATGCGAGAACTTGGGATGATAAAACCGTATCTGCCTGCTACGGAACACGAAATAGCCCATCATTACCAAGGCCGATACCGTGCTGGCCATACTTGTAGCAATGGCAGCCCCCTTGATACCCATCTCAAGCGGGAACACAAAAAGATAGTCGAGCCCTATGTTAAGAAGCGAGTTGATGATATTTACCATCATGGCAAAATTGGGCGAGCCATCCAGTCGCACCACGAACATCCCGACAAACAACGGCACGCACATCAGAATTCCAATTGCTGCACAGCGCAGATAATCGGTCACATAGGGAACAAGCCGCTCAGAACCTCCGAAGAGTATAGTTACTTCGCGTGGCATGAGCACTACCACGCTCAACAGCAGAGCGATGAGTACAAAAGGGATAGTCAACGCCTGCGTAACGTTAATATTGGCCGCCTTAACATTGCCTTTCGACAGATGAATAGCGGCAACAATGCTTACACCGCTGGCAAACATCAGCACCACACCGGTAGTTAGCAGAAAAAGCGGTGCTACGATATTCACCGCCGCCAAAGCATCGCTGCCCACACCACGCCCCACGAAGATGCCATCGGTAACGTTGAGCAACGACCCAAACAACAATCCCGTCAGTGTAGGGATAAACAACCTAACAAACAACTGCGGAACACTTGTCCTCCCGAAATCAATAGCGTCTCTCTGCATATTTCTTGTTTTTAGATTTCAATAAAAAATATGCTGGATAAAACAATGAGCCACAAAGGCATCATCATCTTATCCAGCACAGTTTCCAAAAGTGCCCTCCGATGAACACGAGTGCAAAAGTACGACTTTTTTCTGGTATATACAAATCCTTTCAGTTCTTTAATCAATTCATACTGTCATCCACAGCATTCCTTGTCAAATTTCAAGACATAGCAGAGAAGAACGTGTAAAAATTTTTATTAACAAAAATCCGCAAGCTCACTTAAGAGCCTGCGGATTTATTATATCAGAACAAGTGATTCTCACTTAAAAATCTTTTGAGCAAACATAGTTAGATAGATGCGCCAGTTGCGCCAAATATGACCGCCGTCGGTCTCGACATATTCGTACTTGTAGTCCTTGCTGTCCCAGTAGTTGCGAAGGTCTACGGTACTTTGGTACAGGAAGTCGGTCTTGCCCATACCCATCCAGTAGAGCTTTGGCTTGCTGCCGAACAACTTTGCACTCTGCTGCGCGAAATTAGGGTCGCTCTTAATCTGCTCGGCAAAAGGCTGATTCATGTTGAAGTCCTTGCCCAGATGCAGACCGGCAGAGAAGAGTCCGTAATAATCGAACGTGGTTGGATAAAGCAGACTGATGGCGAACGTGTGTCCACCGCCCATTGACAGTCCGCAGACGGCACGCCCAGCACGGTTCTTAACGGTTCGGTAGTTGGCATCAACATACTTGACGATATCCATGAAACTGGCAGGAATGGTGGCAGCGGCAGGCTCGGTCGGGCCTGTGCCTGCGCCACGGAATCCTGGAGTATACATTCCAAACGACCACTCGCCCGGAGCAGCCTGACAGTTTGGATTGCCATTTGGCATTACAACAATCATCGGCTTTGCCTTGCCCATGGCTATGAGGTTGTCGAGAATCTGGGCGGCTCTGCCAAGCTCGCTCCAAGCATTCTCGTCGCCACCCGAACCATGAAGCAGATACAGGACGGGATATTTTCCGCCCTTGTCGTAGCCGGGAGGAGTATAGATTGTCATGCGTCGCTGCATCTTCAGCGTTGGACTGTTGTACCACACCTTGCTGAGGTTTCCGTGAGGCACTTCGTTTACTCTGTACAAATCGCCTTTGTCGCCCTTTTCTGCGCTTACAATAAAGATGTTGGTAAACGATACAATATCGCGATTGACATAGATATTTGCAGGGTCTTTCACACCCGTCATTCCGTCTATGTTGAAAGTATAGCTATACATCTCGGGAGCCAGTTTGCTGGTTGTGTAACTCCACACACCGTTCTTGCCCTCAACAAGCTGGGCTACACCGGGAGCATCGTATGTGCCATATCCGGGAATCTCGACAGGATTTGTTGGCAGAAAATCGCCCGTCACCTCAACCTTTACAGCCTTTGGAGCATAAAGGTTGAAAGTGACCGTGCCATCTTTGTTTACAACCGGAGACTGCACGCTGGCGCTGTTGAACAGTTTCTCCTGAGCCTGAACGGAAAGACTGCACATCGCCGCAAGTGCCAATGTTATTATCGTCCTCATACATCTATCTCTTTAGCAGATTGAGTTTCACCTCTGGTTTCAGCACGTCGTGAACCTTTGTCTGCTGATTCTTGACAGATGCTTTCAGAGTTGCCTTGATGTCCTGAACCGAAGCGGCTACGAGGAACTGATATTCGCCCTCGGCAACAACCCATGCCGAAGAAGCCTCATCGAAAGATGCCAAATCGGCAGCAGCAACACTAAGCGTAAGAGTCTCACTCTCGCCCGGCTTCAGATTCTTTGTCTTGGCATAAGCCTTCAACTCCTTGGCTGGCTTGTTGGCAGCCTTCGAATCTGGAGCAGAGATGTAGAGTTCTACAACCTCCTTGCCCTCTCGCTCGCCAGTATTCTTGATTGTTACAGACACTTCGTAGCCATCGTTTTTCTTGTCAATCTTTGCATCGCTATACTCGAAAGTAGTATAACTCAGACCAAAGCCGAACGGATAACTTACAGGAACGTTGAACGAGTCGAAATAGCGGTAGCCAACGTAGATGTCTTCCTCGTATTCGGTAAAGTCAACGTTGCGCACATTGCCCTTCTTGCCCTGATTAAGCATGTCGATGCGAGGGTCTTCGTCTATTGGGAAATTCTTTGAAGAATAGGCATCGGTGAACTTCACAGGCCATGTCATGGTGAATTTTCCTGATGGCGACTGCTTGCCGCTGAGTACATCGACAACGCTGTTTCCGCCTTCCTGACCGGCCTGCCAAGCGCAGAGAATGGCATCTGGCAAGTCCTTCCACGATGCTGTCTCTATTACTCCGCCGATATTCAGAAGCACAACCACCTTCTTGTTTGCCTTATGATAGACATCGCACACCTGCTGAAGCAACTGACGCTCCGAAGCGCTCAGATTGAAATCGGCAACCTTGCGGTCGAGGAACTCGCCAGACAAGCGTCCAAGCGTTATTACGGCGATGTCGGCAGTCTCTGCCTGCTTTTTCAGTTCGTCGACGGAGAACAACTTTTCTGCCGGCAGCGGCTGTGGCAGGAATTTGACATACATAGCCTTGTCAGGATCGCTCTTTTCAAGTTCCTTGATTTCAGCCTCAGCCTTCTTCTTGATATCACCAAGATATGTTTCGTAGGCGTTTTTCAGGCTTCCTGAAACTGAGTAACCGCCGTTATTCAAGCCATCGAGAAGCGACACGACGTAAGCGTGATTAACATTGCCAGAGCCTGTTCCGCCGGCAATGAAATCGTAAGATGTATTTCCGTAGAGAGCCACATTCTTTACGGTCTTGGCGAATGGCAGAGCCTTCTCGTTCTTCATCAAGACCATACCTTCGGCAGCAGACTGGCGAGTTACGGCTGCATGAGCCTTCAAATCGGGTTTGTTGCTGAACTGATATCCTTGGAAACGAGGACTTTTCTCAACAAGATTCAGAATACGACTTACGCTGCGGTCGAGGTCGGCCTCGGCAAGTTTTCCGTTCTTCACGCCAGCCACGATACTGTCGAACTGCTCTTTTTTTCCGGGCTGAAGCATATCGTTTCCAGCCCACATCTGCTTGGCGCCGTCTTTTCCGCCAAACCAGTCGGTCATCACCGTGCCTTCGTAGCCCCATTCATCGCGCAGAATGGTTTCCACAAGGTCTTTACTTTCAGAAGAATACACTCCGTTGATGTAGTTATAAGAAGTCATCACCGTCCAAGGCTTACTCTCTTTTATGGCAATCTCGAAGCCCTTCAGATAGATTTCGCGCAAGGCTCGCTGCGAGATGCGTGCATCGGTATTCATACGGTTTGTTTCCTGATTATTGGCAGCGAAGTGCTTTATACTTGTTCCGACATCGTTCTTCTGAACGCCTGCGATATAGGCGGCAGCGGTCTTTCCTGCCACAACCGGGTCTTCAGAATAGTACTCGAAATTTCGACCACACAACGGATTTCGCATGATGTTAAGGGCTGGAGCAAGCAGAACATCGGCACCATATTCCTTAACCTCCTCGCCAATGGCCTGACCAACCTCTCCTATCAACTTTGTGTTCCATGTAGAAGCAAGCAGAGTTCCTATTGGGAAATGGGTGCAGTAATATGTGGCTGAATCGCCCTCGCGCTTGGCATCGATGCGCAGTCCGGCAGGACCATCTGCCAAAACGACAGCAGGGATTCCCAACGAATCGAGCGGATAAGTCGTACCAGCAGCACCAGGAACAATATTACGCGTAGCACCTATAACGGCATTATCGCCAGAGAAACCGGACATGCCAGTACCAATAACGAAGTGAGCCTTGTCCTCGAGCGACAGTTTGCCCATCACTTCTTCCTGATTGATAGTGTTTTTACTCACCTTGTCGGCAGATGTACAACCTACCATGAGGGCTGCCATGCCGAGCCCGAAAAACATAATCTTCTTCATAAGCTATTATTTAAACAATAATGGTGTGAATTCTGAAAGATAGATGCGCCAGTTGCGCCAGATGTGACCGCCGTCGGTCTCGAGATAAGTGTACTTGTGCTTCTTCGAATCGAGATATGCGCGCAAGTCATTGTTATTCTTGATAAGGAAGTCGGTCTTTCCTATGCCTATCCAGAAGAGTTTAGGCTTCTTGGCAAAGAGGCCGTCAATCTTCGCGTTGCGGTCGGCATAGATTTCGGGATGACCGTTCGTGTCGGGTTGCTGCTGGTCTACGGCAGCAGAAAACAATCCCACATAGTCGAACAAATCAGGGTTGTTTATGCTGATGAAGAGGCTGTGGAAACCGCCCATCGACAATCCGGCAATGGCGCGATTACCTTTGTCCTTCTTCACTCGATAGTTTTTCTCAATAAACTTCACAACGTCGGGGAAAGCCGTTTCGAAACTGCCCTCCATCGTCTTCGGAAGCATCATTGTAGGCACGCGGAAACCCTCGCTTGTCTCGCCCGGACAAGCCTCCTGCGAGATGTTGCCGTTGGTCATAACAACAAGCATCGGCTTAGCCTTGCCCTGTGCAATAAGATTGTCGAGAATCTGTACAGCACGGCCGAGTTCGCTCCAAGCATTCTCATCACCGCCAATTCCGTGCAGCAGATAGAGCACAGGATATTGCTTTCCACTGGTCTCGTAGCCTGCCGGGGTGTAGACCGTCAGCCTACGAGTCAAGCCAGCCGTAGGACTGTCGTACCACACCTTGCTAACCGTTCCGTGAGGCACTTTGTTAACCTTGTAGAGGTCGGCACGCTTGTCGCCGCCAATCAGCAGCACACTAAAGAGATTGTTGATGTCGCGGATGTTATAGACGTTAAGCGGGTCGATGATTTTCACGCCGTCAACAATCATGTTATAGGTATAAAGTTCGGGCTTCAGAGGCTCGGTGGTATAACTCCAGACACCCTTGTCATTCTTCACAAGGTCTACCACGCCCGGCATGTCGTAGGTGTTGCCTTGGTATTCCACCTTCTTTGCAGGCAGCATATCGCCCGTAATCTGCACCTTCTGCGCATCAGGAGCAATAATGTTAAACGTAACGCTATTGTCGGCATGAACATCCGGAGATGCCACCTGCGGCCCTTGTCCCCAGCTAAGGTTCTGCTGACCCTGTGCTGCCATTACCATAATGCAAAAGGCAGCCGATATTAAAAGTTTTTTCATGGTTTTGTTTGATATTTTTACGTTTGAATTTATTTTAATGCGAGTTCTGCAACACAAGAGATTTCAAAAAAAGGTAAACCTCGCTATTTGTATTGTTATAGTTGAAAAACAAGTTGGTTACAATATAGATATGCAATAATCACCAATGACAAAGCTACGATATTTTTCTGTACTACGAATAAAAAAGACAAAAAAATTGAACCGCTAATTTGGAAATATTTTTCGTTTGCCTTAACAGAGCGGATGCAGAAAGTCCAAAAGCTGCAGAGTAAGCACCGATATCAATTATGCCATTAGATAAAAAACGACGTTTTGGCTGTCATTTACAAAAAAAAATATATATTTGTTCCCAAATTCAATGTATTATTAAGAAATTGCGTTCAGTCGTGCAAAAATCCGAAATGCAAAAGCCTTTGAGTTTTTTGCAACAACAGCCAAGCCATTATGCCATTTATATGGCACAATGCGCAAAAGTCAATTGTTAAATCTTAACTTTTTATGTACAGTAACACTTCAGATTCATTTTGAAATATGGCAACAAATCATCATTACACAGGCTTAACCGACGCTCAGGTGCTCGAAAGCCGCGCTAAGTATGGAACAAACGTACTTACTCCGCCAGAGGAGACGTCTTTCTGGCAACAGATTAAAGACTGTATGCATTTCTGGCTGCTGAAAGTGTATCTCGTAATTTCAGCAATCACGGCACTTGCAGCCACAGTATTGCCTCTCGCTGGTATCTACAACCACGAAGGACTATGGATTGCACCAGTCCTGTCATTCATTCTCTCCAGTCTTACATATCTCGTAACTTTCCTTGGTGGCAAATGGAACGAAAAAGAAGAGGAATTCGACATCGACTCACTATATACTATTTTGCTCTTTGCGCTTCTTCTTTCTGGTTCTATTGCCTTCTACAACGGAGTTTATGGAGGCGTTGAAGGCTGGGAACCATATCTTGAACTGATTGGTATTGCTGCGGCTGTGCTTTTGGCAACAACGGTAGCACACATCCTCGAATCGCAGAACGAAAAAACATTCAAGAGCCTGAACAAGGACAACGACAACACTCTTGTGCACGTAATACGCAACAACAACGTATGCGATGTGCCAAGAAAAGACATTGTTGTTGGCGATATCATCTTGCTTGAGACTGGTGCCGAGATTCCAGCAGATGCAGAACTTCTCGAATGTATGAACCTCACTGTAAACGAATCGTCGCTGACAGGTGAGCCTCTATGTGCCAAGACCACAAATCCTGAGGATTTTGACAAGGATGCTACCTACCCTTCAAACCACATCATGAAAGGCTGTACGGTTATGGAAGGCGACTGTGTTGCCAAAGTCTTTGCCGTTGGAGATGCTACTGCCTGCGGTAAGGTATTTGAGGCGGCTCAGGTAAAGGACGGAGAGGCTACTCCTCTTAGCGAAAAACTTGACGAACTTGCAGGTCTCATCACCAAAACAAGTTACGGTCTGGCAATACTCATCGTGCTTGGCAGACTTGTACGCCATGCCATCATGCTTCCGGGAACAAACTTCCTTACGTTAGCCGGATACCTTGTAGGCTCATTGGCTATTGCAGCCGCTGTTCACTTCGGTCTTAACAAAAAAAAGAACGAAGACAATGAAGAGAAAGTGGAATTGTGGCAGGTTCTTGCATTCATGATTATTCCTATAATCGGAATCTTCATATACTTTGCAACCGAAGCCTCTGGCGACATGAACTGGCCTGTATTCATACAATATGCCTTAGACACCGTAATGATTGCAGTTACTCTTATCGTGGTTGCCGTTCCTGAAGGATTGCCGATGGCTGTTACGCTAAGTCTGGCATTCAGTATGAAGAGACTGATGAAACAGAACACTCTGCCTCGCACCATGCACGCTTGCGAAACGATGGGTGCCGTTTCTGTTATCTGCTCTGATAAAACAGGAACTCTTACACAAAACCAGATGAAGGTTGTTGGCACAGCGTTCCCTGAGCTGAACAATCAGGAACTAACCGACGATAAATTCTCTTCACTCCTGAAAGAGTGTATCGCCATAAACACGACAGCCAACCTCGACTTTGCCGACACAAGCAAAATTAAGGCTATCGGTAACCCAACCGAAGGTGCTCTTCTTCTGTGGCTGAACAACCACGGAGTTAACTATCTCGACATTCGCGAATCGCTTTCTGTCATAGACCGTTTGCAGTTCACTACCGAACTGAAATATATGGCAACAATCGTTAAATCAGAAGTTACCGGAAAGCGCGTTGTTTACGTCAAGGGTGCTCCGGATATCCTTATGAGCCTCTGCAACATAACAGATGACGAGATAAAGAACTACAACGAAAAACTGGCTGAATATCAGAGTCATGCCAACAGAACCCTTGCTTTTGCATACAAGGAGTTGAACGATACTGACGACATCTTTACAAACGGCAGACTGAACATCAACGACTTGAACATGATGGGCATTGTGGGCATTGAAGACCCTGTCCGCACAGATGTGCCAGCAGCCATCGCCGACTGTCTGAATGCAGGAATACAAGTAAAGATTGTAACTGGTGATGCTCCAGGAACAGCCAAGGAGATTGGCCGTCAGCTCGAACTGTGGAAGCCTGAAGATACCGACGAGAACATTCTTATCGGTACAGACCTCGCATCTATGTCTGACGAGGAACTGAAAAACCGTCTTCCTAAGGTTAAGATTATCTCACGCGCCCGACCAAACGACAAAGAGCGTGCGGTACGCATTCTGAAAGAACTGAATTATATCGTAGCCGTTACAGGAGACGGTACAAACGATGCTCCAGCCCTTAACGCTGCCAACGTTGGTCTGTCTATGGGCGACGGTACAGCCGTAGCAAAAGAGGCAAGTGATATGACTATCATCGACAACTCATTCAGTACAATTGCAAATGCCGTGATGTGGGGACGTTCGCTCTACAAAAACATCAAGCGTTTCATCTTGTTCCAGATGACAGTAAACGTTGCAGCATGTCTCATCGTTGCCATCGGAGCATTCATCGGAGAAGAATCGCCTCTTACAGTTACTCAGATGCTTTGGGTAAACCTGATTATGGATACGTTTGCAGCATTGGCTTTGGCGTCTCTGCCTCCGACAAAGAAGGTGATGGAAGACAAGCCACGCTCTGTTTACGAGCATATTCTTAATGGCATGGGAACCGGAATTCTTGGCGTTGGCGGCTTATTTACAGCAGTCTTGCTCGGAATCTGCATTTACTTCCAGCACACTGATATTGTCTGCCTTGCCGACATCTTCAACGGTAATGCCGCATGGGGCGAGAATAACGGTTTGTCGTCATACGAACTTGGACTGTTCTTCACTATTTTCGTAATGCTCCAGTTCTGGAATCTCTTCAATGCAAAGGCATTCATGACAAGCGACTCGGCCTTCAAAGGCATATCATGGAGTAACACAAAATGGTTCATCATCATTGCCATCGTTATATTTGCAGGTCAGGTTCTGATAACCGAGATGCCGGGTCTGCAAGAGATGTTCAATGTTGCCAGAGGCGGTATCAAGGTTATAGACTGGCTGATTATCGTCGGTGCAACATCTTTGGTGCTATGGGTTGGTGAAATCATCAGACTATTCAAGAAATAGCACCTCAAAAAGAATACAACAATAGGTGCATCCCTAAGTTTTACGACTTAAAGATGCACCATTGTTATAAATAAACTGCACGTTTCTGAAATTATCTGCCTACAACAAATTTCTTTCCGTTGCTTATATATATTCCGGGCTGAAGATTTCTGCCATCAACCTTCTTACCGTCAAGACGATAGATGGCTGGAGATGTGGCATCGTCGTGCAGCACAGGGCTTTCTACCGCAGTTGACTGCAATTCGCTGACGGCATCGCGGATTCCGTCCATCATGTACGAGTTGTAGATTGTCAGGTTTGCACGGTTTATGATGGTCATGGAGTTTTCGCCAAGACTGTTGGTATCCCATGCAAAAGGCACGATGCCGCGCTCCATGCAGAGTTTGTTCATAAACTTGTAGTAGTAGCGTATCGAGGCGTTGTGCTTGTCCTGACTCTCGCCACTGCCCGTTATTTTTCGCCAGATTACTCCGTATTCGCCGTTTATTACCGGAATACCTTTGTCTACGAACGACTGCTTTAGCTGGTTGGCAATAGTTGTCATGGCTGCTTCCTCGCCCCATGTGGCGTTATGCTTCGAGCCGCTAACATGATTCTCGCTGCCCCAGTAGTAGAACATATTGCCCCAGCTGGCATCTTCGGTCATTCCCCAGAAATTCCACGGATAGTAGAAGTGAATCTCAACGGCAAGTTTGTTGCCAACGGGGTCAGACGGCATATTGTCTGTCATCCAGTTGCAAGTCTTCTCGGCATCGGTCGAAGGACCTTGAACAACCAACAATCTGCGAGCGTTGTTTCCGCCAGTTGCTCGTACAGCATCAATAAAAACCTGCTCATACTCAATTAGATTAGTCATCTGCGACGAATTTTCCACAGACGGCTCGTTTAGTCCGGCAAAGACCAGATGCTCGTCGTAGTCCTTGAACGTGTTGGCAATCTGCGTCCAGATGGCATCGAGCACCGCCTTGTTCTTCTCCTTGTCTGCGCCCGTTGCCGTAATATTTTCTTCGAGCCATCCGCCATCCCAATGGTCGTTCAGAACAACGTAGAGTCCATCGTTTATGCAGTAATCAACGACCTCCTTCACCCTCGCCATCCATTCGGGGTCGATGGTGTATGTCGAGGCATCGCTGATGTGTCCGTAAACCCATGCGCACGGAATTCTGACAGAGCGGAATCCGCACGATTTCACATAGTCTATTATCTCCTGCGTTGTGGTTGTTCCCTGCCATGCCGTTTCGGAATCCAGACCGCCGGCATTGCTGAACGTCGTCACCGGATTGTCTCCCCAAGTAACGGCAGCCTCCATTGTGTTGCCCAGATTCCAGCCCGGCATCATCTCCGATGCTATTTCGGTAGCAGTCTTGTCGAGTCCGTCCTGTGCCTTTGCCGATGTCATCGTCAGCAGCAAGCCTATCATTATCAGAGTTTTTCTCATACTGCAAGAATCATCAGTTAACAAAATTCAAGAAATCAGCCACTTGATGCTGCAACTCTGCCTTCTGCGAATCGTCGAGAATAACCTTGTCCGAGGTCCATGCCTCTACATTGACCGCCAATCCCACTTGATTCTCCATCACCTCTGCCCCGATGAACTGAAGGAGCGAGGTTAGTTTCGCGCGGCAGTCTTTCGTCTTGTTCTTTCCGCCAATTCCGGTTACGGCAACCTTGCTGCCGCGAATGGCTGTGGCACTGTCGCGCTCCTGAGTCATAGGGCGAGAAAGCCAGTCGAAGAGATTCTTCACCACCGAAGGATAGCTGTAGTTGTACTCGGGTGTGAAAACCCAGATGGCATCAGCCTCCGTTATCTGCTTGCGCACGCGGGCAACCGACGACGGAGTTGGGAACTCAATATCCTGATTCACAAAGGGAATGTCGGCATAGTCGAGTTCAGAGACCTGCACTTTTCCATCGAGCAAAGTCTTTACAAACTCGCTCACCTGACGGTTGAAACTCTGCTTTCGCAACGAGCCAACAACAAATAACACTTTTTTCATAATGAGTAGATTTTTAATAGTTTAAATATCTGTAATTCATCTCGCTGCAAATATATACTTTTTATCGAGAAAATAACAAAACTACAGAAAAAAATCAAAAAAACAATCAAAAATCATCTTACCCCAAAACCTAAAAACATCCCAAAAGTCGTTTTTATCCATGCGCAAAATGGCTTCTTAAAAATTTTATCCTTAAATTTGCAGACAAAAAACATCAGTAATGGAATATATGTCACAAGAAGGCTACGACAAACTTGTAGCCGAACTATACCAATTAGAACACGTTGAATACCCAAAGGTAAAGGAAGCACTCGTTGAGGCTCGCGAGAAGGGTGACCTTAGCGAGAATTTCGAGTATCATGCCGCAAAGCGAGAGCAGGCAAAGCTGATAAGCCGTATCCGCTTTAAGCAGAGAGTGCTTGAACATGCCAGAGTCTTAGACTCGCAGAAACTGAATTCCGACACCGTAGGACTGCTTAACACCGTAGATATCACCAATCTCGGAAACAACGGCAAGATTAGTTACACCATCGTAAGTCCTCACGAGGCAAACATTCAGGAAAAGAAGATTTCGATAAAATCGCCTATCGCTCAGGCTCTCTTAGGAAAGAAAGTGGGCGACGTGGTAGAGGTTAAAGTCCCTGCCGGAACAATGCAACTGCGAATAGACGACATAAAGTTGTAACAGCACAATGAATGTAGCACTATGATTTGGAAGAAGGACGGATTTCAGGGCGAACGCAGCGTTATTCTGCCGCCGGCACTCGTCGGGATGGAAGAAGACGACGAACTGTGCCAGAGTCTGTTCATCACCGACATAGGCTACTACCCTCGCGCAGAGCATCACCACCGCGTAAGGCAGCAGGGAGCCGACCAGTACGTGCTTATCTATTGCGTTGACGGCAGCGGATTCTTTGCGGTAGACGGCAAGCGTCACGAGGTGGAGAAGAACCAGTTCTTCGTACTGCCCATAGGCAAGCCGCACGAGTACGGGGCTGCCGAGAATGCCGACGGCTACTGGACTATCTACTGGCTGCACTTTCGCGGAACGTGCGCCCACATCTTTGCCGAAGGGGCAGCCACGCCGCAGTCGGTAGACGTTACGATGAACTCGCGCATAGGCGACCGCATAAACATCTTCGAGGAGATAATGTCTACCCTGCACCTTGCCAACGGAATAGACGACCTCCGCTATGCCAGCAGTCTGCTCCACTACTTTCTGGCATCGATGCGCTATCTGGCTCAGTTCCGCCGCAAATCCGCTCCTGCTATCGGCTCGGAAGAGTGCTTCGACATCGTTGAACTCGCCATTCACTTTATGCGCGAGAACATCGAAAATCGCATCAGCATAAACGATGTACTGCGCTATGTGGGCTATTCGCAAAGCCATTTTTCAAGAGAATTCAAGAAGAAGACAGGGCTGAGTCCGCTGGCTTTCATCAACAAGATGAAGGTGGAGCGGGCTTGTCATCTGCTTAGCTCTACCACTATGAAAATCAACATGATATGCTACAAAGTGGGCATTGACGACCCGCTCTACTTCTCGCGACTGTTCTCGAAAATCGCAGGCATGTCGCCGCTGGAATATAGAAAGAAGAACAGCATCAGAAAATAGCACTCCTACAAAATTCAGCCTAAAACCTGCAATGATAAAATAGTCCATATTCTTTGACAGAAAAGTACATGTTTTTATTTGTGCAGATAATTTATATTTGCAATATATAACCTTTAATTACCGTGTTTACATGAATAAAAATAGTAATACTTTTCTGTATTTCGTCTGTATGGTGTCGGCCATGGGCGGACTGCTCTTTGGCTACGACTGGGTAGTGATTGGCGGTGCAAAGCCTTTCTACGAGTTGTATTTCGGCATATCCGAATCGCCTGTTATGCAGGGCGTTGCCATGACAACGGCACTTATTGGATGCCTTGCCGGAGCAATGGTTGCCGGTGCTCTTGCCGACCGCTACGGCAGAAAGCCTCTGCTCACCACATCGGCGGTGCTGTTTACCGTGTCGGCAATAGGAACAGGGCTGTTCAACGACTTCACGCTGTTTAACATTGCGCGCTTCATCGGCGGCGTGGGAATTGGCGTGGCATCGGCATTGTCGCCCATTTACATAGCCGAGGTCAGCCCTGCACCGATTCGCGGCAGAATGGTCTCGCTAAACCAGATGACAATCGTGCTCGGAATCCTTGGTGCGCAGGTGGTTAATATGCTTCTAGCAAAAGATACATCTGTTGCAGAAAATCAGACTTGGAACATTGAATGGGGCTGGCGATGGATGTTCTGGGCAGAAACCGTTCCGGCGGCTCTGTTCCTCGCCATGAGTCTGTTCATTACCGAGAGTCCGGTGTTTCTGAGAATGAAGACCGAGAAGTCTGAAACGCACGAGAAAGAGGCTGGGCAGAGCGAGGTATTTCAGCGCAAATACTGGAAGGTTCTGCTGCTCGGACTTGTCATAGCCGTGTTCCAGCAATGGTGCGGCACGAACGTTATCTTCAACTACGCTCAGGAGATTTTTGCAGGCGCAGGCTTCGACGTTGACGGAATGTTCATCAACATAGTCATAACGGGCATTGCCAACGTGGTGTTTACCGTCGTGGCTCTCTACACCATCGAGAAGTGGGGACGTCGCACGCTCATTCTTATCGGCGCAAGCGGATTGGGACTCATCTACCTCACGCTCGGAACGTGCTACTTCTTCGAGGTAAAGGGCTTTATGATGGTTGCGCTGGTGGTGATGGCAATATCGGTATATGCCATGACGCTCGGTCCTGTTACATGGACGCTTCTGGCTGAGATATTCCCTAACCGCATACGCGGCGTGGCTATGGCTACATGCACCTTCGCGCTCTGGGTGGGCTGCTGCACGCTCACCTTCTCATTCCCGTCGATGAACGCGGCACTTGGCAGCAGCGGCACATTCTGGATTTACAGCGGCATCTGTCTCTGCGCCTTCATCTTCCTTCTGAAGAGATGTCCCGAGACAAAGGGTCAGAGTCTGGAAGAACTCGAAAACAAATTGATAAACAAATAATTAAGATACTATCATGGTAAAAGTCTGGAGAGATATCATAACAATTCCTACATACGAGGTTGGAAAGCCCGAGAAGAATCCTATGTTCTTGGAAAAACGAGTCTATCAGGGTTCGAGCGGAGTGGTATATCCCTACCCCGTCATCGAGTCGATAAGCGACGAGAAGACCGACAAGGACTATCTGGCTATCTGGCTCGAAAACGAATACATTAAGGTGATGGTTCTGCCCGAGCTTGGCGGTCGCGTGCAGATGGCATACGACAAGATTAAGAAGCGTCACTTCATCTACTACAACCACGTTGTAAAGCCGGCTCTCGTGGGCTTGGCTGGTCCGTGGATTAGCGGCGGCATTGAGTTCAACTGGCCTCAGCATCACCGTCCTACCACCTTCATGCCCGTAGATACCTGCATAGAAGAAGGCGACGACGGCAGCATAACGGTTTGGGTTAGCGAGATGGAGAAAATGTTCCATCAGAAGGGAATGGCTGGCTTTACGCTGCGTCCGGGATGCGCCTATCTTGAGATAAAGGGAAGGCTATACAACCGCACCGACGTGCCTCAGACTTTCCTTTGGTGGGCAAACCCTGCCGTAGAGGTGAACGATGCCTACCAGAGTGTATTTCCGCCCGACATAAACGCGGTTTTCGACCACGGAAAGCGTGCTGTAAGCAGTTTCCCAATCGCCACCGGAACGTACTACAAGATGGACTATTCGGCTGGCGTTGACATTTCGAACTACAAGAATATCTATGTGCCGACATCTTACATGGGCGTAAACTCGCGCTTCAACTTCGAGGGCGGATACGAGAATGACACGCAGGCTGGAATGTTGCACGTTGCGTCGCATCACTTCTCGCCGGGAAAGAAGCAATGGACATGGGGAAACGGTGATTTCGGACGCGCATGGGACAGAAATCTGACTGACGAGGTAACTGGCAATGGACACAGTTCGGCTTCTGATAGAGATGAATTCAGTTTTTCTGCCATAAAAGAGCAGCTCAGACTGGGATTCCGTCCTTACATCGAGCTGATGGCTGGCGTCTATACCGAGAATCAGCCGGACTTTGCATGGCTTATGCCTTACGAGGAGAAGACGTTCACGCAGTACTTTATGCCGTATCGCGAGCTGGGCGTTGTAAAAGAGGCTTCAAAAGACCTCATTTTCAACATAAACGAGGCTGGCAGCGGAAAAGTTGAGTTCAAACTATTTGCAACGAACAAGCAGAATGTCAGTCTGATTCTGCGCAACGACAACGGCGAGGTTTACTACGCAAAGGATGTCACTCTGTCGCCCGAGAATGTGCTTGTCGAGACCGTCGATGTTAAGGGCGCAAAGTTCGGCGAGATAACATTCGAGGCTGTAAAGACATTCGTCTATGGCAAGCGCACTGTTCTCTGCTGGCATGCCGAAGACGATGAAATTCGTCCTATCCCAGACAGCGCAGAGGCAGCCCTTCTGCCCGAACAGATTAAGACTAACGAGCAGCTCTACCTCACCGGTCTGCACTTGGAGCAGTACCGCCACGCCACATGGCAGGCAACAGACTACTACGAGGAGGCTCTACGCCGCGACCCTAACGACATCCGTTGTCTTAACGCTCTCGGTCTGTGGTACATACGCAAGGGGCGTTTTGCCAAAGCCGAGGATTATCTGCGCAAGGCTGTCAGACTGTCGCAGAAGCGCAACCATAACCCTTACGACGGCGAGCCTATTTACAATCTCGCTCTCGCGCTGAAATATCAGGGCAAAACAGCAGAGGCTTACGAACTGTTCTGGAAAGCCACTTGGAACAAGGCTTGGGCTGATGCCGGATATTTCGAGGCGGCAAAGATAAGCACAATGCAAGGCAGATTCGAAGACGCTCTCGACGAGGTGGACCGCTGTCTGAACAACAACTGGCACAACCACAAGGCGCGCGCGCTGAAGGCTGCCATCATGCGAAAACTCGGAAAGCATTCCGAAGCCATCAGTCTCATTGACGAATCGCTTGAATGCGACCAGTTTAACTACGGATGCCGCTACGAGAAATATCTGTTAGAGAAAGACGATAAGGTTCTGGCAGAGATGAAGCAGATGATGCGCCGCTCGGCTCA
The DNA here is from genome assembly GCA_900102385.1 of Bacteroidales bacterium KHT7. Taxonomy (GTDB): domain Bacteria; phylum Bacteroidota; class Bacteroidia; order Bacteroidales; family Bacteroidaceae; genus Ga6A1. The sequence goes on along the minus strand of FNBQ01000005.1, from coordinate 106,824 downwards.
GAACTACGACGAAATAGCACTCGACTACTGCGCCGCCGGTCTGACCGACGAGGCTCGCGACATCTGGCACATCGCCATCGGCGAGGATGCCGTTTCGCCAATGACGTGGTACTATCTATTTGCCTTCTGCGGCGAAGCTGATGCGCTAATGAAAGCCGAACAAGCCGACAGCGCATACTGTTTCCCAAACCGCGCCGAAGATGTCATCGCCCTCAACGCAGCCAAAAACATCGTCAACTCTCAACTCTCAACTTTCAATTCTCAATTTTCAAGTCCTAATTGTCAACTGTCAATTGTCAATTGTCAATTGTCAAAAGCACCTTACTACCTCGGCTGTCTCTACTACGCCGCGCGTCAGTACGACCTTGCCATCGAGAACTGGGAACAGTCGGCAAAAGCGAATCCCGACTTTCCTACCGTGTGGCGCAACCTCGCCCTTGCGCGCTTCAACAAGCAGAACCGACAGCAAGAGGCGTTGGAATACATGGAGCGCGCCTTCCGTCTCAACGAGGACGACGAGCGCATTCTGATGGAGCTCGACCAGCTCTACAAGCGTCTGCAGAAACCGCATGACGAGCGTCTCGCCTTCCTTCAGAAATATCCGCATCTTATACAGCGACGCGACGACCTCGTTCTGGAAGAGATAACCTTGCTGAATCAGCTTGGACGATACGAAGAGGCAATGCAGAAACTCGACAGCCACATCTTCCACCCTTGGGAGGGAGGCGAAGGCAAGGTTAGCAGTCAATACCAGATTTGCCGTCTTGAACTGGCTAAGAAGATGCTCACGGGCGGTTCGGAAAAGGCGGAAGCGAAGCGTCTGCTCGAAGAATGTCTGGTATTCCCAAGTCACTTGGGCGAAGGCAAGCTGTACGGCGCACAGGACAACGACTTCCTCTACTTTCTTGAGCGTTACGACGAGGGCACAGCCGGACCAACAGAACCGGCCGCAGCCATGTACTACAACGATGCCAAGCCCGACAAGATTTTCTATGCCGCCCTCTGCTACCGCAAGTTAGGCAAGGAGGACAAGGCGCGCGGTCTGTTCTTCAAACTCGTGAACTACGGCAAACAGCATCTGTTCGACCATGTAACGATGGACTATTTTGCCGTATCGCTGCCCGACCTTCTCATCTGGGACGACTCGCTCGACACAAAGAACCGCATCCACTGCCTCTATATGCTCGCCCTCGGCTACTTCGGCTTGGGCGACAGAGAGCACGGAGAACGTTATCTGCGCGAGGTGGAGGGTCTCGACATCAACCATCAGGGTGTTCAGGCTTTGCGCACGCTGCTAAAAAGCGGACTGATATAAACGAATTTATTCTCAAAAATGAAAGGTTAAATATAACGTAAAACGAATTATATTTCAACTCGACTTTCTTTTTGTTAACGGTCGTCGCATCTCCCTTGCGATGGCCGTTTTTCTTATGCAACAGATAAACACCCCCAAAAAACAAGAGCGGAAAAACGAAATAGTTGATTCTTCGTTTTTGCCGCTCGGATTGCTTATACCTATTCTGCCGAATTTCCGCGCTCGACCTATGGTCGCTTGCTACCGAAGGGACGCAAGAATTTGACAGAATGGAATAGTAGATTCCTTCACATCCTAAAGAGATGAGATACGGGAAAAGTATTCTTATAATTTCACATTGTTTTCCATATATGAAATAATCTCGTCCAGTCTGTTATAATACTTAGCAACATTAAGTTCATGCTGATGAAGCAACCATTCTGCACGTTCAAGTACTTTTTTCTTAAGTGTGGGATAGTTATCTCTGTCAACCAAATAGCCTAAAGTAAGATACACAAAAATCCAGTCTACTCCAGATTCTGGTAATTCTTTATCTTCCTTTACTATCGGAGCTACAATTCCATTATAAAAATTATTCAGTTTTGAATATTTTACATATATCTCAGCCGTATTCTTTTTTATTATAGAACACAGCAACTGAATTTTTTTATCGTAATCAGAAAAATCATATTTAAAAGAAATCTCCTGTTCCTCTTCTGAAAAACTATACTGCATTATTTGTGGGTCTAATCTTTGCATCTTAAGTGGCAGAAAACTATATTTCTCGAACCACTTAGCAAGAACATCAAAATGCCGTCCATATATTGGGCGAATTACACATGCTTCATCCTCATAATCCCTCCAATGGTCTAAAATAACAGAAAAAGCATCATTGCCATTATGAAAGAACAGAGTGCATTCTGATTTTATGAATTTATAATCAGAAAAGAAATCATCTGATAAAATATCTGAAACGATTGTCTTAAACAATTCTTTCTTCATTGCGAATTATCATATAATGAATATATTTTTACCTCGTTCTGCCGAATTTCCGCACTCGACCTATGGTCGCTTGCTACCGAAGAGACGCAAGAATTTGACAAAATGGAAATATTTCAACCACGAGTGCTGGATGTAAAATTAGAATTGACGAATTCGCTGTTCTATCTTCTTTGGAATAAACGAATATCGTTTAAAGTATAGCTCATCATCGTCCTCATCATCCTTAAAAAACTCAGTATAGTAGCATGTGAATTCGGAAATACCTATTACATCCTCGACATATTTGCAAATTTCCGTGTCTTTGTAGTCTATTTGTTCGTTAAAATAGTTCAGATGTTCTTTTGCCTTTCTTGAAAAGCAAACATCAACAGTTATATAATCACCATAATCGCTTTCATTATCAATATTGAGGTCCACATTAAAGTATAGAATGTAATTATCGTAGTCTTTCTTTGAAAGTTTACTTTTGGCATGCAGCAAGCCTTGGTTTACATACATTATTGCCATGTTTATGCAAAAAGGAATATAATCTTCTTTATTTACAAAACCAGACAGACTGTTTAAGTCTGGCAAACAAAAGACAGACATTGCCTCACACGATTCATAATCATAAAGTATATCGTGTTCGTCGATATACTTTATAATTTGTTTGAAAATTTTTTTTACCATATTCTTCAGTATGAAATATGTTTGAATTTAAAACAACTACATTCTGCCGAATTTCCGCGCTCGACCTATGGTCGCTTGCTACCGAAGGGACGCAAGAATTCGGCAGCATAAAATTTGTTGCAATCCTTTTTTGTAAACAATTGGCAAAAATAATAACTTTTTTGCTCTAGCGCAATAGAAAAATTGAATTGTTATTATCCGTTTTTACTAATAAGATGCTACCAGCGCCACCTCCAGCTCTTGAATAAACAACATTTGTGCTGTTGAGCATCTGTACAGCTTCCTCTATTTGTAATGCTTTCAAATTTTGACAAGAATACAACTTTTTACTTATCCAGCAGACTCATTAGAGTTCTGAACTTCTCACTATAAACATACCTCCATGTATCGTACGAATACGCAGCTATAACATTCAGACTCTGTGTCTTGCTCTTAGGTACATATATAGAAAATCCCGTAGGATAATAATCGGCAATTTTCCAGTTTTCGTCTCTTTCAATCTTCGACAATATCACAGGCGTATTTTTTTCGATAAACAAATCAGAAATAAGACCTCTTACCGTAGCAACAGAATCCTTGTCCGTGATAACGAAAAACTTTTTTCTGTGTGTTCTGATTTCAATTTTATCAGAACACACAGAAACTATTGTATATGCACCAAGAAAATCATCATAATTGCGTCCGGGAACATGCTTAATCCTTATCTCCAAATCGCTTGTCATCAGATTACAGTCTTGAGAATAAGCAATCTGTGCTAGCAGGCACATCAGTAGTATAAACATCGCTCTCATAGTCTTATCCTAAATTTTGCAATATACCGCCGTAAAATTAAGAAAAAGTTTTCAAAACGCAATATTTCTGTTCTTTATTTACGAAGCGTACCGATTTTCGCTGCCGAAAAACGCAATTTTGATGCGGTCGCCCATATTTCGTCACTCCCCTCTCATATATCCATCATATACCTTGCATATAGCTTCCCTATACCTTGGATGTTCCTTAGGCGTACTTTGGACGTTCCTACGACGTACCTTGAATCTATCTTCCTTCTTCCTTCCTTCTTTCTACCTTCTTCCTTCCCACCACTTTGTATTTACCAAAAGAATATTTCATACTATAATTGTCCTTTACGAGGCTTTAGCTTTGAAAAATCTGACGGAAGACGTACTCTTTTAGAAGTTTTTCTGCTATTTTGCAGTCCGAAACACAAAATTAAGATTATACAAACCAAAGACTTAATAAACATGAAAAAAATCATCGCATGCCTTCTGGCTATCATCGGACTGACAACAGTCTGCGCACAAGGCAATTACGAGACCGACGAGTTCAAGACAAAAAGCGGCAAGACCGTTAAGATGCACGCGCTTATGCATGCCAGCATACGCATTGAGTACGACGGCAAGGAGATTGAGATTGACCCCTGCTCGAAACTCGGCAACAAAACGGTTGACTATACCGCAATGCCAAAGGCCGACTACATTCTGGTTACCCACGAGCACGGCGACCATTACGATGCGCCTACGCTCAAACTGCTCTCAGCCGAAAAGACGCAACTAATTATGAACCAGAGGTGTGTTGATAAGTATGGCTCGGAGAAGGCCATGAAAAACGGCGACAAGATGAAGCTTTCTAACGACATAACCATCGAAGCCGTGCCAGCCTACAACACAACCGAGGGGCATCTGCAATTCCACCCAAAGGGTCGTGACAACGGCTATATCCTGACAATCGACGGCTTGCGCATATACATTGCAGGCGACACGGAGAATATTGAGGAGTTGAAGAAAATAAAGAATATCGACATCGCCTTTCTGCCATGCAACCAGCCTTACACCATGACGCCCGAGCAACTTGCGCGCGCCGCTAAGACAATAAAGCCAAAGGTGCTGTTTCCGTACCACTACGGGCAGACCGACGTGAGCGTAATTCCATCGCTACTTAAAGGCGAGAAAATTGATGTTAGAATAAGGCACTACGAATAAGCCTTGCATGAGTGTGGCGAAAAGAGCGTTTCGGACTTCTTTTCGCCACATTCGTTCTATTCAGCCGAGCCGAGGCTCTTGCCGTCGGAAAAAGCCTTGCCGACGGTCTTGCCGAGCGCAACGTATGTATGGTTTATTGGATTGTAAGTGATGAGGTTCATCTTCTCTACATCGGGCTTGCCGTCTGCCGACAGATACTTCTCATCGCACAGAATGTTTACGATTTCGGCAACCAGATAATAGCCAGTCTCGCTCTCGTCTATCTTCTGCTTTACCCTACATTCGAGCGTCATCGGGAACTCTTTGAATACAGGCGCATTAACATTGGCGGCTTTCTCAGCCGTCCAGCCCGTCTTCTGAATTTTGTCGGGCATATTACGTCCGCTCACAATGCCAACAAAGTCGGCTGCAACCATTGTCTCGACGGTTGCAAAGGCAACGGTAAACTCGGGACAAGCGGCAAGATTGTCGGTAGTGGCATGTGAACCGAGCGAAATCATTATCTCGTGCGCATCCCACTGGCCGCCCCAAGCAGCATTCATGGCGTTGGGCTTGCCGTTTTTGTCGTATGTGCCGATAACCAGCACAGGCTGAGGAAGAATCCACGGATTCGACTTGAAACTTTTCATATTTTACTTGCTTTTAAGTATGGTTTTCAACTAAGCAAAATTACAAAAAAGGTTGTAGAGACGCAACCTTTTCTGCGAGAAAACTACAACTTATTAACCACACCCGAAAAGAGACGGCTGCCGCTGCTGGTCTCTACAATCTCGAAGACGAAGTTGCGGTTTACGTTCATCTCTACCGGCTCGGGCTCCTCGTCGGGACAACAGCTCGTTGCAAAAGCACAATATGTTGTAACGGCTGACTCTGCGCCGTACTCATCGACCTTTATCTTGCCTTGCTGAATAACATCGGCAAAAGAAACACCGGGAATAAGATTAGGAATGCCGTCGGTGGCTGAGAATAATTCGTCCATACCCATCTGTCTGAGGACCTCGGTGAGGTTTGTGCGCTTCTCAATCTCAAAGCGAGGCAGATTGAGATGAACTTCAGCGTCTTCGTACTTGGAATACACGTCTTCATCGGCAAGAAGAGACAGAACTTCGTCGATGCCGTGCCCCTTCTTTGGCAGATGAATCCACATAGAGTAACGTTTTGTAAGCATATATGCCCAATAGTCCAAACAGACGGACTGGAGGACATCGTTCTCGTGATAGCGCATAACATCGGTAACGCTCATCATATCGACCTCAGAAACGCCGTCGTTATGATAGAAACTGCTGCGCTGAGTCTGCTCCTCGTCGAAATAGTTCACCCAACAAGCCTTGAAATAGAAGACATCGAGCAGAAGGGCACGAACAGCCTCATTCACATCTATCTGAAGGTTAGCAATCATGCCGTGCGATGCCTTCTCCACTTCTATCGAAAGCTCGGCAGACAGCGACGGAACAGAGAAATCTACACTACGGTAGTGAACATCGAAAAAATCCTTGGTGTCGGCGATGGTGCGCTTATTTACGGCTAACTCCTTCTGATACAGCATCATTGTAGACAGGTCGATGGTTGGAACGAGATACTCTTCCAAATCCTTTTTGTTTACGTTGGGAATGAGGAAACGTTCGTCGGCAAACATTCTGTTTAGTTCGCGGCAATCAATATCGTCGCAACATATTGCCTGCCTAATCTGATTGCGAACGCTGCCGCCAGCCCAGTTACTAAGCAGAACGAGCAACGCCTGCAAACGGCAAGGCGAAACAAAGATGTTGTCCTTTTCTCCGCCATCGTTTGCGGCAATGGCCGAGAGAAGTTTGTAGTTGAAGGCAGAGGCAACCTCGGCATAAGACTTCTGCGGCAGATTGCAACCGCCTTCTTGGCTTTCCATATAAAAGAATTTCTTTGCATCCATAATTCTATTGATTTTAAAGGGTTTACTTCAATTTATGATGCAAAGAAATCCGTTGGTTGTTCCAAAGCGTGGGACAAGCCAAAGTTTTTTTATCTCTCGGGCAGAGATTTTTCTATTTTTGCCAGAGCAGACTCGTATTTCTCGACCAAATCGAGGTGACTGCCAGCCTTTGCACGCGCCAGATTATGGCGGAGGTCGTTCAGCTTTACGTTTATGGCTGCAGTGTTGCCCGAGTCTATTATACGCTGAATGTACTCGTCGTAGGAAAGAGAACAGTCGTGGGTACACAAATCTACCGCCTCAAGAATTTCTTCCGGGATATTCTCGAAATGCAATTCGTTAAGAGACATGTCGCCGTCCTCAATCACATCGTGCAGAAATCCTACGCATTTTTCGGTATCGGTAATGCCCATCATTCCAACCGTCAGAGAATGAAGGATTGCGGCGTTTCCGTCGAGGTCGCGCTTTCCGTCGAGAGCCTTCGACGCAATTCTGATACATTGCTCGATTGTGTCCTGAGTTACCGGACCGTTGTTGTCGGACGTATCGATATACAAACCGATAGTCAGCGGAATTTCGAACTTAAATTTCATAAACCTGAGAAAATTAGTTTTGATTAAACATTCTTGCTGAAATCCTTCTGCCAAAGCCGAGAGACACCGGCTGACAGGGATATTCGGGATGCAAAGAAAACAAACGGCTGTCCCGAATCGTGGTACAAGCCTGCACTATTTTTCAAGTTTTATGTCGAATCCGTAACTTTTAAGCGATTCAGCCATCATCTGGCAGAGTTTATCGGCAAGCCAAAGCGGTTCGAGCACCTTTACTTGGTTTGAAAGGCTCAGCAGATGCCCGCAGAAGTCGTAGGTTGGGCGCAGATACAGTTCGAAGTCAATCCAGTCGTCGCCCTGCCCCACCGCCTTCTGACTGTGATGCAGTGGCAAGTCGCTCAGATAATACCGCTGATTGCCATAGACGCGTAGCCTCACGCGCTCTGCCGGAGTGCCGTCGCCTGCAACAACGCCGAAGCACTCGCCAAAATATTCCTTGGCATCGAAATCGGGACGCACCTCGAACTTAACGTCGGTAAGCCTCATCTCCTGAATGCGGTCGAACGAATAGACGGCATAATAGTCGCGCTCGTCCTTGCCCGGAGCGGCATCGCGATGAAAATGAGCCAGAACATACCACCGCTGGTCGAAGAGTTTCAGGCAATAAGGCTCAAAATCCACGTCCGACACGGCATCGCTGCCATAACGGCGGTATTTCACCGCCACGCGAACCTTCTTCTTCATGGCATCGATAACCTTTTGCAGATAGTCGTCGCAAGGAATCTGCTGCAACAAGATGCGCTCGTGCAGCGACTTGCTTTCGGCAATAATCTCGTTTACCGAGAGCGTTGAGATTACCCAGTTCTGCACCGTATCCTCGTGCAGAACGCGCTCGTTGCCAATAAAATACTTGTATCCGCCCTTGCGGTCGCAGTCTATGTATATGCCGAATATATCTTCGATGGCATCTTTGTGACGGTTAAAGGTTGAACGGGCAAGTTCTACGCCCTCGCTCAGTTCGGTTTCGAGCCATTTTTTCTGAATCTCGGCAAACGATATTCTACCAGCCCGCTTAATGGTGTTTACGAGCCAGATGTATTCTCTGAAAAGCGACGGTACTGTCATAGTTTCTTCTTGATATTTAGGTTATGTTATTCTGCAAAGTTAAACATTTTTTACAGAATACTTTTGGACGAAAAATATTTATGGCATATATTTTACACCCTATTTAACTTCAAACTCGCATTGAAGCAGATACCAGTCTTGCACCTTGCTCCACCACCTAAACTTTTCTCTTTCGCAAGCAAGAGGTACAGAATTTCTCATTTCCTCGGTTGTAGAATACCACACATTAAAACGGAACTTGCCAGACTTTAGCTGCAACACTCTGAAACTGCTTACCCATGCAGACTTAACAGAATCGGGATACAACGGAGGAGCAGGCGCCCAACTTGTGCAAATCTGCCCCTTGTAATTTCCAACATACTTCCCATTCACATTATACGACAGCGTGCCCCAGAAAAAGCCCGGAAGCCACTCGCCATACAACGTGTCGCTGCTTTCGTTCTTTATGCTGAAATGCGGACCTCCGCTTTCGCCTTTCTGGTTGCACAAATATCTGATTTTCACCTGCGGAGATGACTGATAACGCTTTTCTATTGTAAATCTGCACGAATTGAGGGAGTCGCGGCATTTCCAATCTGATAAATTCTTCCTTCCACGAGCGAAACTCAAATCCGTAGCAACCTCCAATTCATCGCCCCTAAGCCAGAAACTTCTCTCCAGCGAATCGCAGCCGTATTTATCGCTATAAAAAGATGCCATAAGCCGATATTCGCCAAGTTGTTCCAAACGATATTGCCTATCGGTGCGCCTTGCTGTATCGTTAAGCAGAACACAGTTCTTGCCGTCGGGCGAGACAAGGCTCAACCTTGCGCGTACATCCGTCAATTTTTCATCCAACGAATATTTTATCAGCATGTTGCATTGTGCCATCACGCAAACGACGTTTGCCATCAAAAAGAAGACAATAAAAAATCCGCTTTTCCGCATATTTTTCAGATTAAAGTTCAGAAGATTCTTCGATATCAGCCTCATCGTACGAGTCGGCAGCCCTGCGAAGCATATCTCGCATATACGCTACGACGTTGCGAGGATAGATAATACGCACTCCCGGACCGTAACTCATAAAAACTGAATACATCTCGAAGTTGACAACGACCTCTATCTGGAAGATACAACTGCCGTCGTCGGGATTTTCGCTCTTCAGTTTCTGCGAATGGTGTATCGGCTTGGTTTTGATGTATTTGCTCTGCTCGGCTGATGCCCAGAACTTTATCCGACGCGGCGTGCTTTTTATATTCTTGCTAACACCAATGACATCATCGAAGAATTTCTCCGGGTTGAATTCGGGATTCTCTCGGAATGGAACATCCGAAGGCTCAACGCTCACGATGCGGTCTAATGGCAGATTGAAAATATGCATATCCGACGAGCGGCCGCCAAACAGAAACCAGCGGTTGCGAAATTCTTTCAGAAGATAAGGAAACAGAACATATTCGGTTGGAGACGAGGCGTTGAACGACTGATACAACAGCCTTACCGTCTGCCGGCGCACGATGTAACCATAGAGCGGATTGAGCAGTTTGAGTCCTTTCAGGTCGGGCACGCTGTCGAAGTGGACTATCGGCTTGCGCTGGTTCTTGCTTATGGCAAGTTTGTCTTGCAAGCGGCGCACAACATCGGTCATCTCGGCAAACTGTTCAAAATCTTCGAGCTGGCGGAGCATGTCTATCGCCTCTTGCAAAACCTCGTAGTCGTTTTGCGACATTGGCATGTTGGTTATCGAATAGTCGGGGTCGGAATAGCGATAGAATTTGTGGTCGTACACCTCGATGGGCGCATTGTAGCCCAGCTTGTCCGAACGCATAATCTGAATATCGCCCTGCACGGTACGAACCGACACGCCTTTGCTGATGCCCTCCATATCGTAAATGGCGTTGCAGCACGCCTCTACAAGGTCATCGAGCGTCCATCGGCGATATCTGTTGCGCAGGCAGTTGTCTATCGTCTTATAACGGATAAGCGCATTTTTGTTTGCTGGCATTTTATTTACATTTTTCAGAAAACTAAACCGATACAAAAATACACATTTTTTCTGCGCAATCGGGTTGCGGATAGAAAAAAACTCAAAACAAAATTTATATGCCGTATGGCGAAACAAAGGAACCGAAATAAATCTCGGAGATTCTGAATAGCCTTGTCTTGACAATCTCTACTGAGGTGGGAATCCGAGCGAGCTGGAGATTTGCAATCTCCACGGATATATTCGTCAGTTTTATTTTTTGAGCCGATTCTGTCGAAATTTCAAGTTTCAACTTTAAATTTTCGACTTTCAACTTTCAAGTTTCAATTAAATATCGTCCGTATCTTCCCCGAACCTTCCCCGTAGCTACTCCGTTCCTACCCCGTTCCTACCCCGTTGCTACCCCGTACCTACAACGTACCTTGCCCGAACCTTGCGGCTTACTTCCGGCTTACTTGCGGCTTACTATCCCCTTGCTACCTCCTTACTATCGGCTTGCTTGAAAAAAACGGAACAATTCACAATTCAGAAAGTTTTTCAAGTTTTAACTTTGTTCATTGTCAATTAAAAAGAATTCTCAACTTTCAAGTTTGTATAGCAGAATTATTCATGCCGAACTCGCGTATAAATAGGTATAGGCCAAGCATTTCTGAAAAAAGACGTTCTTTTCATCAAAAAAAATTCTGCTACGCAAAAAGACTGCGCAGTAGTATCTTTATTTTGCAACCACAATTCAGAAACAAAACGAAATTATGGAAATTAAGACTATAAATAATCGAATAGTAAAGATTTGGACGGATAATGTTGAGTCATCGGCAATGCAGCAGATTGAGAACCTCACCACCTTGCCGTTCCTCTTCCACCACCTTGCCATAATGCCCGATGTGCACGCTGGAAAGGGAATGCCAATAGGCGGAGTTCTGGCATGCAAAGACGCCGTTGTTCCCAATGCCGTGGGAGTTGACATCGGCTGCGGAATGTGCGCCGTAAAGACAAACTGGAAGGTGGGCGACATTCCGTCGGACATTCTGAAAAACGAGATAATAAATGGCATCCGACAACGCATTCCGCTGGGAATGAGCCACCACGAAGAGGCACAAGACGCCAGATATCTGCCGCAAGGCTACGACATCGACAAGATGGCGGTGGTTAAGACTCGGCAGCACTCTGCTTTGCACGAGATTGGCACGCTTGGCGGCGGAAACCACTTCATAGAACTGCAAAAAGATGAGGAAGACAATCTGTGGATAATGATTCACTCGGGTTCGCGCAACCTCGGGGCAAGGGTCGGGGCATATTACAACAACATGGCAGAGAAGCTCAACGCCCAATGGCATTCGGCTGTATCGCCCGACATCAATCTGGCTTTTCTGCCGCGCGGCACAAAGGAGTTCGGCATGTACTGGGAAGAAATGAAGTATTGCGTAGACTTCGCTCTCTGCAACCGCCGTCTTATGATGATGCGCATCGAAGAAGTCCTTGCAGACTCGCTTAAAGGCATAGAATTTGAGCCGATGATAAACATCGCGCACAACTATGCCGCCTTCGAGAATCACTTCGGACACGACGTATTTGTACATCGCAAGGGCGCAACGCTTGCCCGAAAAGGAGTAGTGGGCATCATTCCCGGCTCGCAGGGCACGGCATCGTATATTGTCGAGGGACTTGGAAATGCCGAATCGTTCTGTTCGTGCTCTCACGGCGCAGGCAGAGTGCTCTCGCGCAAGGCGGCAATCCAGTCGCTCAGCATGGCAGAAGAAGTTGCGCGACTCGAAGCCAAGGGCATAGTTCATGCCATTCATTGTCAAGACGATATGCAAGAGGCATCGGGAGCATACAAGAACATTGAAGAAGTTATTGCAAACGAACTGGATTTGGTAAAAATAAAAACACGACTACTTCCGGTGGCAGTAATTAAGGGATAAAAATTTTCGATGTTGTCCCATGATTTGAAACAAGACACCTCGAAATTTGCAAACAGATATCTTAATAATGGTCTCGCAGCAGAGACACGATAGCAAAACGGTGGTTTTTCTGACACAGATGAGAAGGATCAAATCCCTCCTCCACGAGACCATTTTTGGAACCTTGGCAGACATGGTGTATGCGCAGGACTGAAAATCCCGAGAACGTGGTTCGAATCCACGAGGTTCCACTAAGAAAGACGGACAAAACAAGTCTTACTACTGATTGGCTCAAAACCTTTACGGGCTTTTTAGATAGATTTCGTACTTTCCGTCTTTCAAAAAACGGCGCGGTAGCTCAGCTGGTAGAGCGATGAATTTTGTGCAGAAATTTTCTTCCATACAGAGAATCCGATTAGCGTAAATTGGACTGTAGTTCCAGTGGAACTGATTAAGTGATTTTTCTAATATTAAAAAAAAGCAAGGACAATCGGCACATACTTCACCTCATTTGTCGGCAGTTCGATTCTGCCCCGCGCCTCTAAAAGAAGATAAGGTCAAGAACAGCTTACTTCCATAGTTTATACAAGAAACTCGTTTAGCAGTTCAATTACCTCATCTTTCTGATTATTAACAAGGTCAAAAGCCGGCATACTTCTCGCTCCTTCTCTGAGGCAGACTATGCGACCCTGCCGATGCCGGCTAATTACCTTTTATGATTTTAAAACAATGAACAAGAATCTGACAAAAGTAGCCCTGCGCTATCGCGCACTGTTCCTCGACATCAAGCGAGAGGACATCGACATGAAGTCAAACACATCAGTAATGACAAGAGCATTCGCCGCTCGTCTTATGGAAAACGGCTTCAGTTTGAGCGAAGAACTGCTTCATGCACTCGACATGGTTTCTACCGACACACTTGCCGATACTGTTGAGTGCATAAACAATATTATGGGCGTAAATCTTAACTGGGCATCGCTCGTAAAAGGCTGGGACAAGCCTACAAAAGAGACGAACACCGACCATCTGATTACATGGATTGCCAACATTTTCGGTATGGAAAACTTATTCAAAGGAACAACACTTCCGTGCGGCTGCTTCATTCCCGAAGGAATATTTCCGTTGGAGAGATACAACGGCTGTCCGTTCTGTGGAACTCCGTTCGAGACGAGCAATTTTGTGTATAAAGGTCAGACAAGCAAACAGAAAGAACTCAGATTGTTCACACGACACGACTTGAAGAAAATTTTCGACTCTCTTCTTTCATCTGTCACCCCACTCGACGAGACACAGAAAGATTCCCTCAAACTGATGCTCAACGAGTTTCCGCTTTCAGAAGATACAAACATCGGCATGAAGGAAACAACAATGCTCATAATTGAAGCGATGATAGAGAAAAGTAAAGGTGATGAAGCGACAAGGTTCTTTAAAACACCAACCGACGTGCTTCGATACCTCTGGTACAAGAAAACCGGATTCGTGCAGATTATTGAGCCGAAAACACTGATGACACACTCGAAGAAAATGTACCATCACATGTTCGGACCACTCGACAAAAGTGCCGATGCCGCAAAGGTAATGAAACAAAAACTGATGCTGAAATACGACAGAAAGACCTGCCTTTGCGTAGCCCGATGGCTCAATGCCATTCCGATGACGGCAAAGCAAGCCGCAGAGAATATGAATCCGAAGCGAGGAATGTGGGTCAGAATGATTCGCGCCCTACGATTAGGAGAATATTCACGAAAGAAAGGAATGGAGCATTTGTCTGAAATACTCGATGTGTTCTACAAAAACGACTACGAAACATGGCTGGGAACTGTAGACAAGGCTCGCAAGGAAAACAATGCCGACAAGACTCTAGCACTGCTCAAGGAGCGTCCGGGGCTTTTCGCACGCAGTCTGTTTGCATCAATGCTGCGCTTCGGCAGCGACAAAGTTCTTGAAGCCTTCGATAACGTTGCCGACAATCTTCCAGCACGTCTGCTCTTATCGCTCGGCAATGCAGCAGAATCGTATTTCGACATTAATCAAACCCGATTGGCGCATCCAATAACTGGTGTGACATACAAAATTGAGCCGAACAAACTGCTCAATCTATACGACGAAAATTCGCGTCGAAAGATGGTTGAGGATGTGAACAACATCTACAAAGCGTCAATGGAGCGTCGCTTTGCTAAGCAAAAAAACGATGCAAAAAGTGTTTTCATCGACCCTAAACTGTTCAGCATTCCAGTAAATGTGGGCAACCGGTCGACAACAATTCAAGACACATCGTGCGCCTTAATGGGTACGCGATTCCCTATAGAAGGCGATGCCGTGCGTCTGTTTCTGCAATGGGGAAAAGGCTTGCACGCACAATGGCTCGACATGGATTTGAGTTGTCGCATCGCGCTACCAAACAACAAAACTGCCGAGTGCGCCTTTTACAGTCTGAACTGCGTCGGAGCAAAACATTCGGGCGACATCCAGCATATTCCCGAAATGGTTGGCACAGCCGAATACATAGAGTTGTCACTGCCTGAACTTGATGCAGCTGGGGCAAAATACGTCACATTCACCTGCAACGCTTACTCGTGCGGCTCACTATCGCCAAACCTCGTTGTGGGCTGGATGAAATCTGCCTACGAAATGAAGATTTCAGAAAAGAACGGTGTAGCATACGACCCATCGTGCGTGCAACACATGGTCAGGATTAGCGAAGGAAATCTGTCAAAAGGACTTGTCTTTGGTATCCTCGATGTAGCAAGACGCGAAATTGTATGGCTTGAGATGCCTTTCACGGCACAGACTCTGCGCGGAGCAGACAATGAATCGATAGAGTCTTTGCTCAGAAAACTAGAAGCAAAGCTTACAGTTGGCGAACTTATTGAAATGAAAGCAAAGGCTCAGAATATCGTCAGAACAGAAAAGTACGAAGAAGCCGACGAGGTTTACAACTACGAATGGGCTTTAAATCCAGCCGATGTGTCGAAACTTCTGAATATATAAACAAAAAAATGCAAGATTTACCCAAGTGTTTAAAGGAGGCGCGATAAGTTCAAGCTGGGATTTACCCCATACGTCGGTTAGAATCCGACAGTCTTGCATTTTCTTTTTTCTGACAAAAACTTACACTATCCAATATGAATAACTGATGCGAAGCGCGTTGCTTTTTTGAACTTTTTAGGCAACGCGCTTTTTCCTGATTTATTCTGAAAGAAATCGGGATTTTGTGTAAGCGGAGGCAAAAGCGGCTAAAACTTCGTCATTACCTTCTGAAAGATATGCACAACGGCATCTTTTGGCGAATAGAAAATCATTCTCGGCCCAACCCAGCGCATAACCTCACGAATCTGGGCGCGTTCTTTTGGAGCGTAACAATGTGTAGGACAATCCTTGCACGCCGTTTTCTTCTCGCCATATCGACAATGGTCAAGGCGACGGCAGGCAAAATCTGCCAGATGCTGATACTCTTCGGGCAACGTATTCTGATGCAACCGATGACGGCAATACAAGCCAATCATCTTGCGGACAATCTGCTTTTCATTTTCAATTCTGCTCATTTTTCTTGTTGAGTTATTTATTTTACGAAACACCACAGCTATATTAAGAGTATTTTGCCTTCACAATCTCATAAGAATTGCGCGTAAGACTGCGCAAAAGTTCATCGGGAGCATCGGCTGTGGCGACGCCTATCCAATATTTCGGCGACATATTGAAGGGCTTTACAACGCAGTCGTGCTCGGCTCGCAACTCGTCTATATTCTCGGGCTGATGTTTTAGCGTGATGACCTCGAACTTGTCACAGTCGAAGAAAGAGAACATGTGTCCATGCACATAGAACACAAGCACCGAACCGGCACGGGGGAATGCCGTAAAAGGCATCTTTTCTTCTACATCATCGCCCAGCGAGAGGCAGAATTCGCGATATTCCTCAATATTCATAATCTATTCTAACTTAAAACTTATGCCCGATTTCTTTGCCTGTCTCATCTGCAAACGTCGTGGAATGTTGTAGATTCTGCCATCTTTGCGGAAACGTGCGCCAGTCTGCTTGAAGAAGAACGAAACGCCCGATTCCTCGCATTGGCGGCGGATGTCGAGAACCCAATCGTAGTCGCATACGCGCGCATCGTTGCCCGACTCTCCGCCAACGGTTACCTTCTCGCACCAGCCAGCAAGTCCGCCACGAAAATCGACAGGCTCGAGCAACGGCTCGCAGATTACCGATTTGTGACAGATGGGCAGCGAGCGGAACAGAGGCAGGCGTTCATCTACGCGACGTTGATTCTCCATTGTGCAACAGATAGTTACATTTTCATATCCATCGTTCCAATCGTCGGGCAGGGATTGGAGAATCCGCTCAGGACGCTTTGTTACTATGAAGAAACTGAGGTCGCCACGCAACTTCATCATCTGCCATGCCTCGGCGCGCCATTCGTCGGCCTCTTCGATAAAGAAATCGGAGGTGAAGCACGTCCACATCAACGTTCCGGGCGGAATCTTCCATTCGCCCTGACGCGTTCGTCTTACGGGCAGATTGAACAGAGACGTACGGCGCACCTCGTCGGGATTTTTGTCGAACTCGGCATCGCGACGGTAAACGTAGCAATGCTGGCAGCCCTCGCTCTTTTTGTGGCATCCGTGCCACAAGTTCCACACAACGCCGTCCATCACTTTCTGAGGTCGAAATGCTGAATCAGCGGCGGCGTAGGCGCAAGGTCGTAATAGTCCATCTCGGCAATCGGCACGCAGAAATATTCCATTTTGTCGTAACTGTCGTAAAGTCGCGACAAAACGTTGTTATGCTCGTAAATCCAGCGTTTCGTAGCCTCATCAACATCGAAACTTACAGTTCCGGAGCAGCGGACGGAAATGTCGCCCTCGCTTGCCAGAAGTTCGACATGCGGATTCTGCTTCAGCTCGCGATAGACGGCTTTCTGCGCCGACGTGGCGAAGTACAGCACGCTGTCGTCCTGCTTCATTATTCTGAACACGCGCAGCTTCGGAAGATTGTCCGAGCACGTTGCAAAAGCCACATCTACATGACTCTGCAAGAATTGTAATGCCTTTTTCATTGTTTTCCTAATTTTCTTCAATAACCTCGATATAAAAACTGAAGGGACGAAAGCCGTCGTTGCAACTAATCATGGCACTCATCGGATTCTGCATCCATCCGTCGAAGAAGTTGCCCTTGCCTTGCGACAGCGACTCAACAAACGGGCGCATAGACTGCCATGCCGAAGGACACAACCCATCGGGACACTTGCCATCTGTCGAAATCCATTGCTGACCTTCACGAACATCGCATGTATGGTCTATCGGATTCTCAAACCGCGCCATGAGGTCGGGATAAACGGTCTGGCGGACTGCCGTAATTCGTACTTTCTTCATCAGTTATTTTGTGAGAGTTGGAATGCAGCAAGCCTTCCGCGAAGAAGAGTGCAGAGCACTTCGGGACTAACCGTCAGACCTTTGGCAGAAAACGAAATCTGTCCGTCGGCAAGTTCCTTTATCTTTTCGCGAGTAACGCAGCCACCGCTTTCGAGTATTCGGTTCAACTCTTCGGCTGATTTGAAATTCACGACAATATTACCGCCATCTGTCAAGAAACTATCGACATACGCATACTGAACCGTCATCTTTCCGCCTTCAATCACGACTTCATCGGATGACAAAACAGCATAAGGCTTCCCATGAATCTTGCTTCTCATAAAATTGAAAAGAGGATCAAGCATACAGACGCCAAACACAAATACGCCGATGCCATACAATTTGTTTGTCCATCCCATCACTATTATGCCGTAGAAATAGGCAGCCACACAAACGAGAAACAAAGCGAAAGTGCACAAAAAAAGAATTATGTTCAGATTCTGAGACTTGAAAATTTTAATGTCTTCCATATTTTTTCAGTTATTTCATTATAAAGAATCCAACAAATACGGCAGAAATGCCGAGTAACACGCTGCCTGCGGCATAGAGGCAGAACGACTGATAACAGCCCGACAGCAACAGCGCAAGACTCTCTTTAGAGAAGGTTGAAAACGTAGTGAATCCGCCGCAAAATCCGGTTACGAGAAACAGATTCAGCTGCACGGGCGAACTGAGGCGCTGCAATCCTGCCCACAACATTCCGATGAGCAGACAGCCTACGATATTTGCCGTCATCGTAGCCCACGGAAAATCCGAACTTTTTATGAACTGCGCCACCATGTAGCGAGCCATTCCGCCAAGGCAACTTCCTGCCCCGACGAGTAACAAATCCTTAATCATCCTCTTCTTTTATTCTTCAACCTCACAACGTCTGAAGCCCATCTCCTCGGCCTTCTCCTTGTTCATCATGAAATATGTGGCTTCGCCCTCGGTGCAGACCTCGCCCTGCGAGTTTGTTATCTCGGCATGGATGAACAAGAGGTTTCGCATCTGCTTAACAATGTTGGCACGAATGGTTAACTGAGGCTCGGTTGTAGCCACAGCCTTGCGGAACTTAACGCTTAGATTGGCGGTGAATCCGCTTGTCTGCATCTTTCGCGTAACCACCCAGCCGCAAGTCTCGTCGATGAGCGTGCTCAGTATTCCGCCGTGCATCGTATCTACCCAGCCCTGAAAATTGCGCTCGGGATGCCACTTGCTAACAATATAATCGCCGTCCTCGTAGAACTCCATGTGCAGTCCGAACGGATTCTTTGGGCTGCAACCAAAGCAGTTGTACTGCGGATGATCGCACCACGGATTTATTATTTTCTTCATATCCATAAAAAAAACACTTTATTCAGCGTACAAAAATACACAGAATAAAGTGATTTCAATTAAATATTCGGAACGTTTTTTCTAAGCTCCAAGCCATTTATTGCTCTTAGGCAAACAAGCCAGAATTACAACCACGATGTACGATATTAGAATTGAAATTGCAGAATAAGCCAGAATTCCAACAATTGCCGACGAAATATAACTGCCTGCCACTAACATAATTCCACGCACAACCATCATGTGCACCATGAATACAGCATAACTTTTTGCGGCAAATTCCGAAACGATACGACCGAAAAGACCTTTACCATTCCAATTTACAGAACGTACAAGTCCGAAAAGTCCAATTGTCATGATTGCAACATTTGGAGTGCATGGCAACCAGCCAAGTTCCAAATCGGGAACAGACGTTGCCGTTGGTATGCGCATGTTAAACAGATACGCTGTCGCAGCATATCCTACAATAAACATCGGCAAGGAATATTTTAGCGAAGGAGCACCGTATTTCTTGAAGTAGAAGCCCAGCACAAAATATCCTATAAAGCCAGAAAAGTAATAATGCATAGGATTTTCGTTCCAGAAAGTCTCGCCCCAGATGCTTGGCCAAAAATGATGCGCGTATGGCACAAATGTTGAAATAAACCAAAATCCGAGATAAGCCTGCAAAACCTTTTTGCTGACATTTTCGAGCCATGGCGAAATGATTGGCGCAAGCAAATACAGTCCCGACAGTGTGTAAACATACCACAAATGTCCTATTCTGGTTCCATAGTCTACAGGAATCATCATAATATTTGTAAGGAACTGAGTCAGACTACTGCCCTTTATCACAGCATAGCCCACGGCATACGCCACGCACCAAAACAAAAACGGATACAATATTCTGGAAAAACGACGGTGGAAGAAATCGCCAAGAGACATTTTCACTGGCAACAATAAATATCCAGACATCAAAAAGAACAATGGAACTG
Organism: Bacteroidales bacterium KHT7; assembly: GCA_900102385.1. GTDB lineage: Bacteria > Bacteroidota > Bacteroidia > Bacteroidales > Bacteroidaceae > Ga6A1. The sequence goes on along the minus strand of FNBQ01000005.1, from coordinate 86,728 downwards.
ACGTACGACACCAACTTACCATATATCCAACCACATAAGCTGAGCTGTCTCTTACAATTACCACATGATTGCTATCATCTTTTGTCTGATAATAGAAAACACCAACATGCAACAAGATGACCAAAAAACATGCTAAAACCCTCAATACATCAAGAGAAAAATCTCTCTCTTTCTTACCAATCATACTTTATTTTTTACGAATGAATTTTAATCTGCAGCGCAAAGAAAATACTTTTTTCGTTTTTTTTAGTAAAATCAGCCAGAGAAAAATCCGTTTTTACACATTTTTTGACCATTTTTGCATATTTTTTTACACTTTGCAATGTTAGAAATGAAAATTCACCGTGCCTACAATACCGTGGATATAAGTATTTTCAAAACTTGGATCGTACTTTTTGCGTACATTTGTGAGTCCGATGTTGCCCTCAACACCAATGCGCATTTTCCAGAACTCGAACATGATGCTTGGCTGCACTCCTACGGAGAAATCGTTGAGCTTTTCTTTGCCGTTTAGCCAATGATCGGGGACGGCATCGATATAGTACGAATCTTTTCCGATGCAATAAGAAAACATCGGTCCTACACCAAACACCCATTTGCATTTGCCTGCCGGAAGATGAAACTGTGCCAGCACGGGAACATCTACAAAACCATAGCTAAAAGGATCGCCACCAACTTCTGGAGAAGACAATGTTTCTGATTCTTGGCGAAGCGTGATACACGGCATCAGAGAGAATTTCTCGCTGAAATAATAGTTCAGTCCGTAACCAATACGGAATGAATACCCGTTTGTACTTCCGTAATGCGAAGCTTCTGTAACCATTCCAGCAGACAAATAGATGTTGTGTTCGAATTTCTTTGTCTGCGCCTGAGCGACGCTGTTCATGCCCAAGACGAGGGCGATACTTAACAATAGTTTCTTCATAATCTTTTAAATTTTGTTTTTGCAAAGAAGCCAGAGCCTCTTCGAGATAGTTTCTTCTTTTTAATACTCTAAACTGAAAAAATCGCCGCAAATTTAATAAAAAATTATAATTTTGTCTTTTTCAGACAAAAAAATGACTAATTTTACGTGATTTTTTCAGAAGAAATGAGATGAAAGACTTTGCAGCCATAGATTTTGAGACGGCAAACTACGAGCGAACATCGGTCTGCTCTGTTGGCATCGTCGTGGTTCGCCACGGCGAGATTACCGATTCGTTCTACTCTCTTATCCAGCCCGAGCCAAACTACTACAACTACCGTTGCTCGATTGTTCACGGACTCTGCCGAAAGGACACCGACAACGCGCCCGTATTTCCAAAGGTGTGGGCACAGATTGAACCTCTGATTAAAGGGCTTCCGCTTGTGGCACACAACAAAGCCTTCGACGAAGGCTGTCTGAAGGCCGTTTTCAGAACGTATCAGATGGACTATCCCGACTATATTTTCTTCGACACTCTGTACGCATCGCGCCGCAAGCTTCCGAAGTTGCCTAACCATCAGTTGCACACGGTTGCCGCCGCCTGCGGATATCAGCTAACCAACCATCACAACGCCCTTGCCGATGCCGAAGCCTGCGCATGGATAGCACGGCAGATTATCGACGACTAACGTTATTCTTCAAAAAATTCTACATAAAAATCCAACCAGTAGCAAAAATCACTAATTTTGGCTATACTCTGAACATATCATTCACTAATATTAGTGATTGCATGACTAAAGAAAACTGCATAATTTTGCAAAGTTTTTTGTATAACATTCGGAAATGATTTATATTTGCAGAATTAGTTTAAATCTATATTTACCCCCGACCAAAAACACACGGGATAAGGCTTAAAGAAATATTATAGAATAACTTTTTTGCAAACATCATTTTTCGCACGGCGGCGATGAAAAGTAGAGGTTTATATTTTTCTGCAATGCTTTTAATAATGGCATTTGCAACAAACGTATTACATGCACAGAACACGCAGATTCGATTCACGGGAACGGTTACAAACAACAACGGAGAAGTTTTGACCGATGCAACCGTCGTTTTCGAACCTGTTAGAGGTGCGCACTCCAAACCTTCGGGACAGCCAATTACCGCCACAAACAACAATGGCTATGCCGTGAGTCTGCCCGATACATCGCTCTATCGCATCACGGTGTCGAGAATAGGCTACAAAAAAAGCGTTAAGATAACAGAAAGAGGCATTAAGGAGCAGAAAATAGACTTCATTCTGCAAAACAATGCCGAGATTAACGAGGTGGTCGTTACCGCCGCACAGACCAACACAAAGCACGAATCCATTGTACGCAGCGCGATGGAACATCTCCAGCCAACAAGCATTGCCGACCTCACCGAACTTCTGCCCGGCGGATTTGCCAAAGACCCTAACATGGGAGCCGCCAACACCATAGCAATGCGCGAGACTGGCGCAATGAATGCCTACGGTCAGAGCGCGACGAACAACAATTACGGCACATCGGCTCTTGGCACTCTGTTTGTGGTCGATGGTGCGCCGATAAGCACCGATGCCAACATGCAATATTCTCCCCTATCGTCAACACAGAGCACAACAACCGGCACATCTGCCGAGGACAGCCGAAACACGACGAATCGCGGCGTAGATATGCGAAGCATCGGCACCGACGACATCGAGAACGTTGAAGTTGTTCAAGGAATTCCTTCGGCTGAATATGGAAACCTTACGAGCGGAATGGTACTGATTAAAAAGATCAGACGAGCCACACCGGTAATTGTAAGACTGAAGGCTGATGGATATAGCAAACTCTTCGGAATCGGAAAAGGCATAGACCTGAGCAAGCATAACTCTCACTACAACAGCCATATTCTGAATATAGACCTCGGATGGCTGGACTCTAAAGTAGACCCGACGAACAATCTTGAAAACTACAAGCGCATAACTGCATCAGCCCGATACACAAGGCAGAAGGACAGAAACAAATTTCAGTCGGCAATAGACTATACAGGCACTTTCGACAAGTCGAAGACCGACCCAAACCTAAATTACGGCAGAATCGACGACTATCAGTCTAACTACAGCCGCGTGATGCTAACGAACAATCTGCACCTGAAGAAATTCGAAACATGGAGTTTCGACGTGAACACCTCGGCTTCGATTCAGTTCGACAGACTGAAGCAGACGCGCCTCGTGGCTCCGCAGCGATACGGCATCGTGCCTACGGGATATGACGAAGGCGAGCAAGAGGCTCACGCGGTTTTCGGCGAATACGTGGCTTCTTACCTGTGCGACGGAAAACCGTTCAGCGCAAGCATATCTACAAAGGCAAAGCGAACAATTACGCACAACGACAACAACTACATAATGTTCGGCACGCAGTGGGACTATGCCAAGAACTTCGGCGACGGACAGGTTTACGACATGGAACGCCCGCTTTCGCTTACTGGCTGGACATCGCGTCCGCGCAAATATTCAGATATTCCGGCATTGCAGAATCTATCTGCCTATGCCGAACTGAACCGTGAGTTTCCGATAAAGAAAAACACGTTCAAACTAACAGCCGGCGTGCGTCTGAACACTCTGCCGGGGCTGAACTCGAAGTTCGATATGGCAGGAAAATTTTATGCCGATCCGCGAGTAAATCTCTCGTTTCAGGCCAAAGAAATCGGCGATGTTAAACTGATTGTGAATGCCGGCTTCGGGCTTACAACAAAGATGCCGACACTCAATTATCTGTATCCCGACAAGAGTTATAGCAACTTCAACTCGTTGGTTTACTACGACCAAGAAAATCCGACGGAGAACTCGAAATTCGTTGTAACAACCTTCGTACAAGACCCAACAAACTACAATCTTAAGCCGGCACGCAACCAGAAGTGGGAACTGTCGCTCGCCGCCTACTACGGAAACGGCGGAAATGCCACCGTAAAGCTCTTCTACGAGAAGATGAACGACGGTTTCAGATACAGCAACGTGTACAACGCTTACAGCTACAACAAGTATTCAGACAAGTCGATGACCGACAACAAGGAATGTAGCACGCTCGACGGCTACACGCAGGTTACAAACGGCAGCAAGATTATAAAGCAAGGCGTTGAACTTACGCTGAACTTCGGCCGAATAAAGGCTATCCAGACGGCGGTAAACGTAACCGGAGCGTGGTTCAGAACGCAATACCTGAACTCGCAGCCGATGTTCGAATCGGTTTCGGGAGTGATTGACGACACGACTATCAGTTCGCAGTTCGTAGGTCTTTACGACTGGAACGACGGCAAGATAAACCAGCGCGCCAACACCAACATCACGTTCGACACGCAGATTCCAAAATTCAGTCTGATTTTTACGACCTCGGTACAGACAGTCTGGTTTATCAGTACCAAGACGATGTGGAAGAACGGAACACCGGTGGCCTACATCAGCGCAGCAGACGGCAAGATGCACGAGTTTGACGAGCAGAGTGCAAAAGATGCTTATCTTCAGCAACTTGTAAAGACTTACAATATCGATTTGTTCAAGACATTCACCGTGCCGATGTCAACATTGGTTAACCTGAAGGTTACGAAATCAATCGGCAAGAATCTTAAACTGTCGATGTTTGCCAACAAGATACTCGACTATCTGCCAACATACACCGCCAACGGCAGAATTATCCGCCGCAGCGCGAGCCCTTACTTCGGCATGGAGGCGAATATTTATTTGTAAGAAGATGATGAACAGAATTTTTAAATACATAGAATCGGCAGGCATTGCCACGGCGTTGGTTGTGGCTCTGCTCTGTTCGTGCTCCGACAACGAAATCAGCCGCACTCAGACAGAGGTGAGCATCACATACCCCGCCAATGCCGAAGGGTTGACAATCGTAAGCGAGGAGATTAAGGCTGTGAATCTTTCGACCGGACAGACACAGATTCTGCCATCGAAAAGCAAGATTGACATCGTTAGCGGTCTGTACGACTTCATCTACTCTGCCGAAGTCCGGTTTTCTTCGTCAAACGGAACGGAGACGAGCACCATGAAAGGCACTCTGTCGGGAAAGGCTGAAAACGTGAGCATAACGCAAAGTTCGTGCAACGTGAATATCGAGACGTTCCTAAGCGCAGAGAACGACGACTTCATCATCGAGGAGATTTTCTTCACCGGAACGCTCCGTCCTTCGGGCTCGGCATATTACGGCGACGGATACATAAAAATCTTCAACAATACCGACCATGTGCTCTATGCCGATGGCGTGGGCTTCTGCGAGTCGAAATTCAAATCGACCGCCAACACCGAATATTCGCCCGACATCCGCAAGGACACGATGACGATTCAGTCGCTCTACATCATTCCCGGTTCTGGGCACGACCATCCCGTTCTTCCGGGGCAGTCGCTGCTGCTTTGCGACACGGGCATAGACCATCGCAACGCCAATACGAACTCGTTCGACCTAAGCGCGGCAGACTTTGAGTGGTACGACGTGTCGCAAAATCCGTCTACGCTCGACATTGACAGCGAAACCGTGCCGAACCTCGACAAATGGTACTGCTACACCGAGTCGTTCTACACCCTTCACAACCGCGGATTCACATCAATCGCGCTCGTAAGGGTTCCGATTGACAAGCAGACGTATCTGAAAGATTTCTGGTACTCGTACGACTATACCGTATACACCGCGGCAGGCGCATTTCCGATGCAGCAGCAGGCATTCAAGATGCCAAACAACTGGATTCTCGACGGAGTGAATCTTAGCGTTGAGGCTGCACGCCTATGGAACGTACTTCCACCGTCGGTTGATGCAGGATGGACGCATTGCGGAACGACCGACAACGACAAGACGCGCTTCTTCAAGTCGGTGCGACGAAAGGTTCAGTACATCAACAGCGACGGCACGCGCCATCTGAAGGATACGAACAACTCGACCGACGATTTCAATGCCGATTGTATTCCATCGGTTATCGAACTTCAGAAATCAGTAATTGCCACAGACGGCACAAAGGCTGAGACAACGACTCTCGACGGCGCAACTTCAGTCAACTAACACCACCATGCACAGAAAGTTACTCTACATATTATTCACGGCGTGCAGCACGCACATCTCGGCTCAAGAAAGCAGTCTGCTGCTTAACATTGCCGAGCACGATAACCGCGTAAGGCAGATGCGCAGTTATCTGTTCGATGCGCCATCGCTTCAGGTTCTGCGCAGCAACAAATCGCTCAACGACATTCGCGCCGGATATTCGCACCGTAGCGCGTCGTCTGCCACCGTTCCGGAGGCTGGCGACAGTGAAAAAACGGCTGGCATAGGCATAGATTCGTACATCAAGAACATGAATGTCAACCTGAGTTCAACAACCCTTTGGGGAGGCGCAAGTTACGAGCACAGCAAGACCGAAAACATCCGCTTTGCCGAGACAAACGACGCGGACATCGTCTACCCTTACATCACGGCAGACTGCATTGGCGGTTGGCTGAAATCGGAACTTTACAAATTCAAGGGCGGTGCAAGCTACACAAAATTCAGCGAGAAACTGAACTCTGAAATGACATACGCCATCGAGGGCGAATATTCGGCACGGCTGGCCTACCGAACCATCGACCCACGCCCGAATAATCTGTCGAGCGACTTCAAAATCGGCTTCGGCTTCGGACTGATGAAGGAAAAGTATTTCTATGCCATCGACATAGCACTTGGCAAGTACAAACAGACGAGCAGCATAAAGACTTACGACCAAGTGTCAACGCCTACGTTCTTCCATCTCACGGGCGCAGGAAACGACTATTATCGCTTCCGTGGCGACAACACAAGTTCGTACTACAATGGCAAGAACATTGGCGCAACCCTGACTTGGGGACGGAAAGACAACATAGGGCTATTTGCATCGGCTGGCGCGGTCTTTTCTGATGTAGAAAAGATTATTACATCGTTAAACCAACTTCCGCTTGCGAAGAAAAAAAACGCCGAGGCAAACGCAAAAGTCGGCTTCACGACCCGAGGCGAGCGCACCGAGTGGGGCGTGGCGGCATCAGCCAAGATAAAGAACACCAAAGGCACGGAAAACATCTTCGGAAGCGCACAAGACAACATATATCCACAAATTGCACAGCAGCAGATGTACGGCGATTTCACGTTCGAAACAAATCTGAGCGCAACCATTCAGCACCGCTACGGCAAAGGGTCGCTCTACGCTTCGACTGGCATCGGCAATATCGTCCAAGAAGAGAAATACGAATCATCGCCAAGCCGAAGGTTCAAGGCCGATATTTTGTCATCTCACCTCGCCGTTGGCGGAAACCGCATCAGCGGCAGAATGATGTACAGCATCGGCGCGGAAGCCAAGTTTCTGTCGAGTTTGAAAAACGATACCGAAGGCGGAAAGCAGGACTTCAACAACGACGAAATCTACGGCGCATGGCTCTGGCGAACCGAATATCTGGGCAACAGCCGTCGCGAAATAAGTGCCGAGGCATCAGTCGAATACGACACACAAAAGATGGTCTCGATATACACAAACCTGCAATATAATTATCAGCATTACAGAAAGTTGCATCATCAGGACATGATAACTATTTCGGTTGGATGTCACTTCTGAAAGGACAGAAAAATAAGAACAAAACAAAATAACAATGAAAAGAAAATTTACTATTTTAGTCGGAGCACTCTTGGCTCTCAGCATCAGCGCAAGCGCACAACTTGCAGCAACACTCAATTGGGCACACTCGGTTCAAGGACAGACAACTTCTGGAAACAGCCCAATCAGCATTAACAAACTTGCCGACGGCAACTACATCGTGTTCAGCGAATGGGGCTCTAAGTCCGATGCCGACACAGAATATCTGCACTTCGACAATGCCGCTACATCATTCAAGGGCGGCGAATACACAGGCAACAGCTACAGCGCAAACGCACTCATACAGAAAACATCGCCTGCCGACGGCAGCATTCTCTGGACGGTTTACAGCAACTACGGATACATCAACTCTGGCTGCTCACACGTGTCGCCAACTGCCGACGGCGGATTTGTTGCAACATTCGAGGCGCGCGCCCTTGTACCAGCCAAGGATTTCAACAACAAGAAACTGCTCTCTGTTGTTCAGGCTGATGGCAGTAACTACGACATTGCTTTCGACACCGAACTTTACGTCGGTTCATCAAACACCGAGGCGGCAAACGTTATTCTTAAGTTCGATGCCAACGGCAGCATTGAGTGGAGCAGAGTTCTGCGCAGCAAGGTTCTGACAGACCGCACAAACTCGCCAAGCCTTACAAACACAAGCCTCAACACTCTGGCAACAGACGAAGACGGCAACATCTACATTGCCGGAAACTATCGTTCAGAACTCTACATCCCTAAGGCCGACAACACAACAGAGACCCTTGTTTGCGGCAATACGGCTGAGTGGAGCGGAGATATCCAGACTGCTACCGGCGAACTTTTCATCGTTAAACTGAACAAGAACGGTTTCTTCGAGAAGTCACTTCTTACAAGCGGAAAAAGCGAACTGTCTTACATTGATAACATAACATACGCCAGCGGAAAAATCTACTTCAGCGGTCATGCAAAGAAGACTACCGATACCGATGTTCTGAGCCTCGACGGCAAGACCATCAACGCAAGCGCATCGCTCCAGACAATGTTCTACGGCGCAGCAAGCACAGCCGACATGACAGTCGACTACATCAAGACTCTCGCGTCAGTTGCAAACAGCAAGGGCTCGATGGTTATCCAGAATAAGAACCTTAAGTTTGCCGACGGAAAGTTGTACTTCACAGGTTCTGTAAACGGCGGATTTGCCGAGGAAGGCAACACCGAAGCTTTTACATCAAACAACGGAACATTGCTGAAGGGCTTCGTGCTTAAGGCAGATGCAACAACCGGCGACATCGAGGCATCATACTGCTTTGCCGATTCTAAGTCGGTCAGCGCATACTACGGCACTTGGATTGGCGATAAGATTGTTGCTACTGGATTCGACATGAATGCAGCAGTAGGCCATGTGTTTACCGTATTGAACAAGGAAACACTCGCAAAAGAAGAGACAATATCAGTCTGCAACACATTCGGCTCGGTAGCAATGATTGCAACACCTTTGCAGGACGGCAACACATTCGTTGTTGGCAACCGCGGAAAGGGCGAGACAGCCACAATTCTTAACGGCAGCGAAAACACTCCTCTTGCCGTTGGAAGCAAAACGTACTGGGGCGTTGTTTACATGAGTTACGCACTCAACTTCGGCACAACCGGAATTGAAAAGACTGCCGTAGCCGACACCGAAAGCGCAAAGGCATACAACATCGCCGGACAGCGCGTAAATCCAGCATCTAAGGGCATCACGATTATTAACGGACGCAAATATCTGAACAAATAAAAATGATTAAACTAGTAACTGCAATAGCTGCGCTTGCGCTGACTCTGTCGGCACAGGCGCAGCCGTTGCCTAAAGACAAGGCGGTTACCGAAGGCAGACTTGCCAACGGCATGACATACTTCATACGCCACAACAGCCAGACTCCGGGACAGGCCGATTTCTACATCGCCAACCGCGTAGGCTCAATTCTCGAAGAGCCAGAGCAGCGCGGTCTCGCCCACTTCCTCGAGCACATGGCTTTTAACGGAACAGAGCATTTTCCCGACGGCAACGGCGGAAAGAACTCAATACGCAACTGGTGCGAACGCAACGGCATTAAGTTCGGAGCCGACCTCAACGCATCTACAGCTATCGAGCGCACGCTATACAACATAGCCAACGCGCCTGTAAACAAGGAGGGCGTAACAGATACATGCCTCCTTATCCTGAGCGACTGGAGTCATGCACTTCTGCTGCGCGACAACGAAATAGACCAAGAAAGAGGCGTTATTCACGAAGAATGGCGTACGCGACGCGCCAACCGTGCAATTCAGCGACTAATGGAAGATGCCATGCCAACGATGTATCAAGGCTCGAAATATGCCGATTGTCTTCCAATCGGAAGCATCGAGGTTGTCGACACCTTCCGCCACGAGGATTTAAGACGATATTACCGCAAATGGTATCGCCCCGATTTGCAGGCGGTAATCGTTGTGGGCGATATTGACGTTGCCGACGTTGAAAGAAAAATCAAGAAGTTTTTCGGCAACATCCCGGCAGCCGCACCCGATGCCGCCGAGCGCATCTACTACCCCGTTCCCGACAATCAGAAGACAATTTCGTATGTCGTGACAGACGAGGAGCAGCCTACGCTCAACTTCAGCATGTACATGAAGCGTAACAGTTCGCCACGAAGCCAGAGAGCCACTCGCGAGGCGTTTGCCGACGATTACAAGTCGCGCCTCGCCATGTTCATTCTTCGCCAGCGACTGTCCGACCTCACCATGGCAGAGCATCCGCTCGTGCTCTCGGCATCGTGCCGCGACGGCAGTTTCTTCATCACCGACGAGAAAGATGCCTTCTCGCTCAACATCGGACTCTTTCCCGACCGCATTCAGGAGGGCATAAACGAGGTTTTCTCGGTTGTAGAGAATGCGCGCAAGCACGGCTTCACCGAGGCTGAACTGGAACACGCAAAACTTCAGCACAACGTAAACCTCGAGCATCGCGTAGACAACAAGGACAAGGAGCGCAACCGCGAATACGTTGGTCAGATTATAAACCACTTCTGCAACGCCACTCACCTTATGTCAATCGAAGATGAGGCTGATATTGAGCACGCGCTGATGGAAAGCGTAACGCTCGACGATGTGAACAATGCCCTGAAAGAAATCGTTCTTGCTCCAGAAAGCACCGCTCCATCAAACAGAGTGATAACGGTTTACGGCCCAACGACATGGAACAAGAAGCCTTTCGTTATGCCAACCGAAAAGCAGTTTGAGCAATGGGTTGCCAATGCCGAAAAGCGCGACTACGAAAACAAGGAATATAAGGCGGTAGACCGCACTTTTATGAAGAAACTGCCGAAAAAGGGCAAGATTCTTGCAAAGAACAGTTTCTCTAACGGATATACCGAATACGTTCTGTCTAACGGAATGAAAGTCTATGGCAGAGCATCGGACATTGAGCCTAACCGCCTCACGATAAAGATGTTCAGAGCCGGCGGCCAGTCGCTCTACCCCGACAGCGATGTTCCATCGTTGCGAATGTTGCAGACTGTTGTAAGAACTTCAGGAGCTGCCGATTTCGATTTTCTCACACTCGAGAAGAAACGCGCCGGAAAGGCTCTGCGCGTAATTCCGTTCATCGACAGCGAGGAGGAAGGCGTGAATGGCGTTTGTGCCGCATCCGACTTCAAGACATGGCTTCAGATTGCGCATCTCTACATCACCCAGCCTCGCCGCGACGACAAGATTTTCAACAGCATCATCGAGCGTCAGCGCTCAATACTGAAGAACCGCGAGGCATCGCCAAACGTAGTGTTCAACGACTCAATCCGCACAACGCTCTATGACAACACCCAGCGCAGCATGCCTATCACGCTCGAGTGTCTCGACAGCGTTTCAAACGACCGCATCTATCAGATTTACAAGGAGCGTTTTGCAAACATGGCAGGCATGAATCTCATCGTCACGGGCGACATCCGCACCGACGAGTTCGAGGAACTTCTTTGCCAGTATGTTGCATCGCTTCCGGGCAAGGCAAGCAAGAAGAACGAGCCTCGCTGCGGAAAATATCTGCTCGACATAAAGCGCGGCGACCACAAGAATGTGTTCACATACAAGCAGAAGACGCCTTCGGCAATCACCAACATCATCTACTCGTACACAAGCAACGGCGAGGCTTACAATGCCGACAACGACCTCAAGGCCGACTTCCTTGCTCAGATTATGCGCGGCATCTACACCGAGACCGTACGCGAGGAGAAAGGCGGAACATACGGCGTTTCGGTTAGCAGCCAAGGCTGGAAACTGCCAACCGAGGGCATCTCGATGACGGTAAACTTCCGCTGCGACCCTAACAAGTTCGACGAACTTCTGCCAATCATCGACGAGCAACTCGAAAAGATGGCTCAGAACGGCCCTACCGAGGAGCAACTCAACAAAGTGAAGGAGTACGAGATAAAGAATTACAAGCGTGCCGTAGAGACAAACGGCTGGTGGGAATATCTGTGCTACCACGTTTTGGCAGAAAATATCGACTTCGGAAAAGATTACGAGAAGAAGGTTAACAACATCACTTGCAGCGATATACAGGATTTCTGCAAGCTCCTGCTGTCGCAAAAAAATAGAATTCAGGTTACAATGAGGCAATAAAAAACCGCCTTATACGTTACATTCAAAAACAAAATAAAAATGAAAAAAACAGTAATTACGCTATGCCTCTCGCTCTTTGTGCTCTGCGCAAGTGCCGACGACATAATGAAACGCGAGGGCAAAACATACATCATTAACACAACCGAACTATGCTCTGCCAAGGGCTACAAGGCTACAACGCCGCTGCTCGTATATATCGAGAACGGAACGGTTGTAAAGATTGAGGCTTTGCCAAACAAAGAGAGCAAGGGCTATTTCGAGAGAATAAAAAAGAAACTTCTACCGCAGTATGCCGGCCAGAAGGTGGGCGCAGCCAAGAAACTCGCTAATGCCGGCGTTGACGAACTCGACGGCGTTACTGGTGCTACCTACAGCGCCAACGCAACGCAGCAGAACATCGCAGCGGCTCTCGACTATTACACAAAGAACGCTAAGAATAACAAAGGAAATAGCAAAGGAAAAAGAAAGAAATAGGATAACACTTTAATTTGAAAAGGAACATCGACGGCAGTGCTTTTTGCGCTGCCGTTTTTTGATACAACTAAAATAAATACGCAAGTTCGGCATCAGTCCGTAATAATAAGCAAAAAAGGTAAATCATTATGCAGAAAAGAGTCCCAATAGCAACTTTCAATGGATTATATCCGAAGTATGATGAAAGTGGGTAGCAAGCCGATAGCATCGAGATAGGTTCGGGATTCCTTCGGGATGCGTTCGGGAAGTTTTTGAAACTTGAAATGTCATGTATCATTTTTTTGCGAAGGTAATTTGAAAAATTCTGAATAGCATCCAGCCAGTTCTTTTGACAAATAATGTTGTATGTCTCACGAATTATGTATAACTTTGCTGTCGTTAAAATAATTTTAAATCAAAATATAAATTACCGCCCGAAAGGGTGGAAAAACTTAACTGTATGAACAAAATTTTTTCATTTGCCCTTGGCTTTGGTATGTTAACTGCATCAAACTACGTTTGTGCCCAAAATTGGCAAAGCAAGTATCATAATAATATTGCCGGATGGAGTCAAGGCGATGTCGACCTCGACCGCTTCATGGGCGGCAAGCCAAAATCCGATACTGCCAGCATAGTAGTTTCCTCCATGTTTTCATCCCATGAGAGATGCAAAAAAGTAAAAGGCGTAAAATATTATTACACAGGCACCGAAGCTTGTATCGACTATGATTTTTGCAAACTTAATCCCGAAGAGCATGACAGATTTCATGCACAGATGTATGCCCAGACAATTCTGAATATTTATGAAAAATATGCCCGTATTGCCACAGCCGAAAAGGCCAATGAACTATGGAGTTATTATGGAGGAATAAACAATTTTCATTCAGACAGAGCCGAAAGATACGCTAAGGATTTTTCAGAGAGCGTATCGTATGGCAAAGACACAGAAGAGTTGGAAAAGCGCTATGCCATGTCGGAAAAAGACCTTGAAGGAACAGAGTTTGACCCCGTGGAATGTGCCAATACATTTACAGAAAAAGGAGGTGTTGATATAAACATAGGAGCAGCCGGAAATTTTCAGAACACGGATGTCCTTGTCAATACCTTTGGCATTGACTTTGGATTTGGAGTTTATTTCAACAAAAAATTCTTTGTTTGCACAGATATGCAAATAGAAACAGGAGGCAACGCAAAGAGAGATATCAATACAAGCAAAGGAGTGATTGAAAAAGGCGAAAAACTCAACATGTGCATGATTTCCGCCAGATTTGGAACAAGAGCATACAACGGCAGCAGGGTCAAACTTTGTCCATTCCTTGGACTGGGATTTCAAGGCTACTATACAACCCTAAACAAAGATGACAACAGAGAAAAAAACGGCTTACAATTTAATGCCGGAATAAATATCGACTTTGTCTTAGCCAAAAGCGTAATGCTGACGGGCAGTCAACTCTTCGGTCATTGCAGCAACTATCAAATATTGCGCCTAACCCCATCTGTTTCTTATACTTATTTCAGAGGCATCGGCAAGGTTGCTTCAATAAATCTTGCTCTCTCATACAATTTAAGATCACTTAAACTCAGAAAATAAGCACATGATTTTAGACTTGAAAAGACATTCTTCTGATTCTATTATTTGATGACAAGTCAAAGATACAAGAAAGCCGCAGGGAAATTTGCGGCTTTCTTCTGTTTATTTTTCCAAAACTCCGTTCTTCTGAACGCTGTTTACCCACAAATTGCCAACTATTCAGAATCGGCAAAAAACTATGATATATCGCGAATTATCCTTTTGGTAAATGCAAAATGGTGGGAAGGTAGAGGGAAGGTAAATTCAAGGTACATTCAAGATACGTCCAAGGAACGTCCAAGGTTCGTCCAAGGTACATCCAAGGTACATCCAAGATACATCCAAGGTACATCCAAGGTACATCCAAGGTACGTCCAAGGTACGATGAAGCAACATTAAGGGTATGTTCAAGGAAGCCAGAAGGAAGTATGTAACAAGATAGTAGGAAGAAGGTAGCAAGATAGTAGCAAGGGGATAGCAAGGAGGTAGCAAGGGGGTAGCAAGGAGGTAGCAAGGAGGTAGATTCGAGATGAGAAAAGATCTCAAGGGTGTATATCAGAAAACTTCGGTTCAACGATGATTTTTCCCGTTTTATCAACAATGCCCCACTTTTCATTCAGTTGCACGAAGATAACCCCTCTTGCTATTTTTAATTCGTCATACTGCGGTTCGATAACCAACTTGCCGCTACTGTCTATACAGCCCCACTTGTAATCAACATAAACAGGCGCCAAACCGATGTTTGAAAAGCTCTCAGCCAAAAGATATTTAGGCTCGATAACATAATTACCGGTTCGGTCGATGAAGCCATGATCCCCTACTCCTAATACCGAAGATACATGCGCCAAACCATTTTCGGCAAAACTCTCAACAGCACCAAATTTAGGTTCTATAACAAACTTACCGGTTCTGTCGATGAAGCCCCACTTTCCGTCAAAACAAACACAAGCCCAACCATCTTGTTCAAAATCACAAGCATCATAAAACCGCGGTTCTACAACGAAGTTTCCAGTTTTGTCAATGTATCCAAATCTTTCATTCAAACAAACCCAAGCCAAACCATTATCCGAAAAGCTGCCAGCATCATCGAACTTTGGTTCAATAACAATAGTGCCGGTTCTATCGATATAACAGGCTTTCGACATTCTACGCAAACATGATTTACACTCATTATGCCGTTTCTTGAAAGAAATGCGTAATGGTTTATTTTTGATTAGTGTTACAGGAGCTAAACCGTTTGTGGAAAAATTCCCAACAACACAGAACCTCGGTTTTATAACAACCTTGCCAGACTTGTTTACATATCCGCGCTTGCCAGAATTATTTTCAAACGGAGCTAAACCATTACTAAAATTCCCTACTAATTCATACTCACAATACTTCGGTTTCTCTATCTTTTTTCCTGTTCTATCAATATAAAACCATCTTGGTCTTATTGAAACTTCAGCTATACCATCTTCATTAAAGTTCTGAACATAATCATACCGCGGCTCGATAATCCAATTGCCGTTGCGGTCTATATAACCCCATCTATCACCCTCCTTTGCACCAAAAAGGGTACTATCTCTTCCATCTGTTTTGCCCAAAACAGAACTGCACAACACAGCTAGCAGACAGAAAATCGACAACCTTGTTTTCATTTTATCTGAATTATTTAAGTTTAACTCTAATATTAAAAAAATAGAATATCTGACCACAAAAATAAGAAATATATTTGTTTCTTTCTTGTCTGTTACAGATATTTTGTGTTATTTTTACAACGTTTTCTGCAATCTATAACAATCAAGAACATGAAGAAATTTCTGACATTCATATTTTTGTGGCTATCTGTCTGCACATCTGTTTCGGCTCAGATAACCGATACATTCAGTATTCTGAAAATAAGGAAAGCAAAAAACGACTGCTACAGGCTGACAGCCAAAAGTAACGGCAAGAAGTACGTCATATATTCGCATTACGACGCTGGCAAAAATGCCGGAAAAAAGATTAAGTGTAACGACAAAATAGAGTTGGAGATAGAGCCGTTTCTCGAAACAAAGCAGATATTTTTGGCTGATTTCAAGAAACAGGCGGGATGGAAAGTAACTTCAGAGGATAGTGTTTGGGTAGAAACGATTGTTCCGTTTAACTATCTCGATATAAATTTCGACTATTACGGCAATATCTTAAAAGTCGAAAATCCCGAGAAAAAGATGCTCTACCGCACATCAAGCATCAACGGAATTTTCAAAAAAGAATGATTGATGCAATTGACACTTTCGAATTAAATTTTGAAAGTATCTGAGAATCTTTTCTTACTTTTGTAACCGCAAAGAAGCAAGCATGGTTCTGCCCTATTTGCAGCCCGAACTTCATTCGATTGCAGTCCAAAAGGCCGAGCGGAAAAATCACATTCCCGATGCCGTCCTATTCGGGTATTTCGGCAGAACGTAATGAATATCAGAATGAAGTTTTATCGTTTTAATTTCTGCTAAAACATGAAAAATAGATTATTTACATTGATTGTGTTTGTTGCGCTAAGTGCGCTACTTATGCCTTCATGCTTTGCAAATTGCATTAAGGACAGCGTTCCAGGAATTAAACTGTCTTGTGTAAACCCAGATTCTTTGAACATTGAACATCTTGAATTCCTTAATGCAGAGGTTACAATACATGGCTATTATAACGCAACGTCCCCACATAAGAGGCTAAGCTATGATGAAGCCTACAAAATAGCAGAAATGGATTCCTTTCCGTCTATTATGCTTGACAAGAAGAACATAAAGTTCAAGACAAAAAGAATAAATGTGCCGAATTTCGGGAAATGCCAATACTATATATTTCAGTTCAAACATTATCCCAGTTGTTTTCTAAACGGCATGATGCATATTTTGTATAATCCTTCAAAAAATGAATACCTTGTTTTTAGAGAAATTGTCTCGAAAATAAAAACTGAAGGAAAGTATCTTCTGATAACACATAACATCCGAGGAAATCTCTCATACAACAGGTTGTTATATAGCAAAGAGCTATCACGCTTTTTATTGGAATGTAAATAGATTTTTACTCTCACGTTCATCCTATTCCGAAAATTCGGCAGAACATGAGAAACAGTCACACAATTTATCAGATAAATTTTTAAACTATGAGAATTATTTTTGTTATCCTACAACTATTGTTGGTTCATCTGGCTGCATACTCGCAAAAAGTTGAACTTATTAAAGACAGTAATACCGAAGGATATATATATTCGGAAGGAGGCTCTGTAAAACACATACGGGGAAAGAAGTTCGAAGGATATATATTTTCAAAAGAATGTTCAAGTTGTGGACTTCCGCCAAATATCGAATATCGTTATACTCCCTCAACTGCCAATATCGTTGATGCCGAGAAAATACTTCTTGCCAATGCTGATACTATAACAAATCTAAGCATACGTCTGTTTTCGAAAAAAGAGGCAATAGAAAAGCGAAAGTTAAAGAAATACAAACGTCAATATTGGGGAACACTATCAGCAAAAGGAGATTCAATTATTTGCATTCAATTCTCAGAAGAATTAATTGAGGGAATGATAGAGGAAATAAAGGAAGGTGTGATATCGTATGTTTATGATGGCGGTACTAGTTATTTCTTTGTTGCAATAGACTTAAAAAACAAAAAAATAATAGAAATACAAATTAATGGGGTGGCATAATGATAGTGTATAGAATAGTTAACACCGAAAAAATGAGAAAAATAGAGATCAATAAGATGCTATTAGGATTAGTTTTAGCATTTTTCAGTTGTATTTCTCACGCAGATGAGAATAGATACTGGGATGACCTTGACGAAAACTCGAAGTCTGAAATCATCAACACTATTGATGTTGATAAAAATATCATGAAGCTATATTTGCATGAGATAAAATTATCAGACAACGATTTGACTATGACTATATTAGACACATTATGCTCTTCGTCTAATGGAAACAAAAGGATGCTCTATTTCTATGTCTTGAACGAGAATATAAAGAAATCGGATGGAGCTCTTGCAGAAATGCTTGGAGGATATTGTATCAAATACGTTAATGAGAATACCGATTATGCATTGGAATATTTTAGCAAGCATCATGACGTTGCCAATGATTATGCAAATATGATTGCAAGCGAATTATATCTAAGCAACAGCAGTTTTACTCAATATGAGAAGAAACTGCAACATTCAACAAAAAGCAAATGCGCAAAGGATTACTTACCGACATTTCTTAAAGAAATCGAACGTATTCTGACAAAAATCGATTCGTTATAAAACATAAAAAACATGAAACAAATCATTCTTTATTGTGCCTTACTATTATGTACAGGTTGCAGTATATTGCGCCCTAATAAAATTGTAGGCACTTATTTTAGCCATTGTAGACCTTATGGACTCCCAGAGTTGAGGATAGATTTCAATTCAGACGGAACCTTTACACATAAGAATCTTTTTGGCGAGAAGTTTTTCGGAACATGGGAGGTTAACAAGGATACTCTAATATTGTATTCAGATAAATATATGCCTCAGCCTCCCGATTCTTTTTTGGGAATTGTTCCACGATATAAGCATACCGAGTTGGAAGGTAGGGATGCATATCTGATAAGGGGTAAGAAATTGTTCTGTGTAACAAAAACAGGGTTCACAAAAGACTGCTATTTGTTTAAAGTGAAAAAACCGATAGAATTGCCTTAGATGTTATAAGGCAATCCGAACAACAGCAATGTTTGCAGAAGAAAAAAGTGAAATAAACCTGCCAGAAGGCATTATTTTAACAAAAAAAGCAGTAACTTTGCCACGCTGAATTTTGGTATAGCATCAGAACATGGTAAAAATAAC
Source organism: Bacteroidales bacterium KHT7 (assembly GCA_900102385.1). Classification (GTDB taxonomy): domain Bacteria; phylum Bacteroidota; class Bacteroidia; order Bacteroidales; family Bacteroidaceae; genus Ga6A1. The sequence goes on along the minus strand of FNBQ01000005.1, from coordinate 67,724 downwards.
GACACGCAGAAAAATATCAGCATGGATACTTCTCGGAGTATTCGTGCCTATGCTCCTGCTGTCGGCTATACACGTTCATCACCACGACACACACCACCATGAGGACGAGTGCGTTGAGTGCGTAAAGCACATTCCGCACGCCGGGCACATATCGAGCGCACAGGGCTTCACACATACCTGTCTTCTGTGTCAACTCTTCTCGCTGCCCTACCTCACGGGCACAGCCGTGGCTCTTTTCATCAACCTAAATCTTATCCTTGCCTTCAAGACTGATGCAGCACCGTTTGTCTGCGTCCGCGCCAAAGGCATCGTAAATCCGCGCGCACCTCCAGTTTGTCTGATTTAATCAAAAGGGAATAATCTCATTTCTTGATTTTTTCAAACAGACCAATATCTTATGATAGCAAACTTATTGGCTGCGACGCTTATTGCGTGCGCTGCCAACGATACTATTGTATCACTCGACGACGTAACCATAACAGGGCAATCGAAGAGAGATTACCTTATGCGTTCGTCGCAGACGAGTGTGCAGGTGAACCGTGACTTTTTGGAGAATAACTTTGCCGGAAGCCTTATGCAGACACTCGAGGGAGTGCCGGGCGTGAAGGCTATGAGCATTGGCAGCGGACAGTCTAAGCCAACAATAAGGGGCTTGGGATTCAACCGTCTGGCGGTGACCGAAGACGGCATAAAGCACGAGGGACAGCAGTGGGGCGACGACCACGGACTGGAGATTGACCAGTTTGCCATAGACCACGTTGAGGTGATAAAAGGTCCGGCTGCCCTACTCTACGGCAGCGATGCCATAGGCGGCGTGCTGAGCCTCTACACCAACCACATTCCGATGAAGCCTTTCGAGGGAGCAGTGCAGGTGTTTGGCCGCACAAACAACGAGCAGATGGGCTTGTCGGCAAAGATTGGCGGACGCATAGGGTGTTTCTTCTATCGTGCCAACACCACGCTCATCGACTATGCCGACTACAAGATTCCGGCAGACAGTATTCAGTACTACTCGTACTATATTAAACTGCACAAGCAGCGACTGCGCAACACTGCCGGAACGGAGCGCGACGGAAGCATCACGCTTGGCTATGCCGGATATAACTTCCACACCGACGTGCGTATATCCGACAACTATTCGCGAAGCGGATTCTTTGCCAACGCGCATGGTCTTGAGGTGCGACTATCCAACATCGACTACGACAAGAGCCGTCGCGACATCGACCTGCCGCTACAGAGCGTGAACCATCTGAAGGTGCTCAGCCACACGGCTTGGCAAAGCGAAAACTCGGCGTTAGACATCCGTCTGGCATACCAGAACAATCACCGCAAGGAATGTTCTGAGCCTATCTCGCACGGCTACATGCCCAAGCCCAACGGAACGGACGAGAGAGTGTTCGACAAGAGCACATACACCGCAGCCATCTCGCTGAAGAAGATTCTGAGCGAGCAGAACACACTTAACATTGGCGTGAACGGCGAATATCAGCATAACCGACGCGACGGCTGGGGCTTCATCATTCCCGACTTCGAATCGATGAGCACGGGCGCGTTCGTGTTCGACAAGCACAGCATCGGCGAGCATCTAAAGCTGAACGCCGGAATGCGCTACGACTTCTCGCGCACACGCATACACAGTTATTCCGACTGGTACAAAACGCCAGTATCGGCTTCCGACTCGGTTTACAAGCAACGTTCCGAGGCTGCCACGCGCAACTTCAACAGCATCACATGGTCTGCCGGAATAAACTATTCGGTTGGCGGATGGGTGCTGAAGGCTAACGTGGGCAAGAGTTTCCGCGTGCCTATACCTAAGGAACTGGGAGCCGACGGCATCAACTATCACATTTTCAGATACGAGCGAGGAAACAAGTCGCTCAATCCCGAAGAATCGTATCAATTGGATGCCGGAATACATTGGTCTGACAAGCGTCTGGCAATACAGATAGACCCTTACGTCAACTTTTTTCCGAACTATATATATCTGAATCCTACGGCCGACTATGTTGAGGGGCTGCAACTCTATCAGTACACCCAAGCCAAAGTTCTGCGCTACGGATTCGAGGCTCAGGCTACATACAGCATCGGCAAGCACTGGGAGGCCGAACTGAAGGGCGAATATCTGTATGCCCGTCAGAAATCGGGTGCGAAGAAAGGCTACACTCTACCCTTCTCTACTCCGTGGTCGGGCGATGCGAGCATAAAATATCAGTTCGAGAAGAAGGGCGAAGGCTTTGCGCAGCTCAGCATACACGTTGTGGGCGCGCAGAATGAGATTGTTCCGCCCGAAAAGCCTACCGACGGTTACTGCACGCTGAACGCATCGGCAGGCAAACACTTTGCGGTAGGAAAAAACAGACTGAAAATCGCCTTGCATGCAGACAATCTGCTGAACAAGCGATATTACAACCACACAAGCTACTATCGCCTGATAGATGTTCCCGAGCCAGGACGTAATCTGTCGGCAATGATAGGCTTGGATTTTTAAACAATTATTAAAGAAAGAAAAATGAAAAATATAAAGTTCATGAGCTTTCTGATGGCTTTTCTGTGTGCATCAACAATGTTCCTAACTTCTTGCGGCGACGATGACGACCTTCCGGCAAAGCCATCAATAACGCTTACCGAAGTGGGACACGACAACGCCAAGCACTGCCATCCGGGACACGACCTTCATCTTGAGGCTGATGTTGTTGCCGAGGGCTTGATTCAGCGTATCGACGTTGAGATTCACGAAGAGAACGGCGGCTCGTTCAAGATTGAAAAGAGCTACACCGACGGAAAATACATCGGCATACGCAACACCGAGTTCCACGAGCATATCGACATTCCAGCCGAGGCTCCTCTGGGCGAATATCACCTTCATTTTACCGTAACCGACAAGAACGGTCAGCAGACAACCGTAGAGAGCGAGCTGAACATTGTTGAGGACGACGGCGACGATGATGAAGATGAGCACGACCACCATCACGACGACTAAACATAGAAAATAATGAAGAAAATACTTTTTTCAGTATCACTGCTGTGCGCACTCTGTGCGTGCGGCAGTTCTGACGACGATGAGAAGGATATGACCTATCCAGAGATATCGGAGCAGGGCATCACAGCCAACCCTATCGACTGCCAAGTGTATCACCGCGGCGAGACGATTCCGTTCTGCTACGTCTTTACCGACAACGACGAGCTTGGCAAGTACAACATCGAGGTTCACCACAACTTCGACCACCACACGCACAGCACGTCGGCAACGACTTGCAGCATGGACGATGTAAAGGAGGCGCAGAATCCGTGGGTGTTTAACCAAGATTTCAACATTCCCGACGGACAAAAGTCGTTCTCTGCCAGCGAGGACATAAAGATTCCGACAAACATCGACACGGGCGACTATCATTTTATGATTAGACTAACCGACAAAGCCGGCTGGCAACAGATAAAATCGGTAGCAATAAAGATTGTTGAATAACAAAAAATATCCGCAATGCCTCTTCAAAGAACATTGCGGATATTTCTTTCTGGTAAAAATGGAATTTAAATGCCAAAACTCACCCAGCCATTGCCCAATTATGAATTGTGAATTATCAATTATGAATTGTCAATTGTCAATTCTGAATTCATAATCCAATTTTTTCAATTTTCAACTTTCTCTAACTTAAAAAATTGTCAATTAGGAATTTTGTTGGCAGAACTGGCATCGTTAAGCCACGGACAGAAATTATCCTTGAACCACGGCGTAACCATATCCGGAGAGATAAGCTTCAAATCAATCGAGCCGCCCGGAAGTCCAGCAGCATAGCACGCAATCTCGTACTGCTGATATTGGAATACCACCTTGCCGTCCTCAATCCACAAGCCATGCTGAGGCAGCGGAACATCCTTGGTATCGCTTAACTGAAGATTATCATAAAGCTCCTCTATTGAGCGCGCCTCGAAATATTCCATCAAACCGCGCTTTATATACGAAAGCAGTTTGGCGTTGTCGGTAAACATATCCTCTGTCTTTACGCGACTGCCGTCGTGCTTGTTAAACGTTGCGGCATAGAACACATACGAGCCGTGAGCCGCTCCGGGGAAGAAATAATCGCAAGAATAGCCGTAGGTTACAAACTCGCGGTTCTCCCATATCTTTACTACCAAGGTGCTGTCGATGCCATCGCCAAATCCCGGGTTCTCGCTGCCGTCAGAGCCAAATTCGTCATCGGTGTCCTTCACCTCCTTCTTCATGTGCTCGGCGCGTACAAGAAAGAGAGAGTCGAGCCTTGTTCTGTCGCCCTTGTACAGATGCTCCGGGTCGTACTCGTCGGCAACCCATTTTACAATGCTGTCGTGAATGTCGTCCGAGCCAACAGGCATCTCAACAAGCAGCGCATAGCGGAACTTAAAGAACTTACCCACGAAACTGTCGGCATACACTACCGTGTCGCCCATCACGTTTCCGAGCGAGTCGAAACTCACCTCCACCTCGCCCTGCGCTCCGTTCTGTCTGCCTTTATCGTTGCACGATACAAGCATCAGAATAGCCGCAAAAACAGCTAAAAAAATCTTTTTCATATTTTTTCCTTAAAGTTTCTGACTTCGCGAAACAACATTGCCGTTGCGAGCGTAACACTCAGCACATCGGCAATAGCCATGCTCCACCACACGCCATCAACACCCCACATCTCGGGCAGGATAACAAGCATAGGCAAGAGAAAGAGCAACTGCCTTGTAAGGGATATAATGATGGCAGAAAGCGGCTTTCGTATTGCCTGAAAGAACACGATGCTCATCATCTGTATTCCGATGATAGGAAACGTGCACAATGCAATGCGCATGGCAGTTACACTAAACATTATCATCTTATAGTCGCTTGTAAACAGAGATGCCAAAGCCGCCGGAAACGATGCCACGAAAGCGTAGCCGAGTGTCATGAATATTGTTACTCCGCGGATTGACTGGTACAATGTCTCCTTTATGCGCTTGTAGAGTCCTGCTCCATTGTTGAATCCGATTATAGGCTGCAATCCCGAAGAGAACCCGGCAACAGCCATTATGATGAACTGCGTTATGCGGTTTACTATTCCGTATGCACCGATATACAAGTCGCAGTCGTTACCGCCCTGCTCTATGAGCGCGCGGTTTATGAAAACAACAATTATACATCCGCAGATGCTTACCAAGAAAGGCGAAACTCCGATTGAAAGAATAGCCTTTATCTTCTCCCAACTGTACCTGAAGCCCTCTTTAGTAAAATATACATAGCGCGACTTGTCTTTGAACAGCGCAACGCAATATGCAAATGCAAACACCTGTCCTATTACGGTGGCGATGGCTGCTCCCCTAATTCCCCAATCGAAGACAAAGATAAACAGCACATCGAGTACCAGATTGAAAATCAAGGCTATAATCTGCGCCTTCATTGCCTGTGCCGGACTACCCGTGGCTCTGAGCTGCCCCGACATTCCCTGAAAAGCGTAAGCGAACACGGTGCCCAAAAGCGATATCTGCATATAATCGCGCGCGTAAGGCAATGTCTTGTCCGTGGCACCGAAAAGCACGAGCAACGGGTCGAGAAAAACAAGTCCCAACACCGTTACCGCCAGTCCGAGCACAATCTCAAGCCTAAGCATATTGCCAAATATCTTCTGTGCATCGTCGCGCTGGTTTGCGCCCATCATTACCGACACCTGAGCCGCCGAGCCTACAAGCGTGAGCGAACAGAATGCCGCCAAGACATTCATCAACGGAAAGCAAATTGCCAGTCCGGCTATAGCAAGAGCCCCAACCCCTCTACCTATAAAAATCGAGTCGCAGATGTTGTACAATGACATTGCCGTCATAGATATGATTGCCGGAGCAGCATACTTGAGCATCAGCTTCGAAATCGACTGTGTGGCTAATTCGCGACTTTTTTCATCTTTATATTCAATCATTCTCTTTGTTAAAGTTTGGTTTTATAATTTTACCTACAAGTTATAGTTATATTTCCATTTCGTTTTTTCTTACTTACATAGAGTGCTTCGTCTGCAAGTTTGTACATATCCTCAAACGTAACTCCCTCCAAATTATTGTATGCCACAACACCACCGCTCATTGTTATGTGCGTGCCCTCAAGTTCAGGGATAGTCACCCCTTCGAGATTTAATTTCATTTGGTCGAACATTCCAACCAATCCGTCTTTTGATTTCAGGCGGCGTTCAACCTCACTACCGGTTATGAAAACAATAAATTCATCGCCTCCGAGCCTCATCACAATCTGATTTTTGAATGTCTCCTTCATTGTCTGGGCTATCTCAACAAGCACGCTGTCGCCTACCAGATGGCTGAGCGTATCGTTTATCTGCTTGAATCTGTCGCAGTCGAACAAAGCGAACACGCCCACCTTTTTCTCACTCACACACTTTTCAATCTCTCGCTTGCCGGCATACCGGTTTAGCAAGCCTGTAAGCCCGTCGGTCTCGGCAGCCTGCCGCAGGAATATTGTTTCGCGATGAAGTTCATCGGCACATTCTGATGTCAGGAGAGCGTGCGTAACGTTTCCGTCGGCATTGACATTGGCAGGGATTATACGGGCAACAACCCAGCCAAGGTGGAATGTGGCATATTCTGCCATGATGTACTGCTTACCCTTCAATCGCTCGGCAAGGTCGTCGAAGTTGATGAAGTCGGTAAACAGTTTTTTGTATTCGGGCATAACGTATGCCGTGCAGAATATCTGTGCCAACTCGTTCATCGTGCCATTTTTCTTTGTAACGCTCTTGAGGGCATCGGTTGCCGATATCAAACTGTAATTAAGTTTCTCAAGGTCGAAATAGATGATAGACTCGAACGATGTCTTCAGCGAGTTGATTATTCGCATGTACTCGTTCTGCTTCTCGATAGTCTTGAGCATCTTCTCGCGCGTAAAGGTTACGTCCTCGAACTGCCCGAGAATTGAATGGAGTTTTCCGTTGCGGTCATACACACATTTGTAGTCGCACCGCAGATATTGTCCGCCCTCCTTGTAAGGCATCTCGAACGAGCCCGTAGGCTCTGTTTTTCTGCCCTCTATATAGTCTCTGAAAAGATTCACGCACACGCTGCGCGTAGGCGTGCTGAATGCGTAGTTTTCAGAAGTAAGATAATGTTCAGTCTTGCGTCGGCGAACCTCGCCGTCGTGTCGGTCGACAAACACAAAGAAGAGCGTGTCGTCGGCCACGTCATATCTGAACAGGTTCACTCTGTTCTGCTTTGCTATAAGAATGTCGCGCTCATACAGCGCCACCGCAAGGTCATAGAGTTCTTCCTTGTTCAGCTCTCCCAAATCTTTAAAAATATCTTCCGCCATAGTTTTTCTCAAGTTCTCTTTCACTAAATTAATGAGTAAATTCAATTACAATGTCCCGGAACAGTTCGCGATAGACAGACTTCCAACTCACGTCAACCATCTGTCTCAGCTTACAGTATACCTCGGGTGTACCAACTATAGTTTTAAGTATCTCGGTATTATATCTTGTTCCACTCATTTCAAAAAATTCGTCGAATATCATACAGAACGGCTTTGCCTTGCGGTAGTTGCGTCCTATGTGATTGGTTGCAGCCTCGAGCGAGTCGCAGATAGACACTATGTCTACAAGGACTTTCTTCGGGTATCCACTGTTGCAAAACTCTTTTGGATAGCCATTAGAGTCGTCGTACCACTTATGATGTCCGAGCATTATTTCGCGATATTTGCTCAGGTCGGGATTGTCCTTTATCATCTCATATCCCATCACCGGATGCATTCTTACGAGAATCATCTCGTGCTCGGTCAGTTTACGGAAACTGTTGGTGATGATGGATGTCTGATATATCTTGCCGATGTCGTGCAATATGCACGCCTCGCGCATAAAGTTGAGTATGTCTTCGCGATGCTGCCTGATGTCGCCGACCGTGTCGTAGCCTTCGAACGTACCCAGCAGCAACTCAGGATAGTTGTCGATGATGTTCTCGGTTACTATGTTTACATATATAGCCAAAGCCGCGCTGTGAGCGTATGTGTTTATCATAAACACGCATAATGACTTTGGCAGATACTGCATCTTGTCCGAAGCCGTGATATTTTTTGAAGCGAGTATGCTTTTGAGCATGTTACGCGAGAGGAATTCAATCTGATAGTCCATCGCCACATTGCGTCTGCGTACAAAGATGTACAGAATCATCCTCCATACAGCAAGCACAACCTTGCGTTTCTCCTCGCCGTCCAAGTCGGAATTATCAAGCGCCTTTGAACCGATGAAGAGCATACCGCAGAAGGCCGTCAGCTCGGTTGTATCAAGCACCTTCTTTCGACGGTCGATAATCTCGACCATATGACGGTGCAACTCAAAAACCATCTCGGAACCTTTATGATGATGGAAAAGCAATCTGTACATCATCTTGTTAAAATATGTGTACTCCTCGCCTCCAACGTTCGAGTCAATCACCCCATCGGTAGAGTGTTGCACTATGTATGTCAGCAGTCGCTTCAGTTCGGCCTTATCGGTTGCCGGAATCTTTTCTTTCGAAAGAATGAGGGCAGCACGCATTAGCGGATACAACGCAGCATTGTTTATCAGATAGTCGTTGCTATCGCGCATATATCCAGGACTCAGCGTTATCGCTTCCTTGCCTTTCAGCATTTCTACAACCCGAAGATAGTAATCGAAGCGTTCCTTCTCGGCCACCCCTAAATTGTCCATAAGGTCGAAATGACCTATCAGATGGCACATGGCATAGAACTTACATTCAAACGGCATACTGTCTTTCGGGAAGCCTTCAGCGGTATTTATGCACTTTTGCAGATATTCCAGACAATAGCAGCAAAGACCGTTGTCGCCAAGCCTGTACACGGCTATGCAGGCCTCAGCCATCAGCAGGTATAAACGCACCAGATAGCCTCGCGTCTCAGGCGTCGAAGGCTTAGACTCGTAATACGGCATTAAAATTCCGCCGACAAAACGCTCTACCATAGATACATCGAGCACATCGCAGTTTTTCTGCACAAGGTCGAAGAGAAGTTCGTAGTCGGCGTCCTTCAGGTCTCCGCGCTTGTAGTACTGCATAATTTGGTCGAGTTGCTGTTGCTTGTTTGCGTACATCGACCCCTTTACATTCGCGCTCCGTTCCACAAATTCGAGCCATTTTGACTCGTCGGCTATGGTAAAGAGAAAATCGTTGAGTTCGTTGTACAATGTACGGTCGTCGCGCAGCAACTGAAATGCGCGTGCTATATCGGGGATGCCGCCCGTTACATCATTATACAAGTAGTTGCCTTCAAACTCCTTGGCTTTCTTCAGACACTCGGATGTCGTTTTGTACAGCGTCTCGAATGTCATGCCCGATTCTGGCAGATACTCGCATGTACCCACGCTGAAATTAGGGCGATAGCCTTTAAGTTCGATAAACTGCTCGCTATTGATAACAGAGAAGAACTCGCGGCACTGCACACTTGCCTCAAACTCAGAATAGCCCGAGCTGAAAGGGATAAAAAACATGTATTCATCTGCTCCGACTCGTGCTATTATTGTCTGTTCAGACAATGCCTTACGCAGAACCGAGGCTATTCTTATCAGAACGATGTCGCCAACCTCATGACCGAACTTATAGTTAATCAGCCTGAAATCATCGCAATCGAAAAGACAGAAATAACCTCGCATACCGGATTCCAACAGACGACAAACCGCTTTCTCACCATAGGAACGATTGTACAATCCTGTTAGCGAGTCGGTAGAAGACAATTCAAAAACCTTCTTTTTCAATCGTCTGTTCTCTTTCAAAATTCCTTTATAAAAGGCGTCCTTATCCATAAGATAAACTCAGACTTCTTTTTCTACTTTTACATCAAGTATATTTTCATTACAAAGGTAAATAAAAAGTATTAGTTTTTTGATAAAACTCATAAGTTTTTTTGATAATTTTTAAATCCATAATACTTATTTAACAAAAAGTATAAGTTTTTCTACATGATTAGGTGTTAGAATGTTAATTCTGATGAATAATTACGCACCACACAACCGCAACACAAGACTTAACATTTCAGCCACTATATATAACATTTTGTGCGGTTTCAGCGGTCGGAAAGTTTTTGATGAATATGTATGTTTTTTGATAAGGGATATTAGTTTTCAGGTGTTTTTCAGGAATTTCTCAGTTATGCCGAATTTGCCGCTCGAATTCTGTTTATTTGCTACCGAATGGACGCAAGAATTCGGCAGCATCAAAAAGTTTGGTAAAAAAATCTCTGCCCCACTCTTTTTGCCGAGAGAGAGGCAGAGACGAAATAAGGTTATTTGCAACTGTTGAAAGCCTTGCTCAAATCGCTCTTTGTAAGTTCGGTAAGTTGCTTTGTAGTGAGGTCTTTTTGGTTAGACAATCGGTTTGCCTGCCGCTGTATGCTTTTTTCGAACACGTTGCGCACATATCGGGCATTTCCGAAGTTGCGGTCCTTATGGCGCACCACGCTGTCGAGCCTGTGTTTTAGATAACGTTCGGCATCGGGCGCAAGCGTGTACTGATTTTTTTTGACATACATCTTAAAGATATCGCTAAGTTCGCCCGAGGTATAGTCGGGAAAACTGATATACCTGTTAAAGCGCGACTGAAGTCCGGGGTTGGAGTCGATAAAACGCTTCATCTCGTTGGTATATCCGGCTATGATTACCACAAGTTTGTCGCGGTCGTCTTCCATGCGCTTAAGCAATGTAGAGATGGCTTCCTGGCCGTAGTCTTGCTTTATGCCCTCGTCGGGAACAAGCGCGTAAGCCTCGTCGATGAACAGAACGCCGTTAAGGGCCGAGTCGACCACGGCATTTGTCTTTGTGGCAGTCTGCCCAACGTAGTTGGCAACCAGTCCGGAGCGGTCGGTCTCTACGGTGTGACCTTTCTTCAGCACGCCCAAGTCCTTATATATTCGGGCTACGATGCGCGCAACGGTAGTCTTACCCGTTCCGGGATTTCCGGTAAAGACAAGGTGTAGCGACATCTTCGGCACTTTCAGTCCCTTCTTCTCGCGTTGCTTCTGCAACTTAACGAAGTTTGCAAGCGAGCGCACTTCGTCCTTAACCTGATCCAAACCAATAAGTTCGTCGAGTTCCTTGTAAGGGTCGCCCTCCAACGGAGCATTAACAACAATGCTGTCCTTCTTTTCGGCCTGCTCGGTTTTCTGAGCCTCTTTTTTCTCATCAGAATCCTCCTCGTCGGGCAGACTGATAGCCCATGCTACAAGGGCTATCAGCAGCACCACGATGCCAATAGAAACGCACCCGCAGCCCTTGAAGATTTTTGTGCCTAAATCTTTTGGTAATTCCATAATTTAACTTACTATTTACAAATTCTTTACTCTAAAAAAAGCGACTTCGTGAACCACTTTGGAACTTCGTGACTGAAGAGAATATCGGTTATCTCCAGCGATTTGTGAGTAACGGGATTAGCCCATGCTCCACTCCAGTTCTGGTCTTTGTCGCATTTAAGGCTTAGATAGCCTGTCGTACTGCCGTCTGAAAACCGTTCGCTCAAGTCGTAGATGCCATTATCGAAAATTCCTTTTATCATGATAGGCGCAGGATTCTTGGCACGCGGATAATAAATGTAGCCAGCCACAACGCCGTCTTCATTCTTCTGAAACGCTATGATTACAGGAGTGCGGCCATTCAGTTTGGCATCTAAACGGAACAGAGGCAGGTTTAGCATATCGCTGAAATCTGCCACCTTGTCATCGTCAATCTTCCAGGTGTCAGAGAGATATTCGCAAAGCGTGCTGCCTTGCCAACGGTAATAAGTCGTTACGCGCGCATCAGGACCTGCACTCAACGTTGTGAAGATGATTTTCTTCTCGCCGTCAAATTGCGGCTCGCCAATATCGCTGTATCCCTCTGGCACTTCGAAGCAATGTTTTTTCTGATTCCAGAGCAAAGCCTCGTGTTGGACGTTGTTAGAAAATCCGCCCTTATAGCCAAGATTAATGTCTACATCGGGATAGCCGTCGAAATTGATGTCAGGCTCAGTTATTTCGCCGATGTCTTCCGTCGGAACGACAACCTTGAACGTGAAATTACTTACCGCGTTACTGCCAACGCAAGCGTGAAGTTTAACGGTTCTGATTTTGCCTTCGGAATCTTTCTCCGTTGTCATCTTGAAACAGAAATCCTTACGCTCATACAGGCTGGATTTCTGAGCCTTAACGCCTGCAACAAGACACAGGCACAATACAACTAACACAGATACTCTTCTCATCATCTCTACTTTTTATTCTTCTGCAAATATTCGCGCATACCCTTAACTATGCCATACTCGTCTTCGGGATAGTTACTCCAGTCGTCTATGCGCCATTCGCCATTGGCATATTGCAGATGCCACCACATTTTTACGAAATCGTCCTCACCATCATTTATGGTGAAAGTTATTTCGGCTTTATCTTCTTTAAACGACTCTATCTTGACACCCGAAATAATAATCGGCGGACACAATCCTTGCGAAAACGGCATGTACTCAACAAAGAAAAGTTGGTCGAAAGGCTTGCCGTCCTGCACCTGCAGAACCTCAGCCCTCAAATCGAGGTAACTCTTGGCAAAGAAAGCCGAATCGAGTTCATTCTGATTTACAGACTGTTGCGACAGAACTTTGTTTACCTTGGCATATACAAGAGCCGGATACCCTTGCAGAGCCTCCTTCTTATCTGTATCACTAACCTTTTTTTCGGCAACAACGCTATCTGTCGAATTATTTTCCTGCATTGTCTTCTGCACGTTGTTGCCACAAGAACAAACAATCAGCAGAAACGACAGCAAAAGCAATATCTTTCTCATCTTTTTCTATTTTTTGCGGTTGGCCGAAATGTATTCCTTCATTCCCTCCTTTTCGCGCAATTCCTCAATCACTCCTTCGTCTTTGTAGTAGAAATAAAAATCGTCGACGAACCAGTCGCCGCGCTCGTACAGCAATCTAAGTTTCACGCGGCTATCGTTAAAATTGTGAATCGTGATGTCGGCCCATGCAACCGAGTCACCTTCGAGTTCTATCTTCTTTACCTTGTAACTCCATTTCGGGTCGATGTCCTGACCATTCATCCAATGGTCGCCGTCGAAATAAATCTCGTCACGCTCCTCGCTCAGTTTAACAGCCTCAGCCTCGAGCGCGCGGTAACTCTCCGAGCAATATTGCCCATCGTTCTTATACTTATAAATCGTATCAATTCGCTGATTTATATAGTCTTTGGTATGCTTTACCGAATCTATGTTTGCGTTTGCGACAGTCTTGACATCAGCCGAATCGGTTGTCAGGCTATCGACAGTTTCTGCGGTTTCAGCAACATTGCCAGTCTTGCTTCCGCAGGCTGAAAGCATCATAGCGGCAACGAATGCCGAGAATATCAGATTTTTCATAAATACACTTTTTCACTTTTCGCCCGAAGAGGCAAAGATAGTAAAATCTAATGTCTTGTCAAAAAAAGAGATGGCTGTTTACGTTTCAGGAAAACGAAAAGTTCTGCGCCTGCATACCCGCGAAAGGCACACAGGCACAGAGCCATAGCCATAATCAATTTTTATCATGCATTATTGTCAGACGGCGCACTTGCAGACTCTGATTTCTTTGCCTTGGCTGCCAGTTCCTTCAGTTTGTCCTTACCCTTGAAGGCAAATACCCATATAAGGAAGCCCGATATAACCAGCAACGTGATGCCCAATACAGGACGATAGAAGAGCCATGCTACGGCAATGACAATGAGCGACCACACGATGCCCACAATTGTGCAGACAACGCTAACGCCCCATCCGAAGATGCCGGCAATAAACGGAACAACCTTCAGGATTGTCTCGATAAAGCCGAAGATGCCGTTCAAGCCGCCAATTACAAGCAGAGTTCCGATGCCACGCCAAACCCAAAGCCAGAAGCCGTTAGACTCATCTTCTGCCTCTATAATCTCGTCGCCAGTCTTCTTGCCCATCACAAGAGTCTGGAATCGCTTGCCGTTCTTTGCCTTGAAAGCCTTGAATGTCTCGCCGTCTACAACAGCCATAACCGTTACCTTGGCAGGAACTACCTGCTCGAATGTTACACGAACATCACCCACCTCTGGCGAGCCCGGAACACGACCGAAATACAGCACGTTTCCGGCCTGATGAACGTATTCAAAATCCTTCTTGTTTACGGCATTCTTAATGATGCTGTCGTTTACCGCCTTCAGAGAATCGGCAACGGCCTTGGCTGAATCTGAAATAACGGCAGTCTCGGCTGGCTGCTGCGCCGCCGTCTGCTGAGCCGACTTCTTAACGCCGTAGAAACGCTCGTAGGCTGTCTGCGCGTTCTTGTCGAGTTCTTTCAGAAGGTCTTCGCTGATAGCCAAGTTCAATCCTTCGCGAGAAGAAATCATGTGAATGAGGGTCTCGCTAAGTTTGTATGCGCCGAACTTTACGTTCTCGGCATACTGGTCAGCTCCCTCAACGGTTGTAAGAATAGTGTTTTTATTCTGATATGCAGGGTCTTTGAACTCAGCCGACTCAACAGGACTGCTCACCCATTTCTTTGAATATGTGTATGTTGTGGTTGTAACCTCCTTGCCGCCAAGTTTGTCTTCCTTCTTCTCGTCAGAATGTTCAACCCATTGGTAATACTCTACCTTGCGATGCAGCGCGATAGCCTTTGCGCCAACGCCAAACTGGCTGTCGCTGAGCGAATCCTCGGTTGTTGCCAGAGCCGTTCCGCAAATAAGTTCACCCTCGAGCGATGCGTCCTTCTTGTTTGGATTCTCCATCTCGACATACGAGCCGCCGGCCTCCTCGAGCATCTTTGCTGTCTTTACCATACGACCTTCGTTCCACCAAAGAAGTCCCGTTCCGATACAGAACAGCAGGATTCCGCTGCCTATTGCCTTAAACGACCTTCCTACACGGGTTCCATAACCCGTTGTTTCTTGTTCTTGATAAGCCATAAATTCTGTTATTTGTTAAAATTATACGTCATCTTGTTTTCTTCTGATAAAAGAAGGAATCCCCACTGGTTCGCGCCAACGGGGATTTATGAATTTGTTCGTAGATTCTAAATTACTTGGCTTGTGAGTATTTGGCTGTATCTTCGTCCGTCCAGTCAACTATTATTCTCCAATACTTGTTCGAATCGGCCGTGCCGCTCATAACAGGCTCGATGGTAAAAGCATCGTACGATGCGCCATTGAACTTCTGAGTAGCCCAGAACTTCTCTGTTACGAAATTTCCAGCCTTGTTCTTCATCACATAGAAGAAAGGAATAGAACGACTCTTGATGTCGCCGAGATTTGTACGCGAATAACTCCAGTCTTCGGCAAGCAGGCCAACCATAAGGATTTCGCCCTTGTTCTCGTCGCTCACCTTCATTCGGGCATCGGTATCGTTGTTGTACTTGTTCTGTTTCTTCACCATAGCCTTGAACACGTTGAGTGTAGCCTCATCATCGTCCATGCCAATCCACGACATGACTTCGGTCTTGCCGATAGGGGCACGCTTTGTGCTGACTGACTTTCCGTTAGCCAGTTTCACTTCTTTGCCTTTGCTTTTTCCTGAAGTAACGGCACCGGCAACACCCTTAATTAGTCCAAACTGAGCATTAGCAATGCTGTTGAATGTAAAAGTGGCAAAAATTGCCAAAACAAAAACTTTTAATGTCTGTTTCATAATATCTAAAATTAACAAAATATGTTCACTTTGGCGCAAAGATAATAATATTAGAAATACACATAATGAATTTTTTGTTGTTTTTTATACAAAATAAGATTTTTTAACACAATAATCCTGATTATTTACTCATATCCCATAAAAAAAACACAAAATCATCTATATAATCAAGAACAACGAAATAATAGCATTAATTTGCGCAAAGAACACTTTAATCCGCAGAAAATGCTTCGTCGTTTCAACCTTTTTTGTAACTTTGTGCGCTATAAAGGTATTTTATTTTTGAAATTCACAAATATGAAATTGATTAAATGCACACTTTTGGCTGTGGCACTATTCTGTGTGCCAAGCCTTTCGCACGCACAATTGGGCGACATACTCAACAAGGTTGTGAATGCGGTAACAACTCCATCGGTATCTGCCAACCAACTCGAGGGCACATGGATTTTCACAGGTTCGGCAGTTCAGCTCGAATCGGACAATATTCTGAAAAAGGCGGCTGGCTCGGCTATCAGTTCACAGGCTCAGAAGAAGTTCGACAATTATCTGAAGCAAGCTGGAATCAAAGAGGGTAATCTTACCTTCACGTTCAAGAGCGACGGTACTTTCGACAAGACTATCGGCGAGAAGAACAAGGCAAGCGGCAAATATACCGTTTCGGGCGACAAACTTACGCTTACATACGACATGACGGGAATTTCATCTACAACAACCGTAAGCGTTTCGGGCGATGAATTTTCTATGCTCTACGATGCCGACAAGGTGCTAACGGGCATCGAGTTCATCGGCTCAAAAGTAAACAACTCAACCGTTCAGACCATCACTTCGCTCCTCAAGGAATACGACGGAATGAATCTTGGAATGAAATTCAAGAAGGGAGAGATAAAGAAGGAAGAGCCTGCAAAGACTACAACTTCTACAACCACAACAAAAAAGTCAACTTCTACGGCTAAGAAATCTTCTTCTACAACCAAGAAGACCACAACAACAAAGAAGTCTACTTCAACAGCCAAGAAGACTACGACAACAAAGAAAACAACAACTACTAAAAAGAAATAATTTTCACGTTTTTTAGATAACTGAATGAGGGCGCGTCGCTTTTGCCGAAACGTCCTCTTTTTCTTTGTACCGAGGCAAAAGATTTTGTATCATCACGACCTCCGCTTTGGAATCACATCAACACTCATTTCTCCCCAGCAAAAAACAATAAGTCTGCCAACTAAATCCCGAACGCATCCCGAAGGAATCCCGAACCCTTCCCCTACTTCACTACGACAAAAACGATACAAAAAGGCTTGCAGGAATCAAACTCTGCAAGCCTTTTTGTATTACTTAATCTTTGGTTTCAGTTCGTCGGGAGAATCTTTTGTAAACATATTCACCGGCGGAGCAGTCTTTTCATAGAGATTCGTGATTACCGATGGCTCAACCCTTATGCTTGGGTCGAACTCGCGGCTGTTCATGTACTCTATGATGCTCTTGCGAAGTTGACGGGCAACGACTCTCTCATCCAACTTTTTCGTAATATCAAGAGTTGTCATCAGCAACTTTCCGTTAAGCACGTTAGCCTCTACAATCGTTCCGCACTTGCGGCTAACATGCCATGTGTCAATTGGTTGCATTGGTGGCTGATAATCAATAGGGAACTCCGAAAGATTCATGACCTGAGCACGATTTGAAAGTTCCCACCAGTTGATGTTAGTCCAACGGTCGGTTACAAAGTTGTTGTAAATCGGATGAGTTGTGTCGATGTACGCTCCTGTTGTGTGTGGAGGACGCATCTTAAACCACGATGTGTTCCAGAAGACAGGAAGGAAATCCTGACGGATGTCGTTTCCGTATCGAACCTTTCCGGCTGCCGTAAGAAGAACCTTTCCGCCCTTTTTCAGAACGTCGAGAGCCTTGTTGTCGAGCGTGTCGGAAATGTATATATTCTTTGCGTCTGGCATTTCTACAGATTTCGGATAAACCCAGAATTCCCAGTTGTTAAGCCAGCTCTTGCCGTTTGCTTTGACAGAAACAGAGAGCGTGCACTTTACGCCACGGCTCAGCTCGTCGGTTGAAATTGACGAAGGGTCGAACGCTACCGTGCCAGCCTCGTTGTTCTTTCCTGCCGGAATGGTTGCCGAGAGCAGTTCGCCATCAACATCCTTAGAGTTGTACTTGATGTTGTATTCAACCTTGGCATCGGTCAAATCGCCGCCGGTTGCGTTGTAAATCTCAATCGGAACGCTTATCTTCTCGTCAGACTTGTAAACAAATTTCGCAAATTTTGCCAACGGAACAACGTCGTTGCAGAAGTTTGTCCACTCGTCGGCATCAACATAGCCTTTCTCCTTCCAATGCACGTTCAGAGGTCCGACAAGGGCCGTTCCCTGACCGCTGTAATCGTTCAGGCCAAGCAGAACGAAGCCGGCATAATCCTTTGTGCGGAAGTTACGCTCCATCTCATACTTGTATGCCAAAACCTGAAGCTTTCCGCTGGCATATAGAAATTTCTCGGCTTGGTCGCCCATGCCGTGGTCACGCAACAAATCCTCGAAGATGTCGAAATTCTTAGCCTTGTACGCGCCTGTATACTGCGAACGCTCCTTCAAATCGGGGAAGGCGCACCATTGTCCCTGCTCGTGGCTAATCATCGGCGAGTTGTTAGGCTCTTTGCCCTTGTAGTTTCTCGGAAACTGAATGTCTTTCAGATAATCATCATCCGAATGTGGCTTGCGTTTGCTCCAATCCAAGCCTCGACCGCCGCCCTTAACGTGATATTCAGAGCCATCGTCCCAAGCCCATCCGCCGCCAACGTTGGCACCGCAATATATACGTCGCGAGTCGGTCTTCTTCCAGTAGGCAACCCACTCGTTGCACCACTTAACCCAACCTCCGGCAGGCTCGTTTCCAGCCGATAGCATCACGAACGACGGATGGTTTCCGTAAGCCTCGACAAGTCTCTTTGTATCGTCCATCAGATAGATGTCGATGTACTGTTTGTTGTAGAGTTTAACGCCGTGGTTAGGCCATGACGGACCTTCGGGCTGAAGATAGAAGCCGAGTTTGTCGGCTGCCGTGAAAGCCGCCTCAGGAGGGCAGTACGAATGGAATCGCATGGTGTTGAGTCCGTATTCCTTGCACTTCTTGAAGATAGCCGTCCACGAAGCCTCGTCGGTTGGAGGATAGCCAGTCTCAGGGAAACAGCAGTTGCCTACCGTTCCGCGCACATATATCTGCTTGCCGTTGAGCAATATGCGAGTACCATCGACCTTTACGCTTCTCATTCCGAAGACAGTCTCGAAGCGGTCGTTTCCGCTGATTACGGCAAGTTTGTACACATTCGGATTGTACTCGTCCCAAAGGCGCATCTCGTCGCCAAGAACAATCTGGTAAGTGCTGTCTGTCAGTTTCTTTGACTTAACAGCCTTGCCGTCAATCTCGAACTTGAATTTCTTAGCCGTGCCTTTCACCTTTACGTCGATGAGTTTGTTCTCTACATCAGGATAAACTGCCACATTACTTATATATGCCATCGGATGCGCATCGAGCGACATTCTGCCCACGATTCCGTTCCAGCAGCCCTGTGTCTGGTCGGTAACCGAGTGCGAATCCTGACCAACGCACACGTTCTCTATTCCGTTGTAAATCTTTATTGCAATCTCGTTGTCCTTTCCGGGAACGACGAAGTTTGTGATGTCAAACACATGAGGAGCAGAAAGGCTCATCTGATGCCCGACCTCCTTATTGTTTACGAAAACGGTTGTCTCGATATGCGGACGTTCAAGAGTCAGAATCACACGTTGTTTCTTCCACGTCAGCGGAACGGAAACTGTGCGTCTGTACCATGCGTTGCCCACATAATGCTTGTCTGGAGTTAGGAAGAACGGAAACTTCATGTTTCCCTCAACCTGATATTTCTTCATGTATGGGTTGAAGAAATAAGATGAGTCGTAGAGCGAACTGACCCATCGTGTCTTTAACGACACAACATCGCCCTTTCCACGGGTTAGCATAGAGCCGGGAAGTTCTATGCTGTCATCATATTTTGATGTAGCCGTAGCGGTTCCGTCTCTGTCTATCTTAAACTGCCATGTTCCGCTCAAATCAATTCTGTTTTGCGCGAAAGCCGCTGTTGTCAGCAAAAATAGAGCAAAGGATAAAAATCGTCTTTTCATGATAGCAAAAATTACTGTCAATACATTATTTGCATTAAGGAGAAAGATAGTAAAAGGTTAGAGCGCAATCTGATACGCCCTAACCTTATTATATAGTAAAGAATATTACTTCTTGTGAGCCTTAACCCACTCGCGGGCATTCACGAATGCCTCAATCCACGGAGTTACCTCGTCATGCTTGCGCTCTGACGGATAGCAGCCGCATTGCCATGGGAAGAATGCACGCTCCAAGTGCGGCATCATTGCCAAATGGCGACCGTCGGCGCTGCAAATTCCGGCAACAGAGAAGTCTGAGCCGTTAGGATTTGCAGGATACTCGTCGTATGAATACTTCAGAACAACGTTGTAAGCATCCTCGCCTTCTGGCAATGAGAACTTGCCCTCGCCGTGAGCAACCCAGATACCGAGCTTGTTTCCGCTCAACGAGCCGAGCAATACGCTGCGGTTTGTCTGAACAGTCAGACCAAGGAAGTTGCTCTCGAACTTGTGCGAGTTGTTGTGAAGCATGTGAGCGCGCTTCTTGTGCTCTGGGTTGATGAGGTTCAACTCAACCATCAACTGACAACCGTTACATACTCCGAGCGAAAGAGTATCCTCGCGAGCATAGAACTTGTCGAGCGCAGCCTTTGCCTTAGGGTTAAACAAGAATGCACCAGCCCATCCCTTAGCAGAACCTAGAACGTCTGAGTTAGAGAATCCACCGCAGAACACGATGAAGTTGATGTCCTCGAGAGTTTCGCGACCTGTAATAAGGTCGGTCATCATCACATCCTTAACATCGAAGCCTGCAAGATAGAGCATATATGCCATCTCGCGCTCACCGTTTGTACCCTTCTCGCGGATGATTGCAGCCTTCAGGCCGCTTGCCTCGCGACGGTCTGGATTCAAACCGTACTGCGACAACTTGCCGGTGAAGTCTTTGTTGAATGCGAACTCAACAGGCTGCTTCTTGTAGTTCTCGAAACGAGCCTTTGCACAGCCGTTGAAGCTCTGCTTTGTATCGAGCAGATATGATGTTGAGTACCACATATCGCGAAGATAGTCAACGCCGAACTGATATGTTGCGCCGTCTTTCTCTACAAGGATATGACGCTCGTCTGTTGGAGTACCAATCTTAACGAAAGCAACGCCAGCATCCTCAAGAATCTTCTTGAACTCTGACTTGTGCGCATCAGCAACCTGAACCACAACTCCCGGATTCTCGGCAAACAGAACCTTTATAAGGTCTTCTTCCTTGAAACCGTCGAGGTTGGCAACGATACCGCCCTCAACATTAGCGAAGCACATCTCGAGCAATGTTGTAATCAGACCGCCGGCTGAGATATCGTGACCAGCAAGAATCAAGCCCTTCTCTACCAACTCCTGAACAGCCATGAAGGCATCGCGGAAGTATTCGGGATTCTTACAAGTTGGAACATCCGAACCAACCTTGCCAAGGCTCTGTGCAAATGCCGAGCCGCCAAGTGCAAGTTTGTCGAAACTGAAGTCGATATGGTAAAGTGTGCTCTTCTCAACCTTTGCAAGAACTGGAGAAACGACCTTCTTAACATCGCTAACCTCGCCACCAGCCGAAACGATTACTGTTCCCGGGCTGATAATCTTCTCGCCATTAGGATACTGCTGAGAAAGCGAAAGTGAGTCCTTACCTGTAGGAACGTTAATCTCGAGTGCGCAGCAGAAGTCTGACAAAGCCTGAACGCCTGCATACAGACGGGCATCCTCGCCCTCCTGCGAGCGGCAAGGCCACATCCAGTTAGCAGAAAGTGAGATGCTGTCCATTCCGTCGGCAAACGGAGCCCAAACGATGTTTGTAAGAGCCTCGGCAACAGAAAGAACCGAACCTGCGGCTGGGTCGGCAAGACCTGCCTGTGGAGCATGTCCGATAGATGTAGCGATACCCTTATTGCCTCTGTAGTCGAGCGCAACGACACCGCAGTCGCTCAATGGCAACTGAAGTTCGCCCTGACATTGCTGACGTGCAATCTTACCTGTTACCGAACGGTCAACCTTGTTTGTCAACCAATCCTTACAAGCCACAGCCTCGAGCTGAAGCACGCGCGCAACGTACTCGTTTACGTTTGCTGCTGAATATGTTACGTTCTCGTATGTACGCTCAACGGTCTTATCAACCATTACGGTCTTTGGAGAATGACCGAACATCTGAGCCACGTCGAGGTCGAACGGACGTACGCCGTCGCCCTGCTCAAAGCAGAAGTGTGCATCGCCGGTTGTCTCACCAACAACATACATCGGAGCGCGCTCGCGCTCTGCAATCTTCTTAACGTGCTCGATGTGCTCTTCCTGAATAAGCAAGCCCATGCGCTCCTGACTCTCATTGGCGATAATCTCCTTCGAAGAAAGAGTCTGGTCGCCGATAGGAAGCTTGGTCATGTCAATCTTACCACCGCACTCCTCAACAAGTTCAGACAGACAGTTAACGTGTCCGGCAGAACCGTGGTCGTGAATAGAAACAACAGGATTTACATCCTCCTCGCAGAGAGCACGGACAAGGTTGTTGGCACGCTTCTGCATCTCTGGGTTGGCACGCTGAACGGCGTTCAACTCGATGCCGCTTGAATAACGGCCGGTATCAACAGACGATACAGAACCGCCACCAAGACCGATGCGATAGTTATCGCCACCAACAACTACAATCTTGTTACCCTTCTCAGGAGTGCCCTTCAGGCAGTCGCGCTTTGTGCCGTAGCCAACACCTCCGGCAAGCATGATAACCTTGTCGTAGCCATACTTCTCGCCGTTCTCCTGATGCTCGAATGTGAGCACAGAACCTGCGATAAGTGGCTGTCCGAACTTGTTACCGAAATCAGAAGCACCGTTAGATGCCTTGATAAGAATCTGCTCTGGAGTCTGATACAGCCAGTTACGAACAGGCATACCGCCTTCCCACTCGCGCTCGCCGTCGGTGCGTGGATAAGATGTCATGTAGACAGCGGTTCCGGCAATTGGCCATGAACCAACTCCACCGCCCATACGGTCGCGAATCTCACCGCCCGTACCGGTAGCAGCACCGTTGAAAGGCTCTACGGTTGTCGGGAAGTTGTGAGTCTCGGCCTTCAGAGAGATTACGCTCTCAATATCTTTAATTACAAAATAATCGCTTGTTGAATGATCTTTCGGAGCAAACTGCTCGACAACAGGACCTTGTGAGAATGCAACGTTATCCTTGTAGGCAGAAATAATCTTGTTAGGATTCTCCTGAGTTGTCTTCTTAATCATGGCAAACAGAGACGATTCCATCTCCTTGCCGTCGATGATGAACGAGCCTCCGAAAATCTTGTGACGGCAGTGCTCTGAGTTAATCTGCGCAAAACCGAACACCTCAGAATCGGTGAGTTTGCGACCAAGCTGCGCCTCAACATTGTGAAGGTACTCAATCTCGGCTGGAGAAAGTGCCAAGCCTTCCTGCTCGTTGTACGACTCAAGATCGTCGATGTACTGAATAGCAGCCGGCTTGATGTTTACTGTAAAAATGTCCTGATTCAAGCCCTTGTACATGCGCTGAAGCATCGGGTCATGATCGGCATTCTCGTCCTTTACTGGAAAGTACTCCTCAATTCGCTTCACGCCGCTGATGCTCATATTCTGAGTAATCTCAACGGCATTGGTGCTCCACGGAGTAATCATCTCACGTCGAGGACCAACGAAACAGCCCTTCAGGTTATCCTCACTCTCTACGGTAGCGTCACCGTACAGCCAGCAGAGTTTCTTAACGTCCTCTTCGCTAAGCTGTTCAGCCTGAGTAGCGATGATGCTACCAGCCTGTGTTCTGAAGAAAAAAATCATATTTATTGGGTGAATTTAACTTAGATACTTTTGAGTGTTAGTATGAACGTGCAATGAGAACACGACACTTAGATGGCTTGCCAGAAACCATGTCAACGCCCTCGGTCTGCTCGAACATGTAAGGAACGCAACGGATTGTGGCCTGAGTATCGGCCTTAATCTTAGCCTCGGTCTCGGCTGTGCCGTCCCAGTGGCAGAGGAAGAATCCACCGTTCTTTACCTTCTGCTTGAACTCCTCGTAGTCGTCGCATTCGTAGATGTGAGCATCGCGGAAGTCCTTAGCCTTCTTGAAGATGTTCTTCTGAATCTCGTCGAGAAGATTCTGAACGTATGTCTCTATGCCGTCGAACGATACAGTCTCCTTCTCGAGGGTATCGCGGCGCATAACCTCAACGGTATTGTTCTCGAGGTCTCTGCCGCCCATAACCAAGCGGACAGGCACACCCTTCAACTCGTAGTCGGCAAACTTGAAGCCCGGACGCTTGTTGTCTGCGTTGTCGTACTTCACGCTGATGCCCATCTTCTTGAACTTGTCGATGAGAGGCTGAATCTTGTTGTTGATAGCCTCGAGCTGGTCTGCACCTTTATAAATAGGAACGATGACAACCTGAATTGGAGCAAGAGCCGGAGGAAGCACCAATCCGTTGTCATCAGAATGTGTCATGATAAGAGCACCCATCAGTCGGGTTGAAACGCCCCATGATGTAGCCCATGCGTAGTCGAGTTTTCCGTCCTTGTCGGTAAACTGAACGTCGAACGCCTTTCCGAAGTTCTGACCGAGGAAGTGTGATGTTCCGCTCTGAAGAGCCTTTCCGTCCTGCATCATCGCCTCGATTGTGTATGTGTCGAGAGCACCTGCAAAACGCTCTGTCTCGCTCTTCACGCCCTGAACCACAGGAACAGCCATATACTGCTCGGCAAAATCGGCATAAACCTTAAGCATCTGCTTTGCGCGTGCCTCTGCCTCCTCGCGTGTTGCATGAGCGGTGTGACCTTCCTGCCACAAGAACTCTGATGTGCGGAGGAACAAGCGTGTACGCATCTCCCAACGCATTACGTTGCACCACTGGTTGCAAAGAATAGGAAGATCGCGATATGAATGAATCCAGTTTTTGTATGTGTTCCAGATGATAGTCTCTGATGTTGGGCGGACGATGAGTTCCTCCTCGAGTTTAGCCTCTGGGTCTACAATCACGCCGTCGTGTGTCTCGTTTGTCTTCAGACGGTAGTGTGTAACCACGGCGCACTCCTTTGCAAAGCCCTCAACATGCTCTGCCTCGCGAGAAAGGAAAGACTTAGGAATAAGAAGAGGGAAATATGCATTCTGCACTCCTGTCTCCTTGAACATGTCGTCGAGCACTCTCTGCATTTTTTCCCAGATTGCATATCCGTAAGGCTTTATAACCATACATCCGCGAACGTCGGCCTGCTCAGCCAAATCCGCCTTAACCACTAATTCATTATACCACTTCGAATAATCCTCACTGCGTTTAGTAAGGCCTTTCAGTTCTATAGCCATTTAAAAAATTACTTTTTAGTTTATAAACTTGCGACAAAATTACAAAAAATGCCCGACATATCTTGTATTAAAAGATTTTTTTATAATTTCGCATTGTTTTTTTAACAAAAAAGATGAAAGGCTGGAAAAAATATTGGCACATTATCGTTAGGACTTTTCAAATTACACTAATCGCATTCTTGGTATCGACCATCACGATGGCACTAATATACAAGTGGTGTCCGGTTTACTACACTCCCCTGATGTTCATACGCGCGGCTGAGCAGATTGGCGACAGCGACTTCAAGATGAAGCACCGCTGGATTCCGCTCGACCAGATGTCGCGCCATCTCCCAAAGGCGGTAATCGCCGCCGAAGATGCACACTTTATGGAGCATTGCGGATTCGACTTCGATGCCATTCAGAAGGCTTTCGAGGATAACCGGAAGGGACGAAAGAAGGCTCGCGGAGGAAGCACCATCAGCCAGCAGACCGCCAAAAACGTATTTCTCTGGCCTACAAGTAGTTGGCTTCGCAAGGGATTGGAGGTTTACTTCACCGCCCTCATCGAGCTGACATGGAGCAAAGAACGTATCATGGAGGTATACCTCAACTCGATAGAGATGGGCAAAGGCATCTACGGAGCCGAATCGGTGGCAAACGAGAACTTCAACACCACGGCAAAGGAACTATCGCGCCGCCAGTGTGCGCTCATAGCAGCGAGTCTGCCTGCTCCGCGAAAGTACAACTCGGCCAAGCCGGGCCCTTACCTCGTAAAGCGCAGCGGTCAGATTCTGAGGGGCATGAAGTTTGTAGATGACTTCAAGATGACATCATCTAACGATGATAAGAAATAAAAAGAGGACGGCATCGCTGCCGCCCTCAATCAAACCTGCCTCATCAAAGCCTTGTACGGTTCATTGAACCAGAAAGCACTATGCCGGATTCAGATACGCAGTCTTCATGTTAATGCCGCCGTAACTATTCGCACTCGCTAACATCGCGGCATCACTCTGGTATTTCTCCAGTATATCGTTCACCACCAGAAGTCGCTGACTGCTAACTTTCAGAGTACTACCACTCTCCCGACTGTGCACCCATGCCGCACCTTCGTTCTTCAGCGCATGATTCATACCAAGAACATAACCGCTGCCGTCTGATGTTGCCACGGAAGTAAAGCCTTCCGACTTCACAACGTCCAGCAATGGGGTCTCGTTTGTAGTATCCAGTACAACCTTACTTGCCGTCATCGTAGCACGCGGCATTCCATCGCTGTCTTGCCACTGCACTGCGTCAAAGAACGTTAGTTGGTCGCCATCTTCCCAATCATCGTTGTGCTTCACTATCGCAATCGTCAGGTCGCTCACCGTCGTACCATCGTCTATCACCAGATTGCCAAGGGCGATGTCGCTTACCAGCACGCCGTCATTGATGGCGTACCCAACGGCAGGCAGACTGCCACGGCTGAACTGATAGCCTGCCAGCACACATGCCCCTGCCATACGTTCCTGCTTGGTGATGTACGTCGCACCGCTACCATAGTTTGAACTTACAAACAGATTGAAATCACTCAGTCCTGCGCTCTTGCCTTCGAATGCCTGCGCCAACTTGCCGTCATACAGTTTGAAGTTCGCACCCATGTTAGCCATCTGGCACCGCATGTTAGCCTGCTTCTCACTTCGGCGAGGCACACCCTTCTTGCGAGGCGTCTTCGCTATTACCGTACCGAATGCAGTCTGGCGCATTACAAAATTGTCATCCAGTCTTCCACTGGTTTGACTCAAAAATCCAGCTACTTTTGCCATTTTTCCTCCTTTTTTTGTTAAACAAAATTCTTAGAAAATAACTATCTGTATTTAAGGACTATCTGTCGACGATAATCCTGAAGCGATGTAAAACCGAACATCAACGCCGTGCACGCACGAGCACTACCGTGGCAAGAAGAATTAAGGCAATAGCCATTATCCACCTTAAAGCCGACACGAAAGCCTGCTTTGAATCCGTTGATTTCTCTTGATGCCTTGCCATCGAATCTTGAATCAATACAGAGTCTCGTGTAACCACATATACAGTGTCTCTTATTGCCAGCACGTCTTTCTTCTTGTGTCTTACGTCATACCGCGAACGCAGTTGGTCGCGCTCTGTCACTTGCGTCACTTTTAGAGTGTCACCCTTGTCGTTTGTCTTGATAGTCAAAGTGGTTACCTCGCGCAGCGTGTCTCTCTGTTCCACTACCACACTATCCACTATTTCTATCTTCTTCTCACTCTCAACAGTAAGGACGCTCCGCTCTGCACTCTTAGCAACCGTCATCTGTCGGCTGCTGCGGCATCCCATCATACACAGGGCACACATCCCTATGAGGACAGCGGTCAATTCTTTGTATCGCATTGCGCAACTCCTTTACTTCCTGGCGCAGTTCGCCCACCTCTCGCTGCAAGGGCTCAGCAATGAAGGTGCGGAACTCCGTCACGTATTCCTTACTCAGTTCCATGTCTTTCTGTCGGTTGTCGGCTTTCAGTCCTTCCACTTCTTGTCTGTGTTTCTTACGGTCTACCATCCAGCCGCATCCGCTCAGCAAAGTAATCAAGCCGAGTACCACGCTTGTAATGTCTATTGTTCCCATTTTGCCATATACTTTTAATTATCAACCCTTTGACAGTCTTTGATAGCCGTTTCCTGACTTCTTCAGTATCTGCCGTCGGTTAGTCCCGTTTTTCTTCCACGAAACATGTACGAATGTCGGATAAAGAATCACTTGGTCGTACTTACCCTGTTCAACTATTACAGTAACCAACTGTTCCAGTTTGCTCCCGGATTTTAAAGGAGAGATATCTGCCGCTTCGCCAACCATGTGCTGACTCTGAGGCTCTCCGCCCACAGCGGCATTGTGTCTTGGACAGCGGAAACCTGAGTTTACGGAAATTGCCATTCCCAGTTTTTCCCGTGCCGGGTCCAACACATTCTCCACCAGAGCCTCGATGTTCTCAGTAAAGCGAACCTTACCGCAACATCGGCATTCGAATTCTTCCATCTTAAAATACTTCATGTTGTTTACATTTTTTTAGTATCAAAAAAAGCCCCCGCGCTGTTTTAGCACGAGGGCTCGCTAATCGAAGGGACGATGTCCATCTGGGCTATTTCGATTCTGCAGCAGCCTTGACACGCTGCTGTTCCTCAACAAATCGCCTCATTTCTTTCAGGTACTCTTCCCGGGACATACCCAAAGTCTGCTCAAACTCTTTCTTTGTTACTGTTTTTGCATCAAGAACACAGATTTTATCCAATAAGTTCACTTCCATATTATTTGAATTAAAAATTATCACTTAGCCCTGTTAGTTCTGACAATCTTTATCACTTCGGCTTCCAGTTTCTTCACTTCTGCCATCTTAATGCGCAGTTTCTTCGAGATGGTGCGGTAGCTGTTCGTTTCGCGAACCAAGTTCACATAAACTACCAGATTCGGATACGCTGACACATATTCCAAAATATTGGCATACCCTAAATCCTTCATCTCTTCTTCCATCTCCAGTTCATCGGCCAAAGCTTGTTCTAGTTCCCGATCCACAAGTTCGTTATTCATAGGCGTTACTTCTGACTCGTTCCGTTCTCTCCAGTCGCGCAGGCGGTGACTCATCTCACTTCTTATGATTCGTATAAACTGAGTTGGCAAGTCAAGTCCCTGCTTCCATTTCCACGCTCCCGATGCCCACTTCATATAAGCAACCTTCGGGAAGAACACCGCAGCCTTTTCCGTCAGGACTAATTCCGAGAATGGACCGCTCGTCGGATTTCCCTTCAGTCTCTTGACCACCCACTTACCTGACAGTTCCATGGCATCCAAAATTTTCTCCAGTGGCACATCATTTTGCCGCATCTGTTCATGCTTCTCATTTGTCATATTTACAAACAGTTTTTGATAGTAAAAAAATTGATTATCTCATAGGCTCCATGCCGTTCATACAAGACCAGCAAAGATGCCTTCATATATATCTAAATCCAAAATGTTGCCCGCGCTGATTTTCAAGTACTTGCAAGCACATCTCAGCATGAAAGAGCGGCGTTTCCATCAGATATCTAATCCTCAAGAAACACCGCTCACATATGAACTTATCAGATATTGCTTGGCTTCGTTTCCGAAAACCTTACACTCTTATCTAAATCCAAATCATTGTCCAATCTAATAATCAGACAGTTACAGATGTATAACACATATTTTTTCGACGTATATTTTTGCCAATAAAAAAAAAGCGGGCATCGTTTATTGATGTCCGCTTGCTTTAGTAGAGTTACCCTTTTCGGTTATACTACTCTTGCAGTTTTCAGTTCGTTTTGAAGAAATGAATATACATATCCAGGACTCTGGTAGTAGAGTCCTGTGGCATCGTCTTGCAGACGATCGAAAGTCTCTGAGGTGTAGAGAACATCAATAGCTTCCTCGGGAGAATACTTATAGTCATCCATCAGAAGCCCTGCAATTTCCACGCTCAGTTCATCTTTCAGCAGTTGTTTCTGCTCTGGTGTCAACTTCGTAGTCATAGTCTCTTCGTTACCTCTACCTTTCAATCCTTGGTTTGGTTAAATTTCTGGAAAGCCATATCCCAAGCCTGCTGTTTGTCTGGCGAAAGATAAAAGCCCTTGCCAAAGTCCTTAAACGTCTTGGAGTGAATGAGGTCTGGAACCTCAATTTTTATATTCGAGCCGTGATAAAATCGTATCATCTCAGCCCTCCTCCATTGTTTTGACACACTTGAGCCAGCACATCAACCGTGTCAGGAAACGACTGGGTGTGTAAAATCCCATAATGGTGCTGTAAGTGCTCAATGCCCTTGTAACGTTTCAGGTAGGCATAGGCCTGCCGAGGACGGATGTCAAAACGGAGGGCGAACTCACTGACAAGCCCAACCGTATATCCTATCATATTTCTTTCTTCACGTGCCATGTTCTTTTGTTTAGAAAAACTTTGCGTTGCAATATTACAAAAAAACTGGGAAAAACCTCAGTGAGGCATAAAAAATGTAATTATTGTTTCGCATTAGCTAATACAAATTTACAGGAAATCATCTTTAAGGACATCATATCACCTCACCAGCATATTGCATTTTCTTCCCTAACACAGTGCAAAGAATTATCTGTATGTCCTTGATGAACGAATAATGACGATAATAGTAACAATTTAAGCGAACTTTGTCTGGATAGATTACAGTATCGTTATACTCTTCTGCAATCTCCTGCATCGGCCTTATATCACCCGCAGCCTGTTTCTGAGCCACATAGTCTGCAATCATTTCATCTTCTAATCGATATTTTAATGTTGCAGGTCCTGTAATACCAGGGCGCAGTTTTAACACATCCCTATCATCTCCTTGCAGTTTGTCAGCATACCCTGGCACATCAGGACGAGGCCCCACAAAACTCATGTTGCCAATCAGCACATCCCACAGACCAGGCAGTTCATCAAGTTTATAGTGACGAAGCTTTGCGCCCAATGGTGTGATACGACTGTCACCTGCAACAGAAACAGTCGAACCACTATGTTTAACTGTCATAGTGCGGAACTTATGGCAATCAAACAAATTCCCATCTTTCCCAACTCTCTTCTGTACAAAGAATACAGGTCCACCAGGCATCTTCACCTTCACCAATATCGCAACAATCAACAACACTGGCCATAGAAAAAGTAGTCCTATAAAAGAAACTACACGGTCAAATATCCATTTTACTGTCATTTGCTCTAATCTGGTAGTATTTCTAAATACAACTCATTATGCTCCAGTTCTTTCACCACCTTCACATTGCTGGCAGACATAGCGGAACGATAGGATGCTACATTATCCTTCGATACAGTTTCGAACAGGCGTAAGCCAATGCCAAAGCCTACTTCATTCAGTATCTTATTCATCGCCGTGCCAAGTCCTTTTCCACGGTAATCAATATCTACCATCCTGCCACGAAAACCCTTACCATGAAAGAAAGATCTGTTAAAACAATATCCTGCAATCCTGCCATTCGTCTTATCTCGAAGAACATAAGCAAGAAAAGCCTTGTTCCCCTGTAAACTCTTTATGCTTTTAGCATCAAACTTGTGCGGGCGAAAATAGGTGTAGGCTTCTTCTGGCTGATGCTCAAAGAAAGACACCATCTCTTTTACTGGTACATCCCTCAGCAGAACCAATTCATACTCTTCTAACACCATTTCGTTACATTTAATGTTAGCGTTAAGGTTATTAAGCCTCTTTCCATACCTCATAGAAAACAGATAAGAGTTAAGTGTATCTATGATATTCCACAGCCATCCGAACCTATCCCGCAGTATATGCGCAATACTATATAAGTTCATCTCATCTTTAAACAGTTTTTCTTAATATTATTGTTGTCTCTCGTTAAGGTTAAGGTACAACATCAAATTTGCTATCCAGTACCCCACCATACAACCTAAGGAGTTGTGAATCACATCATCCACTTCACACAGCCCTTTACTGAAGGTAAACTGCAAAAGCTCAACAAAAAAGGAGACTATAAATCCTATGAGAAAGACCTTTTTATATGTAACACTCCTGTATCCACACTTCAGAAAGAAGCCAACAGGTAAGAACATACAAATGTTCAACAAGTTTATCATCACCACCTCCTTCAAGTAGCTATTTTCCGCAATGCAGAAATAGCTTGATAGTGGCACCAAGCTTATTGCTCTCTCAGCCCTTGCCTCCCTGAATATAACAGCAGAACAGAATATCAGCGCCACCCATTCCACAAATATCAGCCTCGCTATTTTCTGAGTTTTCTGCGTTTGCTGTGAAAACATAATCAAGGCATAACCAACAACCAAAACAGTCAGCAGTATCCAATACACTATGGATGGTATAATGGATACTGCACCAAAAGCATAAACTTTAAACTCTATCACAAGCCATTCTCGTTAAGGTCAAGATTGGAACAAGTTTCTATAGAACCCTACCCATGCCTCACTAATTGGTTTCACATTAAAATCCAGTAATGCTCTTTCTCTCGAACGCTTACCCATCTTGACGCGCATTTCCGGATTATCATGCATTTTCTTCATACACTGGTATAGCGTTTCCACATCACCCACCTTGCACTGAAGTCCTGTCTCGCCATCTATGTATGCATCCAATACACCATACGCATCAGAACAGATACATGGCAAACCAATGCAGGCTGCCTCAAGCACACTTGAGCCAAATCCCTCTCTATATGTAGGCAACACAAACACATCACCAGCGTTCAGTACACGCTCTGGCTGTTTTGTCAATCCATAGAAGTGGAAATTCTTACCCTCCTGTATATTCTGGTATTCAGACAACTTATGCAAATACCCATCCTCATCCATACCAACAAGCAATAGGAACACATCCTTCTCCTCTGCAGCCAGTCGGTTATAAGCCTCATATAGTTCACCAATCCCCTTATCGTGATTAAGACGACCCAAAAATATGTATGTCAGCATATCATCTTTGATACCAATCTTCTCACGCTCATCTTTCCTAACCAAGGCATCAGGAACGAATCTTTCTGAGTTTACTCCGGCAATAGAGCCTTCGCAGAACACCAATGCTGTTCCATGTTTGAGAACACCTTCCCTTTCAAGGAATGTCCTCTGGGACTTACCATCCACCATTATATGATTATCGCACCTTGCGATTACCTTGTCTATTGACTTCAAAATCTGGCGCATCAGCCCTATTCTAGTAGCCCATACCTGTCCTGTAAATATATGCGTTCTATGCTTTATACCTGCCAGTTTACCAGCCAAAGCAGTTACAATACCAGCCTTGGGTGTCACAGAATGTACAGCATCAAATTTCATTTCAACGAAGTAACGCTTAAGAGCAAAGACCGCACTCAAATCCTTACTAAGCGAGATACCTCGTTCTATCCCAACACTGTGCCATCCTTTTATTGCAAGGCTTTTCACCTCATCTTCCGATTGTATATTTCCCACTAGATATACATCATAATTAACACTTAAAGCCTTAATATGATCTTTCAAAAATGCTGCAGCCGTAATTGGAATAGCTACCACAAAACATATCTTCTTTCTCATAAAATCACTTTATAGAGCCACTGTCCTCCTCATTCCTTCCTCAAACGGCACAACAACATAATCCAGTTCTTCTATATCCGACAACGTTTTAGCATACTCTACACCACCATATGCTTTATTAACAATCGGGATGAAATGTAACATGCGCACAAAAAGTCCTAACAGCCACGAAGAACGATACTTACGTCCAATACCATTAGCTATTGTATGCAAAAGTTCATTTGCACTCACAGCCTTGTCGTCCTGCGGGCAGAACACACCAACCCTGTTCGTTTCAATCACTAACCTCACCAGTTCTGAGAGGTTATCAATATAGATAAAACTCTGTTTTACATTCTCGTAAGCATAAGGAATGATTGGAAACCTTCGTACTATAGATGCAAACCCTGTAATATAACCACCTCTGCATCCTTTCCCATACACACTAGGAGGACGTACAAAAGCCACTTTAAATGTCTCATCTTGCAATTCGCACAATCCTTCCTCTGCCATCAGTTTACTCTTACCATACATTCCTTTAGGTGCCAGCGGAGTCGTTTCGTCCACGATGTTTGGCATCAGCCTTTTGCCAACACCATACACCCCCATCGTACTAAAGAATACGTATTGCTTCACACCTGCCTTTTTTGCCATTGTAGCAATTGCAATGGGCATATCGGTATTAACCCGCTTATATAGTTCCCAGTCCTGACAGTTTGGCTGATGCACAATGCCTGCCACATGCACAATGGCATCGTATGGCGAATAGTCATAAGTCTTCCATTCGTCCGTCAGTACGTCAAGTTGCGTCACCTGATGGCCATGTTTCGACAGACATTCGTCTATATGATTGCCAATATAGCTATTTTTTCCTATGATTAGAATCTTCATATACATTCACAAGTCTTTACTATGTATAATTTTTGAAGCATTGATATCAATTTCTTTTTGACTATTTTTGCTCAAATACAAGTAATACATAATACTAAAGGGGAAAGACAATATCGTCAACCATGGTTTCGACGATTGAAAAACCAACCCTATTTTTTTTAATAGCATTGCACAGACATTATATTGCATTGCACGCTTTAGATTCTCAACAAAATACGGAACTGTAACCATCAACTTATTACACTCATACAATCTCGTATTTGGAGATTGTCTATATTGATGAAGAACATTCATTGAAAGACCATTATCTTGGTATTCCACAACACAATATACATCATTAGAGCAAAGCATATCATAATCATTATCAATAACTTGATAAACCCAGTTTACTTGTCCGAAACGCTCTCCTGGGTAAACAGGATAAGGTAAATATTTTTTTATCACCTCTGGTCTATAAACATATTTTTGGTCACAAAATACATGACATTGTTTTTCGAGTTCATACGTTTTACATGACATCCATTCTTTTGGAACAGGGGGACCAATAATATATCCATCTTCAAACATATCGAGGCCAATCATGCCGGCAAAATTTTCTGCGCCATCACGTTTCCAACGATTTACAATCAATTCAACAGCATTATCCGGCATCCAGTCATCCGAATCAATACATACTGCTAATTCAGTATCAATATGCTCATAAGCAACATTGTGTGCCGTATGCATCCCCCCATTTTCTTTCCAGATATAATGAATCTTAAGCCAATTTGCATCTTTTGCATATCCAATTATTTTATTTCTCTCACAACTTTCCAGAGTTTCTTCAGCCAGCCATGACTCACACAATTCACGTGTACCATCCTCAGACCCATCATCTACTATCACCCAGTAGAAATCATGTGACGACTGGCGACACAAGCTTTTATAAGTGCGTTCGATTGTATGTGCCCTATTATAGGCCGGTGTAAACACCGCCAATGTTGGTTTTGTATTCTTCATAATTCATTGTTTTTTAAATATTCTATCATTTCGCTCATCGTAAATGAATTCATTCCATATTTTGCATTGCATTGCTTGTAATATTTCAACAATTCTTCCAAGAAGAGAAGATTCTCATCCATATACGCCCCAAAATTATGCGGATGCCACCAAATATGATACATCGCACCATTTTGCGCTGCATGCAACATTTCTTTCTTCATTCTACGAATACGGAAGCCATCCAAAAATGCCAATATCGGAGAATATGGTTTTAGAAAACGACTCGCCCTTAAATTAATTGGAGATTCACTTAGATTAATTTCATCAAGCAACGTATCTGTCATTCCTCCTATATTAAGATAGGAATCTATAAATCTAAATAATCTGTTTTTATATGTTTCTATTTTAGATTTTGGCTCATCAAAATACCTAATAGCATTTCCGCGATATGAACTTATACCATATTTAGCACAAATTTTCAGATGCTCTTCTGAAACCTGATTACGTGGAAACACTATACTTCTAACCACAATGTCATTATTCTTTGCCACATCACAAGCTTTTTTAATATCGGCCTCAAATTCTTCCATAGTTTGTCCTTTCTCCCAACAGTAGTAATGACAGAAAGTATGTGTACCAATTTCCACTCCTGCAGATTTTTTTAATTTTTCTATTACGTCTGGCTGAAAAAATTGTTTTTCTTCATTATTCTTAATACTCTCTATTATACCATTATATGCAGAACAAATAGGATTATCATATGATGGTTTCTTAAACGGAAGATCCGAAAGCAAATGACTTTTGTTGTTGTACATAATCATCCCTACAGTAGCAACAGTAACATGAACATTGTATTTATTAAACAGCTCAATCATACGATCTATTGCCAAAGGAACATTTTCTACATGAGACTTACCATAGTCGCTTTTACTAACAACATCGAACATCCCCCACATCAGTTCGAAATCAAGAGATATTAATAGGCAACCTTTCATACATCCTAATATTTTAACAATCAATCATAATACCCACACAAAAAGAATCTTTTAAAGTACCACAACTTATCTTAGTAGTCCATAATAGACAATAGCCATAAATAGTGTAAACCCTAAATGATAATATACAACTTTAGATGTTTTGTGGTAAGAAAATGACTTTTTTTTATGATCCACAAAAGGATATAATAGTACTATGGGGTATAAAAACCAGCTCAAATAGGCTATTCGATTCGAATAGCTGGCATACATACATAGCAACCAGATACCATTTGTCATAACGTATAAATTATAGAGCATTGAATACATTGTCGATTTATAGCCACCCGTAATATTTCTATATCCAAGCAAAACAGGAACGGCACTATATAAGATAAAATCAAGGCGGAATCCCGTTAGATATACCATCTCATCATTCTTATCAACAATTAGATAACTTTGACTTTTTTCATCGCTAAATGATCCAAACAACAATTGGAAATATTCAACATGTAATATTGCCATTGCCAAACAAAATATCCAAAAACAAACATAATATTTGGAAGTCTTGACTAAACATACTGATACATAAGATGCTATCACCATAGCCATAGAATGATGAAAGCCGTAAGAAATGGCAATAAACAAGATTGACAACAGTTTGTTTTCTCTATAAGCCAATGCTAACAAGAAAATCGCAGCTGCAGCCCCAGCCTTGATACCATCAGTGCCATATGAGAATGTTGAAAAGGCACCGAGGTAAACAACATAAGAAAGCATTGGGGCATTGGGGAAAATCTTCTTGCATGCTTGGAAAATACCGAAAAAGTAAATAAATGCGATGATTGTAAAAAATGCAGAGATAGGAATACCAAAACTTGAACAACCGATAAGAATATTATCAAATATCTTATTTTCTACATTCCAATCAAAGGCAAATGGTTGATTCCAAAAAAACTGATAAAATTGAGCATATTGGACTGTGTCGGAAAAAACAGAAGAGACAGGCCTTAACCCAATAAATAGAATTAGAATAATAGTAATAATCCAACCAGCCTCTACTGATACATTTCTTTGACCATATTTCAAATGTGTCACATACTTTTTATACTCATTAAAATAATTAACCGTCATTAACAGTACTATTAACAAGTAAATATACTGATATAAAAATGCAAGAGTCATATATTTGTATTTCTATAATTGTTCATCCACGTATGCAAATCATATTTCCGCATAATAGTAGCGTCTACTGGCACATACGGTCTACTCATAAACTCCCCTATTCCACTAATATCATCCACACCTAAAATAAAGATATTATTCTTATTATAGAAATCAGAATTCATAAGCGATTTGTTATTACTCAAAAGCTTCTTACCAAATGCGATAGCCTCCAATGGTCTGAGGGTCATTCCTTTCTGACCTTCCTGCACAATCTCGATGACACACTTTGCTTTCTTGATATTATCGATATTATGAAAATAGGTCAGGCTCTCGGAGGCTTTATGCACAACTTTGAAATAAGTTCTAAAGCCCTTCAGTTTATCTCGCAGCTCTGCAATAATAGTTCCTCTACCTTTCTCGAAACCAATAAAATAAAAATCCCATTCATCTTTGACAATAGACTGGTCTTGACGCATCCTGAAGAACTGGCTATAGTTTTTTTGCCCATATCGCTCAGCATCTCCTGCATCGAAGGTACTTATCTCAAATCCTGTATTTACAATGATATCATACACGCGATGCATACGCTCACGTTCTGATACTTTCACAGGATTCCATATCCATAAGCACTTCTTGACTTCTGGTTTTACTATAGAAGCAATCGCTCTGAACAAACAAACATCAATATAATCGGGAATAAGCACGGTATCGCCAGCGCCCAATTCTAATAGTTCTTTACGCATCTTACTCCCAAACAGCATAAATCCAGGCAGTTTCTGATTATTCAGCAACTTGCGACACACCAACTGCAGTTTATTGCAATTGGGGTTCAGCGAACGACAGACAACATCATTGTCATCAATGCCATCCACCATATATTCCCAAATATCGACATTGGGGTAGATAAAATAAATCATTTTTAATTATGTACTATTTTCGATTTCAGGGTAAGAATCAAGTTGCCCATTGGCGACAAGCCGTTGGCTATCAGCCAAGCAGCCAACTTCAAATACCAAGGGACATTATATGTTGAAATATACTTATGGCACTCTGGGAACAGGCTCCTCCAAAATGGAATATCTCTCACGTCGGAGAACACCAGATAATACATTTTCGCCACAAACTTCATATTACACAACTCCCATTCATACTCCTTCTCCAAACCATGCTTGATGAAGTAGGCCTCTGTCCTCTTGGCAAGATCTATTACTTGCATCAAATAAGGCTTGGAGTAGTTATGTGTCAGGCTGTTCTGGTTCATCTGGTTGTAATGATACATCGCCCTATGAACCACAGCATTCTTCTTTGACATCACACGACATGGGGTCACAAAGCCGAAATCTTCACCCAGATTGATACCATGATAAAATTCTGCCCCGCAACGATCAATTAGATTCCTGCTAATTAACTTGTTCCATACTGCGCCTTCTATTGGGTCTGTGCCTAACGATGGCCTTGCAACATATTTATCAGGAAACCTAATTGCCTTTGACGAGCCCTCACATTCCACCATATAGTCACAGCATACTACCTCTGCCTCCTCCCGTTTGGCAGCATCTAATAATATTTGATACATATCTACATCGGGCCAGTCGTCACTATCGCAATGTATTACAAAATCTCCTGTGGCATTTTGCAACCCCAACTGCCGGCAGGCTGAGACACCGCTATTTTTCTCCTGATGTAATACCTTTACGAATGGTTTGCGTTCTGGATAATCTTCGAGCGTTTGCATGATGATATCCACAGAATTATCAGGCGAGCAATCGTCCACAAAGACATACTCAATGTTGTCGAGCGTTTGTCCGAACAAAGCCCTACAACAGCGTTCTATGTCTTTTTCAGCCTTATATACTGGGGTGATAACTGTTACTTTTGGTATCATTTCGTTTTTCTTATTAGAAACATAGCCAGTCTTATTGGCAGTGTACTGATGGATGTCAACATATATAAGTAGCGAGTGTTACGAGGTATAGCCTTCATCTGTAATATATAGGGGTGTGCCTCTTTATACTCCTGTTTCCAGCGTTTGGGGTCAAAGTTTGCTGCAGTCAACAGATACGATTTGGCCAACATCTTCCAGAACGCAATCAACAAATGTGCATCAATATCTTTCTTGTCTGCGAAGAATTGTTCAAGATGCTTGATGGTAGCCTTCCGATCTTCATAAAGCTTGGGACGTGCACTATTTGCACTATACGACTGGTCGTTGATATAATAGTGACAAATCGCGTCATCCACTTTTGCAATCTTATTGGCATAGTAAAAAGCAGGAATGGTAACGCAGGTATCTTCCCACATATCTACATGAGGTTGCGGGAATAGCTTATGCTCAACCACGAACTCACGTTTCATTAAAGCCCTCCATACCATGCAATAGAACGATACCCTGTGCATATTTTCCAGCGCCTGTTTCGGTGTTCCATTGAAGTTGGTGACAATTTTTTCAGGTTTCCTTCCTGAATTGTATTCACTTTGAAAATCGCAAATAGTAATGTCAGCACCAGTTTCTTCTGCCTTATTGTAAAGTTTCTCGTATAAATCCGTATCCACCCAGTCATCGCTGTCACAATGGATGATATATTTACCTGTAGCGACCTTTACACCATCAATACGAGAGCAGGCAAGTCCCTGATTCTTTTCGTGATGGATAACTTGCGATTGCTTTTTTCTCGCAGGATACTCCTCCATCAATTTTTCCAGAATGGCTATACTGGCATCAGGGGTACAGTCATTGACAAAGATATATTCTATGTCCTGTAACGTCTGCTCAAACAACGAGCGAACGCATCTCTCTATGTATTGAGAAACATTATAGATTGGTACAACTACTGAAACTCTTACCATAACAAGGTGTTTCTTTTTTTCTGTTATTCATCTATTTTTAATAACGTCCACTATCGATGCCTTATACCTGCAATCCTTAATAGCACTGTCATCAACAGTTTGACCAGCCGCCGCCGCCTCATTAACATACTTACCAGGAATAGGCTCTTTGGTATGAATACCACGAATATGATATTCGTACTGAATATCAAAGTGTCCGAGATCAAGGGCCTGATATCCCATTTTGGCAAGATCGTAGGCCATAATAGTAGCTGTGGGACCTAAAGCAATGATAACTAAAGATCTTTCGGGAGCATGTGCTTTCACCGAGGAAATGATACGATCGTAAGCATCATAAGCGTTCTTTGCCGGAGCAAGAATGCGATAGATGTTTGCAGCATTGTCCAATAAGTCATTGCCCACGCCTATTCGGGTCTGCTCTCCCTCTACGATATAGACATCCCGATTATCCCATATCTGGCGATAGATGGGGATGAGCTTGTTTGCCTGGTCTACCTTATAGTCGGAAGTAAAACGTGTGCAAAGCGAATTAAAGTAGGTTCTATCGGACTTCAAGAGTTTTTTCAGTTTAGGAAACTCCTGCAACCGATACTCTCTCCACCAATGTTCAGAGAAATCACTAAACATTGAAAGGTCACCCAAAATACTCGGAATAGCTATCATAATGTTCTCTTCGTCCGACTGCAAAACCTGATTCATACGCTCCGACATATCATTTTTCAGATGTTGAAACCCGATAGCCACACCAAGTGCAATGTTGAACTCCCCATCACCATAGCGACAGATAGAGCTTTTATGATCAACTATATATTGCAATGTTTCTGTCAGCGAAAGCACCTTTGGTTTCTCCCAACGATTAAAGCGGATGGTGTTGACTGGTTTTGTCCAACAATTGTAAACCACTCGTGACCAGTGATACTGTATAGATGCGACAATATATTCTATGATGTTCATAAAGCCTCCTTGAGATAATTCATACTAACTTCACGCTCAACTTCCAGTTTGTCCTCGACAACTTGCCAGTTGATTTCATTGCTAATGTCTTCAATCTTTGTCGTCTCGTTGACGAGTCTGTCAAGCAATCCCAATTTGTCAAGAAGTGACGTAAAACGGTCAGCACCTCTTTTATTGTTGATGATAGACAAGAACGGGCGATGGA
This sequence comes from Bacteroidales bacterium KHT7, assembly GCA_900102385.1. Classification (GTDB taxonomy): domain Bacteria; phylum Bacteroidota; class Bacteroidia; order Bacteroidales; family Bacteroidaceae; genus Ga6A1. The sequence continues at coordinate 26,576 of FNBQ01000005.1, read as the reverse complement.
ACAGGATTGAAAAAACACTACCATGGAACGAATCTGTCACTACAAAGGCTGCATTCTTGATATCCGACAACCATCCCTCAATGCTGTCCTCCCATTTCAAATCATCGTTAGCTCCCTTGATGACGAGGCGCAACCCAAATTTATCTGCCACTTTCTGCAAGAAAGCTTTTTTCTCAGCTGTCGTATCCAAAATATAGGCAAAAAGATAATCTGATTGCACTTGGTTCGTAGGCAGCAACTGCATATAGTCTTCAGCAGCTAACAAAAGTGTTGGATCAAGTACATGTTTCGCATCTACGTCCAGATGCTCCTTGCACAACTTCACGCCACTCTCCTCACGCACAGATATTGCATCAAACTTCTTAGCAAGACGGCTGCACTTCTCTGTCCATTCTGGGGTATAGGTCCATTCTCCCCCACCAAAACTTGCAGCATAAGCCATACGTTTACCTTTGAAATCCGGCGCAAAATCAAGGAACATATTACCCAGATAGTCAATAGGCACATTACATGCCGGAGCCCACACCTGATCGCTACCAACCACAACTGCATCAGGATGAATGCGATCAAAAATCTCCCTTGTCGGTTTGTCTACAGGCTTGGTCATCGTAATATGGTCGTGAATAAAACGATTCAAGTTTTCCTGCCCAGACCTGTTAAATGTAGGGAATTGAATATGATGACTTGTGCCTGTGAATATAGATTTAATTTTACCTAGCATCCATCTTCCTTTGGTATAACGACAGTCATAGTCTATGGTCACAGGTTCGTGTCCTAGGCGCTTCAACACCTGCTGTAAGGCGTAATCCTGCAAGATGCCACCAAAATTTGTTTTTAGCGGCTGTGTCAAAATTGCTATTTTCATCAATTACACTTCTATTATCATCCAATTATCTTGATAGATATCACACGGATTGTTTGTATTATACCATCTATTGGGTGCAAGCACTATCTTATTCGGGTTGTCAGACAGATATTGCATCCACCAAGAGAAGGTGCTATTAGTCATGATGAAGTTATTGCAGCAACTTCCAAGATAGAGAGATTCTTGGTCTGTATATTTTACATCAATATAGTGGAAGTAGTTATCGCAATATTTTGCTAAAAATTCCCTTACCTCATCAATGCTGTCAGAGAACACAAAGAATTCTGCATTTGGAATCAATTCCAAAAGTTTGTCAATTGCCTTGTTATAATAATTTATATCACACACAGCAAAAACTGGATCATTCAAATAGTCTCCCCTTCGGATATGTAGGCACACAGAGTTTTTGTTAGCCCTTAACTTTGAACCAAGCATTTTGGAATCTTTGCAAAACATATCAGTTTTGAATGTCAGTTCTTTTCGTATCAAGTCTTCGTATTTAGTAAAGTACTTATCAGACTGAAAGTATCCAAGAGCATACCAATTTCCCCCCTCCAACAAAAGAGGTTTGATATATCCTTCTTGGTTAAGAATCAATCCAAAGCGATGGTAAAATTTCTGATATTTATTTTCTAATTCATGTATCTGAACAACCGTTTTATGCCTACATTTCAGAAGATAAAAGAAATATCCAATCTTTTGTTTTATTGACAAATGCTTATCTGAAACCAAAGAGACTTGATCCTGTGGAATATTAAAGCAGTCAAGTCTATATGTTGCCCTAAATCTTTCCATAGCATCACATGTTAATTTAAGTTTTTTACCGCTCTCTAACGCCATTACGCGTGTAGCAGCATATATGAATAACTGGTTCCCCAATCGTCCGAGAAGTGTTGTTTGTAATATGTTATTCTCCATTTTTTATCATTAATATATTTATGAATTTGCTGTTGAAGAAGCGTCTATTATCCGAATCTAGCACAATGATATATGATAAAACGCTGATTAGCACAGTCGTCATGAGGCATGTCAAAAGAAGTCTTTTATAAGAAGGAACTCCCATTATACAATGCAATGGAATGAATATAGCAAAGAATAATACCAAGACCATCACACATGGGATTACACATTTTTTTGTATAAACCCACAATTTAACATCTGGCAGCACACGTTTTATAGAAATATAGTATGACACTATTACAAACAACAATATAGAGGTTTTGACTACATATGGCATTATTGGCAGGCTAGTGTATTTTAACATAATATACGTTATAGGCAGAACAGTAAGCCAAAGAAGCCCATTGACTATACTAACAAACTTAATATTTCCAGTAGCATGTATAGCAAATATGAGAGGCAAAAATATCGAGAGTAGAACATTGAAGAAAAGTTCTATCTTACAGAAAATATCAGTGTATTCCGGTGGAGTTTTCAACCATAGTTGGAGTATGTAATTAGATTCAAAAAAAAATGGTGCAGAAAGCAATATCATTAATACAAATGCTATTTTTGAAGCATTTGTCATTAACTCAACCATCTTGTTTATATCATTGATGGAATAAGCTTTTACTATCGGTTGTCTTATTGCTGTAAGAAAGTTGTTTGCAAGACCATAAACTGTTGTTCCAATCAAATTTGAGAAACCTATTGCAGAATTCATAATAGGGCCAAAGAAAATATTCATGATCATATTCGACCCCTGATCTCTAGACATACTGCTAAAAGAGTTGAACAGATTCCAACCAGAAAATGATAAAATCGGTCTAACCAAGGTAAAATCCATACATCTTGAGAAATGACATTCTTCAAACTTTCTTATGCAATACATTCTATATAATAACTGCATCAAAAAAGTAGCCACAAACAACAACGCACTGTAGGCTACAAGTTTATCATAGTTTACAATATATAACAGATAGCAAATCAGTAGTTTTAAACATACATCAACTATGCTCATATAAGCAAAAACATTAATTCGTTCATGAGAAATAATTGATGCAGAATATGGCACCTGTGTTATGTTAAGCATTGCAGCTAAAACAGAAAACTGGAATACAATACGAGCAGCCATCATTTTATCTTCAGGTATCACCAATTTGTACTCGACAAACCAAATACCGATTGTCTCACATAGGATGAAAACAATAAAAGCGACTAAAATATGGACATTAAGCAATGCTGCAAATGTGCTTTTCAGTTTATTAGAGTTTCCACTTCCTAGTTCATAAGTGAGGAAGCGAGCTGTAGCAGCAGACAACGAGCCACTAAGGAAGGTGAACATTGTCACTACTCCTCCTACAACTTGGTAAATTCCATTATCTTCAACTCCGAGGACTTGCAGATTCACACGAGAAGTGAATAAACCTACAGCCATCGTGAATACCATTCTTATATATAATAGAATAGTATTGATTGTAATTGTCTTATTCGATGAAATTACAGCCATAGTTGAGACTTAATACCATTTTATATTTTCTTTTATAGTCTTTGCTGGTGCTCCTGCTACTAAAGTATGTGGTGGTACGTCTTTTGTTACAACAGCATTTGCCGCTACGACAGCACCATCCCCAATAGTAACACCTGGCAAAATGGTACATCCTGTACACAACCATACCTGATCACCTATTGTAACTGGGCCTCCATTTTTATACGTGTCTGATATAATAACATGAGAACCATTCCAGTCCCTAATGCTAACATTTCTACCCATTCTGACATTATTACCTATAGTAATCCTTTCAGCACACATTATGGTAAGACCCACATTTGCAGCCCCCTGTCCTAGAGTCAGCTGACCTCCATTCACAATCTCAATGTACGCACCATATCTGAGATTATAAGGTTCTATACCATATCGCGTTATTGGCCCATCATGTATAATTAGTTTTGTGTGTTTCTCCATGCGTAGCGCTGTCGGTATTCTTAACCCTCTAACAGTTTCATTTCCATAAATAAATGTTTTCTTAATATCAATAATGGCACTCGGATGGATATCAAATACAGTGCTCTTTGATGGTATTATATAATATTCTTTTTTAATAGAAGATTTCGTGTGTTTTCTAAAGTTTATCTTTAAAAATTTTAACCATATCGAAGGACTAAAACCAAGCCTTAGCAATAGAAGTGCATATGGCTTTAATAAGCGTCGAACCTTTCTCTTCAAAGACATTTTTTCTACTAAAGGGAAGTATTTCCGCGTGATGTAATCAAAACCATATGTATCCAAGTCATTAAACAAAGAAACTCTATCAATTGTTGGTTTATCAAGTGACTTATACAATGCTCCATTTCCTTCTACAAACTGTTCAAATGTTGTTTCTGAGTATACAATCCTATCGACTATTTTTTTAAAATATTCAGCCCCTTTATTTGAATTTAAAAGTATCATAGAAGTACCTATATTATTATCTAGCGCAGGATTCACTTTTTCAATACCCCAGAAGTCAGCTATTGTAATATCCGATATTCGGGGAAATCCCTTAAATTTACAATCATAGCACGAAGGCCTGCAAAATGCATTTGTGTGATACCCCCTTCTAAAATCATCATCCATCAGTATCCCATAATACGAAGTACCGTTTGCAAATGTTACTTTTCGAGTGAGATTGCGCCATCCTAACTCTTTATTTTTAGCCTTAACATATACAACTTTACTTCCATATTTTTTTTCTAGAGCATCTAGATAGGCACGATAAACCTTTGGCGAATTAACTCCACGGCAGATAAAATCAACAATAATCAAATCTTCATAATCCCTGTGCAAAAACCGTCTAAGAGCAGCCATCTGACAGGGAGTACCACACGCAAGAACCTTTTCGCCCTTTGTCAAGAGTTGCTTTATCTCTTTAAATATCCCCTCTGCATTGCTCTGAAGATATTTACTGCTTCTAAGTTTTTCGAGCTCTTCGGGTTTATTAGTAACATAATTGTGCACACCTGTAAAGCCGTCGTTATATATAGCTCCAGATATATATCCCCCCTGCTCTAATATAGCTTCTGCAAGCGCAGAATAAGCTCCACCTGATGTACTGTCCCATCGAATCCGCATATTCTTATGAATTGCAGCAAAAGATTTAAGCGGAGTTTCTGAATCATTTTTCTTAAGTTCCTTGATGTTAATTATTGGGCACACCTTCTCACAAAGATGGCAGTCAATACATGTATCCATATTGACTACTGGATACCAAAAACCTTCTATGTCTGTTTTGAAAGTAATAGAGCCTCTAGAGCATATGTCTCCGCAGGCGTTGCATCCACAACACTGTGCTTTGTCTCTAATTTGTATCATATCATTTAATATTTAACCTAAATCGGTCATTTAAAGAAGTAAGTAGCGGAATTCTCACCAATCATACAGTTCTGATGAGCGACAATAGGATTGAAGGTGCTGGTCATATTGTTGTGATAGTACTCCAATGGCTTTGATACAGACTCACCTACAGCCTACAGCCTTCAGACCTGCGAAGTGAAGACCGCATCAAAGTTGTTCTCATCGAACACCTTTGAGAGAGCTTCCTTATCGCGCACATCACCTCATAGAAAGGAATCTCCTTTCCTATAATCTTTGCGACGCGTCGCAAGGACTCCGGATTACTGTTAACAAGGTTGTCTACAACAACCACGCTGTGACCAGCCTTGTCAAGTTCTATAATGGTGTGGCTACCTATGTAGCCTGCACCACCTGTTAAAAGTATATTCATTATCTATTTTGCTTTTGGCAGGAGACAAGTTTCTGCCGCTATACAATCGCAGTCTTGATACAATCAACAATATACTTCACATCATCGTCCGTAACGTATGGACCAGCAGGCAAGCACATGCCTATCTTGAAGATATCCTCACTTACGCCATTGACATAAGCGGGGGTATTTTTATATACTGGCTGTTTGTGCATTGGCTTCCACACTGGACGAGCCTCAACCTGTGCCTGATCTAAGAACACGCGCAATGCTTCCACATTCTCGTTGGGCTGGCAATCGGTAGTGGCACTCTCAGCTGCATGTATCACGCCTGCTGCACCTCCCACAGCACCAGTCACAATAGTATTGTAGGCATTCTCCTGACCTTTAATCTTTACTGATGGGTCAAGAGTTATCGTGCAAAGCCAATAGTTAGAATCATAACCGCCTGTTGCAGGCTGACTGTGTACAGTTACACCCTTCACATCTTTCAGGAGTTCTTCGTAAAGAGCCTGAACGTGTTTGTGATGGGCAATGTGGTCATTTACCACGGTCATCTGACCACGACCGATACCTGCACAGATATTACTCATGCGATAGTTGTAGCCAATCTTCTCGTGCTGATAATAGGGATAACTTTCGCGATACTGGGTGGCGTACATCATGATTTCACGCCACTCATCTTCATTCTCAGTAATCAGCGCACCTCCGCCTGAAGTGGTAATCATCTTGTTACCGTTGAACGACAGCACACCGAACTTACCGAATGTTCCCAAAATCTGACCATTGAACTTTGAGCCAAAGCCTTCGGCTGCGTCCTCTACCACAGGTATCTCATACTTGTTGGCAATCTCCATAATACGGTCAATCTTGTAAGGCATACCATAGAGTGCCACAGGCACGATAGCCTTTGGTTTCTTGCCAGTCTTGGCTATGCGATCCTTGATAGCCTCTTCCAGCAACTCGGGATCCATATTCCATGTCTCGCGTTCAGAATCAATGAAAACAGGTGTAGCACCCAAATATGTAATAGGGTGTGAACTTGCACAGAATGTAAAACTCTGCACACATACCTCATCACCAGAGCCAACGCCACAAGCAAGCAGTGCCAAATGCACCGCTGCAGTTCCAGCAGAGAGCGCAACAACGCGTTTTTTCTGTCCAACGAACTCTTCGAGGTCCTTCTCGAATCCATTCACATTCGGACCAAGAGGCACAACCCAATTGGTATCAAAAGCCTCCTTCACATAACGTTGTTCCACTCCGTCCTCGCTCATATGAGCCAGACAGAGGTATATTCTATTCTTTCTGTTTTCCATTGTAATACTTTAATAAATGATAATATTAGATTCGTTTCCCTTAAAATAATGGTAAATTAAAACTATTAATAGCCTTACCTACCTCGAACCTACCTCCTTGCTACCATCTTGCTATCCCCTTGCTACATCATAGCAATGTTACATTTTGAAAGAGAACAACTCCGACAGATATTTATATTATCGAAATTTCAAAAAAAAGAGATTTGCTACATCAGATTCAAGACAAATTTCTGGGGTCTCCACATTTTTGAATGTGAATTCCATTTAATTGCTCAATAGACTTTTTGTCTCGTATGTACTTATAAGGAAGCGACATGTAAAGACTTAAAATTAACCACACGTTTGGTAATGTCCACGTTCGTTTCGAGTCAATACAAATCGTAAATGATTCATATATTAGATTCGGTTTTTCAGACCCTCAAGAACATCCTCTTTTGCGAAGACAGACTTCCAAACGGCTCACAAAAGTACAAATTATATTGTATTTAGCCAAGAAAATAAAAAGAAAATCAAACATCTGTAAAAAAATCAATTCCGTTATTTACTGAAAATCAAAGAAATATAATTAAAGTTTTTTTACAGATATTGACAATAAAAACACAAAAACTGCTAATCAATGTCATTTTTCTTTCATCAACGAATGGATTTTCGTTGGTATCATCTTCTGAAATTTTGCAATAGTACCCTTTGGAACGAGAATGGATTTTATTAGTTCATTGCCGTCTGGCGTTTCAACCTCTATAAAAACATTTCCTTCGATTTGTGAGATGCTACTTGGGAGTTCAAGAACATCAAAATGCAAGCCATCAAAAGCATTGCTTCTTATCGTTTCGATGCCATCGGGAACGACGAGTTTTCCTTCTGCAACCTTTCCAGCCGGACATGCAACCAGAGATTTTCTATCTTTAGAAAGCAGAAGTCCATCGGCACTACAAAATACAGGATTTGCATCATCAACTTCGACTGAAACCAACAAAGAAAAATCAATATTGCGGACATCTTTCAGACTTTTGGGAATAAAGACCGTTCTCGATGGTTCAAAATCGAAACACGAATAAAAGGTATCGAAAGCATGCGCTCCTATCGCCTCTGTTCCTTCAGCAATAACAGCAGTTTTCTCGCCACCATTGGTTCCCGGGAACACAATAAGCGTCTTTTTATCCTTTGAATAGAGAACACAGTCTACGCTACAAAATTCCCGATTTGAAGGTGCGACTTCTATTCTTTCGAGGTTGTAACAATTGTCAAAACAATCTTCGGCTATAAAATCCAGATTTTCCGGAATATATACATATTTCAACTCGTAACAGCAATCAAACGTGCACCTCTCTATCCGCTTTATTCCCTTCGGAAGTCTTATAGATTTAAGTCGTTCGCAATTTTTGAAAGCACACTCGCCTATCGTCCTCACGGAATTTGGAATAGTGATGCTTTCCAACGAAAAGAAATCGGCGAAAGCAAGACTGTCTATCTTCTCCATGCCTTCGGGAAGGACGAGGTTCTTCAGGGAAAAAACTTCGGAAAATGCGTACGGACGTATATTTTTCAGACTTGGAGGCAAAATTATTTTCTCAATTTTACATCCGCTAAAAGCTGCTTCGCCAATCACCTCCGTCCCTTCTTTCACCTTATATTCTACAAGGTCTTGAGGAACTTTCAGAAGACATTTTCCGTCGCGACTGTAAAACGCACCACACTCGTCTTTTGTACCTGAAGAAAAATCTTCATTTGATGTTGTAGCAATAGAATAAAACTTTATTGCTGATTTTTTCAGACATACTGAACTCCCGAAAGAGAAAGACGTCATCGCACACAGAAAAGCAAGTCCGAAGACCTTTTTATTTAGAATCATAATACTTTCGATTTTGGATAAAACAAAAGTTTAATCGCACTTTTAAATTTGCGCAATCTCGCAGCAAAAATAACAAAATGCACAAAACATCTGCAATAACAAAAAGAAAAAGTACAATCAGAACAATATTTTTAATACTTTTGCAACACACATTTTAAATTTAAACATTATGAGTTATACATACGAATATCCACGACCTGCGGTTACTGCCGACTGTGTGGTTATTACAAAAGAAGACAGCCCGAAAGTACTGCTGATTCAGCGTGGCGGAGAGCCATACAAAGGCTGCTGGGCATTTCCGGGAGGATTTATGGATATGGACGAGACAACTGAGCAATGCGCCATTCGCGAACTGAAAGAAGAAACAGGACTACATATAAAAGAGGTGAAACAGATTGGTGCATACTCGAAAGTTAACCGCGACCCTCGCGGACGCACAATCTCGGTTGCCTACCTCGCCGTAATAGACAAGCCAGCCCAAGTCAGAGGTCTTGACGATGCTGCCAAGGCTGAATGGTTCGAACTGTCGGCTTTGCCCAAACTGGCTTTCGACCATGCCGACATAATGAGCGATGCAATAAGGCTCTACAACAAAACGAAATAATATAGGAAAGTCCAAAGAATTGTAAAAACTGATTCTTTGGACTTTATTTTTAAACAGAGAATGTGTATCAAAAAAGCGGTATGTTCACACACACCGCTTCTTACGAATTTAGAATTTATGAATAGAATTTTTTCGAGATTCTTTTTTTGTATATGCAAAGATAAAGTGTTTTTTCGTTACAAAGAAATATTTCGAGACAAAAAAACATCATCTGTACAATTAGAACAAAACTACATTCAAACTGAACAAGGTTTCAATCTTTTCTCTGCCAAATTTGCATCACTTTACCCTTTACAACGACTATATTCAACAAACTAACCACAACGAATAGCAAAAGTCCAAGACCGATTGCAGGGAAAAGCGTTCCTGTCTCAATCTGCGGATAAAGCATCGTTACCACATCCATGTAATAACTGCGGACTAACGCAACAACAATGACGGCAACAACAAGAACCGCCACATTCAACAGTATTGTAAGAGCCTGATACGGCAACGCAACCTTGACAGGACTGTAGCCAATGAGCAGAAGATTTTCTAACTTGCTTGCGTTTTTTTCAACCAAAAGATAGATACTGAGCATCAGAATATAGAAACTGAGTGCGCTGATGAGCAAACCGATAATCATCACGATGCCAACCATCATACGCAAAAACCACGTTGTCTTTCCTGCATCGAGTTTGTTGTCCTCGGTCTCATAATCCTTGCTCTGAAAGAATTTAGCGATGTTCTCGTCCGCGGGATTCTTGACTTCGAGAATCATACGCGAAGGCTCGTTGTCAACACCAGCATCGGCTGAATAGTACGAATTAGCCCACTTCATGAACTTCTCTGGCACAAGAATCGTATTAAGTCGGCTGCTGAATCCGATTATCCGACCTTTATACATATCCGACTTTCCGTTTCCGCGGATAGAGATATCGAAATGAATCATTCCCATAAGTCCCTCGCTAACCTTCGGTAGCGAACGGCTCTGAGCGAAGCCGAAATTATACATATTCAAATAGTTGCGAGGGATTATAATAGGAATCTCCTTATCTCCCTCGCTGAAAGTCCAGTCGTCGAGACTGACATCCACGAAATGGTCTGGCACGCTCTCGAAGAACATCTCGGTAGTGAAGCCTTCTGCCCCTTCGAGCCCCATCGATGCACTCACCTTGAATGCCGAAGGAGTGAACGCGCCAATCTGACTTGTGAACGGCTGTTCCTTAATCTCGTCTATATCGCTGGCAGAGAACGTGTTGGTCTTTCCCATCACACTGCCAAAGGTGCTAATTTTCTTACTTACAATAAGATAATCCTCGCGCATAAAACTGTCGCCCTGTTGAAACAACGGCACAACATCGGAATAAAACTGAAATCCGACGAGCACAATTACCATTCCAAACAGATTGGCGAACAAGAAGCCCACAAACTGAGGCACGCTGATATGCTGTCTTAATAACTTCCAAACTAATCTCATAATTTCAAAACCCTTTCATAATCGAGCACCATGTGCTTTCCAATACTTGTTACGATAACGCCTGCACCCTGACGCTTTGCCTCGGTCATCATGATTGAAGCCATAATCTCGCTGTTACGGTCGTCGAGATGGCTTATCGGTTCGTCGGCAAAAATGAAGTCGAATGGCTGGCAGAGGGCCCTAATCATAGCCACGCGCTGCTGCTGTCCGAAACTCATGCGACCGATTTTTGCGTCCTTCTTGTCGGCAATGCCGAGCATCTCGAACCACTCGTCAATCTGTTTTTTCTTCTGAAAACCCGTCAGGTTATTCTTTATCAACACATTATCGAACGCTGTGAGTTCCGGAAAGAGCCTAAGTTCCTGCCACAGCATTGAGATATGATTCTTTCTGACATCTACCCACTGCGATGTGGTAAGATTGTTGATATTCTTTCCGTCGAAACAGATAATACCCTGATAATCTTTTCTGTAACCAAAAATGTAACTGCAAAAAGACGACTTTCCTGTTCCCGAATTTGCCTCGAGCAGATACAACTTTCCTTTCTGAAGCGCAATTTCCTTGTGCCACACGTCGCTCTCAACCGAGTCTCGACTGGCAAACACTTGCGGAAGGGTGTTCTTCAGTTCAATACTTTCCATCTTCTATTTCCAAATTTGCTTTAAAAAGTTTATTTTCGAATCCTTCATCATTACATGAAATTCAATATCATTATTGCCCTCGGATGCCAGAACAACAGCGTCTACATTGTTGAAAACACCGCGAGCATAATTGGCATACACTCCGACAGACGACAGTTCTTTCTGAACCATATTCTGCGTCATCAATTCGCCCACCATAAAGGCAGCGAAGAACGATTTTTTCTTTAGGTCGACACCCTTGAAACTGCCAGATTTAACATCGAGCAACTTCGGAGCGGCAAGCTTTGATGCTGAATTTAATGTAGCCTCACCGTTCGAAATCTTCAACACCTTGTCTTTGACATTTACAAAAGCAGATTTCTCGCCAGCTTCAATCCTATAGCTTTCCTTGCCACCGGCAAAAGCAACATCCGATACATTAGTCTGAACCAAGAAATTATCGGCATTCACGGCAGTAAACTGAATATCGCCCTTGGCAGATTTCAGCATAGCATCGGCCTCGAAATTCATGTTCATGCCAATGAGCATAGTGCGCAATGCCGGGATTTTTCGGCAGAAGTCGAGCAATTTATCGCCCGACGCGCAATTTACAACTGCCAACGCCGAACATTTGCCATCGTATGGAACTTTTGAAAAGAACGTTCCTTCGAGTTTACCGAATGCGCCAGACTTCTCGTCGAGCATCTTCTGAACTTGAGCAACGTCAGAGAAAGCCTGTCCTTTGAAAACCATCTCGCCATTGTCAAAATTCAAGGTACTGAGGAAACATATTTTATCGTTATCAACTGTTTCAGGCAATCCTACGCGGAAATATCCTACATACTCCTTCGGAACGATGTCGAGTGAAGTGAGCAACGCAATATCCTTGTTTGTCGCCACAAGTTTCTCGAATCGCGTAGAAGCCGCAAAACTTTCTTCCTTACTCTGCGACAGAAGCTGAGTGAGCGTGTTCTTCACAACGTTGCCTGTACCCATCGAGAAAAGGCATGTGTTGTCGTTGAAGGCAACTTGAACCGAGCCATAAAGTTCGGCATACTTAACACCGTTCTTCTCGGTAACGGCCGAAGCCAAGCCCTGTTTCTTTACAAATTCAAGAAATTCCTCGAAATCCGACTCGTCGTTCATCTTGGCTGTGATGCAGAAATAATCGTTAGCCGTGTAGAATCCATAGATTCTTTTGCCGAAATCGAGTCCAATTTCGGTCGGATCTTCGATATATTTTGACAGTTCCTTGTCGTTCTTACTATCACTGCTGTTAAGTTTGCCGAGCAATTCATTCTGATAATTGAGCTCGCCAATGCCCGACTTTACGGCAATACTCTTTAAATCGAAATACACAACCGCCTTAGAATTGGCAGGAATGACGTTTGTGTAATCGTCCTGGCTGCACGCTACCAGCAGCAGAGCGCAGACTAAAGCAACAAAAATTCGTTTCATCTGATTAGATTATTTTGATTATACGTTTAATCGCAGTTCTGATTCACAAGCCACATCATGTGAACGGCAGTGAGAGCCGCCGTCTCGGTGCGAAGCCTGCTTTTGCCAAGGCTAACAGAACGGAATCCGTGACGAAGGGCGAACTCAACCTCGTCGATGCTGAAATCGCCTTCTGGGCCGACCATCACAAGCGTTTTCTTGCCACGGCAAAGAAGGTCGTGAAGCAACGGCTTTCCGTCGACAATTCGCGCTTCTTCTGCTGGAGTTTCGCGACAATCGTCAGCCAAATCGCCCTCGTCGTAGCAATGGCAAATGAACTTGTCTTCGGCATCGGCCTCCTCGACAAACTTCTTGAAAGGCATCATCTCGTCGAGTTGCGGCATGAATGCCTTGTGGCTCTGTTTCAACGCAGACACAAGGATTTTCTCCACTCGCTCATTCTTTATAACCGTGCGTTCAGAAAAGCGACAGTTCAAAAACGAAAGTCTGTCGATACCAATTTCGGTCGCTTTCTCGGCAAACCACTCAATTCGGTCCATATTCTTGGTCGGGGCCACCGCAATGTGGATATTTCCTTCCCAAGCCTTTTTCTGAACATCTTCTTCAATTATCGAGTAAAGGCACTTGTGGTTGCTCACAGCCGTGAGTTGCGCCTTGTAGAATACGCCATGTCCATCGGCAAGCATCAACTCGTCGCCCTCTTTCAGGCGAAGAACCCTTGCACAATGCGAAGCCTCATCACTTGGCAAGATACCAGACTTTGCATCTGGCACATAAAAGAATCTGACCTCTTTCATTTATTTTCTCATGTTTATTTCATTTCGGAGTTGTGCGGCAAGCTCGTAGTTTTCAGACTTCACCGCCATGTCCATCGCCTCTTTCAGAATACTTGTTGGCAGACTGTTTAACGAGAGCATCTCTCTGTCTCCCCTCGCCTTGCTTGCATACTCGGCATCAAGAACTTCTTTCTTCACAAAAATCGGAGCCTCGGTAACGATAGCCATCGACACGGCATCGGTCAGGCGGCAGTCGAGAGTGATGCTTTCGCCGCCATCTTTCGGCGATACCACAATATCTGAACTGAAAATGCCGTGACTGACACCTTTTATTACAACCATGTCGAGTTTGTAATTAAGTTTGGTCAACAAGTTGTTAACCACATCGGGCATGAGCTGACGCACTCTTCTGTTTCTGAGGTCGAGCCTCTGCAAGAATGCATATTCAACATCTCCAATAGGCACAAGAAGTTTGCGTGTCCCGCCCTTCTCGTGCAGACACATTGTGTAAAACGAAGATATTTTCCTCAGTTCCGCAAATCCAACCAATTCCAACTCTACCATTAGTTTTTCGAACTTTTAAAGTGCTAAAATACAAACATATTTTAATATAACTGCAAAATTATGGTGTTTATTAAAGATAAAAATTTTACAAATGTTAAAAAATGTTAAACAGATAAAGATTTTTAATAGTTTTATGTTGAATAACATAATTTATCAATATCTTTGCACCGTGTTTTTCATGGTATTAGATTAAAGGTTATTAAAGATTGGTTGTCGGGAGGACAACCTTCTTTTTTTGCTTACTTTACTACAGTAAAAGGCAACAAAAAAATTAGGATAGTGTAGAGAGATACACTATCCTATTTTTTTATTCCACATACAGTACCAAGCCTTTCAGATACTCGCCTTCGGGATGGTAGATGTTTATTGGATGGTCGGCTGGCTGATGAAGCTGATGAAGAATTCTAACACTTCTGCCACTCTGTGCCGCTGCCGTAAACACCGCCATACGGAACTGGTCTTTATTCACTGCCTGAGAACAACTGAAGGTAAACAAGATTCCACCCGGCTTAATCTTCTCGAAAGCCTTGGCATTTAGTTTTGTATATCCTCTCAGCGCATTGCGGAGGGCATCTTTGTGCTTTGCAAACGCAGGAGGGTCGAGAATTATCAAATCATACTGGTCGCCCATTGCTTCGAGATACTTGAAGGCGTCTTCGGCATAGGCCTTGTGACGTTCATCGCCCGGAAAGTTAAGTTCTACGTTGGCATTTGTAAGGTCTATAGCCTTAGCCGAACTGTCTACCGAGTGAACCAACTTCGCTCCGCCGCGCATTGCATAGAACGAGAATCCGCCAGTATAACAGAACATATTAAGAACGCTGCGTCCCTTGGCATAATGCTCCAGAAGGCTTCGGTTGTCGCGCTGGTCAACGAAGAAACCAGTCTTCTGACCTTTCAACCAATCGACATGGAACTTCAGGCCATTCTCAAGAGCCACGTTATCCTTGCTTCCGCCAATCAAGAAGCCGTTTTCCTGATTCAAGTCGGCCTTGAACGGAAGCGTCGTCTCACTCTTGTAGTAAACATTCTCAACCTCGCCGTTCATCACATCAACGATAGCCTTGGCAATCTCCTCTCGACACGCATGCATTCCAACAGAATGAGCCTGCATAACGACGGTGCTTCCGTAGCGGTCGATAACCAATCCCGGAAGATTGTCGCCCTCGCCGTGAACCATTCGATATGTTGTGTTGTCGGCTCTGCCAGCCACACCGATGCTTCGGCGCACATCGTCGGCAACCTTCAGGCGACGTTTCCAAAAATCGAAGTTTATCTCCTCGTCGTCGAAAGAAAGCACGCGGACGGCGATGCTGCCTATCTGCCAATGACCTACGGCGATGAACTTTCCATCGTTGTCAAGAACCCTCACAATTGAGCCTTCTTCCAAGTCCGAAGGAATCTGCTGCAAAGCGCCAGAAAAAACCCAAGGATGAAAACGCTTCAACGATTCATCCTTACCTTTTTTTAAATATAGTGTGTTATATGCCATATATCAATTATTTTCGGCCGGAACCTCCTCTGGTTCAACCATTTTTATAATTTCGTAATCGTTTGATGCCCGCAGGCGTTCGAGTTCCTCGTAGAGCATGATGCACGCCCACGCATCGGTTGCCGCATATTTTTTCTGAGCCTCGGTGAGAACAGGCGCCTCCCAGTTGGTTAGTCGCTGTCCCTTCGAAATCTTTCGTCCGAACACGTTAGCATAGAGTTTCTGAAGGCTCTGGTCTTCGATGCCGAATGTCTTTACATACTGCTGAAGTTCGTAGAAATCTCCGGGGGTGAATCCTGCACGCTTATGAAGTTGGCTGAAATCGTCCTTCAGCGACAGACCGACCTTCGGAACGGTGAGGTCTTCGAGAAGTTTTATCAAGCAATCGGGCATTCCGATGAGATTCAGTCTGAAGAGGAAGCACATCTCGCGAGAGGCACACTGCACAAGCGACACCTTATATTCAACACCCTTTCTGAAACTTGGACGAGTCTCGGTGTCGAAGCCCAGAATATCCTGCTCCAACAAATATTTCACAGCCGATTCAGCCTCGCGCTGACTCTGCACTACCACAATCTTTCCGTCGAAGAGCACGCGTTCCATCTCGGCTATGCTCTTCTTGTCAACCTTATTATATAGTTGTTTCATTCTTCGCTCTCGTTGTAATAAACCTCGTGAATGGCACGCATTGTGTTCACCAGTTTCTGCCCCCAGAACATCTCGAAATTTTCCTTTACTTGGGCAAGCGCATCGACAACGATGTCCTCGACTCCCGAACGATAGTTTGACACAAAGTCGCGCACATCCTGATAGATGTCGGCAATATCCTCGGAAATTGTCTTCATCACCGGTGTTTCGCTATACTTGAAATCCTCGACGAATACATCGAGATAAGTATCAAGGTCGGCAAAATTCATCGACACATAACTGCGCACCGCTTCGTAATCGTCTTCCTTTACAAACGATTCGACCTCTCCCATACCAATAGCATCAATCTTGGGCAAAAGCGTTGCTTTAATGTATATAAGTGGTAAAACCTTGAGCATGTAGCCAGCCATTTCCCTGCGCGTGATTTTTTCGAACTTCTCAAGAAAAGCGCAGAATTCAACAGAAACGGTAACGAACTCCACTACATCGCGGTTCATTATTATAGAATCTTTTCCTTCCATATATTCGTTTTAAGTTACAAAATTATATAAAAACTTCCTTACATAGATGTTTTTTACCAATTTTTCAACTACATTTGCACAAAATTTTGATAAACCAGTATGGCAAACAAGTCAAACAACAAAGATACATTCCAAACAAAAGCAACCGAAGAAGCGCGTAAGATGCTCGACAGCGAGAAGATATGCCCGATTGCCGGCATAATTCTTATAGGCATAGCCATTTTCATCATCTTGGCTTTCCTGTCGTTTCTCTCTACGGGCTCAGAAGACTACAGCGAGGTTTCAGACGGCTCACCCGCTGTTGAGAACATAAAGAACATGATGGGTATAAGAGGTGCTAAAATCAGTTACTACCTCATAAATAAATGTTTCGGATTTCCGGCTTTCGTAATCCCGGTTTTCATGATTATGGCTGGACTGAAACTCACCAAATCGTTCCGCATCCGCTTGTGGAAATGGTTCGTGTACCTGTCGCTCATAATGCTGTGGAACTCGCTTCTGTTCGGCATGATTGACTTTGAATTTCTCGACTGTCCGTTCTTCATCCGATTTGGCGGACAGCACGGAATAAATATGTTCAAGTGGATGAACGGTCAGATTGGCACAGCCGGAGTAATCATCTTTCTGTTTATCAGCGCAATCTGCTATGCCATCTGCCTCAGCGACGAGACAATTATCTTGCTAAAGAAACTCACTTCGCTTTCGACTTACAGAAAGAAGAAGGATAAGGTTATAATCGGTCAGCAGACGCCTGAAGATGATGAGCGGTTCCGTGACATGAACAATGAAGAAGACGAAAATGACGAAGAAGAGGAAGAATCTGAAGACGAATCTTCTTTGTCAGAAGAAATTGAGGCCGAAGAAGAGGCTGAACCTGAGCAAATTCCAGAACCAGCCGAACCAATAAGGAAGCCAGCCGTTACACCGCCTGACAACGAGCCTGACGATGACCCGAACGTGGAGGATGAACAGAACGTCATCAACAGTCTGAACGAAGAAGACGATGCCAATACGGAGGTAGAAATCACCGATAAAGAGCCTGTTTTTGATGTTACCGCCGGTACATCCGACGATGCCATCGACCCAAGCAAGCCGCTCGCACCTTACGACCCAAGGCTCGACCTCGAATTCTACAAATTTCCTACGTTAAGCCTGCTTAACAAGATGGGCGACAATGCCGTAACCATCGACCAGCAGGAGCAGGAAGCCAACAAGAAACGCATTACCGAGGTTCTGAACGACTTCGGCGTTGAGATAACAAGCATTCAGGCAACCGTTGGTCCAACAATCACGCTCTACGAAATCACGCTTCAGCGAGGCGTGAGAATAAGCAAGGTTGCGAGTCTCGAAAATGATATCGCCCTGAGCCTTGCCGCCCTCGGAATACGAATCATCGCGCCAATTCCGGGAAAGGGAACAATCGGTATCGAGGTCCCGAACAAGGACAAGAAGATTGTTTCGATGGAGAGCATCATGAACACCCGAACTTTCCAAGAGTCAAAGATGGCTCTGCCTATCGCCTTCGGAAAGACGATTACGAACGAGGTATTCATGGTCGACCTTGCCAAAGCACCGCACATGCTCGTTGCCGGAGCAACAGGTATGGGTAAGTCTGTTGGACTGAACGCGATAATCACTTCGCTTCTGTACAAGAAGCATCCGGCAGAACTGAAACTCGTGATGGTCGACCCGAAAAAAGTTGAATTCAGCGTCTACTCGCCTATCGAGCGACACTTCCTCGCCAAACTTCCCGACGGCGAAGATGCCATCATCACCGACGTTACAAAGGTTGTGCAAACACTCAAGAGTCTCTGCTACGAGATGGATATGCGCTACGACCTTCTGAAAAAGGCCAGAGTGCGTAACATAAAGGAATACAACGAGTTGTTCAAGAGCCGTAAACTCAATCCGGACAACGGACACAGATTTATGCCGTACATCGTCGTCATCATCGATGAGTTCGGCGACCTAATCATGACTGCCGGAAAGGAAATCGAACTTCCTATCTGCCGTATCGCGCAGCTTGCCCGAGCCGTCGGCATTCACATGATTATCGCAACCCAGCGACCTACAACGAACATCATCACAGGTACGATAAAGGCGAACTTCCCTGCGCGCGTGGCATTCCGCGTGGCAGCAATGATGGATTCGCGCACAATCCTCGACCGCTCAGGAGCACAGCAGCTCATCGGACGAGGCGACATGCTTTATCTGCAAGGCGAAGAGCCAGTGCGCGTCCAGTGTGCCTTTGTTGATACTCCAGAGGTCGAGAACATCTGCAACTACATCGAGAAGCAGCAAGGCTATACAACGGCATGGATGCTTCCTGAAGTTCCTGCGGAGGAAGGCGGCGAAGGTGGCGGAACGGGACAGATTGACGGCGACATCGACCCAATGTTCAAAGAGGCTGCTCAACTCATAGTTGATATGCAGCAAGGCTCTACCTCACTGATTCAGAGAAAGTTCTCTATCGGTTACAACCGTGCCGGAAGAATCATGGACCAGCTGGAGAAAGCAGGAATTGTTGGTCCTACTCGCGGAGCAAAACCGCGTGAGGTTCTGTGCGTTGACCAGACCGACCTCGAAATGCGACTTTCAAACCTAAATATTTAACAAGAAAAAATAACTTTTAAAATCATGAAAAAAATAGCATCTACATTATTTTTACTATTTTTTGCCGTTGCCACACTGTTCGCACAGCAAAGCAACAATCAGGCAGTAAAACTCTTAGACAAAGCATCATACGCTTTTACAAGCGCAGGAGGCGTTAAAATTGGATTCTCAATCAGCGCGCCGTCGGGCAGCCTCAGCGGAACTCTTAAACTAAAGAACAGCAAGTTCTACCTCTCAACTCCGCAGATGGAAGTATGGTTCAACGGAAAAACGCAGTGGAGCTACGTAAAGGCAAACGAAGAGGTTAATGTGAGCAATCCCGATGCCGACGAACTTCAGCATATTAACCCTTACGCCTTTCTGAATCTGTACAAGAATGGATACACTTGCACTATGGGCAAGAAAAAGGTTTACAGCAGCCGAAAAATAAACGAGGTTGTTTTGACTGCGCAAGACAAGAAAGCATCGCTGAAAACCATAAACATCTATCTCGATGCCAAGACAAACAACCCTCTTTTCGTTTCAATGCAGACAAACAAGGGCACTACGAACATCAAAATCAGTTCGTACTCGGCAAAGCAGAACTTCAGCGACACGCTTTTCAACTTCAACAAACGCAAATATCCAAAAGTTGATGTTGTCGATTTAAGATAACGAATCGGCATATCAGCCTTAAATAACGACTAATAATAATGAACATTAGACGAAACTGGCAAATATACAGAACTGTACAGGAGCTGAACAACAAGTCGGAAAAGCGCAATCCTATGTTCGAAAAGAACAAACTTGCACTATTCCTCATACTGCTCACTCTTGCGTTTTACGTCGTCTACCTTTTTGTGATAGGACTTGTAATGTTGCCCGAAATTCTTACCGAATGTTTTCCGGGAATGGAGCCTTATCACATGCTGCACCGCGGAATGGTTGTCTTGCCGACGATTGATTTCTTCATCAGATACATGTTTCAGCAAACGCCGTCGCAGCAAGTAAAGCCGTTCAGCCTGCTGCCAATAAGTCGCGACACCATTATAAAATGCTATCTCGTAAAAGATGCAACACGGCTATACAACTGCTTCTGGTTCTCGATGCTTCTGCCATTTGCCTGCGTAACCATCTTTAAGTTCTACGGCTTCAGCGGAATCATCGGATTCTTGCTGGGCTGGTGGATGCTTTTCGCCATCAACAGTCTGTTCTACCTTCTTTGCCGAACTCTGAGCAAGCATCACATTCTGTGGATTTTGCTTCCGATAGCTACATTTGCAGCCTTGTGCGCCGTCTCATTCTATTTCGACTTTGTTGGCAGACTGCTCATAGATTTTGGAGAAGGCTTCATTCTGTGGAATCCAATTTCGTTCCTCATTCTGATTCTGACAATCTACTTAGTTTTCGGCATAAACATTAAGGTTCAGAGATATTTCATGCTCGATGAATTAGCAGGAAACACTAAGGAAAAGTCGCTGAAAAAAGTAAATACGCTCACATTTTTTGACCGCTGGGGCGAGATTGGCGAATATCTGAAACTCGAAGTTAAGAGTGCGATGAGAAACAAAGCAATCCGGAAGATGTATATCTCGGCTCTCTGCATCGTTGCTGTATTCACGATTCTACTCGGACTTTCATCGGTCTACGATGGCATCTCGTTCATGTCCGACTTCATCGGACTGTACTGCTGCACGGTTATCGGCACAATGACGCTAACCGGAATAATGGGCGTTGAAGGCAACTATATCGACGGACTTATGGTACGAAAAGAAAGCATCTACTCGCTTCTGCGTGCAAAATACTACTATCAGTGCTGCATCGCCGTATTTCCGTTTCTGTTAATGCTTGTGCCTGTCTTTATGGGTAAACTCGAGATTCTTACGCTTCTGTCATACCTTTTTGCAACCATCGGACTGGTCTTTCCGTCGATGTTCAGCCTTGCCATAATAAATAAGGAGACACTTCCTCTCAACAACATACTCACGGCAAGCAACCGAAACAACAAATACATTCAGATGCTTGTTTCACTCGGCTCGTTCTCCGTTCCGATAATCATCTGCCGAAGCATAAACGCGCTTACCGACAGCAACGCCGGCTACATCATTATGCTCGTCGCAGGCATGGCAAGCACCATTCTGCATCGCCGTTGGCTGACATTCATCTACCGCCAGTTTATGAAACGCAGATACGAGAATCTTGAAGGCTTCAGAAAGACAATAGCAAACTAAAAAAGAAATTATGAAGATTAGAATAAAAGACATAAAAAAAACATTCGGCGAGAAGATTGCCGTAGACATTCCTGATTTTACCGTAAACGACGGAGTAATTCTCGGACTTGTGGGCAACAACGGAGCTGGAAAGACTACGCTTTTCAGAATGATTCTCGACCTGATAAAACCTAACGAGGGCGAAATAAGCATCAGTGGAACTATTCCGGCAGATGAGGAAGGCGAAACAACCGATGTGTGCTACATAACCAGCAACACCGAGGAATGGAAAAAGTACACCGGAGCGTATATCGATTCCGGATTTCTTATCGACTACCTCACACCAGAGGAATATTTTTCGTTCATTGCCAAGATTGAGAACATTGATATCGAGACAATTAACCAACGAGTGGCCTCTTACGAGCACTTCATGAACGGTGAGATTCTTGGGCAAAAGAAACTAATACGTGACATGTCGGCAGGAAACAAGCAGAAAATTGGCATCATCAGCGCGCTTCTGCACACCCCGAAGATTGTCATTCTCGACGAGCCTTTCAACTTTCTCGACCCAAGCAGTCAGAGCATCTTCAAACGAATGCTGAAGCAGTATCAGCAGGAAAACAACGCCACGGTGCTCGTTTCGAGCCACAACATAAACCACACGGTCGACTTGTGTACCGAGATTGCCCTTCTCGAAAGCGGAAAGATTATCCAGCACATCACTCACGTTGACGAGGAGGCTCAAAAAACATTGAACGAATATTTCAACGTATACTAAATAAACAAAGAAGTGTCATTCAAAAATAATTGAATAACACTTCTTTGCTTTTAGAATATTCTGCCGCAAATTCTGATACTCAGAACTGGGATTCCGACAATTTTATGCATCACATCGAAGAATTCGTCCGATTCATCAGCCTCTGCAACGTGAGTCATGATATCAGGGGCGGTCTTACTTGTAATTTTCGGCTTGCCATGGAACATAACGCCCAGTTCGCCCATCACGCCAACACGATGCTTCATCGGAACAGTGTTTCCAAAACCGATGCCGACATACGGTTTTACCGACCACGTTGTAATGGCAGCATCAACCTTTCCGTCCTTCGCCTTGATGCGAGTATCGTCCAAATCAATGTACCAGTTTTTTATGTCTTCTCTCTTATAAGTCTTTCCATTAACCTTTATGTCATCAGCATACGCATCAACAGTAACAATATTCGATGCACCGATATAGAAACCGCCTGTTACATGGAACGGCCATTTCTTGTTAGGATAGTAGTCGGCAAGCACCTTGAATGTTGAAAGATTTACTCGTGCATTAGCCTTTACGGTTGCCTCGTAATTATAGTTAGCGTGCTGTCCCTCTTCAACCCAAGCATCAAAGTCGTTATCGAAACTTGGAGTTTTAAGATAACTGAATCCGGCACGCAATCCTACATGGTCTGATACATAAGTTCCGGCATCGATACCAACGCCCGAAAGAATTCCGATATTCAAACCTACCGATAAGTTCTTGAACGGTTCAACCCCATCTCTCTGGGCAAACAGCGTTGTTGTCCCAAACAAAACTGAAAGTAAAAAGATAATTGATTTACGCATGACCTTTAAAGATTAAATGATTTGACTTCAATATTTATATTCGATATTGCAAATGTATTATTTTTAGGCAGAATTTACAAACAAAAGTAAAGTATATTTGCACTATTGGAAAAAAAAACTACCTTTGCAAAATAAAACAAAATAGGAACTATGAAGAAATTACTTATTATACTTGCATTCGTCTGCATATCGCTCGGAATGGAGGCTCAGACTCAGGTGGTTTCTACCGTATATTATGCCAACGAAAGAATTAGTACTCAGGCATCTACGGGCGAGCAGATTGACAAGGAAATGCGAACAGTAGAATTCATCGTTGTAGGACGCTCGCAGGTTATAATGCACACCAGCACATCGCTCGAAGCATTCTATCTCGAAGAGGGAAACAAGGAAAACATTGGAAACGCCATTAAATATCAGGCCGTTACATCGCGAGGCATCGAAGGAAACGTATTCCTCGAAACAAAGCGACACAACAATATCATCTGCTTCTCGATAAGATTCGAGAACTTCAAGAAAGATGTAATCGACGAATATTTCTGCCCTATCGGTGGCAACCTGCTCGACTAACAATATAAAAAACAATGCAGGAAGATTGGAACTGACCAAATCTCCCAGCACTGTTTTTTTGTTTATTTCGAAAAATCGATAAAACAGAAATCTCCGTTCAGTTTGTATAGCACGAGCGAGTTAAGTTCCTGCCACCACGGATGACTGTCCTCCTGCTTGTTCATCTCTGCCTTGGCATCGAGGAAACCGAGAATCTTGTGCCACACGTTGGGCTGTACGAAAATGGTGATAGTGCGACTACTCATCTCGTCGTAATAGTCGATGGAATAAAGCACGCTTCCTCTCGATGTAGGCGGAACGTACTTATTCATTCGTGCAACCTTCTCAAGCGAGAATCGCTCCTTCATACAATCCTTTATATCGTATTTAACGATAGGAATTGTGTTTTTCTGAGCGTTTGCTCCCAACACCATGAATAAAGCCATAAAAACAAACGCAATTCTTTTCATGTCTCTTAATATTTTTATTTGTTGTTCTTCCACTCAAAATATAGTTTCTTGCAGATTTTATCGGCTCGCCACTTTTTGTAGACGTTTCCGATAGCATATTTCTTTGCATCGGCAGACGGCAGAATTGTCTCTGCCTTTCGTTTCTCGCCCTTCAGTGAGAATTATACGACATTACTTGCCGGAACTATACTTTTCCCCTTACCGTCAACCGTTCCGCACTCAACGAAATTCTGCTCAATCGTTCCCATGCAGTTAGGATTGAATCGCGTGGCAACAAGCAGTTCAGGCTGCTCGATAGTAGTATTGACGTATGCGAGCATCGCCTTTTCCTTCCACGCACGACCGAAGTTGAAACGCGTATTGTCCGTTTTCACCACACAGTTGTACATCACAAATCCCCAGTCGGTCTTATTTGTTCGCGGGGCAGCGATAGTACTCTCGCCTTTTCCATTCAAATTGCGTTTTTCAGAAACAATCGTGCATCTGTTAAAGTACACATCGCCTTCGCCACAAATGAAATCAACATTTCCGTGAATCTCACAATCCTCAAAATAATACTGCGACGTGCTGCAATTTGAATAGTATGTGTCCTGATAAGACAGAAGTCTGACCTTCTTCATTATCGTATGGTTTCCCTTGTCCTGAACCGTTACGGCTCTGCCTGCGAATTTCGATTCGTAAAACTTCATCGCATTCTGAATGGTGAGACTCTGAAGATATGTTCCCGAGCCCTTTATCAGAAATGTCGCCGTCTTGCTGATGCCTTCGTTTGCCACATCGGGTGAGTTTTTAACTATCACCCCATCCATGCTCTCGCCGATAATCGAAATATTGTTTCCGCTGATGGTTGTCAGCACCTTGTCGCCGAAATCATACACTCCGTTTGGCAAAAATATGTACGAACGCTCCGAAAGCGAATCAGCATTTGTCTTGTTCAGTTCATCGATGGCATCAATCAAGCCTTTTGCATCGCCCGACTTCAGCCATATTTTCTTTCCTTCCTTCGCCACCGAATGATGGCATAAAGTCAAGGTCAGAATCAACATAAATGTTTTTTGTAGTGAGTTAAGTAATAGTTTCATATTTTAATGTGTTTACATTTTGGCTGCAATATACATATTTTCTCGCATCCCAACAAGATTTTTTCAGCGTTTGTTAAAGAAATCTGCTATCTTTGCAATACAGATAAACTTTTTTTACAAACATTTTAACATTAAAGATTATGGCAGACTGGAAAGAAAGACTAAACATAGTATATTCAACCAATCCCGATTTCAACTATGAAACCGAGGAGAATGACGAGCCAGAGACACTTCCAAAGAACCAGCAAAAACTGAGAGTAAGGATTGAAAAGCATGGCAGAGGCGGCAAGACGGTAACAATCGTCGACGGATTCGTAGGAACTCAAGATGACTTGAAGCAACTTGCCAAGACTTTAAAGACTGCTTGCGGAGTTGGCGGTAACGCAAAAAACGATTTAATAATAATTCAAGGCGAACAGAAGGAAAAAATCGTCGAAATCCTAAAAAAGAATGGTTACACAAACTCTAAGTAACAAATAAACTAGTAATTTTTGTTACATCAAAAATGTAACAGATTCGTATTTTTGACGAAAAAACGAATTAATACAGTTTTTCGTCATCATTTACATAAAGTGTTATAAAACAGCACTTTCCGAGCACACAAGAAAGAATACAAAATATTATTTTGTGTTTTTTTTATAGATTTAAGCATTTTTTTACTGGAAAAATTTGGTTTATTCAAAAAATAATGTACCTTTGCAATCGTTATCCAAAACTCAATCTTTTTACCTTTAAAGATTTTACCTATAAAACATAGAAAAGGGGGTCTTCGTGAGAAGCTCCCCTTTTTTGATGCCAGTTTACAAACGCGCACATTAAATGTAACAAATCCGTCTGTTTCCCCCCAACATTTACGACTAAAATTTACGCGAATTCTGGATGAATTATACAACTCTTACTAATGCAATGTATAAATTGAATCGTTTGGAATTCTTTTTCTCTTGAAACTACATTTTGACACACCCTCAATAAATGTTATAAGTAGCAAGCACTCTGAAGGAGTGCCCCATTTATCGCATCGGGCGACCGCTTTCAGGGTAGATGATATTTGTAGCATTTCTGTCCGCAGATGCTGTGGTTACTGAGACGTCATTACGAAGTTTTGCTCCCCTATCTTCCTACTGAGGAACTTGTATAACAAAGGATTTGGGACTCCCTATCTTCTCCTTCTATCTTCCATCTTCCTTCCTTCTATCTTCCCCCTACCTTCCTACGAC
>FNBQ01000034.1 GCA_900102385.1 Bacteroidales bacterium KHT7 | reverse complement strand
ATTCCCATGCGGAATCATAACTGCACCGGGTATTAATCTTACTTTCGCAAGGCTATCCCCGGGTAGGGGGCAGGTTGGATACGCGTTACTCACCCGTGCGCCGGTCGCCATCTAAGAAAGCAAGCTTCCTTAATGCTGCCCCTCGACTTGCATGTGTTAAGCCTGTAGCTAGCGTTCATCCTGAGCCAGGATCAAACTCTTCATTGTAAAATATAATTTGTTTAGTTTCCTAGCACCGATAAATCGAATTGACAGTTCGTATCTTGTTTTTTACCCGTGAGTTAGTGTTAACTAGCTCACAGCTCCTGTACTTCTTCGTCTATGTAAATCTTTCAATGAACTCTTTCTTGGTTCTTTCGTTTCCGACTCTCTGTCAGTCTTGCTGACCGCATCGTTCCCGAAAGCGAGTGCAAAGATACGGCCTTTTTCCGAACTGCCAAACTTTTCAGAAAGAAAATTTAAGAAATTTTAAATATTTTTCAAAAATCCGTATTTACACATAATATAATAGAAATTCACAGTTGACAATTCATAATTGATAATTCACAATTCAAAATTGTAGAAAACGGAAGCGTTTTTGCCTTTTGGTAAATACAAAATAGTGGGTAGGAAGAAGGTAGGAAGAAGGTAGCAAGAAAGTAGGAAGATGGTAGCAAGATGGTAGCAAGACAGAAGATAGATTCAAGGTAGATTCAAGGTACATTCAAGATACGTCGAAGGAACGTGGTAGGTACGTCCTAGGAACGTCCAAGATACGGGGAAGCAATTCAAATGGTAGCCAAAGAATTCATAATTGAAAATTCACAATTCATAATTGACAATGGACAGAGACAATTCAAAATTCAGAATTCATAATTCAAATTTCAGAATTGTTAATTGTTAGAGTGAATTCAGAAACGCGTTTACAAATAAAATTTGTAATTTTGCAGCCGGTTATTTCAATCTAAGTATGAACATATCTAATTTCTGTACATACATTGTAATGATAGAGATGCTTTCTACTTGTCTTTGCGCAAAGGCACAAAACAGGAAGGAGAACATTGAGCAGAGCCGTAGGATAATGAGGCATGCGATTGACAGTCTTGCCGACATCCGCCACAACTCTGTCAACAGAAAGGAGCGCGTAAACGCTGATATGGGCGTGGTGAGAAAAATGACGGACAATCTATTAGACATCTTTCAGAAGACAAAGACCGACACGAACTTTGTATCAAGGCCTGATAAGCCTCTCACGGTAAAGTTGAAAAACGATGTGTCGGGCAACATGATTAGAATAAACACGGTCTCGGCAGAGGGCAATAAGGTTGATTACCTGCTGAGCAACAATCTGCGCGAGACGGTAGGAATAACCGCCAACTATCGGGGCTTGTCGGCTACGCTCTCGATAAATCCGAAGAAACTGATGGGCAAGACGTCTGACAAGGAATACATCATAAACTACTACAACAACAAGTACGGAATAGACCTCTCGTACGGCGACATACACAACTTTTACGGAGGCGCACCACATGCAAATCGGAGCAATCAAGTGCGATATGACGAGGCAAGGCTGAGAAACCTTCAGACTAACGTCTACTACGTCTTCAACAACCGAAAATTCTCGTACCCGGCGGTTTTTACCAACTCGTATATACAGCGCAAGAGTTCAGGCAGCATCATCGCAGCCGCATCGCTCTATAGCGGAAAACTATCGGGAATGGACAAGATTTCGGAAGACATGGGTTCAACCCTCACCCTGTCGGACATAACGATGATGCACGCAAGCCTCGGCGCAGGATACGCCTACAACTACGTGCCGAACAAGAGATGGCTCTTCCACCTGTCAACGCAGATTTCGGTACTGCTGAAGAAGAGATACATGCTGAGTTACACAGACATGGACGGCGAGAGACACGACGAAAGAATGAAGTCTAAGTTTGCCAACATCTTTAACGTGGGCAGAGTTGGCATGACGTACTTCAAGAACGACCTTTTCTTCTCGCTCACGAGCGTGGTTCAGCTTTCGGACGTTGGAGACACAGACCAATACTCAATCACCAACGTGAAATGGAAGGCAAGGCTCTCCGCAGGAAAGCGGTTCTGACAGCGACCTTCGGGTAAAGATTAAAAACAGGAAAATATAATAATACACAACGATGAAAAGTAAGACTTTAACTCTGCTGATTGTGTTTGCAATGTGCTGCATTCAGGGCATTCAGGCACAGAAAAGAACAAACAACATTACAATTATCATCTCGCTCGACGGATTCAGATGGGACTATCCGCAGATGTACCGCTGCCCTAACATCGACAAAATCGGAAAGGACGGCGTGGAGGCAGAGGTGACTCCGTGCTATCCGGCATCGACCTACCCCAACCACTACAGCATAGCCACGGGTCTCTACCCCGACCATCACGGCATCGTGTCGAACACGTTCTACTGCAAGGACAACCGCACGTTCTACAAGATGAGCGACCTCTACAAGCCTAAGGCTCTCCAGCAATACGGCGGCGAGCCGATATGGATTACAGCCAACCGTCAGGGCGTGAAGAGCGGTACGATATACTGGATTGGCTCGGAGTTTCAGATTAAGGGCTTCTTCCCTACTTATTTCGAGAGATGGTCGAAGACTCCTCACCTATCGTTCCAGAAGAGAGCCGACAAGGTGCTCGAACTGCTGACAATGCCCGAAGGCACTCGTCCACAACTGATTATGTGCTACTTCGAAGAGCCCGACCACACGGGGCACTTGTACGGTCCGCAGTGTCGCGACATCGGCTCGCAGATTGCTGAACTCGACAATATCATAGGCGACTTGTGGAAGAAGATAAAGACTCTGCCGATAGGCGACAGGGTGAACCTTATCGTTACATCAGACCACGGCACGGCTGCCATAAGCGACCATACTTGCATTCTGATAAAGAAGTATCTGAAGAAGAAATGGTACAACGAGATTGCGGTTGCCATCCCTACTAACATATACACTAAGCCTGAATATCGCGACACGGTCTACGAGGAACTGAAGAAGATTGAGCACGTTCAGGTGTGGAAGAAGGAGGAAGTGCCTGAGCATCTGCACTATGGCACGCACCCTAACTGCGGCGACATCATCGTTGCTCCCGACAAGGGCTACAACTGCGTGAACTATCTGCCTCACCTCTATGGCGAACATGGATACGACCCTACGGAAAGGGACATGCACGTCATCTTCAAGGCTTGCGGTCCTGACTTTAAGAAGGGCTACAAGCAGCCCGATTTCTACAATGTGGATATATATCCGCTGCTGTGCAATCTTCTGGGCATAAAGCCTGCCAAGAACGATGGCGACATAAAGAGAGTGAAGGGGATGCTGAAGAATTGACAATTCAGAATTGACAATTATTTAAATTGAAACTTGAAAGTTGAAAATTGAAAATTCAATTGACAATGTCTTTAGTTGAAAGTTGGGAGTTGAAAGTTGAAAAAACTAAGCAATTCACAAATCACAATGGATAATTGACAATGAAAGATTGAGAATAGGAAGCCGAAGAGTAGCATCTCACAAGCCGCAACTTACGTTCAAGTATGCTTCAAGTAAGCCGGAAGGTACGGGGTAGGAACGGGGTAGCTACGGGGAAGGTTCGGGCAAGGTACGTTCAAGATACGTTCAAGGTTCGTTCAAGGTTCGGGGAAGCAAGCCGATAATAATTCACAATGGACAATTGACAATGGACATTTTTTTTGAAAGCTGAGAGTTGAAAGTTGAAAAAATCTTTTGGATTCGTTCGAGACTGACACAATTAGAAATTTACAGTAGAGAATTCTTAATTGACAATGGAATGGTTGACAATGAGCATCAAGAGATTTGAGACGCAGTTTAATTCACACTCCCCACTTTTATTTTTTATAGTATGTGCGAAAACCATACAGAAGTGTTCGGGATGTGTGTTCTTTTGAAAAATAAAAATTCGGATTGCAAATCCGAACTAGCTAAAGTTGCTGTCACTTTTAGAATGGTAACAAACAGCCAGAAAAAGGAAATCCCCGAATTTTGTAAATACAAATTCGGGGATTTCTTATGTTAAGCAGTAATTTACCTTATCAAAACCAAGTCGGTAAAGGCTGCTAAATTACCCTTAGACTTTCCTGTTGAAGGATCAACAAGTCTTACAATAAGACCAGCAATCTCAACGCCTTCGACTCCATTATTATCTACAAAGTAACAAGCCTGATAATCTTTGAAATAGTTAAAAATACACTTTTGAGTGTAATTAGCCTTTGTATACAAAGTTCCAGTACTTGTCAAAGAATACTGAACAACATCATAAACGCCGCCAATACTAGCAATAGTTGTACAACCTACAAACTCATAGCTTCCGTCCTTTGTCAACTTACCGACCACTGGGATACGTCCAAAATCAGTATCGCACAAGCCTGTAATTGTAACAGTAGAATCTGTCTTGTTTATGTCAACATCAACAATAAGCGTATCATTTCTACCCTCAATAAGATTGTAAGACAAAGATACCCACTTGCCACCAAGGTCATCAATAGAATACTGAACGAAATCAACAGTCTGTGTCTTGCCAACATTCAAAGCCTTAATAACAGCCGAACCTCTACGTCCTACACCTGTCTTGTTTGCCTGAACATCAAAATGTATGCCATCTTCGGTTAATGTATAGCTTACCCATTCAGGAAGTCCTGTAATCTCGAAACCGAAAGTATTGCGTGCCTTGTAATCGATGCTCATTGCCTTATTAAAGGCTGATGTATAAACAGAATCTTTAGAAAACTCTGTTATACAACCAAGCTGAGTTACAGGAACGCGCTTTGTCTGGTTGCCGCATGTAAGCGTAACCATTGCGGTACGGCTGTCGATAGAAGTGTTGTCGTCGAGGCTGATGTAAACCTTAGACGCATCTGCACTTACCTTACACCACTCTTCTGATGATGTTGCGGAAACTGTGGCATCGCCCAGACCGCCATCGTACAGAATATAGCCGCTGCATGCCTTAGCCGAATAGTTTGTAGTAGACTCAACAAGTTTGAACTCGTTGAGGTAACTGCAATCAGTTTCGTTGCAGGATGCCATAAAAAGGCATCCCAGCAACATTGCTAATATATATTTCTTCATTGTTACAATCATTTAGTTAATGTAAGAGTCATATCCTTGTAGTATTCCCACCAGCCAGCAGAATTATCACTTGTGCCAGGATAGCCTCCGAAAGCCCAAAAATAGAAATAAGTAGCATCAGTTAAACCATAACCATTACTTACAAATTTCAAAACCTGCGTCTTGGCATCGAGAGACTTGGTTGCAGTAACAAGACCAGCGCCATCATTGACTGCAGCAATGTTCTGTCCATTGCCTTGGCACAAATAGATGTGATACAATTTTCCACTTTTTGTTTCAACTGTTCCCATGTACTGACGGACAAACTCAATCATACCAGTTGTATCATCATAGGTACAAATCAGAGTCGGGAACTCAAGTTCTTTACCTTCAGCGGTGAATGTCAGAGAACCATCCTTGTTCAAAGTAAACTTGACTGGGATATTTTCCCCCTTACCGTCACTTGTAGTACATGAGAATGTCCAATTACCCTTCAGATACGTATCGAGGTCTATAAAATCAGCAGGTTTTTCGAATACAATCTTCACATCTGCACCAACAGCCTTAAGTTCCTTCGCCGTTTCATCGTAAGTAAACTCACTTACTAAATTACCGTCGATATTGATTGGCGCATAGAACTTAATACCAGTTTTGGTTGCAAGAAAAGAAGCCTTATACACCCCATTTTCACCAGAAACCCTAAAATCCGCACCTGTTATTTTTCCATTTCCTAACTTCTTAGAGCCTGAGTAAAGAGCTATAGTTTTTAGAGCCGCACACTTTTCGCGCATAGCATAGAGTTCCTCACAACTCTTCTTCCAGTCTACGCTCTTGTCGAGTGCATACATACGAAGAGTAACATTACGCTTGCGTCCCTTGAGTTCGAACTCAGTAGCCGAAGCCTTTGTTACAACGAACTCATAATCACTCTCATATCCATCAACATCGCTGCTTGAAGGCTCACTCCAAGCGTGAATAAATGGATTGTATGTTACGAAAGAGAGCAATGGTCCCTGCTGTTTGATAAGCTCGTAGCGTGATTCAAACAAATCTCCACAATCGTAACCATCTATCATAGGAAAATCGCCTGTAGCTGTTACCTTTCCATCCTTGTCGAACTTAAGATAAATGCTTGTGCCCAAATACTCTTGTTCTTCGCCCGGGAACATTTCGAGACACCAGCCGTTCTCTGCTGAGACAAGAAGTTCCCTGTACTCGTTCAGAGCATTTTCCATACGGTTTGCAGAAGAGTCGTCGAAAACTCTGTCGTCGCTCGAACATGATGTCTGTGCGAGGGCGAGCACCGCAACCATTAAAAACAAATATATTTTTTTCATAAAACCTGTGCTTAATTAAGGGTTGTCAAATCCATTGTTGAAAGTTCCTTGCTACGACGCTGTACAGCATCGCGGAGTTCGTCAAGGTCGAAGCCCCAGCTGTTGCGGCAGTATGCCTTTACGATAGCAAGCTTTTCTTCGAGAATATCGCCACCGTTGTGAGTTGTACCATCCTTATCTGTAGAATTACCATCTGCTACAGCAGCATCCCACCACTCCTGATCGTGGGTAACGTAGTTTGCAATAAGTTCAACAAAGTCGTCATATTCCATATTGCGTGAGTATTGCGAGATAAAGCCAAGTTGATGAGCCTCTGTCTCAGTGTGCAAATACCAGTCGCCACCAATGTAAAGTCCCTCACAAATCTTTGGAAAGTTAGTATCGTATGGCTTCTTTTGGTGCAGGATATGACCGAACTCATGGTGCATGGTCTTGAAGTAATAATGGTTCAAGAGTTCCATGTAATCCTCCTGAGAGAGAAAATAATCCATATAGTTCACCATGTACAGAGTGATAACAAGACCGCCCTCGGCAGTACCCAAAACCATTGTACCATCACCTTTATAAGCTGGAGAACCAACAAAATGAATGGTTCTTGGAACAAGCTGGCGAGTAAAGTCTACACCTGCAACCTCATCGTATGCGCCAAACCATACATGCTTGATGATTTTTGCAAGTTTAACGCTCTGGCTGTACTCAGCCGGTGCAAGGTCGTAATCATAGTCGCTGATGTTATCGTTCAACTTGTAAACCAACTCTACATTATACGGGTCAGTAAAGTTCTTCTGAATCCATTTGTCGAAGTCGTTCTGCTCTGTTCTTGCTGTATCAAAGATACTTCTGTTGTCGAGCGAATCGTCGCTACATGAGACCGATGCGAGGCTCATGCAACCTATCATTGTATATAATAAAAATCTTTTCATGCTAAAATCTTATTATTTGTTACGCGGATTAGCCTTAAGACCTGCAGTCATTACATTGTAAGGAATCTGAATTGCACGTCGTGGATCATCCTTCATCAGAGAGTCAACAACCAGAACGGTATTGTTCTCGACAATACGATGTCTAACCTCAATTCCGTATCGTTTGATGTCGCCCCAACGCAAACCCTCGTCGAGGGTAAGAATACGGCGAGCGTAAAGGATGAACTGAATAAGGTTGTCAGAGCCCTTAGGCAAAGCGAAAGTTGGGTTAAGTTCCTTCTTAATTGTCGGCTTCTCTGCAGTATAATATTCTATATTATCATAGAAATTATTGATAACATCCTCGCTAAGAACGACCTTACTTTTTGTATAGTTGTTCTCGAATACCTGCATATCGGCAATAGACTTTGCAAAATCGCCCTTCAGAGCATACGCCTCGGCACGATCGAGCAAAACGCCATCGGTATTGAAGGCATTGACAAGAGTATGCACATAACCAACACCTGCCGCAACATCAGTATACTCAAAGTACTGACCAACCTTGCGCATAATGCACTTAGGAATATCTGAATAGTTTGCTGCCTGATGATAAAGCACTGACGAAGAGCCCCATACTCCGGTAGACTGGCATGTCTCTGTTTTTGCTATAGTCTCATTGTGAGTGTACTTTTCGTTGATTGAAGCAGGATAACAGTATCTACCCCATGTTGAATAAGTATCATAGATCAACAGATTTGCCTTATCATCTGCATCAAAATACGCGTTTGGCTGAATCATCTTATTTCTGTCAAGTTTTCCATAAGACTGCCAGTCGCGAAGCACAGATGTCGGATTAGAACCAAGAACCTGATTTGCACACTCGATAGCTCTGTCGTACTTACCATAATACAGGAAGAAACGTGTAGCAAAAGCGTATGCTGCACTTCTGTTAAAGTGATACTTTGGCACAGAGTAAGCATCGTCGCTGATAAGAGGAAGACCCGCCTCGATATCCTCTGCAATATTCTCATAAACAGAGCCTAATGTTCCACGCTCATAAGTTGGAGATACAGTCTTTTCAGTAGCCTTCATATAAGGAATACCAAGTTCCTTGTCCTTGCCAGCCTCGGTCCAAGTGTTACAGAAAATATAGCTTAGGACAAAATGACTGTATGCACGGCAAATAAGAGCCTCGCCACGCTGCGGATTCAAATCTTCAGGGTTGCCCAACTTGTCGATTGATTCGAGGGCAAGGTTTGCGGCTGCAATGGCAGAATAGCAGGCATCCCATAAATTCTGTTCACTGTCATTATCCTCTTCCTTTGTATCCTTCCATTCCCAAGCATCAGAAAGGAAACGGGTGTAAGGTGAATATTTTGAACCGTTATCGTCGATATTGTCGCTGGCAAACTCGGCAATCATCTGGAAATTATTCTTAGGATATGCCGTTACCAACAATTTTGAAATCTTATCCTTTGAGTCGACCTCGGTACGGTTATCTGGAGTTTCGTCGAGATAGCTATCACATGAACCAAACATCAGTGCCGAAACTACGACTCCCATTAAATAGTATGTTTTTTTCATCTTAATTTTCATTTTAAATTATTACAAACCTACACGAACTGTAAATGTAAACTGCTTTGGCACAGGTGCAGCAACACCACCTGAGTTGAAGAACTCTGGGTCCTGACCCTTCAGTTTAGAATCGCTGTAGATAAGGAACAAGTTGGTAGCCTGCAACTTGAGTGAAAGATTGTTAATCTTTATGCTCTCGAGCCAAGACTTAGGGAAATCGTAAGAGAGTGAAACCTCCTTCATTCTTACAAAATCGCCCTTTGCAATGCGCTGGTCGCAATAGTTGTATGAATTATAAGCATACTGGTAATCGTTATTAGCATAGTACTGACGTGCACTCAACAGTACAGGAACATTTGTTATGTTCTCATCGCCCGGCAATGTCCAGCGATCCATAAAATCCTTAGTCATTGAGGTAAGGTCGAGGTCACGATATTTACCCTTGAACACAGGGTCGAGACGAATAACGTTACCGCCAGAGTAAGTAATATAAACATTCAGTCTCAGATTCTTGTAAGTGAATGTATTACCGATACTACCTGTAAATGTAGGGTCTGTAGGACCTTCGTACTTCAAGAATTCTGTTTCCTCACGTTCCTGGAAGTAGATTCCATCAATAGTTGTCTCTGTACGGTCAACATCTGGGTAGAATGAAGGAAGACCATCTTCTGTAAGACCAGCAAATGGAATAGAGAACAAACCGCGAACAGGATAGCCCTCTACAGCGAAACCAGAACCTGTAATAAGGTCGATGATACGAGAATTTGACTTTAGGCTTGTCACCTCATTTTTAGCAAGTGAGTAAATCAAATCTGTGTTCCAAGAGAAGTTCTTAGTCTTGATGTTCTTTGAAGAAATAGTGAACTCAACACCATGAGACTTCATAGAAGCCACGTTTGCCTTCTTCTGGGTAAGACCGCCAACACCCATAGTGTTGATAATACCGATAAGGTCGAAGTTGTTACGCTTGTACCAGTCTACAGCGATATTCAGACGGTTGTCGATGAAACCGAACTCACCGCCGATATTGAACTCGTGCTTCTTCTCGTAAGTAAGCTCGCAGTTCTCCAAATCGTCGATATACAAACAGTTCTCCTGAATGTTTGTGAAAGGACGGAATGGAGTCTTGCTCTTTACAACAACCATTGAGTTTGTTACATCCTGCGGACCACGGTCGGCAGTAAGAGAGTAAGAAGCCTTGATTGTTGCATGGCTGAATGCAGGCTTCAGAGCCTCGAAGAACTTCTCCTCGTGTGCGTTCCATGCACCAGACACGTTCCAAGTAGGCAACCAGCGTGCGCTACGGCTCTTACCAAGCTTGTTTGTACCCTCGTAGCGGACAGTTCCGTTAAGAGTGTACTTACCAGCGTAGTTGTAAGTAAGGTTTGCGAAGAATGCAGCACTACGCATACGAGTACGCTTCAAAGAATAGTATGGGTCAGTACCACGCTCGATACCCTGTTTGAAAAGTTCGTACATATAGTAAGGAGTCTCGCCCATAGAATACTGCATACCAACACCGTTAAAGTGGCTCTTTGAACGGTCGATGGCACTTGTCTCCATACCACCGAAGAGGTTGGTAAAGTGCTTCTCGCTCCAAACATGATTCCAGTTTGCTGTAGCACGGAAGTCTGTGCCAAGAGTCTTGTAATCGTCTCTCATATAGAAACCGCCGACAGGCAATATTGAGATAGGCAACGCATAAGGATCATCAGGATTCTTGTACAGATAGTTATTTGCATCACG
This sequence comes from Bacteroidales bacterium KHT7, assembly GCA_900102385.1. Lineage (GTDB taxonomy): Bacteria > Bacteroidota > Bacteroidia > Bacteroidales > Bacteroidaceae > Ga6A1. The sequence continues at coordinate 19,883 of FNBQ01000034.1, read as the reverse complement.
AACCTGCGAATCCCACATTGCGCGATATGCTAAAGCCTGGTTACTCTCGTCGGTAATATAATGCTCCTGTGAAGAAGTTGAATACTTAACCGCACCAACAACACCAAGCTCGAGTTCGCTGATTGGCTTCCACTTCAACTCACCCTGCCACTTCATATCGGCAACGTTGAGTTCGATATAGTTTTCCTCAAGCTCCTTGAGTATATTGAAATCTGCATAGTTACGAGTATAAGTCTCGGTTGGAGACATAGCTCTTGATGTATTCAGCGCGTAAGAATAAGGGTTGATATCGAAATCACGCTTAACCTCACCACTTACCGCATCAATGTTCTGACCGAGTGTACCTGGTGCATTCTGCTTACGGTATGATGCATTGCCAAGAAGGTTGAGAGTAAGATTCTTGGTAATGTTGTAAGAAGAGTTGATATTAGCAGTATAACGGTTAACCTTGCTCTGCTTGTACCATCCCGGATCGGTCATTACAGAAAGAGAGGCATAGAGCGAAGAACGGTCTGTACCGGTTGAGATACTGATAGAGTGGTTCTGCATGATGCTGTTTGTAAACAACTCGTCGAACCAGTCGGTATTACGATACTCAGCCTCGCGGAGATATGCAGCGCGAGCCTCTGGAGTATTCTCAAGACCGAAAGTACCAGTAGTTGGGTCGTAAGTATTGATGAGCTTATACATTCTACCGTACACACCGCTACCTTCAGCGTGGTAAACATCGTTGAAGTTAAGCCAGCCCTTCTCTTCCATCTCCTTGTATATAGCCATCTGCTCCTGTGAGTTCATGATGTTGAAGTTACGGTAGCTTGGCTTCAGACGCATAGTGAACTCGCCAGTATAGTTAACATGGCTCTGTCCTGCCTTACCCTTCTTTGTAGTGATTACAATCACACCTGCCATGGCGCGAGCACCATAGATAGATGTAGCGGAACCATCCTTCAGAATCTGCATGCTCTCGATATCGTCTGAGTTCAGACCAGAGATTGCAGAGCTGACAAGAGTCTCGGCATCACCTGATGACAAGGCATCGGCGCTAACCTCAACGGCATCTTCCATAACCACGCCATCAACAACCCAAAGAGGGCGGCTATTACCGTAGATAGAAGTAGCACCACGAACGCGAATCTTTGGAGCAGTACCGAATGTACCAGATACGTTCTGCACAGACACACCAGCTGAACGACCTTCGAGCGAACGGCTGATATCAGCCATACCGTCGAGCTTCATGTCCTCTGCCTTGAGCTGTGATGTAGCACCAGTAAACATACGCTTGTCCATGCGCTGCATACCTGTTACAACAACTTCGTCGATAACCTTGCTGTCGGGTTCAAGAACCACCTTAACGTTCGACTTGATTTGAACTACCTGAGTCTTCATACCGAGATATGAAACCTCGAGACTCTTTGCACTTGCCGGAATTCCTGTAAGATTGAATTTTCCGTTTAGATCACTAATTGTTCCCAAGTGCGTTCCTTTTACCATTATCGAAGCACCAACAACAGGCTCGTTGTCTTCTGCCGAAATAACAATACCAGAAACCTTAGAAACTTGCGCACTACTTATTGCCGAAAAGCAAAATAGTAGTAATGAGCAAAGCAACAATACTTTTCCTCTCATTGTCTTTTAGTAAAATGAATTTAATGTTTTATAATATAATCTCTCGACGCAAAATTATAAAAAATCAATACACAATTGCATAATTTTATTATTTTTTTACGTCAAATAACAAAAATATAACATATTTATGGCATTTTTTCAACTTCAAAGGGCTTTCATAAGGATTTTTCGTTATAAAAACAACTGACAAGTATTTCAATTTTACGCTTTCTTTTTGATTAGTTTTCTTTAAATCCGCTTACTTTTCTAATTTTTCGGCAATCGAAAAAACCGATACTATTTTGATAATTCACAATTCAGAATTAACAATTCAGAATTCACAATGGAGTGACAATTCCATAGTTGAAAAATATTGATTCGTAAATAAGCGTGGGATAAGATTCGGAATGACGCTGAAAGCGTCACCTCTCAGTAACCGCAGCATCCGTAGGATCTGCGGACCGGAATGGAACGGATATTTTCGACCCTGAAAGCGGTCGCCCAATGCTGCAGATGGGGCACTCCTTCAGAGTGCTTACTAATGATGGTTCTACTCCGCAGGTCGTTCCGACCTACGGTTACTAAGTGGAGACACTTTCAGCGTCTATAATATACAGATAAATTCACTACAAACAATTCAAAATTCAGAATTCACAATTGAGTGACAATTCCAAAGTTGAAAAATATTGATTCGTAAATAAGCGCAGGATAAGATTCGGAATGACGCTGAAAGCGTCACCTCTCAGTAACCGCAGCATCCAGAGGATCTGCGGACTGGAATGGAACGGATATTTTCGACCCTGAAAGCGGTCGCCCAATGCTGCAGATGGGGCACTCCTTCAGAGTGCTTACTAATGATGGTTCTACTCCGCAGGTCGTTCCGACCTACGGTTACTAAGTGGAGACACTTTCAGCGTCTATAATATACAGATAAATTCACTACGAACAATTCACAATTCAGAATTCACAATTCATAATGGACGAATGCAAAACTGCTTTTTAGGTTTTCTGTTTTAGGGAGGAGAAAAAAATAAGCCATAACTGCCGACATCATAATCGGAGTTATGGCTTTCTTACTTATCTGTTATTTATTACTAACCGATGCTGCAATTACAGCACCTTCTTGTATAGCTCGATGATTTCAGCCTCTGTTACATCGCGAGGGTTGCCCGGAGTGCAGACATCGGCAATAGCCTGAGCCGCAAGAGCAGGAATGTTCTCCTCCTTGATGTTGAGGTCGCTCAAGTGCTGTGGAATTCCAACCTTTATAGACAATGCACGAACGGCATCTACGGCTGCCTGTGCTGCCTGCTCGGCAGTCATGCCTGTTATATCAACACCCATAGTCTTGGCAATAACGCCAAACTTCTCGATACACTTAGGCATGTTGAACTCCATGATTGTTGGGAGCAACAATGCGTTTGCCACGCCGTGAGGAATATCGAACAGCGAACCCATTGGGTGAGCCATTCCGTGAACAAGGCCAAGACCTACGTTAGAGAATGCCTGTGCTGCAATGTACTGAGCCAGTGCCATTCCCTCGCGACCTACCGGGTTTGTAGGCTCTTCGACAGCAAGAGGAAGATTCTCGGCAATCATCTTGATAGCCTGAAGTTCGTACATATCGCTCATAACCCATGCGCCCTTAGTGATGTAGCCCTCGATAGCGTGAGTAAGAGCATCCATACCTGTTGCAGCAGTCAAGCCCTTTGGAAGGGTGTACATCAACTCAGGGTCTACGATTGCAACGGCTGGAATATCGTTAGGGTCAACGCAAACCATCTTAGCCTGACGCTCCTCGTCGATGATAACGTAGTTGATTGTTACCTCGGCACCAGTTCCGGCAGTTGTAGGAAGAGCGATGATAGGCACCGACTTGTTCTTTGTAGGAGCACAACCTTCAAGAGAAACAACATCGCTGAACTCAGGATTGTTGCTCACGATACCGATACCCTTTGCAGTATCCATTGACGAACCGCCACCAATAGCGATAAGACAGTCGGCTCCCGACTTCTTGAAAGCCTCTACGCCCTGCTTAACATTTGTAACTGTTGGATTTGGCTTAATCTCACTATATATCTCGTAAGGGAAACCTGCTTCGTCGAGAACGTCTGTAACCATCTTGGCTGTACCAACCTTCAGCAAACCCTTATCTGTAGCCACCAATGCCTTGTGCAAGTTCAGTCTCTTTAGTACTGCAGGCAGCTCCTTACGGCAACCTGCGCCGAAGTATGAAACTTCGTTCAATATAAATCTTTGTGCCATTTGTATTGATTATAGTTTATATTTATAAATAGTGTATGTAAATTATCTAATTAAAATAGTATTTGTATTAAAATTATAGTGTGACAAAGATAGTCTGTTTTTCTGAAAACCGACAATATGTTTTTGATTTTTTTAATGTGTTTTTAGACACATTTAGCGTCCGATGCGGTCGAGGTGCATCCAGTTTCCCCACTTGAAACGGCACAGGAATATCACTCCCCTGAAACAAAGTTCGATGCACATAGCAAGCCAAACGCCGTTAAGACCGTAGACTGGCGCAAGGAAATAGGCAAGCGTAAGGCGTACAATCCAGATGCTGCAAAGATTCATGGTGCACGGCACGAGCGTATCGCCTGCGCCTACAAAAACGCCGTAGCACACGATGCTGGCAGCAAACATAGGCTCGGCAAAGGCTTCGATGCGAAGCGCACTTACTCCAAGTTCGAGTATCTGCTGATTATCGGTCATGAAGCCAATCATATAAGGTGCGGCAAAATACATAACCACGCCCATCAGAGCCATAACGCACATTCCCATTGTTATGGTTATGCGAGCCAACTTTCGGGTTAGCGAAATGCGCATAGCACCAAGTCCCTGCCCGATAAGGGTTGTAGAAGCCTCACTTATTCCGTAGCCCGGCATGTAGCAAAGACTCTCTGCCGTTATGCCAAACGAGTTTGCTGCAATAGAGAATGTGCCGAGAGGCGCAACAATTCGCGTAGCCAAAATCTGTGCGCCGTTGAACATTATTCGTTCAATACCAACCGGCATTCCTATATGAAACGCTTTGGCAAGCACATCCTTCTTAGGAAGGAAACTGCCCTTCTCGCGCGTAAGCCTCAAATCAGAAGAGATGAACACGGCATAGCCAAGCATGAGTATTGCCGATGTGGTAACAGCCGCAGCCGTTCCCCACGCCGCTCCGACAACGCCCATATCCATGACGAAAATAAAGAAGTAGTTGAAGAGCACATCGAAGAAGCACATCGATATATTCACCGCACTCGGAAACTTAAGGTTTCCGCTGCAACGGATAACCGCTCCGGCCACGATCTTGAGTTGTAAAACAGGGATGAAGCACGCATAAATAAAGAAATAGTCTGATGCTCCCTCAACTATTTCGGGCGAACCGCCCAGCCATACCGGCAACTGTCCGCTGATGGCAATGGTTATAGAACCAAGAAATATTCCGAAGGCAAGACAAACGGTTATTGCCTGACGGAAGATTTCTCTCGCCCCTACCCTGTTGTTTGCCCCCATCATGTGGGCCACCTGAACGGCAAAACTTGTAGACACCGAGGCGCACAAGCCCGAGCAGAGCCATATTGTAGTGCTCATCAGTCCCACCGAAGCCGATGCCTCCGCACCGAGGCTACCAACCATCGATGCGTCGATGTATGACATCACCACATTCGACATCTGCGACAAGATGGATGGAATACTCAACATCACAGCAAGCAAAATCTGCTGCTGCAATGTTAGTTCCTTACCGTCTCTAATCATCTGGAGAAGGTAGGAAGTACCGTTTTCTTTCCCAAACAGAGCCATTAAACTCTTTGTGTTCTTGCCTCTACAACGTTAACAACATAATCGCCAAGTTTTTCGCACTCAAGAATGATATCCATATAGTGAACACCAAGTTGATAATCGTACTTTTGGTCGTTTACGTCGATAATATTCTGTGTCTTCAGTTGTGTACGGAAGTTGTTTATCTCGTTCTCGATGTTGTATGTCGAATTTACATCCCTGTGGCGGTCTTTCAGCACAACCATCATCTGCGAGAGAGCCTTGTCGGTAAGGTCGAACATCTGATGAACATGGTCGAGTTGTCCTTCGGTTAGCGTCTTCTTCTCGGTGTAGCAATGGTTTATCGTGCGCGCAAGGTTGAAGCAACTGTCGCCGATGCTCTCAATCTCGGTAATCTCGCGCAGCATGATGCGTATTTTCTGCTTTGTGTCGTCGCTGAGTCGTCCCTCACTCACCTTATTAAGATAGTTGGCAATCTCAACCTCCATATTGTCGCAGATGCCCTCGTACTTCTCAATTCGGGCAAAGAGTTTGTTGAAGTCGCTCTGCTTCTCGGTGTGCATAAGCGTGCGCACAAGTCCGAACATCTTCTGCGAACGAACGGCAAAGTTGTTGATTTCCTTCTGAGCTTCGAGAACCGAAAGCTCGGCAGTAGACAAGATACCACCGCTGATGAAGTTGAGTCTGAACTCGTCGTCCTCGTCCTGATTCTTAGATACGATTACGCGGCACACGAGTTTCTCGATAAACTTGATGAACCATATCAGGATGAGCACGTTACATACATTGAAAGCAGTATGGAACGTTGCCAGAACGAACGTAAGTTTTCCAGCCTCAGAAGCTGCATCGGCTCCTGTAAGAGTTACGTCGTAGCCCACAAGCGAGCACACCATGTTTACGAACGGCTTGAAGCAGATGAGCACCCAAAATACGCCGAACAAGTTGAAGAACATGTGGGCGAAGGCGGCTCTGCGCGCCTGAGTGTTGGCTGTGAGCGCGGCGATGTTTGATGTTACGGTTGTACCGATATTCTCGCCCATAACAAGCGCAATGCCTTGATAGATTGGCAGAACGCCCTGCGAGCACAGAATCATGGTTATTGCCATGATGGCAGCAGAACTCTGCACGCACATAGTAAGGATACTGCCCAACAAGAGAAAGAGCAGAATGCTAAGGAATCCGTAGTTGCCAGTTGACGCGAAGAAATTAAGCACCGTCTGATTATGTCCCAAATCCATGTCTACGGCATTCTGCCTCAACATACCAAGACCGAAGAAGAGGAAGCACAAGCCAAAAATAAATTCGCCGAGACTTTTGCGTTTCTTGGAATAGTTAAACGCTAAAGCCACGGCGAACATAGGGAATACGTAATCTGCAATATTAAAATTGAAGCCTGCCGACATTATCCATGCAGTGAATGTAGTACCGATATTGGCACCCATAATTACAGAAATTGCCTGTACCAACGTAAGCAAACCTGCATTTACAAAACTGACAGTCATCACGGTTGTTGCGGTTGATGATTGGATGGCTGCGGTTATAAAGGCTCCGGTAAACAGTCCCGTCACCCTATTCGTCGTCATTGCACCAAGGACATGGCGCAAATGACTACCTGCCATCTTCTGAAGACCCTCGCTCATCACCTTCATACCATACATTAGAAGAGCCAGACAGCCTATCAGCTTCAAAAAGATAAATATTGACATAAGAATGTTTAATATTATAAAAATCTGTTGCAAAGATAAGCAAAAACTTTGGTTAATCTACAAGACAATATTCAATATTTAGTGTACCAAAGTACGATTTTGCAGACTCACCAAATCTGTTTCTACCTTAAAATCCGCATTGTTTATGAATCCTGAAAATCAATTAGGTATCGAAATCTCTCTTATCTCGCAAAAAGAAAAAAGACCCAGAAAACTGAGTCTTTCACTTGAGCGGAAAACGGGACTCGGACCCGCGACCCCAACCTTGGCAAGGTTGTGCTCTACCAACTGAGCTACTTCCGCATTTGCTTTAGTTCTGAAAAGCGATGCAAAGATACGACATTTTTTTTATCCTGCAAATTTTCGGACTTCTTTTTTGCCAATATTTTTCAAAATTCTCGTTTTTTTGCAGTTTTTACCTTTTATAAAAAAAATGAGTTCTGGGATAAAAAACACAGTTTTCCTATATCACATTTCTTCGGGATGCCTTCGGGTTTCGTTCGGGATTTCAGCTTTTAGAATAAGTACAACCAACGAGTTGAACTCCGAATTCGAGTATAAAGAAAGTGCAGAAACTTCGGATGATGTTTCTGCACTTTCTTCTTTATTTTCCGAATTCTTCGAGAACATACTTGCCTGGAGAATAATTCTTCAAAACCCAAAGAATATAGTCGGACGAAACAACGATGTTTCGGAGAGTGTGAGGATTTGAGTAATAAATGCTCGACGCGCTGCTGGCGGTGCGGTCGAAATTCAGTCCTATCAACTCGCCTTTTGCGTTTACCACGGCACTTCCGCTATTGCCAGACGATGTTTCGGCATTTGTGGTGAAACATGCCACTGGAAGAGCATCCTTGCTATTCTCGAGAAGCCGGCGGAACTTATCAGATACCTTATAATTTACCGCTTATAAATCGGAAGAAAAATAGCAAAAAATCAGCATTTTTTGTTTACAAAAGCATTTTCATTTTTTAAGGTTATCACATTAAAGGCATTTTTATTTACATTCTGATATTATTGCTGATGCACAAAAAAACGGCTCGGAATCAGTTATAAACCTGAACCGAACCGTCTACCGACTGAGTTACTCTGTATTTCCACAACGGGCGACCGCTGCCCTCAATAACTATTCCGCCGTTGTTTAAATCGTACTGATTGCCGCAGCGCGTACATTTGGCAATGCCCTTGTCATCGAACTGGACCCGCGCACTTTCCAAATTGCACTCAGGACAAGCCAAATCGTAGCACACCAACCCAAGGTTATCGTTGTTTAGCGTCGGCGTGCCGAGAATCAGTCCGCCAAGCCCCAGATACGTCGATAGCAACTTAGCCTCGGTGAGCGTCTGCGTGTGGGTCGAGCCATCCATCTTCGTTATCAGAAGTTTCGAGCTGCCATTCTTGCGTATGCTGATGAACTGCCCCATGCTCTGCGCCACATTATACGGCGAGAACGACACGTTGCAGCCGAAATTAACCTTATAGCTTGAGCCCGAATTGTAAACGTCGCCGCACGCCGTTGTCCAAAGGCATAGCATCAACGCCAAAATTGTTTTGTATGTTTGTTTCATATAACTCTTTTAACTCATCTGACTTGCGCATTTCGCTTGTAATGCGCAAGTCCGATTCATAATCAGAACGAAAGAACAGGGTCTTTTAGTATGTCCTCAATCTGCGAAAGTTCCTCGGCCGAGAAATCGAGGTTATCGATACATTTTATATTATTATTCAGTTGTTCAACCGAACTTGCGCCGATAATCACCGATGTCATTCGTTCATCTTTCAGAATCCACGCCAAAGCCATCTGCGCCAACGACTGTCCGCGCTTCTTCGCAATCTCATTCAGTTTTATTGATGCCGCAACGCGTTCTTCCGACACCTGTCCTTTCTGCAAGAAGCCAGTCTCTCTCGCAGCGCGCGAATGTTCAGGAATGCCGTTCAGATAGCGGTCGGTAAGCAATCCCTGCGCCAAAGGCGAGAAGGCCACCACACCCGAACCATTGTCGGCAGCGCACTTCAGCGCTCCGCCCTCAACCTTGCGGTCGTACATGCTGTATCGGTACTGACTCACAAGACACGGAACTTTTGCCTCGCGCAGAATGTCGTAGCATTTCTGCTGCAAATCGAGCGGATATTTTGATATGCCCACATAGAGAGCCTTGCCTTGGCGTACAATGTCGATAAGAGCCTGCATCGTCTCCTCAACCGGCGTTACGCCGTCATATCGGTGGCTATAGAAGATGTCGAAATATTCAAGTCCAGTACGTTTCAGACTCTGATTGATGCTCGCCATCAGATTCTTGCGCGAAGAGCCGTCGCCATAAACGCCCTGCCACATCTCGTGTCCAGCCTTTGATGTGATAAGCATCTCGTCGCGATGCGAAGCCAGTTCGTTTCTTAGAATTCTGCCGAAATTTGTCTCTGCCGAGCCGGGCGCAGGACCGTAGTTGTTAGCCAAATCGAAATGGCATATTCCTTGGTCGAAAGCCGACACAACAATATCGGTGGCAACCTTGAAGTCGTCTACATCGCCAAAGTTATGCCACAAGCCGAGCGACACAACAGGCATCTGCACGCCGCTCCTTCCACAAAATCTGAATTTCATAAAGTTATAGTATTATAGATTACGAAAAAAGGATTGAAGAAAAGAACGGCACGCCATTTTCTTCAACCCTCTGAAATATTTTTCTGTTTTTATCTGCCAAGCAAGGCATTCTCGGCATCAACCATCGTCTTGAAATTGAAGCCACTCACAACCTCGCTCATCAGAGCCTGAATCTGCTCGTTGCACAAGTTTCCGATGCTGCCCTCGTGAGTGTGATGGATATCCTTGTTAGGCTTGAAGTTTCCAGCCTCAATATCAAGTCCCACCTTCTTGTAGGCATCGCGGAAAGGCATTCCGCTTGCAGCCAGTCTGTTCACCTCCTCAACGCTGAACATATTGTCGTAGCGCGAATCGTCGAGAATATTCTCGTTCACCTTCATCTTGTTGATGATGTATGAAGTCATCTTCAGACAATCCTTCAACTCCTTAAAGGCAGGAAGGAACACCTCCTTTATTATCTGCAAGTCACGGAAATATCCGCTTGGCAAGTTATTCATTATGAGCATAATCTGCTGCGGAAGCGACTGAATTTTGTTACACTTGGCGCGAGTAAGTTCAAACACATCAGGATTCTTCTTGTGAGGCATGATGCTCGAACCCGTAGTACACTCATCAGGAAGTTTCACGAAGGCGAAATTCTGACTGTTGAACATGCAGGCATCGAAGGCAAGTTTTGCAATCGTTCCGGCAATCGAAGCCATGGCATACGCAACGTTGCGCTCCGTCTTGCCGCGTCCCATCTGTGCATAGACCACGTTATAGTCCATCGAGTCGAAGCCAAGAAGCTTAGTGGTAAGCGTGCGGTTCAGCGGAAAAGAAGAGCCATATCCGGCAGCCGAACCGAGAGGGTTGCGGTTGGTAATCTTGAACGCTGCCTGAAGGAACATCATATCGTCTACCAAGCCCTCGGCATACGCTCCGAACCACAGTCCGAAACTCGACGGCATGGCAACCTGCAAGTGAGTGTAGCCCGGCATCAGCACATTCTTGTACTTGTTGCTCTGTGCAATCAGTTCGTTGAACAGCACCTCTACCTCTTCGGCAATCTCCTTAATCTCGGCACGAGTAAAAAGCTTCAGGTCGACAAGCACTTGGTCGTTGCGCGAGCGTCCGCTGTGAATCTTCTTGCCCATGTCGCCAAGTTTGCGCGTAAGCATCAGTTCAACCTGCGAGTGTACGTCCTCAACACCGTCCTCAATCACGAACTCACCCTTTTCGGCAAGCCGATAGATATTCTTCAACTCGGAAAGAAGTTTCGGAAGTTCGTCGGAGCCAAGCAGTCCGATGCTCTCGAGCATCGTTATGTGAGCCATAGAACCGAGCACATCGTACTTTGCAAGATACAAGTCCATCTCACGGTCTCTACCAACGGTAAACTTCTCGATTTCCTCGTTCACCTGAACGTTCTTTTCCCAAAGTTTTGTAGCCATAGTCTTGTTTTATTAGAATTCAGTATAAGGCATGCGCGAAAGCATATTTGCAATGCCCTCTGCACCCTTCTCGAGCTTTCCGCCAAGCATTCCGCGCATGATAAGGTTAAGGTCGGCACCGATAGTGACCTTCATCTTGCACGAATTTGCGTCGATTGGCAAAAGTTGAATCCACAGATTTGCATTTATCGGAACATTCTCCAATGCGTACTTTATGCACTTTTCCTCGCGCTCAACAACGCGAAGAGTGAGGTTGCCCACTGGCGGAACTGAAACGCTTACCGAATCGGTGTCTGAAGTAAGACTCTTGAGCACAGGAATCATCTTCTCAACCTGATCGCCGTCGGCCTGTTCCTTCAGTTTTGCAACCAATTCCGGATTGTCAAGTTTCTGCTTTACATTTTGCAGATTGCTCAGATCCGATAACTTAGAGAAAACCATCTCTCGTGTATAAGGGATGGTTTTTACAGAACTTTCGTATTTATGTAATGACATATTTCTTATTTATACATTCCAGTGTGCAGGATCTTTTCTCCATTCGTTAAGAACCTGAACATCTGCCTCTGTAATATATTCAGTCTTCAGAGCCACATCAACAACAGCCTCGTAGTTTGTAAGTGTGATGAGCTTAACCTTGGCATCCTTGAATGCCTGAACTGCAACGTCGAAGCCGTAAGTATAAGATGCAACCATGCCGAGCACCTCGCATCCGCTGTTGCGGATAGCCTCGACAGCCTTCAGACTGCTACCGCCGGTTGAGATAAGGTCTTCAAGCACAACAACCTTCATTCCCGGACGAAGTTCGCCTTCGATAAGGTTCTCAAGACCGTGATCTTTTGGTTTAGAGCGAACGTAAACAAATGGCTTGTTAAGCAAATCGGCAACAAGTGCGCCCTGCGGAATTGCACCAGTAGCAACACCTGCAACAGCATCCACGCCCGGAAACTCCTCCATGATGATTCGTGCAGACTCAGTCTTTACGAAGCTGCGCAACTCAGGATAAGACAGAGTCTTGCGGTTGTCGCAATAGAATGGTGATTTCCAGCCTGATGCCCAAGTAAAAGGACTGTTTGGCTGCAACTTGATAGCCTTAATCTTAAGAAGCTTCTCTGCAAAAATTTTCTCTAAAGTCTTCATATTATAAAAAAGTGTTTTATTTTTCGCTGCGAAGATACTACATTTATTTCAAAAAAGAAACCGTTGCCCAATAAAAAACTGAACAACGGCCAATATTTACACAATTGAAAATTTGTTACTTGAGAAACTTGATAGCATAACATACCAAATCTCCAGATGCTGTTATACTTATTGTATAATCGTGGTTTGGATTCAGATTCTCGTATTTTACAGCAGCCGAGCCGCTCTTGTCGACAACCTGTTCAACAGAACCCCAGAATGCTCCGCTGAAGTGAGCCTTCACATAAAGGTTTCTGGCATAGTCAGAGCCCTTGTTTGCGCAATATACAATCACACCCTTACATCCGGTAACGGCAAGTGTCATCTCCTTGTGAGAGCCTTCCTGCTTGACAATTACGCCTTCCATTCGCTGCGGCTGAATAACCTTATCGCTTGTAGGATCTATGGTCTGGAGACAAGTCTTATATGCAAAGATGCTCTCGCCCTTTCCATTATGCACCCACTTTTCTTCAAATGCCTTCGCTACGGATTCATGATCGAAGTAAAGAATCTGATTCGCCTTTACCTTCTTAATTGTCTGTGCAGTGGCTGCGACCGAAATGACGGCCAGCATAGCCAGTAGTAATAATTTCTTCATAATACTTTGGTTTTATGCAATTTGCTCCTCAAAACGGAGTATAAACAAGATTTCGGGTATCACATCACAAATATATATATAATTGCTATTAAAGCCAAAGAAAAAGGAGATTATTTTACGTTTAATTATTATTTTTTAACAATTCCGTGACATTAAGTTTCTCGCAGCCCTGAATGGCATCAATCATTTCTGCCTTGTGAAGTTTTGAGAAACCATCAGGAAAACAGATATGTTCCATATTTATGCAGTCGCCAAACGCCGCATTACCAAGTTTTTGCAGGTTCTCCGGAAGTTGTACATCTGTCAAAGCCACACACTGCGAGAATGTACGGATTCCAATCTCCGTAACCGTAGGCGGAAAATCGATGGCATTGATTGACGAGCAGAGGCTGAAAGCATCGTCCTCGAGTCGCTGAAGATTCAGCGGAAGGGTAATCTTGCGCAAAGCCTTGCATTTCTTGAACGTGGCAACCTTCAGGGTTGTAAGATTCTCAGGCAGACGGAGTTCTACGGCATTCTCGCATCCGCAGAAAGCACCTGCTCCGATACGCGCCACATTGTCGGGCACATCAATCTTGTGCAAAGACGAGCAGCCCTCGAAAGCGTGGTCAGAAATGAAAGTGAGTCGGCTTGAAAACTTCACATTCACAAGTCGCTGATTATCACGGAAAGCATTTTTGCCGATGCCTGCGACAACAACGCCCAAGCCCTCGAGAATAACGCTCGAAGGAATTTCAATTTCGCTATCGCGACCGTCAAACTTCACGATTTCGACCTTCTTGCGGTCTTGCAGATATCTGAAAGTCCACAATCCGCTTTTAACATATCTTCCGTCGGTAATCTGCCTAAACTGCTGTCCGAACGGCGATGCAATTATGCTGCAAAAGCTTTTCTCGGGAACACGAAGAATACATTTCTGAAGTTTCGTGCTATCCTCGCACACTGGTAAAGTATCGCCATCGAAATAGACAGATTCAAGACACTTGCAATCTTCAAAAACGCCTACGCCAATATTCTGGATGCCAGAGCCAAGTCTGATAGTCTTCAAATCTACGCAGCCCGAAAATGCGCTGTCGCCAATCTCCGTTACAGTATCAGGAATGACAATCTCCTGCAATCCCTGAATCATGCTGAAGGCACTTTCGCCAATGCTCACAACCTCGTAGTTCATGATTACAGGCTCAATCTTTGCAACGGTAGTATCGTCTGTTCCAAGATGCTTCAAGAATTCATTTCTCGTCTCATCTTCTGCAAGATACTCCTCTACCACCTTACTTATATACGCAATAGCTTCGAGTCCGCCCTCCGCATTCTTTGAGTACAGAACACGGTTGCAGATAATCTCATCGCCAATCATGTAGCTGTCAAGTTCCTTCGTCTGCAACGGTCCGAAAGGATTCTGCGCCACCGGCGCCTCGCAAGTACATATAGTATCGGTGCTCACAAACGATGTGCGCTGCTGACGGATAGGTTCTTCGCTGCCCTCGCTTTCGTCGTTCTTTGGACAGAAAAACGACAAGAGTGAAGCCACGAAGCCTTTTTGTTCAAGATAATAATCTTTACAACTATATAGATAGGCTATGCCCAAAACGGCAAACGCAAAGCCCAATATCAACCAAACTACCATTTAACTAAATTACAATTAGATATCTTAATAATCAGTTGCAAATTTAAGTATTATATATAAAACCACCAAATTTGAGTATTTTTTTTAACATTTTATTACATTTTTCGTAAAACAGAAATAGCGTATAAAAAAGATTTTGTAATTTTGCCATCAAATTTGTGATTTAAAAAGTCATTAAAAATCAAATATGAACATATTAGAACTGAGTGAACAGGAGATTAATCGCCGCAATTGCCTTAACGAATTGCGCGCTATGGGAATAGACCCATATCCTGCTGCAGAGTATCCGACAAACGCGTACACTACTGAGATTAAAGAGGCGTTCAAGGACGATGATGAACCAAGAGAAGTTTGTATTGCTGGCCGTATGATGAGCCGACGAGTTATGGGTAAGGCATCTTTTGCCGAACTGCAAGACTCTAAAGGCAGAATTCAGGTTTATATCACACGCGACGATGTGAATACTCCTGAGCTCGAAATGTACACAGTGTTCAAGAAACTTCTTGACCTTGGCGACTTTATTGGCGTAAAGGGTACTGTTTTCCGCACACAGACAGGCGAAATCAGCGTTCACGCCAAAGAATTGACAGTTCTTGCAAAGAGCCTTAAGCCGCTCCCAATCGTAAAGGAGAAGGACGGACAGGTTTATGATTCATTTGACGACCCTGAACTCCGTTATCGCCAGCGTTACGTTGACCTCATCGTAAACAACGGCGTAAAGGACACATTCTTGAAGAGAGCAACAATCCTGCGCACCATGCGTCAGGTATTCGACGAGGCTGGCTTCACCGAGGTGGAGACTCCTATATTGCAGCAGATTGCCGGCGGTGCTTCTGCCCGTCCATTCATCACACACCACAACGCCCTGAATGTTGACCTCTACCTGCGTATCGCAACAGAGCTTTATCTGAAGCGTCTTATCGTTGGTGGTTTTGAAGGTGTTTACGAGATTGGACGTAACTTCCGCAACGAGGGTATGGACCGCTCACACAACCCAGAGTTTACTTGCATGGAGCTTTACGTTTCATACAAGGACTACAACTGGATGATGACATTCACCGAGAACCTTCTTGAGAAAATCTGTATCGCTGTAAACGGCACAACAGAAGTCAAGATTGGCGACAACATCGTATCGTTCAAGGCTCCATACCGCCGTCTGCCTATCCTCGATGCCATCAAGGAGAAGACTGGCTACGACCTTTCAACAATGAGCGAGGACGAGATGCGCGAGATTGCAAAGAAACTTGGTGTTGAGGATACAGAAATAATGGGCAAGGGCAAGCTTATCGACGAAATCTTCGGCGAGACTTGCGAGGGCACATTCATTCAGCCAACATTCATCACCGACTACCCTGTTGAGATGTCGCCTCTGACAAAGATGCACCGCAGCAAGCCGGGACTTACAGAGCGTTTTGAGCTGATGGTAAACGGTAAGGAACTTGCAAACGCATACTCTGAGCTGAACGACCCAATAGACCAGGAAGAGCGTTTTGTTGAGCAGATGAAACTTGCCGACAAGGGCGACGACGAGGCAATGGTAATAGACCACGACTTCCTTCGCGCACTCCAGTACGGAATGCCTCCGACCTCAGGTATCGGTATCGGTATCGACCGCTTGGCTATCCTTATGACTGGTCAGCCAACAATTCAGGAGGTTCTACTCTTCCCTACAATGAAGCCAGAGAAGAAGGCTCCGAAGGATGCCGCAAGCAAATATGTTGAACTCGGCTTTAGCGAAGACATCGTCCCTGTGCTTCAGAAGGCAGGATACAACCTCGTTAAGGACCTTGCAGGCACTAAGGCTCAGGCTGTACAGCAGCAGATTGGCGAGATTATCAAGAAGTACAAACTTGACATCCAGAAGCCTTCTGTTGACGAATTGAACGCAATAATCGGCAAGATTGTTGTTGACGAATAAAATATAGACTGTGACAGATTGTGGAAGAATAGCAGTATTGGGAGGTGGTAGTTGGGCTACCGCCATCGCCAAGATTATGCTCGACAGTACGGATCACTTGAACTGGTATCTCCGCCGAGACGACCGAATAAGTGACTTCAAACGGCTCGGGCATAACCCTGCATATCTGCAAAGTGTACACTTTGACATAAACAAAATTTCGTTCTCTTCGGACATTAACGATATTGTAGAGAACTCCGACACGCTGATATTCGTAACTCCGTCGCCTTATGTAAAGAGTCATCTGAAAAAACTGAAGACTCACATCAGGGACAAGTTCATAGTTACAGCAATCAAGGGAATCATTCCCGACGAGAATCTGGTTGTTTCTGAATACTTCCATCAGGTTTACGGCGTTCCAGAAGAGAATCTTGCCGTGATAGCCGGTCCTTCGCACGCCGAGGAAGTGGCTCTCGAACGACTCTGCTATCTTACTGTGGGCTGCAAGGACGAGGAGAAGGCTACATGCCTTGCCAACTTCATATCAAGCCCATACGTCAAGACATCAGTAAACCTCGACCTCTTCGGAATTGAGTTTGCAGCCGTGCTGAAGAACGTCTATGCCATCTGTGCCGGAATATGCAACGGCATGGGTATGGGCGACAACTTCCAAGCCGTACTGATTTCTAACGCCGTTCAGGAGATGGAGCGATTCGTGAACACGGTTAGTCCGATGGAGAACCGCAAAATCATCAGTTCGGCATATCTTGGCGACCTTCTGGTTACTGGATATTCGAACTTCAGCCGAAACCGCGTATTCGGAACGATGATTGGAAAGGGTTATTCGGTAAAGACCGCCCAGATTGAAATGGAGATGATTGCCGAGGGCTATTACGGAACAAAGTGCATGAAGGAGATTAACAAGCACTATCACGTTAATATGCCGATACTCGATGCCGTGTACAATATTCTGTACGAGCATATCTCGCCACAGATTGAAATAAAATTACTTACCGACGCCTTCAGATAATGGCGTCGGTATTTTTTTATGTCCAGCCCTCCGGAACGGATGCCGGAGCAAGCGAATTATACTTTTATAGCAAAATGCAATCCTTTCCGACAACAATTACCAAAAAATTAACATAACACGAGCACTTTTAAGAAGAAATATCTTAAATTTGCGCCACATAACAAATTCATCAGAAGTATAGATATTTTAATACTGCATATATGAAAAATATTAGTTTAAACATCAGCAAGGCAACGCCTTTCGTATCAGTAGAGAAAATCAAGTCATACGAACCAAAGGTAAAGGCTGCCATGGAAGCACTCGAGAACGGCACATGCAAGGGTAACGACTTCTTGGGTTGGCTTCACTTGCCATCATCAATAACTGCTCAGCACATTGCCGACCTGAAGGCTTGCGCAAACGTGCTTCGCGAGAACTGCGAGGTAGTTGTTGTTGCAGGTATCGGCGGTAGCTATCTTGGCGCACGCGCCGTTATCGAGGCATTGGGCAACAGCTTCCAGTGGCTTGTTCAGGATAAGAAGAATCCGACAATTGTCTTTGCCGGCAACAACATCGGCGAGGACTATCTTGCCGAGCTGACAGAATATCTGAAGGACAAGAAATTCGGTGTAATCAACATATCAAAGAGCGGTACAACAACCGAGACTGCCATCGCCTTCCGCTTGTTGAAGAAGCAGTGCGAAGACCAGAGAGGCAAGGACGTGGCTCGCAAGGTTATCGTTGCCGTAACTGATGCCAAGAAGGGCGCAGCACGCACAACAGCCGACAAGGAGGGATACACAACATTCGTTATTCCAGACAACGTGGGCGGTCGTTTCTCTGTGCTCACTCCAGTAGGATTGCTTCCTATCGCAGTGGCTGGCTTCGATATTGAGCAGCTTGTTGCAGGTGCAGCCGAGATGGAAAAGGCAACAGCAACAAACGTTCCTTTCGAGGAGAATCCATCGGCTCTATACGCTGCCGTTCGCAACGCTCTCTATGCAGATGGCAAGAAGATTGAGATTCTCGTTAACTTCCAGCCAAAACTTCACTACATGAACGAATGGTGGAAGCAGCTTTACGGCGAGAGCGAGGGCAAGGAGCTGAAAGGTCTGTTCCCAGCAGCAGTAGACTTCTCAACCGACCTTCACTCTATGGGACAGTGGATTCAGGAAGGCGAAAGAACAATCTTCGAGACAGTAATATCTATCGAAGAGCCATGCAAGAAGCTCACCGTTCCTTCAGACGAGGAGAACCTTGACGGTCTGAACTTCCTTGCAGGCAAGCGCATCGACGAGGTTAACAAGATGGCAGAACTCGGAACTCAGCTTGCACACGTAGACGGTGGCGTTCCAAACATGCGTCTTGTTGTTCCTGTGCTTAACGAGTACTATCTCGGTCAGGTAATCTACTTCTTCGAGAAAGCCTGCGGCATCAGCGGCGAGGTTCTTGGCGTAAATACCTTCAACCAGCCGGGCGTAGAGGCTTACAAGAAGAACATGTTTGCCCTCCTAAACAAGCCGGGATACGAAGCAGAAAGCAAGGCTATTCAGGAAAAACTAAAATAATATATGTTTAAGAGAGAAAAAACAGATTATATGAAAAAACACGGCTTTGAGGAGATGAACCTCAAAGCCGTACTTTTTGATATGGACGGCGTACTGTTCGACTCGATGCCGAACCATGCCCTTGCCTGGAACGAAGGAATGAAGAAGTACGGTCTGCCAATGACAAAGGAAGAGGCTTACATGCACGAAGGCAGAACGGGAGCCGGCACAATCAACATTCTGGCACAGCGCACATGGGGGCGCGATGCAACCGAAGAAGAAAAGCAGCAAATTTATGCTTGGAAGACCGAAGTCTTCAACAAATGCCCACAGGCTGGTCCTATGCCCGGAGCAGCCGAGCTGCTAAACAAAATCAAGGCCGACGGTCTGCAAATCGTTCTGGTAACAGGAAGCGGACAGAAATCTCTGCTCGACAGACTGAACACGCACTTTCCCGGCATATTTTCATCCGACAAGATGGTTACGGCTTTCGACGTAAAATACGGCAAGCCTAATCCAGAGCCATATCTGATGGGACTTCAGAAAGCCGGCGTAAAGCCAAATGAGGCTATCGTTGTAGAGAACGCTCCGCTTGGAGTTCAGGCTGGAGTGGCGGCAAACATCTTCACGATTGCCGTAAACACAGGTCCGCTGCCCGACAGCGTTCTGCTGTGCGAAGGCGCGAATCTTCTTCTGCACTCAATGCAAGAACTTTCAGACAAGTGGCCTGAATTGTTAAAATCATTTAAAAACGACGAACGATAGTGTTAAAAAACATTATTTTTGAAAAATTCCGTCAATTTCCTGACTTCATCACTTTTTTGTGCCATTACATAGCGCAGATTGAAAATCAGGTAGTTACGTCTAAATAATGGGTGACTTTGGGTGACGCAA
>FNBQ01000038.1 GCA_900102385.1 Bacteroidales bacterium KHT7 | reverse complement strand
GGCCAGAAGCATCTTCGGGTCGTAAGGGCTGCGGCCACGCTCCTTGTACAGCTTGCGAAGACCGCTCAAGTCCAAACTGTCAACTACGCTGCTCACAAGACGGACTGGGTCGTCCTGGGCAATGTCCTTGTCGATTCTCTGAGGAAAAAGTATCGTCTGATTTGGAGAATACGGACGAAAGTGGTATCTTTGTTGCGTTTTATATTGCATGTTGTAAAGATACGAAAACTTTACGACATAACGAAGCCCTGGCTTGAGAAAGTCGGGGCTTTGATATAAAAAAAGGATGTGCCTATTTTGACACACCCTCCTCTTATTTTATTCTTGATTAGTTGTTCGAATTGCGAGTCAGTTCGAGTGCGTTGTTCAAATCGCTTACAGAAGCCATCTTCTGAGCAAGAGTGCCAGAGAGTGCAACGTTCTTTTCGATATCAAGATAAGTGTATTCCGTGTTGTCGCTGAACATTGAAACGACCTTGCCCGATTTGTTGCAGAAGTAAAGTCGCGGAATTATGTTCTTGGCAAAGATGTTGTAAATTGTTCTGGTGTCTTGCGGAGAGTAAGGCAAAATCAGATTGTTTTCCTGCCAGAATTTTGGAATTAACTCTAACTGAGTCTGTTCTCTTGAGATGCAGACGACTTTGAAATCAACATCGTTCTGATGTTCTTTATAAAAGGTGTTGACAATCGGAAGTTCCTTCTTGCAGTCGCCACATTCTACGTTGAAGAACATGATGAGCGAGTTGTATCCGATGAGGTCCTGATTCGAAACTTTTGTTCCGTCGCTCATAGTTACCGAGAAGTCTGGAACTTTCTCGCCAACCTGCACATTTCCGTAGACATTGTTATCCTCCTCGAAAATCTTGTCCTTGCATCCGAAAATGCAAAAACACAGTAGTAACACAGTGATGAATTTAACTCTTTTCATTTTATTATCTGTTAAAGTTTCAAATATTTGCAGTAGCATCCCTCGAATTTCCCTTCAAGATTTTCTTGCGGATTTCTGAAGATTCCGTAGACCGTCGAGCCTGAGCCTGACATTGATGCGTAGGCCGCGCCCATTTCGTACAGAGATTCCTTGATTCTGGCGATCTCGGGATGATTAGGAAATACGCTGTCTTCGAAATCGTTTACAATCAGTTTTTTCCATTCTTCTATCGGCTTTTTATATACTGATAGCAAGTTATGCTCGGGGAAGTGCGGGTGGATATTGGCAAAAGCCTCTTTCGTTGATATGAAAGTCTCGGGCTTTACAAGAATAAGATAATATCCTTTGAGCGAGAAGTCGATATCTGTGAAAATCTCGCCGATTCCTT
This sequence comes from Bacteroidales bacterium KHT7, assembly GCA_900102385.1. GTDB lineage: Bacteria > Bacteroidota > Bacteroidia > Bacteroidales > Bacteroidaceae > Ga6A1. The sequence goes on along the minus strand of FNBQ01000038.1, from coordinate 24,943 downwards.
CGGCATAGACAGGCTTGTTCTTGATGAAAATAGGGCAGTCTGCCCCCAATTTCGTAGCGTATTTTTCGAGTTGCTCGTCGCTCAACTGAAGGTTGAAATGTTCGTTCAGCATCTTTAGCATGAACGATGCGTCAGCCGAGCCGCCGCCAAGTCCTGCGCCCGACGGAATGTTCTTTATCAGACTGGCGCGTATGCCCCTAACTTTTGGAAAATCGCGTTGCAAGGCGCGATAAGCCTTTATCACCAGATTCCCCTCCATCTCGTCGGCGGCACATGGTGTTCCGTTGACGAAGAGTTCGATGTCGCCATCGTCTAACGGGTTGATTTCGAGAACATCCTCAATAGCAATCGGATAGAAAATTGTCTGAAGATTGTGGTATCCGTCGGTTCTCTTCTCAACCACGTTCAAACCGATGTTTAGTTTTGCGTTTGGGAAAGTTATCATCTGTTTAGTTATTTTTTCGCAAAGATAGGTAATTTTTGCTTATCATACGTTTCGAAGTCAGGAAAACGAACTGCAGCAATCCGATTTAACCATAATATGTTAGATTGTGCCGAAGATTTGTGCCCGATGTTATGAACAACGATTGTTTATAACTTATTGATAACTTTTGTTTGAATATTTATAAAATTATGGATAATGCGCCTATCTTTGCAGCCAAATAAATTAAATATGCCGATACAAAACAGACGCTATAGTAGAAAAAATGATGCAAACGTGCCGGAAGTGAGCGAGTTGGGACACTTGCAGCCACAGGCACCAGAGTTGGAGAAGGCTGTATTAGGAGCGTTGATGATTGAGCAGGATGCGTATTCGCTGGTGAGCGAGATATTGCGTCCTGAAAGTTTTTATGAAAAGCGTCATCAACTTTTGTATAAGGCTATTACGACTCTGGCTCTCGAGCAGAAGCCTATTGACTTGCTTACCGTTGTTGAGCAACTGAAGAGTTCGGGCGATCTTGAAGAAGTTGGCGGTCCGGTGTATGTAACCGAACTTAGCGGTATGGTGGCATCGTCTGCCCATATCTTGTTTCATGCGCGAATCATCGCCCAGAAATTCCTTGCGCGCCAACTCATAACTTTCACGAGCAACATTCAGACAAAGGCTTTCGACGAGACACAGGATGTCGAAGACCTGATGCAAGAGGCTGAAGGCTCGCTCTTCGAGATTTCGCAGCACAACATGAAGAAGGATTATACGCAGATTGACCCTGTAATCAAAGAGGCGTATGATATGCTTCAGAAAGCGGCTGCGCGAACCGACGGTATGAGCGGATTGGCAACCGGCTTTACTCGTCTCGACAAGATGACGTCGGGCTGGCAGAATTCCGACCTTATTATTATTGCAGCCCGTCCTGCCATGGGAAAGACGGCTTTCGTACTTTCAATGGCAAAGAACATGGCGGTTGATATGAAGATTCCGGTGGCGATGTTCTCTCTTGAAATGAGCAATGTACAGTTGGTAAACCGTCTTATCTCCAACGTGTGCGAAATTCCGGGCGAGAAACTGAAGAGCGGACAGCTTGAACAGTACGAATGGGCTCAGCTCGACTATAAGATCCGCGACCTTTATTCGGCACCTTTTTATGTTGATGATACTCCGTCGCTTTCGGTTTTCGAACTGAGAACAAAGGCGCGACGACTTGTCCGCGAACATGGCGTTAAAATCATCCTTATCGACTACTTGCAGCTTATGAATGCAAGCGGAATGAGTTTCGGAAGCCGTCAGGAAGAGGTCTCTACCATCTCGCGTTCGCTCAAAGGTCTTGCCAAGGAGTTGAACATTCCGATTATTGCGCTGAGTCAGTTGAACCGTGGTGTAGAAGGACGTGAAGGTATCGATGGAAAGCGACCTCAGCTTAGCGACCTTCGTGAATCTGGTGCCATTGAGCAGGATGCCGATATGGTATGCTTCATCCACCGACCTGAATATTATAAGATATACGAGGATGCCAAGGGTAACGACCTTCACGGCATGGCTGAAATCATCATTGCAAAGCATCGTAACGGTGCTGTGGGCGATGTGCTTCTGCGCTTCCGCGGAGAGTATGTTCGCTTCCAGAATGCCGACGACGATTACGTTCCGCAGCCGGGCGAGAATATGTCGAGCTACAAGTCGAAGATGAACGACGATTTTTCCGAGGGACAGTATGCAATGCCAACGGCGGCTGACATTCCGCCTTCTGGTGGAGCTGATAGCAATCCGTTTGGGAGTCAGTACACATCGGACAATGAGCCGATGCCTTTCTAAACAAAGACCATAAGTCCATTCCTTGAAAAAGGGATTATCAATAGCGTGTCATTCTGAGTGTGAATTCCGAGTGACACTTTTTTTGTTTTTTATGAATGCCGTTTTGTATATTTTTTATAACTTTGCGCGATTTATTGTTTTTGAGTAAAAAAATAACTATATATGAATATCTCTTATAATTGGCTGAAGGAGTATGTAGATTTCGACCTTTCAGCACAAGAAGTGGCTGATGCACTTACAAGTGAAGGTCTTGAAGTTGGCTCTGTTGAAGAGGTGCAGACAATCAAAGGCGGTCTGCAAGGACTTGTTGTGGCTGAAGTGCTTACATGCGAGGCACATCCTAATTCAGATCACATGCACATAACAACCGTAAACATCGGCGAGGCTGAGCCTGTGCAGATTGTATGCGGTGCTGCAAACGTTGCTGCCGGTCAGAAGGTAATCGTTGCAACGCTCGGCACAAAGCTTTACGATGGCGACGAGTGTTTCACTATCAAGAAGAGCAAGTTGCGCGGCGTTGAGAGCAACGGTATGATTTGTGCAGAAGATGAGATAGGTATAGGAAACGATCATAGCGGTATCATCGTGCTTCCAAACGACGCTGTTGTTGGAACTCCTGCTGCCGAATATTATAACATCAAGAGCGACTATGTAATCGAGGTCGATATCACTCCAAACCGTGCCGACGCTTGCTCGCACTACGGCGTGGCTCGCGACCTTTACGCATGGCTCGTTCAGAACGGATACAAGACATCAATTCATCGTCCAAGCGATGAGGCTTTTGCCGTTGACAACAACGATTTGGAGATTGATGTTGATGTTCAGAATACTGAGGCTTGTCCTCGCTATGCTGCCGTAACAGTTTCTGGCTGTGAGGTTAAGGAAAGTCCAGATTGGTTGAAGGATAAGCTTCGTACCATCGGTCTGCGTCCAATCAACAACATCGTGGATATCACCAATTATATTATGATGGCATACGGACAACCATTGCACTGCTTCGATGCTGACATGATTGACGGCAAGAAGGTTGTTGTAAAGACTATGCCTGATGGAACTCCGTTCGTAACTCTCGATGGCGAGGAGCATAAGTTGAGCGACCGCGACCTTGCCATCTGTAATGCTAACGCTCCAATGTGTATCGCCGGTGTATTCGGCGGAAAGGGCTCTGGAACATACGAGACAACAAAGAACGTATTGTTCGAGAGTGCATACTTTAACCCAACCTGGATTAGAAAGAGTGCGCGTCGTCATGGCTTGAGCACTGATGCAAGTTTCCGTTTCGAGCGCGGAATCGACCCTAACGGTCAGATTTATGCATTGAAGCAGGCTGCCATCTTGGCAAAGGTACTTGCCGGTGGTAAGGTTTCAATGCAGATAAAGGATGTTTATCCAAATCCGATTTCAGATTTCAAGGTAAGTGTAGAATACAAATATATCAACGACCTTATCGGTAAGGAGATTCCTGCCGAGACAGTAAAGAGCATTGTAAAGTCTCTCGAAATGCAGATTCTTTCAGAAAATGCTGAAGGTCTTGAATTGCAGGTTCCTGCATATCGCGTTGATGTTCAGCGTCCTTGCGATGTTGTTGAGGATATCCTTCGCATCTACGGATATAACAATGTTGAGATTCCAACAAGCGTAAATTCATGTCTTGCCATCAAGGGCGACATCGACAAGAGCAACAAGTTGCAGAATCTTGTAGCAGAGCAGCTTGTAGGCTGTGGTTTCAATGAGATTCTTAACAACTCACTTACAAAGGCTGCTTACTATGACAATCTCGCAAGTTTCAAGAGCGAGAATCTTGTACGCGTAATCAATCCGCTTTCAACAGACCTTAACGTAATGCGTCAGACTCTGTTGTTCGGCGGTTTGGAGAGCATTGCTCACAACGTAAACCGTAAGAGCAGCAATCTTAAGTTCTTCGAGTTTGGTAACTGCTATTATTTCCATGCCGAGAACAAGTGCGCCGACATTATTCCGGGTGTATCAAAGAGCACAGAGCCTGAGGTCATCAAACATGTCCTCGATGCTTACAGCGAGGATTATCACATGGCTCTCTGGCTTACAGGAAAGAAGGTTGCTGGCTCATGGGCGCATGCTGATGAGGCTTCGAGCATCTACGAACTGAAGGCTTATGTCCTGAACATTTTCGCCCGTCTTGGCGTTAACATGGCTTCTCTTGTAGTTGTTGACGGCAAGAGCGACATCTTCTCAAAGAGCGTCGAGATTCAGAATCGTGGCGGAAAAGTGCTTGCTGTGTTCGGTATCGTTAGCAAGAAACTTCAGAAGGCATTTGATATAGCAAACGAAGTTTACTATGCCGACATCAACTGGAAACTGGTAATGAAGGCAATCAAAAATAACAAGGTTAGTTATAAGGAAATTAGTAAGTTCCCTGCGGTTAGCCGCGACCTTGCATTGCTCGTTGACAAGAACGTTGAGTTTGCATCCATCGAGGAGATTGCTTACAAGTGTGAGAAGAAACTCCTGAAGGATGTCAAGTTGTTCGATGTTTACGAAGGCAAGAATCTTGAGGCGGGCAAGAAGAGCTACGCCGTTAACTTCACTCTGCAAGACGAACAGAAGACTCTGAACGACAAGCAGATTGATGCTATCATGAACAAGATAATCGATGCCCTCACAAAGCAACTCGACGCTAAGTTGAGATAATCTGGCAGAGACATCAGAAAACGAAATATTAACTAAAAAATATAAAATACAAATGGGAAGAGCATTTGAATATAGAAAGGCTACCAAATTGAAGAGATGGGGCCACATGGCAAAGACTTTTACTCGCCTTGGCAAGCAGATTGCTATCGCTGTTAAGGCTGGTGGTCCAGAGCCAGAGAACAATCCGGCATTGCGTTCAATCATTGCTACTTGTAAGCGCGAGAACATGCCTAAGGATAACATCGAGCGTGCTATCAAGAACGCAATGGGAAAGGATCAGAGCGAATACAAGAGCATGACTTACGAGGGATACGGCCCTCACGGAATCGCAGTATTCGTTGATACTCTTACGGATAATACAACTCGTACCGTTGCCGATGTCCGCTCAGTATTCAACAAGTTCAGCGGAACACTCGGAACAACTGGTTCTTTGGCATATCTTTTCGACCATAAGTGCGTATTCACATTCAAGAAGGCTGCCGATACAGATATGGAAGAACTTATCCTTGAACTTATCGATTTCAACGTAGACGATGAGTTCGATGAGGACGAGGAAGAGGGTACAATCACAATCTACGGCGATCCTAAGAGCTATGCTCAGATTCAGAAGTTCCTAGAGGAAAAGGGCTTTGAGGATATCGGTGGTGAGTTCACTTATATCCCAAATGACTTGAAGGACGTTACTGAAGAGCAGCGCGCATCTATCGACAAGATGGTTGAGCGTCTTGAGGAGTTCGACGATGTTCAGAGCGTATTCACTAACATGAAGCCAGCCGAGGCTTAATCTATCAGATGAAAAAGGTTTATCAGACGCAGGGAACTTGCAGCAAGTTCATCGAGTTTGACGTTGAAGACGGAATCGTAAATGACGTAGTCTTTTACGGCGGATGCAACGGAAATCTTCAGGGAATAGCCCGTCTTGTAAAGGGTATGAAGGTCGATGATGTCATCTCTCGACTCGAAGGCATAAACTGCGGCGGAAAGGGAACCTCTTGCCCCGACCAGTTGGCAAAGGCTCTGCGCGAACAGATTGAAGGAATTTGATTCTTTTAGATTATAAAATAAAACTTTTTAAAAAGGATTACTTTTAGGTAATCCTTTTTTTATTTGAATATAACTTAAATATTTATAAAAGTTGTGTGAATTGAAAAATGTTTTTATTTTTGCATGATTTTTAAATAAATATAAAATTCTGTTATAACAACAATATGAAGTCGGACATCGAAATCGCGAGAGAAAGTAAACTTGAGCCGATAGAGAACATTGCAAGAAAGATAGATATTCCTTTGGAAGAACTCGAACTTTACGGCAAGTATATCGCAAAAGTTCCAGAGAGGCTTATTGACGATTCGAAGGTGAAAGAGAGTAACCTGATTCTCGTTACGGCAATCACTCCAACAAAGGCGGGCATCGGAAAGACAACAGTCTCAATCGGCCTTGCCCTCGGTCTAAATAAGATTGGCAAGAAAGCAGTCGTGGCATTGCGCGAGCCTTCGCTCGGTCCGTGCTTCGGAATGAAGGGCGGCGCTGCGGGTGGCGGTTATGCACAGGTTCTTCCGATGGAGAAGATAAACCTTCACTTTACGGGCGATTTTCACGCCATAACGAGTGCGCATAACATGATTTCTGCTTTGCTCGACAATTATATCTATCAGCATCAGGATGATGGATTTGGTTTGAAGCAGGTGCTCTGGAAGCGCGTTCTTGATGTGAACGACCGTTCTTTGCGCTACATCGTCACAGGTCTCGGACCAAAGACGAACGGTATAACAGCCGAGAGTGGATTCGACATCACTCCTGCCTCAGAGATTATGGCAATTCTCTGCCTCAGCAAGGATGAGGACGATTTGCGCAGAAGAATTGAAAATATTCTGCTTGGCATCACGCTCGACGACAAGCCTTTCACTGTTAAGGATATGGGCGTGGCTGGCGCGATTTGCGTGCTTTTGCGCGATGCCTTGCATCCTAATTTGGTTCAGACAACCGAGAATACGCCAGCCTTTGTACATGGCGGTCCGTTTGCCAACATTGCTCACGGATGCAACACTGTTCTGGCAACGAAGTTGGCTATGACATATGGCGATTATGTCATCACTGAGGCCGGATTCGGTGCCGACCTTGGAGCTGAGAAGTTCTACGATATCAAATGCCGAAAATCGGGCATCACTCCAAAGTTGACCATCATTGTGGCAACGACTCAGGGCTTGAAGATGCATGGCGGCGTTCCGTTGGAGCGCATCAAAGAGCCAGACGAACTCGGTCTTGTGCAGGGCTTGCAGAATCTCGACAAGCACATCCGTAATTTGAGAAAATTCGGTCAGACGGTGATTGTCTGCTTTAATCGTTTTGCAACCGATGTCGATTCAGAGTTGGAGCTCGTCAGAAAGCATTGCGAGGAACTGGGAGTAGGCTTTGCCATCAACAATGCTTTTACCGAAGGCGGCGACGGCGCTGTTGAACTCGCAAGACTTGTGGCTGAGACTGTCGAGAAGAATCCTTCAGAGCCGCTGAATTTTGCTTATAATGACAATGATTCGGTAGAGGAGAAGATTTACAAGGTTGCTCACAACCTTTATGGCGCGAGCATCGTAACATACAGCAGTGCTGCAAAGAAGATGATGCAGAGAATTGAACAGTTGGGCGTTTCGCACTTCCCAATCTGTATCGCCAAGACTCAGTATTCGTTCAGTACCGACCCTAAGATTTACGGTGCGGTAGATAATTTTCCGTTTGCCGTGCGCGACATCGTGATAAATCAGGGAGCAGAGATGCTTGTCGTCATTGCCGGCGAAATCCTCAGAATGCCGGGATTGCCAAAAGTTCCGCAGGCCGAGAAAATCGACATCGTAAACGGTCAGATTGAAGGTTTGTCATAGCAAAGCATAAGTGTGTTCTCTTCCTGTAAAAAGGAAGGGCAATCATATAAAAGAAAGTCCTTATACGGACAATTAAGAATGAGAGGTTAAGAAAGAGAAGGCTGCAAGATTCGTTTCTTGCAGCCTTTGTTGTATTCATCAGTTTTCTGACGGTTTCTCGAAAATCTGGTTGTTTGCGCTTGTAACAGGAAGCGGCTCAACGTGGCGTATGTAGATATCGCGCTGTGGGAACGGAATCTCAATGTGATTAGCGTTGAGCGTGTTGTAGATGCTCTCCTTTATCTTTGCGCAGACAGCAATCTTCTTCTCAACAAGAACCCAGAAGGTAACGTACAGGTTAACGCTGTTGTCGCCGAAATCGTTGAATATTACGCCGTAAGTCTGGTTCTTTGCCGTGCTGATGATGTCTCGGCCCAGATTATCCTTTTGAATCTCCTGTTCGATACATTTCACGAGCAGCTGGCGCACTTCCTCTACGTTTGCACCGTAAGCCACGCCAACAGGGACTTTTACAAGCTCATACAGATGGTTCTTTGTTAGGTTCTTGAAATTCTTTGTAAAGAGCGAACTGTTCAGGAATGCAATCGTGCAACCGTCGGCAGTACTGATTTGTGTACTCTGATATGTGATGCTCTCAACCTTTCCTCTTATGCCGTCGCACTCGATGTAGTCGCCAACATGCAGACGACCAGCCATGAGCGACATACCATAGAAGAAGTTCTCGAGCAAGTCCTTCATGGCGAAACCGACACCTGTTGCCAAACCTGCGGTGATGAGCGAAATTGCACTTGTAGAGATGCTGAACCATTTCATCACAAAGATGCAGTAGATACCCCAAACGGCAATTGTCGTGGCGTTGTCTGTAAGAGTATAGTTTGGTCTGTTCTGCCCGATAGTTGTAATCATTATGCCTTTTTCTTCCTTCAATGCCTGCGATTTTTTCTTGGCATATCTCCACCAGGCTTTTAGAGAATAGCAGATGTATCTGAAGATGAAGAACATTCCGATTACGAGGCAGATGCGTGCCAGCGACATCTGCAACTTTCCTTCTATATGAACGAATTCGAAGAAGAAGAAGTTCTTACAGATTTCCTGCATGTTAAATACTCCGGCAGCCCAGTTGATACAGAACAAAACAGAGATTACCGAGATGATTGGTACGAATGCCTGCTCAATGAAGTCGTAGAACCAAGTAATTCTAACGTATTCGCCACTCTTGTTCTTCATCACTTCCTCAGCACTGCTGCGTTCTTTCTTAGTTGTGTTGCTGTCGTTCACAACCTCGTCAAGTTCCTTCGGACGCTTAGGCTCTGGACGGTTGTTGTTCTGAGCCTGCAACAGTTCGAACTTGTATTTGCGCTCGGCAGCCTTTCTTTTCTGAATTCTGAGATAAAGCACAACTTCGTGAAGAATGTACTTTCTCTTGTAGTTCTCAAGAATGTAATATATACATGTAATTGTTTGGATTGCCGTAAGTTGGAATAGCCACCAGATGAAAATCTGTACAGCCAATAGGGTATATCCGCACCACGACATTATGGTTGATATTACCATCGATGCCAGCGCAATCCATGTGTAGAACTGGTCAGAAAGACTGTGCTTCAAGTCCTCGAGTTCCAGTTTCTTTCTTATTCTGTTCATCGAAACATACTGCCAAATTGTGAAGATGAGCAGGATAGGAGGGAATACAAGTTCTATAATGTCGTTCGGAATGAAGATAATTCGGAACGAGATGATGATGAAGCCCATCAGGATGATTGGCGTGTAGAGCATGAATCCGCTTCGGATAAGTTTTCCGTTAAGACGGATAAGAAGCGAGATGAGGATAACGCCCACGAGCCATGCAAACTCGATAAGCAGGCTTGTCGCCATCTGCATGAAGTTGTTGCTTGGCATTATATTGCGCACAATCATAACGGCTATGGCAAACAGCACGAATGTTACGGCAAGCGTTATGCAGACTTTCTTCTGGGCAAATTCCTCACTCTTGAAATAGTTCTTTATTTTGTTGAATACGTTGTCTGACTCTTCTTCTTTCTTCTCCTTCTTCATAATCTTGCGATAGAAATTTTCGAGTCGCGAAACATTTCCGGCAATTCCGAGGATAAGTGCAGAACTGATTATTCCTGACAAAATGAGGTAGATAATGACAAAGATAGACAGGAAGATGACGATAGGACCTTTCCATTGTGAGCGAGCCTCTTTGTTTGCTGCAAACGAGTACTTGTTGTCAAAGTCCTCCTGTATGTTTCTTGTAACGCGGTCAAGACGGCTCAGAGTCTTGAAATAGTTGTTGCTTCCGTTCTTGAAGATAGAGTTCTGCAAGTCCTGATAGCGCATTTCTGCATAGTCATTCAGTTCCTTTAGTTTCTTGTTCAGACGCTCGTAGTCTTCCTTGTCGTATGTCATCTGGGTGCGCATCTGCTTGAACATTCCGAGAATCTCGTTGCAGTATTCAATACATTCGTCGCGCTCCTTCTGGCTCTTCTTGCTAAGTTGAGGAAAAGTCATTCCCTTCTTCTTCATCTCCTCCAGACGCTTTGCAAACTTATGCTTTACGCTGTCGGGCATTGCGTTCATCCTTTTTTCTCTCTGGAGTTTTGCATTTCCCACAGCGGGACTGATGGCTTCAAGACTCGAAATCAATCCTTCGTATCTCAAAATTTCTACGTTCAAATTGTTAAGGATTGTCTCGTAAGGAACAGAATTACCTCTTGTAAACTGATGGTATAGTGTTGTTGCCTCGGAGCAGGCGTATGTCATGTCAAAAGTGTAGTCGGTACGCTGCGAATAAATCATCAGCGACAGTTGGTTGCACTTTTGTATTGTCTGAATCATCTGCTTGTGCTGAGCGTCGTTACGCTGTTTGTATCTCACCATGCGCTTTTCCATGTTGTCATGGTAACTCTTCAGTTCCGAGCGCAGTACGCTTATGGTCTGCTCCAGATTTTTTTCTTTCAGAACCGCATGCGAGTGCACGGAAAAGCACAATGCGATTAAAAGAAATAGAAAGATTTTTTTCATATATTACTACAATATTAGTTATTAAAATCTTGTGAACGAAAAATATATAGTTGCAAATATACAGCAAACATTGTTATAACAAAATAAATTCCGCATTTTATAACGGCATAATATTGCGTTTAGTGCCATCTTCCAGCGTTTTTTACGGCTATTTTTGCCCCAAAGAGGTACATTTTTGATAATTTGATATATTAAAAAATGTAAAAAGTCGGTTTGTAACCTTCTTTATCGTTAATTTTGCAGAATAAAACAGATTTTTTATGATTTTAATAGCCGATAGCGGATCTACAAAAACCGATTGGTACATAACAGGCGTTGAGCAGGCACGTCAGGTGCAGACTGCAGGCATGAATCCTTATATGCAGACTTTCGACTCGATGGTGCATATAATTCAGGACGACTTGCTGAAACTTCTTGGAACATCTTTCTTCGAGAAGGTCGAGGCTGATGAGGCTCCGCTTGAAGTCTATTTCTATGGTGCTGGTTGCACGGCAGAGAAGATTCCGTTGGTTGAATCGGCTTTGAAAACTGTTTTTTCTAACGCATCAATCTTTGTCGGAAGCGATTTGCTTGGTGCTGCTCGTGCTTTGTGTGGTGCCGAGAAGGGTATCGCCTGTATTCTTGGCACAGGCTCAAACTCATGCCTTTATGATGGCTGTGAGATTGCCGAGAACGTGTCGCCCCTCGGCTTTATTCTTGGCGACGAGGGTAGTGGTGCTGTGCTTGGCAAGATTTTCATAGGCAATTGCCTAAAAAAGCAGTTTGCAGACGCATTATGTCGTGAATTTCTGGGCGAGTATAATCTCACCGTAGCGGATATTATAAATAAAGTGTATCGTGAGCCGATGCCAAACAGATTCTTGGCGAGTTTCTGTCCGTTCATATACAAACATCGTCGAGAACCTGAAATCCATCAGATGCTCGACGAGGCATTCACTGCATTCTTTAAAAGAAATGTAAGTCTATATAGAAAGAAAGAACTTCCTGTAAACTTTGTTGGTAGTGTGGCATACTTTTATCAAGACGAACTGAAGCAAGTTGCATCGCGCGAAGGTTATCATGTCGGAACAATCCTTCGCAGTCCAATCGAGGGACTTCTGCGTTTCCACACTTTAAATGACTAATCTATAAGTCTTTCGTAAACTTTTATGTTTGCAGCGTTAGAACTAATAGAGCGCATGTTCGCATAGTCCTTTGTGATTGTCAAGTCCCACGAAGAATCAGGGTTGTCGGGGTTTTCATAGTGGAAAACATAACGACCTTCTTCCTCTTTCTGGTATGCAAACTGTACGTCTCCGTAATTGTTGTTGCCACTTGCATCAGAGAACCAACATGTTGTATAGTCTGGAGTAAATGTTAAAAACTCAAGCGTATTGTTGGCTTTCATTTCCTCGTTTGTGCCTTTTATGATTTTTGCTGTGTTTCTGTATTTGAAAACGACATTTTGTGCTTCACAAAAGGCTGTGAAAAGTGTGACGCAAAATAATGTCAATAATAATCTCTTCATCTTCGTAATATTTCTGGTGTTATATATTGCAAATATAGATTACTAATTTGAAATATCAAATATAAATTGAAAAAAAAATCGCAGAATTTTTATGTTTTTTAACAATGTTGAAAATTTTGTTAAAATCGGTTAAAAAAAGTCCTGCTAAGATTTGGAAATATAAAATATTGTTTTTATCTTTGCATCGCTTTTCGGATAAAGGGCGTTTAGCTCAGCTGGTTTAGAGCATCTGCCTTACAAGCAGAGGGTCGGCGGTTCGAATCCGTCAACGCCCACTCAAGAGACTTCATTTTTTTGAAGTCTCTTTTTTTTATTGAATTTCCGAGTGTGTTTCTCGATTTGAATTTCTGAAATTAAGAAACGAACATTTTGTGTAATACAGAAAAAGGATAGAGTATCAAAACCCTATCCTTTCCTTAATTAGATATTATCGTCTTTTTATTTGATGTCGATAACTGGAATCTCGTCCTTGTCGTTGTAGTATAGATTCTCACCAGCCATACCCCAAATGAAAGTGTAGTAGTATGTACCGGCAGCAGCGTGCATTGACCACTCAGGGCTCATGATTGCCTGCTCGTTGTGCAACCATACGTTGCGGCTCTCCTGTGGTTCGCCCATAACGTGTGATATGGTCTGCTTCTCTGGAAGGTTGAAGTAATAGTAAGCCTCGATACGGCGACCATGAGTGTGAGGAGGCATTGTGTTCCATACTGCACCCGGATTAAGTTGTGTAAGACCGAGTTGCAACTGGCATGGTCCTTCTTCAAGCACATCGTTTACGATTAGTTTGTAAACGGTACGGTTGTTAGCCTCTTCTGTTGTACCTACTGGTCCCCAAACGGCAGCCTTCAACGAACCCTTACGACCATCGAGTGTAATCCACTGTGTCTTGTAGTGCTGATGAGCGGTAGCAGAGTTGAGATAGAATTTTGCAGGCTTGTTTGCATCCTTTGAGCGGAACTCTACAACCTTGTTCACATCCTTGTCCTTGCCTATGTGACCGCGACCGATATAAAGTGCTTCCTTTGGAGAAAGTGCATATTCCTTGCCGTCAACAATAACGTAACCAACGCCTTCACCGCAGTTTACAACGCCAAGCTCGCGGTTGTAAAGGAAGTATTTCTCCTTGATGTTCTTGTCAACATCAAGACCAAGTTCCCAGAAATTCTCCAGTTTCAGAGTCTTCTTTACTGGCATTGCACCACCAAAGATAAAGCGGTCGTAGTGTGAATAAGTCAGGAGGATTGAGTCTGCCTCCATTACCTTCTCCATAACAAAACGCTCACGAAGCATCTTTGTGTCGTAGTGCTTTACATCCTCTGGATGACAAGCAGTCTGGAATTTTACATGCTGAGCACCAACGTAGCGGTCAGGCTCTGTAGCGTTTGCATTGAGTGCTGCAACTGCGAGTGCTGCTGCGAATAATATTTTCTTCATTTCTGTGTTATTGATTAGTTTGATTTAATTTGCTTTGTTAATCTGCTTTCTGTTCCAAGCAAGCAGAATGATTGTGATAACTGTCAGTATACCTGCGCCGATATAGTTGAGGTACTTCATACAACCGTATATCAGGAAGGCGATAGGAGATGAGGCAAAGTCGAGAGAACCTGCCTTGAATCCTTCTGGCACTTTCACTGCCTGATCTTCTGGGTGATCAGCAGCAACTGCCTGTGCAGCAGAAGTGAAGTTGTCTGCCATCCATGTAACGAACAGCAATCCAGCGGCAATCACAACCAAGCCAACAATGAAACTTTTAAGTACGTTTCCGTTAGTGTATGGCAGAACCATCACGAACACGTAGAACATTCCGGCGAGTGATGCCAATGGAAGGAACTGGTTGCCTGGCATGGTTACTGCAAGAACCAACGTAACAGGGATAAGCAGAAGACTTACGATGAGTGTTGTTGGGTGACCAATTACAAGTGCTGGCGACATACCGATGTAGAACTCCTTTTTGTCACCAAACTTCTTTGCGATAAGCTCGCGTATTGCCTCTGAGATTGGCTTCAAACCTTCGATAAAGAGGCTTGTGATTCTTGGAATAAGTTCCATTACTGCTCCCATCTTGATGCCAAGACCCAGAATGGCTGGTATGCCACCAGCAAATTTACGTTCTTCTGCGCATCCATTTAAGAATGGAGGAAGAACGGAATTTCCATTTTGGTCTGTTATTTTTTCTAAGCCATTTATTAACTGTTCTGTGCTATCGCATGCAAAACAAGCAATTATTACACCTACGATTACACCAAGAAATAAAGGCTCGCCAAACAAACCGAACTTCTTCTTCATGCCTTCGGCATCGATATTCAATTTCTCGAATCCTGGAATCTTATCGAGAACTTTGCCTATTACGATGGCAAATGGAGTGAATCCCTGGCAAAATGGCTGTGGAATACTGATTCCTTCTACGTTCGGATAGAATTTTTGGAACTTCTTTGCTGTGAGATCTGCCATAACAAGAGTTATGATGTAGCAGATAATTGCAGCGAAGAATCCCCATGCTATCGGAAAACTCCATCCAAGGCCGTCGGCAAGGAAGTAGGTTACTGCGCCAATGAATGCAAAATGCCAGTAGTTCCAAAGGTCGATGTTTACTGTTCGAGTGCAACCAAGCAGCAAAAGCAAAAGGTTAACACCAAGACAAACAGGGATGATGAACGCTCCAACTGGTGTGTTGTATGCAACAGAGGCGGCAGCAGGCCATCCCATGTCGAACACCGTCAAGTTGAGTCCGTAAATTCTCACAACATCGTTTAGTGCAGGTCCAAGACTACTTGTTAGCAAGCCTGTGATAACACCTAAGCCTACGAAACCAACTCCGACATAAAGACCGCTTTTCAGAGCCTTAGAAAATTTGATGCCAATACATACACCGAGTATTGTAAAGATTATAGGCATCATCACGGCTGGGCCAAGGCTGATAATGTAAGAGAAAAATTGTTTCATAAAAAGGTTTTTTTCTTTTTTTGATTAAAATATATTAGTTAATAAATTTGGGTGCTAAGTTAGCAATTTTTTCTCATAATATAGTTATCGCACACGAAATATTTAAGTCAGCCTAATGTTAAATATTCTTTAATGTCCGTTTCCTTTTGTTGTTGCTTATGGATATTGTCGATTTTTTGCACAGTCAACAAAAAGCAAGCGCCACAAGAAAATGAATCTTGCAGCGCTTTATATATAACATAAGTCTGTTTGTTACAAAGGAATGTTCCCGTGCTTCTTTGGAGGAAGCGTCTTCATCTTGTTGCGAGCCATCTCGAGTGCCTGAATAATCTTCTTTCTTGTATCCTGAGGCATAATAATCTCATCAATGTAGCCGAGTTCTGCAACTCTGTATGGATTTGCGAAATTCTCCTTGTACTCTTCGATATGCTTCTTCTTCTCCTCGTCCGAAGCTTTGCGGTAAAGAAGGTTTACTGCACCCTCTGCGCCCATAACGGCAACCTCGGCTGTTGGGTATGCAAAGTTCACGTCAGAACCAATCTGTTTGCAAGACATAACGATGTATGCGCCGCCGTAAGCCTTTCGGGTAATTACTGTTACCTTTGGAACTGTTGCCTCTGCATAAGCGTAGACAACCTTTGCGCCGTGGCGGATGATACCGTTGTGCTCCTGAGCTGTTCCCGGAAGGAATCCCGGAACATCCTCGAATGTTACCAATGGAATATTGAAGCAGTCGCAGAATCTTACGAAGCGTGCAATCTTGTCTGATGCGTCAATGTCGAGAACGCCTGCGTAGAATGCTGGCTGATTAGCAACGATGCCGACAGTTCTGCCAGCCATACGACCGAAACCGATGATTGCGTTCTTTGCAAAGTTGCCCTGAACCTCGAAGAAATAGTGGTCATCAAGCACAGGTTCGATGATATCCTTCATGTCGTAAGGCATGTTAGGGTCAGCAGGGATAACTGTATTCAGCGATTCCTCAACTCTTGCAATATCGTCGTTTGTTGGAACGGTGGCAATCTCGTCCATGTTGTTTGATGGCAAGAAACTCAGAAGCTCGCGGATTGCCATAAGCTGCTCCTCCTCTGTATTGCTAAGGAAGTGTGCAACGCCGCTCTTGCTGCTGTGAGTGTAAGCACCGCCAAGCTCCTCCTTGCTAACGTCTTCGTGAGTTACGGTCTTTACAACATCCGGACCTGTGATAAACATGTGGCTGTTGTCCTTAACCATAAAAATGAAGTCGGTAAGTGCTGGAGAATAGCAGGCACCGCCGGCGCAAGGTCCCATGATTGCTGAAATCTGTGGAATTACGCCCGAAGAAATTGTGTTGTTGTAGAAAATTGAGGCAAAGCCTGTAAGACTTTCAACACCTTCCTGAATACGAGCGCCGCCTGAGTCGTTAAGACCGATGATAGGAGCACCGTTTCTGAGTGCCAGTTCCTGAATCTTTACAATTTTCTGAGCATTTACGGCACTTAGAGTACCGCCATATACTGTGAAGTCGAATGCGTAGACAAAAACCTGCTTGCCGTCAATCTTACCGTATCCTGAGATAACGCCATCGCCCGGAATGTGCGATTTGTCCATTCCGAAGTTTGTGCATCTGTGAACGGCAAACTTGTCCATCTCGACAAACGTACCCTTGTCGAGCAGCATGTCAATACGTTCGCGGGCAGTCATCTTGCCTGCTGCGTGCTGCTTCTCAATGCGGTCAAGTCCGCCGCCAAGTTCTGCAGTCTTGTTTTTCTCTTCAAAAACTTTATATTTATCTTCTATTTCCATAAAAAAGGAATTTGAATTATCATTTATTATCTAAGTCAAGCAGCACCAATACTTGGTCGGAGGCAACGGTATCGCCTTCCTTCACAAGAATCTCCTTGATTGTGCAGTCTTGGTTCACCTTGTAGTTGCTCTGCATTTTCATTGCCTCGATAACTACTATGGTGTCGCCAGCCTTCACCTTGTCGCCAGCCTTTGCATGCACGCTTACAATCTTTCCCGGCATAGGAGAGATTATCTTACTGTCCTGACGGTCATCCTCGCCCTTCTTCAAGCGTAGATACTTGGCTGTTGAGTCGATAATCTCAACATCGTAAGAAGAGAAGTTTGCATTGACTTTATATTTCTTTCCGCTTTCTGAGCGGATAAACTCTGCGTTAAAAGACTTTCCATCATACAAGATAGAACATCCGCCTCTTTCAACGAACGCAATGTCAAGGTCGTACTCTGTGCCATCAATCTTGATGCGTACGTTATTGCCCTGCTTGCTGATCAGTTCAACGTCAGCAATTCTGTCACCTATCTTTATTTCCATAATTATATTCTTAAAACGCCTTTGTGCAAACCAAATTCTCTCCAACGGCTTGTAGCAGTGGCATCAGCCGAAACAACAGTCTTGTTCTCCTCAAGATTCATCAGATAGTCGATGTAGGCTGCAACTATTGCAATGTTTTGCTTTGTACCGTTTTCTGGATCTTTCTTTGTCAGTTCCTCGCCGTGCTTTGCAATGAAGCCGGTATCGTAGTGTCCTTCTACGAAATCAGGAGTAGACATGATATTGCGCAGGTATTTTATGTTATTCTTTATACCTGTAATCTTAAACTCATACAGAACGCGGCGCATACGCTCGATGGCGTACTCGCGTGTTACAGCCCATACAATGAGTTTACCAATCATTGGGTCGTAGTGAACAGGGATTTCATAGCCCTCATAAACATAACTATCCCAACGAACGCCGATACTGTTCGGCTCAACAAGTTGTTTGATTACGCCCGGAGCAGGCATGAAGTTCAGGTCTGTATCCTCGGCACAGATACGGCACTCGATGGCATGACCTCTCTGCTTGATGTCTTCCTGCTTTAAGCGCAATGGAATGCCTGATGCTACGTTAATCTGCTCTTTTACAAGGTCAATACCCAAAACCTCTTCGGTGATAGGATGTTCAACCTGAAGACGGGTATTCATTTCGAGGAAATAGAAATTGTGGTTCTTGTCAACCAAGAACTCGATTGTGCCGGCACCTTCGTAGTGTACAGCCTTGGCTGCTGCAACTGCGGCTTCGCCCATCTGCTTCTGTAGTTCAGGAAGCATGAATGGAGAAGGTGACTCTTCAACAATCTTCTGGTTGCGGCGCTGAACAGAACATTCGCGCTCGCAAAGATGTATAACGTTTCCATACGAATCGCCAAGAATCTGGAATTCAATATGGTGTGGTTCTTCTACGAATTTTTCGATGTAAACGGTATCGTCGCCGAACGAAGAAAGTGACTCTGATTTAGCGCTTGTGTATGCTTCAACAACCTCTTCTTCAGAGCGAATCAAGCGGATACCTTTACCACCGCCTCCCATTGATGCCTTCATCATTACAGGGAAGCCAATCTCTTTTGCTACCTTAATAGCCTCTTCTGCACTCTGCAAGCCTTTTTCTGTTCCCGGAACAACCGGAACGTTGGCTGCTTTCATACACTTGCGTGCCGAAATCTTGTCTCCCATCATATCCATAGTCTCGGCTGAAGGACCTATGAAAATTATTCCTTCTGCCTGACAACGGCGTACGAACTCAGAATTTTCGGAAAGGAAGCCATATCCCGGATGTATTGCGTCCGCATTATGTTCCTTGGCAGCTTCGATTATCTTCTCGATGTTTAGATAACTTTCTTTTGATGCTGCTGGACCAAGACATACAGCTTCGTCAGCATATAGTACATGTTTCGCGGTTCTATCAGCTTCAGAATAAACTGCAACAGATCTGATGCCCATCTCACGGCATGAACGCATTACACGCATTGCAATTTCACCACGGTTTGCGATTAGTATTTTTTCGATCTTTCGTGGACTCTTGTTAATTTGCATTTTGTATTTAGTTTTTAATAAAAGTGCCCAAGCTAACAATAGCTTTTCGGGTATTTTTTACAAATTTGGCGCAAATATAATAGTTTTTTTTGGAACTATTACACGTTGAATATTTTTTTTACTTTTTACGCCTCGTTTGTTGTGGCTGTTTATTATTCTTTCAGCAGTTTAAGCAAGCTTTCGTTGAATGGCTTGTATGTGCTTTCTTTTGGGCTGTTGTTTGTTTCCGGCTCTGTATTCTCGCCGTTTTCC
This sequence comes from Bacteroidales bacterium KHT7, assembly GCA_900102385.1. GTDB lineage: Bacteria > Bacteroidota > Bacteroidia > Bacteroidales > Bacteroidaceae > Ga6A1. The sequence continues at coordinate 5,562 of FNBQ01000038.1, read as the reverse complement.
CAAGGTCTGAAAGCCTTTTCTTCTTGCTGTCTGAAGTTCTTGTTATAGTTAGGACGCTGATTGCCTCTGTTGTCGTTGTTGTATTGTTGGTAGAATCCGTTACGGTTGTCGTTGTTGCGAGGCTGGAAATTTCTGTTGTTCTGACGGAAATTTCTGTTGTCGTAGTTGTTGTACTGACGCTCATTATCAAATGGCGCGTCGTTCTGTCCAAACTGGCGGTCATTATTCCGCTGGTAATTATTGTTGTAAGGACGATCGTAGTTCCTCTGCCTGTTGTCGTAGTTGTTGTATTGGCGATCGTTGTTGAACGGTGTATCGTTCTGTCCGAACTGGCGGTCGTTATTCCGCTGGTAATTATTGTTGTACTGGCGGTCGTTGTTAAACTGTCGTCCTTTATTGTTGAACTGTCTGTCGTTATTAAAGAATGGACGTTCGTTGAAGAACCCGTTGTTGTCGTATCGCGTTCCGTTGTCGTAAGGGTCGAACAGTTCCTGATCCAAAGTTGGTGTTCTCTGGACGTTATCCTTCTCTTCTTCCTCTTCCTTTACGTATTCAACGATTTCCTCAAATAGATGTTTGAGTTTTATGTTGAGTTCTCCCTTTTCGATTTTTCTTTCGTTTCGGTAAATCCACTGGTAAAGGTTCATTTCATCCTTGTCCTGTAGATTGCTTTTAGGTAGCATACCACCATGTTCTTCCTTGAAACGTTTTACTGCATTGTACTTGTTCATCCATTGTAGTTCACGTCCTTCAGTAGGCATGGCAACAGACTTTGCTTTCTCTTCTGCGGCAACCTTAGGATCCAAAACAGTTTCTTTCCATTGGAACTGTATGTTGTTGAGCAACTGTACTTTCTCAAAATCGAGCATGTCTATTTTTGCATCCCGATAGAAGGCGCGTTGTTTTTCGCTCCATAGGTAAAGCTGCTTTTCCTTGCCGGCGCTGTCTTTTTGCGGCCAGCGCCCGTTTTGCTTGTAAAATTCTGCAAGTCTTTCGTAATTCTTCTTCCAGAAGTCTTGTGTACTCTGTATATTATCCATTGTTAATTTTTGTTCAATGCTAAATGAAATGTAGCGTTTTATCTCGTTGTGCTATTAACAGTTGATTGATATTGCTCTGTTTATAATTGGTAAATGTAAAACGCGTGCGTCACCGTTGCGGATATTCGCACTGAACTGTGTAAAGACCATCGTTGCCTTCTTTGAAAGAAAGCATGATGTCGTTCTTCTGATATGTCGTAGTACGGCCTGTACCATCGTCATTGACATCGTATTTTTGAAACAACTGTTCCCTGCTTGTTTTAATAAACTCGCCAAAGAGCATTCTGTCTGTTGTCTGATATTGTATTAGTGACAGGTGCTTTCCGAAGAAAGAAACCTTGACGCATCCTGTTATTGATTCGTATGGTGGAATAACGTTGTGTATTGAATCAAAATTGCATGCTATGCTAAAACAAAGGTTCGTTACTGCCGGAAATTCTGGGTCTGGATGCTCGATGGTTCTGTAATCGGTCTGGAAGCCACTCTGCCTCATGACCTTGCAGATCTCAACCTCCTTGGCTTTTCCTAATGCGAAAAAGTCCTCTGGAGTAAGCTTCTGCCCGAAAGCCATCATAGCAAATGTAAGCAATATAATGAGTGAAAATATGCGTTTCATACCTGATTCTTTCTTTATTTTTCATCGTGTATCGACATTGCAAAGATAGTATAATTTTTTAATCTACAACAAAAAACGATTTTTTTTTGTCTCGAAAAGTTAAAAAAATATAAAAAGTGCATTTTTATCTTGCAAAATATCGCGAAAAAATAACGGTTGAGAATCAATTATCGCACTGCTAAGATTCTGCTATTTATTGTTGATTTTAAATCAATTTGTGGCTTTTGCCCGTTTTTTTGTATTAAGAATTGGTTCAACGCAACGGATAGTCGCATTGGATTGTGTAAAGACCATCGTTGCCTTCCTTGAAAGAAAGCATAATGTCACCTTTCCTATATGCTGTAGTGCGACCGGTCTCGTCGTCTGTTATGTCGAATTTCTGGAACAGCTGTTCTCTGGTCATCTTTATATACTCGCCAAATAACATTCTGTCTGTTGTCTGGTACATGGCAAGCGCAATGTGCTTTCCTATGAACGAGACTTTTACGCAGCCTGTAATGGCATCGTATGGTGGAAGTACGTTGAACTCTGAGTCGAATTTGCATGCGATGCTGTAACAAAGGTCGGTTATCTTTGGCGAATCGGGAGTTGAGGGCGGAAGCACTCTGTATGTAGATTCGAAACCGCTCTGTCGCATGATTTTATTGACGTCAACTTCCTTGGCTTTTCCGAATGAGAAAAAGTCTTCTGGCATAAGCTTTTGTCCGAAAGCTGCTATAGTAATTGTAAATAATAAAATACTGAGTGAAAATACTCGTTTCATACCTATTCGTTCTTTTGTTTCTATCGTGTTTTTTGGATTCGCAAAGATAGAATATTTTTTTCATTTTCCATTCAGAATTGTCTTCTTTTTTATAGCGAAAGGCTGAAAAACGTAAATTTTTCATTTCTGTTTTATAAAGTTTCGCCTAAAATATTGTGAAGAATGCTTTATCGTGTTACTTTTGCGTCAAAATAAGAAAACAGATGATTTATCCGCAAAATTTTGAGCAGAAAATAGGTTTTGATACTATCAGACAACTTGTCTCTGGTTACTGTCTGAGCAGCCTTGGAAAGGGTAGGGTTGAGGGTATGGCTTTCATGGACTCGCTGAACAATATAAAAGAAAAGCTTGAGCCTGTTGCTGAATTCATAAAGATGCTTGAGGCTGGTGAGGCTTTCCCCGACCAGTATTTTTTTGATGTCAGAGATTCTTTGAAAAGAGTCCGCTTGGCAGGAACGTATCTCGACGAACAGGAACTTTTTGATTTGCGCCGTTCGCTCGAGACTATTCTGCTTGTGGTTAGTTTCGTGAACCGTACGTCGGGTGATGCAGAGGATGCTGGAGAATATCTTTATCCGGCTCTCCATCGCGTTGCTGGCGATGTTATGACATATCCGCAGTTGATAAAGCGTGTTGATTCGATTCTCGACAAATACGGTCGCGTAAAGGATTCGGCTTCGCCTGAATTGCTTCGAATCAGACAGGAACTTTCGCGCACGGCTGGAAGCGTTTCTAAAAGTCTTCAGTCTATTCTCCGTTCGGCACAGGCTGATGGCTTGGTAGACAAGGACGTTGCTCCGACTTTGCGCGACGGTCGCTTGGTTATCCCGGTTGCGCCAGCCATGAAACGACGCATAAAGGGTATTGTTCATGACGAATCGGCAACGGGTAAGACGGTTTTTATCGAGCCTGCCGAGGTTGTGGAGGCAAACAACCGCATCCGCGAACTTGAGGGCGAGGAAAAACGAGAGATTATTCACATTCTGACTCAATTTTCACAAATTGTACGTGAGCATGTTGACGGTATTCTCTCATCTTTCGAGTTCCTTGCAGATGTCGATTTCATTCGAGCCAAGGCTTACTTTGCCCGTTCAATGAATGCCGTCATTCCCGAATGTGTCGAAGAACCGAAGGTTGATTGGATAAAGGCTAAGCATCCTTTGCTGCTTTTGTCGCTGGCAAACAGCGGTCGTGATGTCGTTCCGTTGGATATAAGGCTCGACAAGGCGCACAGAATCTTGATAATATCTGGTCCGAATGCCGGTGGAAAATCAGTCTGTCTGAAGACTGTGGCTCTGTTGCAATACATGGTTCAGTGCGGATTGCCGATAACTGTCGATGCGAATTCTACGGTCGGTGTATTTCAGCATCTGTTCATCGATATGGGTGATGAACAGAGCATCGAGAACGACCTCAGTACATATTCGAGCCATCTGCTTAACATGAAGGTGATGATGAAGCAATGCAACGGCAAGAGTCTTGTGATGGTCGATGAGTTCGGCTCGGGTACAGAGCCGATGATTGGCGGCGCAATGGCTGAATCGGTATTGAGACGTTTCAATGCAAAGAAGGCTTTTGGCGTGATAACTACTCACTATCAGAACCTTAAACATTTTGCCGAGGATAACGAGGGCGTGGTAAATGGCGCAATGCTTTACGACCGAAAGGAGATGAAGGCTCTGTTCCAACTCGAAATTGGAAATCCGGGAAGTTCGTTTGCTGTTGAGATTGCCCGAAAAATCGGTATACCCGAAGATGTTATAGCTGATGCATCGGCAATCGTCGGTCAGGAATACATAAATGCCGACAAATATCTTCAGGATATTGTGCGTGATAAGCGTTATTGGGAGCACAAAAGACAGAATGTGCATCAGCGTGAGAAGCAGCTGGAGCAGACCATTGCGAAATATGAGGCTGAAATAGCACAACTTAATGCCGAGCGCAAGTCTATTCTGAAGGAGGCGAAAGAACAGGCGGCATCTTTACTGAAAGAGAGTAACGCGCGAATAGAAAATACTATTCGCTCCATTAAGGAAGCTCAGGCTGAACAGGAAAAAACACGCTATGCCCGTCAGGAACTCGAGGAGTTCAAGGAGAACGTAAATAATAAGGATACGGAGGATAAGATTGCACGTAAAATGCAGCAACTTATTGATCGTCAGAATCGTAAGAACAAACGTAAGGAAGATAAACAGAACGGCGTAGTTGCCAAGCCTAATGAAGTTCATCGCGAAGTGGTGGCAAGGGCTGTTGAAAACAAGCCATTCTTGCAGGGTGACACGGTTAGAATAAAAGGTCAGACTACGGTTGGCGTACTTGCTGAAGTGAACGGCAAAAATGCCATTGTGAATTTTGGTTCAATACGCACGAATGTGAAAATTGACCGACTTGAACATGCTAACAAACCGAAGGATAACGAGCCTAAGAGCTCGACCTTCGTGAGTCTTCAGACGCAGGATAGCGTTTATGAGAAGAAACTGAACTTTAAGCAGGATATCGACCTTAGAGGCATGAGGGGCGATGAGGCTGTGAATGCCGTGACATATTTTATAGATGATGCCATAATGCTTGGCTCGTCGCGAGTTCGTATTCTGCATGGTACAGGAACGGGCATCCTGCGTAATCTGATACGCGAATATCTGGCAACAGTTCCGGGGGTGAGGTCGTTCCACGATGAGCACGTTCAGTTTGGTGGCGCAGGCATAACGGTTGTAGAACTTGATAATTGATATACTTTTTCGGGCTCCGCGATGATTTGGAAGGTCGCGGAGCTTTTTTTATCTTGTGGCTCAGAAACTATGCGAGTTCGGAAAAAATGCATTTTTGTAATAATATGCAGATGTGAATTGAATTATTATGCAAAAAAAAGAGACAAAAAAGCTACTTTCAAGGTAGAGGCAAGTAAGGGGATAGTAAGGGGATAGCAAGGGGATAGTAAGAGGGTAGCTTCGAGGAAGGAAGCCGATGCGTATATTGATGCAAATGCAATTCATAATTCGGGAGAAAATTGAAAATTGAAATTTGAAAATTGAAAATTCTGAATCGATAACTTAGGATTTGTAACGGACAATTTCGTCAGAAATTGTCCGTTTAGTATATGTTAGTGGCAAGGAACGTCGTAGGAACGTCGTAGGAACGTCGTA